>NZ_CAMCBS010000060.1 GCF_945873075.1 uncultured Moraxella sp. | reverse complement strand
GTATTTGGTCATAAAAACACCCCAAAGGTTGTCTAACTTTTGGGGTGCGGTTCATATATTAAGCGGATTTTTTTTGGTAGCTATGATTTATCACTCATTTTGTAGATAACCAATCAAGCGCAAGAACTCAATATACATCCACACAAGCGTCGATAAAATACCGATACTAAACACCCATTCGTATTCACGACCGACACCGTATTGTACGCCTTTTTCGACATTATCAAAGTCAAGCAACAGGCTAAATGACGCAATCAAAGTCACAAACACACTAAAGCCAATCGCCACCAAGCCACCGTCAAACAGTAGCGGTAAGCTTGAGCCAAACAGTCTAAAGCCAAGCTGTACAAGGTACAAAATACCGATGGCAATGATGGCGGATGTGATGATAGAGCGGAATTTGTCCGTTACCTTAATCATGCCTGTGACATACAAGCTCAGCATCACCGCAGCGGTGATAAAGGTCGCCGACAGTGCTGACAGTGGTACGCTAGGATACATACGGTACATAATCATGCTAAATGCACCCAATAGCACACCTTCGGTCAGCGCATAAGGCACAGCAAGCGACTTGGCAAGATGTGGCTTAAATGAGCTAGCTAGACCTAGCCCCATCCCTGCAAATACAGCGACAATCGCCATCGCATACAAAATGCCTGATGACAGACCTGCTGCCAATGCATAAAAAAACACACCAAAGCCTGACACCGCTGCCAAGCTCAACAAAAATGCACTCTTGGCGACCACGCCTTTGGTACGCATGGCGACACTGCTTGTCATGAGTGTGGTGCGACTGATGATGGGATTTGCCATAAAATCAAGTTCCTTATTAAATAATTGGGTCAAATGATTAAGTCAAATAATTGAGCCAAATGATTTAAGTCAAATTATTCAAAAGTTGTTCATTGTATTGAAATCTATATATGTGTTTAACAATACAAAATACAAGGGTTTTTGTCAAGATGGTATAAAATTTATGCCCAAACCATCAGTTTTATTGTGTTGATGGGCGAATTTGGGTATCATACACCTTTAATTTGTCGCTAAGTGCAGTATCATGTCAAATTTTATTAATAATCACCCAAAACGCCCCCAATTTCGTCGTATCGGTCTGATGGGTCGAGCAGGCAAATCCAGCGTGGTTGAGACGCTCAATGAGCTGATTGGGCTACTGAACGCACGCCAACTGTCGGTGGTCATCGATACCGAGACAGCGGCGATTGATGGCATTTTGATTGATTTTGATCAGATTGATGGCGTCCGCCTAAAAATCGTGCCACGCCAAAAGATGGGCGAGCATTGCGACCTAGTCATCGTCGTTGGTGGTGATGGCTCGATGCTCCAAGCAGCATCCGTGATGGCAGGGACAGATGTGCCTGTATTGGGCATCAACCGTGGTCGATTGGGCTTTTTGGCGGATGTCAATCCTGATGAGCTGACCGAAAAAGTCGGTCAGGTGCTCGATGGGCAATATTGGTTGGTTGAGCGGTTTTTATTAAAATTTCGCATCGTCCAAAATGACGAACAAGGCAATCCAACCGATGAAGTCATCCATGAAGATGTCGCGCTCAATGACATTGTCCTACACGCAGGCAAATCGGTGCATACCATTGATTTTAAACTAAAAATCAATCAGCACGATGTCTATCGTCAGCACGCTGATGGGCTGATTGTGGCGACACCAACCGGCTCGACAGCCTATGCACTCTCGGCAGGCGGGCCGATTATCCATCCGACACTTGATGCGATTTGTCTTGTGCCGATGCATCCGCATACACTATCTAGTCGTCCGCTGGTGGTGGCAGGTAGCTGTCAGATTGCTATCAATATCCACAAGGACAACCGCACGCAGCCGATGGTGGGTGCAGACGGCAAGGCATCAGCACCGCTTGAGAATGATCAGACGCTACTGATTGCCAAGCATGACAAGACCTTACTGCTACTGCACCCTGACAGTTATAGTTTTTATGAAGCGTGTCGCACCAAGCTGAACTGGAACTTATACAGCGAAGAATTTGCCCTAGATAAATAACCCAACGACAGCCAAGCGTACATAAGGAATCCTACAATGAACAAACAAGATATCCTAGACAGCCTAACCCCTGAAATCGTCGAAAAATTCCGCACCGCCATTGAGATTGGTCGCTGGGAAAATGGCGAAAAACTCACCGACGCACAACGCACCACCTGTATGCAAGCGGTGATGGTGTGGGAACATGAGTATCTGCCCGTCACCGAACGCACAGGCTACATCCATAAGCCCAAAGATAAGCAGGGCAATACCATTGGCGAAGAGTGTGATGTCGAGCATGACCATCATTACCCAAATGCCGAGCAAGTGGTGAAGTTTAAGCACTGATGGCTGATAAGCGTTTGCAACTGTATCGTGCAAACGCTTTTTTTTGTGGGTAGGGGTGGTGATGTCATGTATCAAATTGCAAATAATCAGAGATAAATTATTAGAAAACAAATTCACCCCCCTTAAACAGTCGATCAACATGATGGGAGTATTATCATGATTTATAAATGGTTTAATCCAAGTCTAAAATATGCTGAGTACGGTGGCAAAACAGAACAAGACAACGAGCGTATATTGTGGGATAGCCCTGTGCTTGGCAAGCCATTGCCACCGCTTGAACAGTGGACTACGACAACACTTGTACAATATCTCAATGGTAGAAAAAAACTTAAAAAAGTAACGGATTGCGTGGGAGGCTCTAAGCATTTTATCAATCAAAAAGCAGTAGATGCTCTGTCGGATATCTGGGACAAACACGCAACTTTATATCCCGTGATATTAGAAGATAGACCTGATGAGCCTTATTATATGGTCGTCGTTCATACTGTGATTGATTGTAT
>NZ_CAMCBS010000059.1 GCF_945873075.1 uncultured Moraxella sp. | reverse complement strand
CCTTGATTAAACCTTAACCGTTAATCTTAGTGTCTAAGAATTGGGGGTCGGTTCATGATGCTATTTGATACATAAAAGTGTCATGTTATGATGGTGAAATTGTGGATATAAAGGCGGTACTGTGGAATTGGTAGAAGTTCATTACGGTACATATCATGCACCATAAAAACTATTCAATCAATGGTGCACGGTGTGCACCCTACACACTTGTAAGAGAATTTTATGATAAGAAAATATCAGGCTCGCAGGCGGGTTAAAAAGTCGCTGATTGGCAGTCTTATACAATGTATAGAATTACTGATTCACAACAATGCCAACAATCAAATAATTGCCGAGTCTTTGATAGAATGGATTAACAATCATCAGACTGAATTGGCAGATACAGTTTTTGATGAAGTTGAAGGTATTTTCCAATTTAAAGATTTGAATGTTTTGGACTATCCTATTGCTTGTACCAACCATGAGGATCTGATGTGTGGGCTGAAAAATTTCTCGAAATTTAAGACAGATACAAAAACATTAGCCATGATATTTAGGTGTCGTTTAGAAGAGTTATTTTTTTTGGAAACGGACTTTGATTGCGCTAATTGTGGCACAGGTGGACTGATAGTGGTTAAAGAAAAATCGCTTGTCTATGAATGCAGAACTTGTGGATTTTTACAGGATTTGAACGGAAATAAATATAAATCGAGTGGGGTGATTACCATACCTACGATATCAGACTTAAAACAAATTGAGCATTTGATAAAATAGCATTATGGTACAGCAGGGTGCATACCATGCACCATCAAAACCCAACCCATCACAAACAACAACACCTTGCCAAATAGCAAGGTGTTATCAAAGATACTGTATATCGTAGGCTGATTATTGCTTAATCGCTAAACGATCAAACTTACCACCATCAGCAAAATAAGTTTTCATCACGCTATCCCATGCGCCAAAGACATCATTGACCAAAAATGTCGTCATCTGTGGGAATCTGTCACTATGCTTAGCTAGGATATCAGGATTGCTTGGGCGTAGATACAGCTTGGCTGCCAGCTCTTGACCTTCATCACTGTATAGGTATTCTAAATAGTCATGAGCAACTTTATCACTGCCTTTTTTGGTGGCGACGGCTTCGACGACCGCCACTGGGTTCTCGGTGGCAACCGTGTAGCTTGGATAGACGACTTCAAATTCACCTTTGTTTAGGCTATGAGCGATGTGATTGGCTTCGTTTTCGGCGGTGACGAGCACATCGCCGATACCACGCTGGGTAAAGGTTGTCGTCGCAGCACGAGCGCCACTGTCGAACACAGCGACATTGCCAAGTAGAGTTTTGATAAACTCATCGGTCTTGGCTTCGTCTTTATTAAAGCTATGCAGACCATAGCCATAAGCACCTAAGAATGCATAGCGACCGTTGCCCGATGTTTTTGGGTTGGGTAGGACGATTTGGATGTCATTACGGGTGAGATCCGACCAGTCTTTGATGCCTTTTGGGTTGCCCGCACGCACGAGAAACACCGTCGCACTGGTATAAGGTACGGCTTTATTTGGTAGTTTTTCTTGCCAATTACTGCTGATAAGATTTTTGCTGACCAATAAATCAATGTCCGAATTTTGGTTCATGGTGACGACATCGGCTTGTAGTCCGTTGGCGACCGATAGGGCTTGTTTGCTTGAGCCGCCGTGTGATTGCTTGATGCTGACGGTAACATCAGGATTGGCGGTTTTATAATGCTTGATGAATAACTCATTGTATTCTTTATAAAAATCTCGTGAGACATCATAAGATACATTGAGTAGTTCGACCTTGGCTGCACTGGTGCCTGCTTGAGTGCTTGCAGTCGGCTCAGATTTTGAGCAGGCGGATAGGCTGATGATGCTTGCGATGGCAAGCGCACTTAGACTGAGATTTTTGGCGTATTTCATTTGCTTTTCCTTAAAAATAGATAACCATCGGTTGATATGCTTACTTTATCGAAACTTGGCAAATAGTTAAAACTCAAAAAACTTTCTTTATTATTCCAAAATCGCATAAGTGCAATTTCTTCCAAGCAATCCCAAGTCCAACCAATAGCATCAGCCACTACTGCTGGCTAACAAATATTGAGTACAAAAAAATCAGCCAAGACAATATCTTGACTGATTGTGATAAGGTGATGGGGTTATTTGTTCTGTGCTTCTACAGCCAGTTGGTCATAGATGCCGCCTTCGCTGAAATAAGTACTCATGATGCTTGCCCAGTCGCCAAAGACTTCATTCGGGAAGAATGTCGTCATCGCAGGGAATTTATCCTGATGTTTGGCCAGGATATCAGCATTGCTTGGGCGTAGGTAGAAATTGGTTGCAAGCTCCTGCGCTTCATCGCTGGATAGGTAGTTCAGATACGCTTTGGCAGCGTCGGTTGTGCCTTTGCTGTCGGTAACAGACTTGACAACGGCAACAGGGTTCTCAGCATTGACTGTGTAGCTTGGATAAACAATTTCGACATTACCAAATTTGCCTTTGATGACATTAGCTTCATTTTCAAAGGTGATGAGCACATCGCCAATGCCACGCTGAGCGAAGGTTGTTGTTGCAGCACGGCCACCGTTTTCAAAGACTTTGACATTGCTAAGCAACTGTTTGGCAAAGTCTTTGGTTTTGGTTTCGTCTTTATTAAAAGTATGCAGACCGTAGCCATAAGCACCCAAGAATGCATAGCGACCATTGCCGGTGGTTTTTGGGTTGGCGATGACGATTTCAGTGCCTTTGGTTGCCAAATCACTCCAGTCTGTGACGCCTTTTGGGTTGCCTTCACGCACCAAAAATACGATGGTGCTGGTAAATGGAATGGCGTTATTCGGAAATTCTTGACGCCAGTTGGTATCGACCAGTTTGGCATCGGCTAGCAGCTCAATATCC
>NZ_CAMCBS010000058.1 GCF_945873075.1 uncultured Moraxella sp. | reverse complement strand
TTGTCAAATCCACTTGCTTGCAGGTGGATTTTTTTATTTATCCAATCCAAACCACACGATTGCAACACTTGTAAACAATTTTTAGCATAAAAAATCATCATCTTAGTCTTTATCACTTGCAACTGTGTGGCTTTTTGTCGATAATATACAGTCATTCACTCAATTTTATGGACAAACCATGAGCGTCGAAAAATCCACCAATCGTGAACAAAAAAAACGCCAAACACGCCAAGCTTTTTTTAATGCGGTGCTTGATCTGTGTATGAGCGGTCAGGGCTACAGCTCAATCAGCTTACGCCAAGTTACCCGTGAAGTTGGTGTCGTGCCGACAGCGTTTTATCGACATTTTGATGACATGGAAAGCCTTGGCAAGGCATTGGTCGAAGATGAGTTAGGTAACGCCCTTGCCATGTTGCGTGAGCATATGCAATTAGGTCGCAAGCGTAGCTTTGATCGACAAATCGCCAAAAGCGTTCAGCTATTTTTTAAGGCGGTCAATGCTCAGCCACGCTATTGGCAGTTCATCGCATCCGAGCGTTTTGGCGGTTCTGAAGCGGTTCGCCGTGCCATCAGCGAGCAGATTGCCACTTTTGCCAAGATTATGAGTGAAGATCTAGGGATGCAGCCTGCCTTTGAGCACATCAGTATCGAAGATCGCTATTTACTCGCCGAAACTGGGGTCAATCTGTCGTTCTCATGGATTATTGATTGGCTTGATTTGACCTATATGCCTGATCTACTCGATGAAGACGAACGCCCAAGCGTCGATGAACTTGAAGCCAAAAAACAAGCCATGCTCCATCGCTGTACTCGTCAGATGCAGATGGTGCTGTATGGGGCGTATAATTGGAAATCAAGCGAAGAAACCTTGCTTGATGAACAAATCAAAAATTAAGATGATAGCAAGAGCGTCATTAAATACAATTATCAAAGCCAATCATTGATAAAATCGTAAGATTTTTGCTTGCTATTTTATCAAGTTCCAAGTAGCATGGGGCGAGTTTTCGCCCTTTTTTGTTTTTTTTAGATGATTATGACTGTTAAATCTATTTTAAATAAACCCAAATCAATTTTAAACACTAAGCCATCTACCCAAACCACTTCACAAGCTCTACCCAAAGCCGAGCCATCAGTTGCACCACCTGCGACCGACACCATCAAGCCCAAACGCATCGCCAAATCCGCCACCGCAGGCGCACCAAAGGCAACAGGCGTAACGCCAAGCTTTGATGTCAAGCCCAATGATGTCGTACCCACCAAAGCCATCTATGACAACCCCGCCAAAGTGCTGCGTATCGTCTCCATCAATGTCAATGGACTACGCTCTGCTGAGAAAAAAGGCTTTTTTGAGTGGTTAGTCACATCTGATGCCGATGTCGTGTGTATCCAAGAAGCCCGCATCACTCATGAGCAGTGGACGGATAAATTTCGCCCCGATGGTTGGCACACGCATCTATTCCCTGCCGAGCGCGCAGGTTATGCAGGCACGGCGATTTATAGCCGATTGCCCTTTGTATCGGTCACAGATGGCTTAGGCTTTGAGCTTGCCGATAGTCAAGGACGCTTTATCACGGCTGAATTTGACTTATCAGCGCATGGCATCGACACGCCTGTACACATCGCATCGCTGTACTTGCCATCAGGCTCATCAGGCGATGACGCCCAAGCCCGCAAAGATCATTTCCTAGAACAATACCGCCACATCCTAAAGGTATGGCGTGATGCCAACAAATCCATCATCGTCTGTGGCGACTATAATATCGTGCACAAGCGTATCGACATCAAAAACTGGTCAGGCAACCAAAAAGCATCCGGCTGCCTGCCACATGAGCGAGCTTGGCTTGATCATATCTATGATGAGCTTGGCTATGTCGATACTTTTCGTGTCGTCCGCCATGATGCTGACATCTATTCGTGGTGGTCAAATCGGGGTCAAGCCCGTGCCAAGAATGTCGGGTGGCGTATCGATTATCAAGCCTGCTCACCGGATTGGCGTGATCGCACCGTCAATGCTTGGGTGTATAAAGATCAATGGTTTAGCGACCATGCGCCGGTGATTATTGATTATTTATTAAGCAGTGAATAGATGTATTTTTATTCTTTGCATACAATCCTAGCTATCCATGATAAGGCGTTCTTAGTAACGCCTTTTATTTTATTTGATAAAATCTGGTTGTATTGATGATTTGTATTAATGATATTATCAATTTGTATAGAACAATTTTGCAAAATAACCTTCCAAAGGTGGCATTTTACAACTGATATCATCTATCAAATGTTACAATAAGCTTACAAAATTTGTCTATAAATCATTAAACATTGCTTGCATTCGTCCAAATTTTCGATTATTTTAAATAATACGGTGATTTTGTTTTACCGTTGAGCGGTTATTTTGCAGTGATGTTTTTTTGTTTGACCGCTCAGACTTGTTGTTATAAGGAAATTATAATGTTTCAAATCAAACCACTTTCTTTGGGTCTAGCCATCGTTGCGGCTGTTGGACTAACTGCTTGTAATAAGCCTGCTGAACAAGCGGCTGCCGGCACTGATGCCGCTGCTGCCCCTGCTGGTAACACACAAGGCACGCTTGAAAAAATCAAACAATCAGGTACGATTGTACTGGCGCACCGTGACTCATCTATCCCATTTTCTTACATCGCTGACAATCCAAATCAACCTGTCGGCTATGCGCACGACCTACAGCTAAAAGTGGTTGAAGCGGTCAAAGAAAAGCTACAAATGCCTGACCTAAAAGTCCGCTACAATCTTGTAACTTCACAAACTCGTATTCCATTGGTTCAAAACGGTACTGTCGATCTTGAGTGTGGCTCAACCACCAACAACGAAGAGCGTGCACAACAAGTCGATTTCTCAGTCGGTTTCTTTGAAATCGGTACTCGTCTATTGACCGCTACCGACTCAGGTATCAACAGCTTTGAAGATCTAAAAGATCAAACGCTAGTCACCACCGCAGGTACGACTTCTGAGCGTTATATCCGTCAATTCAACGACGAGAAAAAACTTAACATCAACATCATCTCAGCCAAAGACCACGGCGAAGCGTTCTTGATGCTTGAAAATGGCCGTGCCAAAGCCTTTATGATGGACGATGTCCTATTAGCTGGCGAAAAAGCCAAAGCCAAAGATCCTGCCAAATGGCACATCGTTGGCGAGCCACAGTCATTTGAAATCTATGGCTGTATGATGCGTAAAGGCGACACCGAGTTCAAAGCACTGGTTGA
>NZ_CAMCBS010000057.1 GCF_945873075.1 uncultured Moraxella sp. | reverse complement strand
CTTGATTAAACCTTAACCGTTAATCTTAGTGTCTAAGAATTGGGGGTCGGTTCAGCATTTATGATATTGGTTTTTCGGAGATGTTGGATGGTTCAGGGATTTCATTCTATGTTATTTACAGCAAACAATCTGACTGCTATAAAAAGAAATCTTAGTCCTTAGTGCGGTAGGGTGCGTACAACGCACCATGAAAAAAGCAATTTAAAACTAGACTGCGAGAAAATGTCGTGAGTCGATGCATATACACCCCATTCCTTGATGGGGTTTTGTTTTTCACCAAAGTGCTTTACAATAAAGCTTTTAGTCATTCAATCATGATAGTTATGCGCCATTTGCTATTGCCCAAAGCCTTTGCCCTAAGCCTGCTGTGCACCGCCCTACTGACCGCCTGCACACCACAAGCCGAACAACCCACACCATCTGATGACACAGCCACACCCAGCACGAGCCTGACGCACGATACCGATGCCAAAATCATGGACGAAGAATTTGCCACCGGCCCAAAAGCCGCCGCCACTCGCACACCTGCCCCGACCGAAGTCCGCCACAGCACAGATGGTCAAGTCGCCACCATCGCCATCGACTATGGCAATGCCAGCGTTGGCGAATACACTGCGCCTGTGCGTGGGCTAATCATCGCCCCAGTGCAGTCAGATACGCCCACACCGCTGATTATCCTAAGTCATCTGCGTGCGCCCAACTGCGCCGACCTAGAATCACGCTATCCATGCGCCGATGGTGTCGCTGAGCTACGCTATGACGAAGGGATGCAGTATATCGGCGAGCATCTTGCCAAGCTTGGCTTTACGGTGGTGATTCCTGACCTTGCGCCTGCATTTATTGGGCTTGGGGTCAAAGAGCCGTATGATCAGACGCTACTTTGGCAACATATCATCAGCCCATTCATCAGCACCATCGAGCAGACCAATGGCGGTGATGATAAGCTGGGTACGGCGATTGCACCTGTGGATTTGACCAATATTGGCTTGTTTGTCCATTCTCGCTCGGCGCAGATGACAGACACTGCCAAAAGATTGTTTGGCGATCATCTAAAAAGCATCCTAGCCTATGCGCCATCGTATGAGACCTTTGAGCTGGCTGACATCTCGCCTGCGCCGATGGATATTCCTTATCTTGCCATCGTCGGTAGCCGTGATACCGATGTCGGCGCATCTGCCAATCTGTGGCTGTCACACTATGCCACCACACCGAGAAACACGGTGGCAAGCACGGTGGAGCTGCCGCATTTTGGTCATATGTCCATCAACCGCACCGCCGCCAAAGCAGGCATTGACGACCGTCGTGGCTGTGA
Organism: uncultured Moraxella sp.; assembly: GCF_945873075.1. Classification (GTDB taxonomy): domain Bacteria; phylum Pseudomonadota; class Gammaproteobacteria; order Pseudomonadales; family Moraxellaceae; genus Moraxella. The sequence goes on along the minus strand of NZ_CAMCBS010000057.1, from coordinate 2,154 downwards.
TATGATCGCCTGTCAAGACGATAAGGCGCATGAGCAGATGATACTTGATGTCATCAGTGATTGGTTCGGTGCAAGCTTACAAGGCAAACATAGCACCCTACCACTCACCCCACACACGCCACTACCTGAGCAAGTGGCCAATCACAGCGCAAGATGGCTTGCCCTAAGCCCAAAAGCCATCGGCTATGTCGATGCCAAAGCATTCAGCGAAACTGCACTGGATAAATCCGCAGGCGTCCAATACTGCGCCTATTCAGACCCGATGAATCCTGCAGCCGCTATCATGCCTGCTTGCCCTGAGCCTGAGATAGGCGTGGTGCAGATACTCACCCCTGTGGCGTATATCGACCACAGTGCCAAAGCCACCGCCGCCATCAAAGGCGCAAGCGCACTTGCACTACACATCGCCCCCGTGGGCAGTCATGCCGATGGCAAAGGTACGACTGTCGATATCGCTCTACTGCTTGATAATGGCGAAACCGTCAGCCTAACCATCCCTGCCACACATCCTGCCCTGATGGATAGAGCAAGCGAGCACGACAGTGGTAGCTATCGACTTGGTACAGTGCACCTACCCCTACCACAGAGCATCGCCGATCGCACCATCACCGCTGTCACCATCACCACTGACCGTCCTGTATTGGTGCGTAGTGTGGATTTTTGGTGATTGGATAAATCATGACCCAACGCCCAAACGCCCGCCCATTGTTTGATAACAGCGGTGGGCGTGATGGGGGTTTTGTTTTTGGGTAATTTGCTATACAATTTGTCTTTTTTTATTCATCGACCATCATGACTGACATCATCATCCCAAGCACGCTAAGCACTGCCGAGCTGACTTGTGCCATCGCTCACCGCCATGCTGATTGGCAGGTGTGTTTTTTGAATAATCATCACAAGCCTATGATTGGGATTTTGCCAAAAATCAGCTGGCAGATGACAAGCCATGCACAAGCACAGACACTGACCATCGCCACACGCCAAGCGATGGCGGATTATCGGTATGAACAGCTACCAAGCAGTTATGAGCATCTGATGGCACAGCTATGCACTTATGCGGATACACACAAGCCAAGCCCTGATATGCACGATACCGAGCCATCATATCAGCACGGCTTGATGGGCTTTGTCGGCTATGACATCGCCGCCCACGCACTCAATGATGGCATTGGCATTGATGAGTCTATGCCTGCGTGTTTTTTTGGGCATTATGATATTATCCTGCGTCCTTGCACAGATGGCTATCAGCTGATTTGTCATGATAACAATATCGATATCGATACACTTGGGCAGATGATTGGTGGGCTTGGCTTGGATGATTTACCAAAGAAAACTGCACTGACACTCACGCCCCTATGGTCAAAGGCCGACTATGCGCACGCCTTTGACCAAGCCCAAGCTTATCTACTGGCTGGCGATGGCTATCAAATCAATCTCACCCAAGCGTGGCAAGCCAAAAAAACAGGCGCACTATCGGCGCATCTGCCTAGCCTACTCCAACAAACCAACGCACCGTTTGCAGGCTTTTTGCAAGTAGCTGGCTTTGAGCTGTTATCGGTATCGCCTGAGCTGTTTTTTACTTTTTATCAACAAAATCATCAAATCAATATCATCACCAAACCCATCAAAGGCACTCGCCCCCGAGCGTCTGACCCTGCCGCCGATGATGCGCTCAAACAAGCACTGGCAACGAGTAGTAAGGACATCAGTGAGAACTTGATGATTGTTGATTTGCTCCGTAATGACTTGGGCAAATATGCCATCACAGGTGGTGTCAAAACGCCTGTGCGCTTTGCCATTGAAAGCTTTTATAATGTGCATCACATGGTCAGCACCATCACCGCCACGCTCAAGCCTGATAGCCACCCCATTGCTGTGCTGTTTGGCTCATTGCCGGCAGGCTCAATCACAGGCGCACCCAAAAAGCGTGCCTGCGAGATGATAGACGAGCTCGAAGCGCGCCCCCGTGGTGCGTACTGTGGCACGATGGGTTATCTGAATTTTGATGGGACGGGGCAATTTAATGTACTGATTCGCACCATCCAAGCCAATGCCGATACCGTCAGCGTCTGGGCAGGCGGCGGTATCACCATCCGCTCGCAGATGGATGATGAATATCAAGAATGTTTGGATAAAGTTGGGGCGATTTTAAAG
>NZ_CAMCBS010000056.1 GCF_945873075.1 uncultured Moraxella sp. | reverse complement strand
TCCGTCCACAATCAAAGCGCAATAAGCAACACAAAGCAATGGTTGATGGCTTGGCAGCAGGCAACGAAGTTGTATTCGCTGGTGGCTTGATTGGTAAAATCAAAAAAGTCGAAGGTGACTATGCAGTCATCAGCCTAGGCACAAGCGAAGTAAAAGTACAAAAAGCAAGCGTGCTGATGGTATTGCCTGCTGGTACTGTTGATAATATCTAATCACTTCTTTTGCCAATGTCTGTAAAATCTTTTTTTTCGCAGGCATTGTTTGTTTTTCGTTTCGTAAGCCAAAAGCTTACACTATCTATAAGATTACCCTATGCACTACCCTGCTTGGAAATATATACTCATTGCTGTGGTGCTTGCCGTTTGTAGCATCTTAGCATTGCCAAATTTATACCCAGATGAGCCTGCTGTACAAATTACAGGGGCGACTGCTGGCACCGAACTGACCGAAAATGTACTGACCGAAGCCCAAAATGCACTGACTGGCGCAGGTCTTGAGTATCATGGCGGCAGTTTTGAGAATAATAGCGCCCTACTTCGCCTAAAAACCCCTGAAGATCAGCTAAAAGCACAAGAAGTTCTGCGTCGTGATTTGGGCGATAATTATGTTGTGGCGCTAAACCTTGCCCAAACCACCCCCGAATGGCTAAAAAATCTTGGCGCAAAACCAATGAAACTTGGTCTTGACTTGCGTGGTGGCGTTCGCTTCGTGCTTGAAGTAGACATGGCAAAGGCGCTTGAACAGCGCCTAGCGACCGCCACTCAAGAAGTACGCCGTACACTGCGTAGTAAGCAGATTCCAGTGGCAAGCTTAAAAACCACCAATAATGGCATGGTGCTGACTTTTGCCAATAGCGATGATCGCAACAATGCACAAAGTGTCATTCAAAATGCGATGGGTATGGATTTTGCACTACGCCCTGTGATGTCAGCCGATGGCGCAGCGCTTGAGATGACTTATACCGAAGCTAAGCTCAACGAGATTCGTGAATACGCAGTGAGCCAAAACTTGACCACTTTACGTAACCGTATCAATGAACTGGGCGTGGCTGAAGCATTGGTTCAAACCCAAGGCGCTAACCGCATCGTCGTTGAGCTACCAGGCGTCCAAGACACCGCTGAAGCCAAGCGTGTACTTGGCCGTACAGCAAACCTAGAGTTTCGTATGGTGAGCGAGCAGGCGGACAGCTATGCAGGCGGTATTCCACCGGCAGGTACCGAAGCGTTCCCATTTGGGGCGATTGATGGTCCGCCTATTTTACTTGACCGTCAAGCTATCATCACTGGTGAGCGTGTCCAAGGTGCGCAGCCAGGCTTAGATGATAAAGGTCTTCCACAAGTCGCCATCACGCTAGATACCGCTGGTGGTAAGCTGATGCAAAATGCTACTCGTACTGCCGTTGGCAAGCAAATGGCAGTGCTATTTATCGAGCATAAACAAAAAGTCAGCTATGAAACCGACCCAACCACAGGCGAACAAAAAGAAGTCCGCACCCCTTATACCGAATCTCGCGTGATCAACCGTGCGACGATTCAAGCGGTGCTTGGTTCATCATTTGTGATCAATGGTCTAGACAGTGATGCAGAAGCTAGCGAACTTGCCTTGCTACTTCGCTCGGGTGCTTTGGCTGCGCCGATGTACTTTGTTGAAGAACGCACCATCGGTCCATCACTGGGTCAGGATAATATTGACAAAGGTCTGTTATCAACACAAATCGGCTACCTGCTTGTATTTCTTTGGATGGTGATTTTCTATCGTGCCTTTGGTGTGATTGCCAATATCGCTCTAGCGTTCAACGTCATCATGATGGTCGCCATCATGTCAGTCATTGGCTCATCATTGACCTTGCCTGGTATTGCCGGTATCGTCTTGACCATCGGTATGGCGGTCGATGCCAATGTGTTGATTTTTGAGCGTATTCGTGAAGAGCTTGCCAATGGCGTGCGTGCCAAAAACGCCATCAATGCAGGTTTTGACCGTGCCTTTAGCTCAATTGTCGATGCCAACATCACCACGCTATTGATCGCATTTATTCTATTTGCCATCGGCACAGGCCCAATCAAGGGCTTTGCGGTGACGCTTGCGATTGGTAACATTACATCGCTATTTACAGCGATTGTGGTGACTCGTGCGATTATCCACCTATGGTACGGTCATCGCAAAAACTTAACAAAACTAAGCATTGGTTAGGAGTCTAAAATGAGTAATGAAAATAACCCAATTGACCCAACCACTCAAGCGTCAGGCGATGCAGTGCGTCGCCGTCGCACAGGCCCACGCCGTGATGGTAAAGGCTCAAATGCCGCTGCCAACCAAAATGCTTTGGCAAACCAAGCCATCATCGCTGAACAAACCGATGAAGCAGCCGAAAAAGCAGGTGGCATCAAGCTGATCGCCAATCAGCGTATCATTCCATTTCTAAAAATCGAAAAACCGATGCTGCTGATTTCCATCATCATGGTGATTGCAAGTATCGTAGCGATCGTGGTCAAGGGGCTGAATTTCGGTCTTGATTTCACAGGCGGTGTTTCTGCTGATGTCAAATATGAACAGTCAGTTGAGCAGGCGCAAGTCGTCGATGCACTCGCCAAAAATGGCTTTAATGATGCAGTCGTGCAATATCTTGGCACCAACCAAGAGCTGCTGATTCGCTTACCACCCCAAGATGGCAATGCCGAAGGGCTAACCGCCGTCCTTGATAAGGCGCTTGATTTGCCGAACAACCTAGCGACTGTTGCCAATATCAATATCATCGGTAGCCAAGTAGGTAATGAGATCTATGTGAACTCGCTGATTGCTGTGGCGGTGTCTTTGCTGATGATGCTTGTATACATATCGATTCGCTTTCAGTTCAAGCTTGCGATGGGTGCGATGCTATCACTATTTCATGATGCCATCGTCGTCGTCGGTATTTTTGCGATTTTTGGCTTGCCATTTGACTTGACAGTTTTGGCTGCGGTACTTGCGCTGATTGGTTATTCGGTGAACGATACCATCGTCGTTTATGACCGCATCCGTGAGAACTTCCGCCGTGTGCGTGGCTTGACGCCTTATCAAGTGGTGGACTTGTCATTGACCGAGACACTTCGCCGTACCATCATGACCAGCGGTACTGTCTTTGTGGTAGTTATTGCCATGCTATTCCTTGGTGGTGATGGCCTGTACTGGTTCTCATTTGCCCTACTTATTGGTCTGATCGCAGGTACTTATTCATCGATTTATATTGCAAGTGCGATTCCTTTGATGATGGGTCTATCTCGTGAAGACTTTGTGGTCAAGGTCAAGCCAGAATTTGAAGAAGAAGTAGTGGTATTTGCCGACCCTGACCTTCAAAACAGCAAAGACTGATTTGCCAATCCCTATAAATGCGCTCAATGTGTTGGGCGCATTTTTTTTGTTGTGCTGATATCCAAAATCCGCTATCATCAAGGTTATTATTTTTAAAATTTCTGTTATCAAGATTTATTTGGGGGTAAGATGAATCAAATGAATAAAGTGGTCGTGTATTGTGGCTCAAATTTTGGCGATGTACCAGATTATTATCACGCTGCCAAATCACTCGGACAAGCGTTTGCTGCACGCAATACCACTCTTGTCTATGGCGGCGGCAAGGTGGGCTTGATGGGGACGATTGCCGATAGCATCTTGGCAGCTGGCGGTCAGGCGATTGGCGTGATTCCAAGCTTTTTAAAAGATAAAGAAGTGGCACATTTGGGACTAAATGAGCTGATTGTTACGCCTGATATGGCAAGTCGTAAGAATAAGATGATTGAGCTGGGTGATGCGTTCATTGCATTGGCAGGTGGGATTG
>NZ_CAMCBS010000055.1 GCF_945873075.1 uncultured Moraxella sp. | reverse complement strand
CATTGACACATTCAAAATATTTAAGACCAATGGGAAGTTGATGTTTTTGCCAAAATGCTATCATCTCCGCTTCACTACGAATCTCACGACCTTGACAGTCTTTAGGCAGTTTAGGCTTACCGTTTTCACAGATAAAGTTACCGCCGATTTCTGGGGGTAAGCCATATTGCTCTAAATATGCACCACCATCGCTAGCAGGTATGATTTCCTCTTGACAGCCCCAAACATTATCCCCTCTAGCATTTTTAAATCTTGGTGCTGGCTTCCCATTTGCCCCTGATTCTTGCCCATAGTCTCTTAAGCCTTTGAATGGATCACAGGCGGTGAGGGTTAGGGATGATAAGAGGATTGATAAAATAAGTATTGTTTTGGTTTTCATGGTGTTTTTCCTTATTTAGCCTTGATAGACGGTTCGATAAAACTGGTTGGTTTGTGGGTTGATTTGTGGCACGCTGACATGGGTTACCAATAGACTGATTGGGTCTCTTTTCATGCTACTACACCAGTGTAGGTAGTCGTGAAATAGGATTTTGTTTTTTTCTTTGTCTTCGATACCAACATAGTAGTTTTTGCCCTCTTGTGTGCCATTGATGATGTTTTCATTGACAAAGTATTGGGTTTTGTTGGTTTTGTAGTCTTGGTATTTTTCCCAAGCTTTGCCAATCAATTCTTTTGAAAACTCTTGGAAATAAGGCTCTTTGATTGTATCAGCATGGTATGTATCCAAATTATAATTACGATTAACACCAATATCTGTCATGATATCAAGCATAAGCTTGGTGGCGATTTTGGGATAATCAGGTGAGAGGATTTTAATGCGACCTTCTGGATTCAAATGGTGTCTTCTATTCACCTTAATCTTATCCATCGTTAAGACATCATCATCTCGCCAAATCTCCCCTTTTTCTTTGCTAAACCAACCTTGTTTATCCAAAATTGTGATAATATCACCAAAATCGGCTTGTTGTAAATTCATCAAGGCTTTTTCCTCAGCTTGTACCACCTGAGAGAATATCAATGGTGAAAACAGCTTGATTTTGGTTAGCATTGCAAAGGGAGCACTGGCTAGGTTGTATTTATGACAAATGGTCGTAGGGTCGTCAACATGTTTGTTTTTCCATTGACCCTCCTCTCCTTTTACCCACCTTGTCTCCAAGCCATCGCCAATATCCGTATGACAGCCTGGTAGCACAACTTCAAAGCCACAGCCATTTTGAACCGCACTAGCAATCGTGGTGACAGCGAACTTTTGGCGGAACTCATGACCTGCTACGATATGGACGACTTGATTGGGTCTGCGAGTTTCATCAAAATACAGTTGCTGTTTTTCATCAACCACATCATCATCGTGGTTGGTGCCTATGGAGCTGACGGTGTCAAACAGTCCGACAAACTTTACCCTAAAGCGAGCAGGATTTAGAATATCTTGAAAGCTTAACTGTTTTGGTGGAGGCGTAGGGTTATCTTTGCTTGGTATGTTGTCAAAAGGTTGCTGGCTGACATAGTGTTCTTCTTGATTCAGCAATTTATCCACTTCTTTGATGATGTCTTTGTCGTATCCATAGTTTAGCACACGATGCACAAACATACGAGCAGTGGCTGCCCCACGACTAAAGCCATAGACATTAAAGCTGACATGGTCAATCTGCATTCCTTGGCTTTTTTGTTGGATAACATTATATATCTTGCGAAACATTTGCCCAAGTTTGCCATAAACACCGCTATCCCCCATACCAAGACCTGAACCAATCATACTATCGCTTGAGAAGTCTTTTTCTGCAAGACCGTGATGGGGAGTTTTTAGATCGTAATCAGAGCGCTGGTTAGGAGCCAAAGGATTGGTTTGTTCCCTGACTTTGCGAGGTGTTATCGCACCAGCACCATCCGCATAAAGTGCCACCATGCGTTCATTACCGCCAAAAGCTCGTGCCATCTGATCTACGCCTGTTGGAGCTCGTGCAAAGCTTGTCTCTGTTGCTTTGTACTCTTTTTTAAGTAGATGTTCAGCACGGGTGGTATCGCCATCAAATGGACGACGGGTTTTCTTTTGGTTTTCAGGCAAATTGATGGTCTCTTGCACCTTATAAACTTGGTTGGGGTCGTTATACCTATCGCTATTATACCGACTGTTCCACGTACCATCAAAGAAAACATTGATTTCCAAACAATTGACAGTACATTCAACACTTGAGCCATCTTTGGGGTTGCTTGTGCCTTTGCCGATGTTTTTGGGCGGATTTTTATTTATGTTTGTGTTGGTATGTGTTTGCGCCATCCCTACCTCCTACTCAAACCAAGGATACTCATCATCGGCGAGTATTTTTGTGGTTATCTGTGCGTCTAGCATCTGTTCTTTGTGTCCGTTGGTCAAAAATACATTGCCTGTCATGTCTTTGGTAAGATGGATAACCAATGCAGTGGGTCTATTTGAACTAAAAAAGCGTTTAAATACCTCAAAAACCGCCACATCATCATCAGGCTGCTCAGTTCTACCAAACTGATGATGAGACAGATTAACCACCGCATGATGTCGCTGATTGTTTTTTTTAAAAAACAGTCCTATCCATGCAGGGGCAGGCTGTAACTTAGTTGGCGTGTCGGCATTTTGTTTATTCGCAAAAATCCGTTGCCAAGATGATTCACCATTGACATAAGTGACTTGATAAGCAAACAGCTCTACATCACTAGCCAAATGCCAAGGAAACTTGCGTTCGCTGTATTCTTGCCATCTTGTTGGCAGATTGCCATTTTTGGCTTGCTCTTGTAATGCTTTTGGTGCTTTTTCTAAGCGCTTGGCAATGTATTGCTCCATGGACATCAAATTAGGGTCAAAATGGTTGGTCAGCGCAAAAAACTCCCATGAAGCATTCGCCACCTCGGCTTCGTGTGTGCCAAGCTCTTGTATGTGGTTAGCAAACCCTGCTCGTAGGCTCACAAAACCATTGGGGGCAATGGCAAACTGGATATTAATGAGGTTTTTGACGACCTGCTCGTCTGTGGTGAGTGTCTGCTGTGCCAACTGAACAAGGGTATCTTGGGGTAGAAACATGACTGTATGATAAAAACAAGACTCAGCAAAAGATAGCCACATAAGCTTGACACCTACAGGCAAGAATGTGGGACTGCTGGGTGACCCACCGATGGTATCTACCGCACCATTACGCCAGCCACCCCCTGCCTGTGCATAAAATCCAACACGATCATCACCCATCTCATCAAAGAACCAAAAGCTTTCCCCTGTTACAAGCTCTATAGGATAGTGCGTAGGGGCAAACACTTGCGTATTCCACATGAGTTTTGTCAGAACAGTGTCTTTTTTTATGTTATCTGTCATCCAAAAATACCTCCAAATCTTCGGTTAATCCGCCTGTGAATACTCTATCTGTTCGCCCTTCATTGTCTGTTACGCCATAAAATACCTCACCAGACTTAGTCACGATTTTATAGCGTTCATTTGCCAATATATTACCATCACTGTCTTTTAAAACAAACATCTCATCATTAAACAACCTACTCTCCGTCTCAAGTGGTATATTGGCAGGTCCTGATAGGGTGTGACTGCTGGCTTGGGCTGTCCATTGTCCATTGGTGCCTTGTTCTATGCCCTCTTTGGTGATTTTGATATAACTGCCCCCTGCATTGATGAGAATGCCTTTGGGGGCAGTAATCTCCACCCAATCATTGTTGGAGTGTATTTTGATTTTGTTGAGTGCTAGCACATCTATGTCATCGGTTTGAGCATTGATTTCAACCTTGCCTTTGGCAGCAAACAGGCGAATACCTGCCAATTGAGCAAAGAAGCGAATCGCCCCTCTGACGGTGGCTAATAGGTTTTTACCTGAACTGATACTAGTGTGCTGTGCTGAGGTGATGGCGGTATGCTCTTGGGAGACGACATGAACGCTTTTATTAGAAGTCACCTCAATCCCTACAGGGCTATGTAAGAGCAGTTGTGGTGAAGCAAGCTCTTGGGTATTGCCACCGCCTTTGATATCGGTCGCTTGCTGTAAGAGCTGCTTAGCTACCCCAAGTTGGTCATCGTCATCTTGAGCTTGATGCTCCTTGGCAGAATTAGCCAAATTGTGGTGCTGATGATAAGCAGTTTCTAATAGGTGTGTTGGCTCTTGAATGGACTTGATGTGCTCTGCTGCTTGAGCGCGCCCTTGGGTACTAATCACCATACCTTTGTCTGCTCTTAGTACGCCATGTCCATCACTTCTTA
>NZ_CAMCBS010000054.1 GCF_945873075.1 uncultured Moraxella sp. | reverse complement strand
AGGTCATCGTCAGCACCTTATTTGAAGCCCCCTTACAGAGATGTGAGGGGGTTTTTGTTGGGGTTTTGTTTTTTTTAGTTTTACCATCAACGAACTCTTTAGTTTAATATTTAAATGACGGTCTATCATAAGGTAAACTTTATGGTAAAATAATACGGCTGTATTGACTCAATACGCATCACATTAGCCGCTCTAGCGATGACTTTGATGACATCTCCAGGCCATTTTCTTTGTTTGATTTTTTTAGAAGTTAGTATGAATGCTAGTCTATTTCAATCTTTGTATTTTTTATAAGTGGGTGCTATTTTGTTAAATCCATCTGATTTGTACAGCAGATCACAACCTTTGGATATTGCTATTGCTCGCAAAGGCATGAAAAAGAACAATGCATTGTTGCCAGCTGCACTTAATGCCGATCTGAGGGTTTGTCGTTTTTATCATAAAACAAAACAGGCTGATTTGGTGCTTGTATGGGGTCGTAAGTCCAAACGCAAAACCAAGCGAGGTGTGCGTTTGGCAAAAAGACTGCAAGCACCTTTGTGGACAGCTGAAGACGGGTTTTTACGCTCGCTAGATAGTGGGGTGAATAGCCGTTTTGGGGCAAGCTTTGTACTTGATGATTTGGGGATTTATTTTGATGCCACCATACCATCACGGCTGGAGCATCTGATTGCACATCGTCGGATGACTTGGATGGATGATGATGCATCTCGTGCCAAGTCATTAATTGATCAGATCATCCATCATCAATTATCCAAATACAATCCTAGCACGCCCTGCACGCATACACTGCCCGAGCATATCACGCTTGTCATTGATCAGGTGGCGGGCGATGCGTCCATTCAGGGTGCAGGCGCTGATCGTTTTGCCTTTTATCGGATGCTGTCATCAGCTATCCAGGTACATTCGTGTGTTTATATCAAAGCACATCCTGCCGCCAAAGTGGGATTTTTGGTAGATGAACAAGGGCAGCTCAATCAAGATGCAATTAATTATCTATTAATCGAAGGTATCAGCCAAGAATCGCTTGCCAATATTCATATCATCAAAGATGCCATCAATCCCATTGCGCTTTTGAGTCATGCGACAGCTGTCTATACCGTCAGCTCACATTTGGGCTTTGAAGCACTGATGATGGGCAAGGCGGTGCATAGCTTTGGGGTCAGTTGGTATAGCGGCTATGGATTGACGCATGATGATGGCGTGCTTGCTGATGAGCAGATGGCGACGCTTTATCAGGCGGTACAAGCACGCAGGAAGGCATTGGGTGCGGTGGATGTTAGCCTTGAGCAGTTGTTTTTTGCCAGTTATATTGATTATAGCCATTATGCCGACCCTGCTACGGGCAAGGCGTGTCAGATTGAGACGGTGATTGAGTATCTGATTCGCAATCGGGATTGGCAGGCTTGTTTGGCAGGCGATATGCTTGCCTATGATTTTAGCCGATGGAAAGTGGGCTTTGTCAAAGGTTATGCAGGATTTCCTGAAGTGAAGTTGGCGTTCAAAATTAAAAGTAGGCTGCAAACCTTATTTGGCGAAGATTTAATGTCGTGGCAGATCAAAAAAGACGATAAACTTGCTTTGACGCCTTTGGCAAATAAACCACATCAGCAATATTTGGTCTGGGGCTTGGCAGCCAAGCGTAGCCTTGCCAAAAAAATCCATACTTATCAACAGCAAAATAACCCTACCATCATCTGTATGGAAGATGGCTTTATTCGCTCTAATGGGCTTGGGGCGACCTTGCTTGAGCCATTGTCGGTGGTGATGGATGAGGTGGGCGTGTATTATGATGCGACCGCGCCATCACGACTTGAACAGATTTTGCAAAGCATCACGCTCAATGATGCACAGCGACAGCGTGCCAAAAAGCTACATCAAACCTTGCTTGAGCGTCAAGTCAGCAAATATAATGTGGGCAGTATTAATGATGTGCTGAATAATCAACTTGCGCAAAGCCGTACCCAAAAGCCATCTGCCAAAGTGCGCCTGGTCGTTGGGCAGGTCGAAGATGATGCATCGGTACAAAACTGCACAAGTGTGATCAAAACCAATGCTGATCTACTTAAGCGAGTACGAGCCGATTATCCTGATGATATCATCATTTATAAGCCACATCCTGATATCGAGGCGGGCTTAAGACTTGGCAAGATCGATGAAACCACGCTCAAGCTTGCTGATATCATTGCACAAGATACAGCCATGCCACAGTGCCTAGCTGTATGCGATGTGGTGCATACCATCAGCTCGCAGACAGGCTTTGAGGCGCTACTGCGGGGCGTAGCGGTGGTGTGCTATGGGATGCCGTTTTATGCTGGATTTGGCTTGACAACCGATATTGTTGAGACGGATAATTTGCCCAAGCAGACGGCCATTGCACGCCGTACACGCCACACGCCACTTAGTATAGAGGCGCTCATTCATGGTGCGCTCATTGATTATCCTGTGTACCGCTTGCCACACGGCTATGGACTGGCCAGCGTCGAACAGGTGATTGACTATCTGTATAACCAGACTCATCAAACCGCCAAACCGTCCATCAAACAACAGCTAATCCAAGCTGCTAAAACCAATTTTATGCGCCTGCGTAAGTTTACGATTTGATAAAAGAAAAAAAGTGCAACTTGTGCTAAAATAGCGCTTTGATTTGTATGATAATTAATCAAAGACAGCCATTTTGCCATCTTGATCAAGTTGAATACCTATGTCTGCATCCATGAAACGACTGCTTGACCATCGTCGCATTTTGCTCTTGCAGGGCAAGATGGGGACGTTTTTTTGTCGTTTTGCCACATTTTTGATGGATGGGGGTCGCACGGTACACAAGATCAATTTCAATGCCGGCGATGCGTTTTTTTATTGTCATAAAGACAAGATGAGCAATTATCATGGCACACTTGATGAATTTGATGGCTTTATTGACCAAATCATCCGTGAGCATGACATCGATGCCGTGGTTTGTTTTAATGACTGCCGACCCTATCATACCATCGCCAAAGCGGTCTGCGCCGAGCGTGGTGTGTCGTTTTTTGTGTTCGAAGAAGGCTATCTGCGCCCTGATTATATCACGCTTGAAGAGCATGGAATCAATGGTTATTCACGGCTCAATCCTGCAATGATTGAGAATTTTGATGTAGCCAATGATGCGCCAAAATACACCGCCAACCGCTTTTGGCGACTGTGTGTGGCGAGTATTGTTTATTATGCCATCATTTTTCTGGGTCAATGGCGGTATCCGCATTATGAGCATTATCGGGGACTATCCATTTGGCAAGAGATGATGGCGTGGCTGATTGCCCCCATTCGTAAAGCGGTGCGTTATTATCCGGATAAAGCCCTACAAAAACGCCTGATGCGTCAAGCAAGTGGCCAGTTTTATTTGGTCAGCTTGCAGGTGCATAACGACTCACAAATCACCCATCATAGCGATTATGCGGATGTCACCGATTTTATTCGTGAAGTGATGGTGTCATTTGCCAACTTTGCCCCACAAGGCACGCAGATTTTGTTCAAGCATCATCCGCTTGACCGTGGACATCGAGATTATAAGGGCTTGATTGCCAAATGGGCGGATGAACTTGGGATTGCAGGGCGGGCGCATTATGGTTGTGATATGCACTTGCCAAGCCTGATTCGTCATAGTATTGGCATGATTACGGTCAATAGCACCACAGGACTACAGTCAATTTATCATAAAAAACCCACCAAAATCATGGGTCGTGCGCTTTATGATATCAAAGGGCTGACCGACCAGCAAAGCTTGGATGAGTTTTGGGTCAATCCGGTTGCGCCTGATTATGAATTTTATCTGAAGTTTCGTGAATATCTGATTGAACAAACCCAGCTCAACGGCTCATTTTATGGGACTTCGCCATGGGCGCTGCCTTATATTCATGCCCAAGAAGTGGGCGTACCGCCAAAAAAATCCAAGTATCAATCGCTCGGCTGACCATCGCTCTGCCGTTTTGTGTTGACTGTCAATTATCGCCTGTCATGGGCGATTTTTTTATGCTTGAATTTACAATCTAACCGCAACACCAAATAAAAAAAGAAGTGTTCATCAATTTAATGTATCATTAAGTTACCACACAAAACAAAGCATTAAAGCAGATGAACACTTCTTATAGACGTCTTAATAGATGAACATGAAAAGATAATGGTTTTACTATCTTTAGGCAAATCCATTGGCATGATTGCCAAACGGTTAGGCAGAGCCAAATCCACCATTTGCCGTGAGATAAAAAGAAATGGCTATGATGGCAATTATTCAGCAACCAAGGCTAACTGTCTATACCAAACAAGAAGACAGGCTTGTCATCCTAAGCTAAAGCTTAATAACCCACTTGTATTTAACTTAGTATGTACCGGTCAACTATTTTCAAACAACCCCTAAGAGGGTTTTGTTAAAAAACTGT
>NZ_CAMCBS010000053.1 GCF_945873075.1 uncultured Moraxella sp. | reverse complement strand
GGCATTGGCGCTAAGCGCCAGCATCACCATCATCAAGCAGGCGATGGGCGAGCTACAAGCATCAGCCTAGCTTGTAGGATTATTGTAACGGCATCGTCATTTGGGCGGCGTTGTGTTATATTAGCCCCTTGATGTGAGTTGATCGGTGTTGCCGAAGTTGGTGGGTATGAATGATTCTACACGGTTGAGTATTGGGGCGGTTTTGGTGACTTTGGCAGGCGTGCTGATATTGTGGCTGCCGATACTGCTGCTACATTTGGTACCAGCTTTGTTTGTGTTTTTATTGACTTATGGCAGTATTTATCAGCTAGAATCCAAGCTCAGACGGTGGCGAGGCAGCCATCGCAGTCATGTTATCTTGAGCGCTGTGATCGTGGTGAGTGTCTTTTTGATGATGGTGGCGCTACTTGGCTTGTGGCTTAAGGCGAGAGCCGATGTCACGACATTGAACGATCTGCTGATGCAGATGCTTGTGGTGTTGGATCAGCTGCACACCAAACTACCGGCAAGCATTGCCAATCACATTCCCGCATCGCTGACTGCACTTAAAGAGACGCTGACTTTGGCAATCAAAAATCACGCCGTACAGTTTCAGGCCACAGGTGCGCATATCGTGTATCAGCTTGGGCATCTGCTGATCGGGTTGGCGGTGGGTGTCATCGCTGCCATTCAGATCCCGATCACACCGCCGTCTGATGCCAAGCCATTGGCTGTCAAGCTACGCCAAGAATTTGATGATTTGGTGCACAGTTTTATCGAAGTGTTTTTTGCCCAAGTGCGCATTTCTGCCATCAATACACTGCTGACAGCTATCTATCTACTCGCCATATTGCCCATGATCGGTAAAAGCCTGCCCATGTCTGGCACACTCATCGTACTCACCTTTGTGGCGGGGCTCGTGCCTGTGCTGGGCAATCTGATTTCAAATACCTTCATTGCCATCATGAGTCTAAGTCACGGGCTTGGCTTGACGGTATTGTCATTGGCATGGCTCATCAGCATTCATAAACTGGAATATTTTCTCAATGCACACATCATCGGACATAAGATCAAAGCCAAAGCTTGGGAGATACTTGTCATCATGGTGCTTTTGGAAGCGATGTTTGGTATTTTTGGCTTGATTGCCGCACCCATCATTTATACCCAGACCAAGAAAAAACTCAGCGAGCAAGGATGGTTATGATACCATCCTAGGCACTGCTTGGCTGACTTGCCAAAATCCCACTCAAATTCTCTTCAAGCCAGCCCACCAAATCAGCCAGTTTGACGCTTGCCGTTTGACCATACTCGGTGAGCATATATTCCACATGGGGCGGCATGGTGTTGAATACGACAACACCCCAAAAAAGACAACTGCCTTTTTGGGGTGTATCAATTGGTATGTATCAATAAAATCGCTTAGATGGCCATCACACCAAAGGCTCGCCTGCCACAATGATGCCATTATTATCCGCATAGACATAGTCGCCATCACGGATGGTCACACCGCCAAACTGCACGGTCACGCCCACTTCGCCCACGCCCTTGCGAGTGGATTTTTGGGGAATGCTTGCCAATGCCTGCACGCCCAACGCCATCTGCGCCATCGCATCGACATCACGCACACAGCCGTAGATGATGACGCCTGCCCAGCCGTGCTTAACCGCAGACTCGGCAATCATATCACCAAGCAAGGCACAACGCATCGAGCCGCCGCCATCGACGACGAGCACTCGGCCATCGCCATCGGTAGCAAGCAGTTCTTTGACACGAGAATTATCTTCAAAGCACTTGACCGTCACCGCCTGACCGCCAAAACTCGTATGACCGCCATAATTACGAAAGCTTTTGCCATCGATATAAGGCGACACCACGCCTGTGACCTTATCACTATAATCATCCAACAAATCACAGGTTACAAATACTTCTACCATCACACCACTCCTTAGCTTGTTTGGGTTAAAAATTGCGATACTTTGCTAGATATCACTATAAGTCGCCATCTATCCCTTGTCAATTTATAGGCATAATTTTGTGAAAAAATGGCTGAAATTTAATCTGGGATTTAACCTAGACTTTAGCCAAGCTCGGTGGCAATGTGCGCTAAATCCAGCTCAAAGCGTGACTCAAACGCCATCATCTCACCCGTCAAAGGGTCAATAAATTCAAGCCGTTTGGCAAGTAATTGCAGCGGACAGCTAAAATCATCATCGGCTGCGTGTGCCACGACAGGATAAAAACTGTCATGGACAATCGCAATGCCCAAATGATTCATATGCACTCGCAGCTGATGCAGCTTGCCCGTGCTTGGCTTAAGCTCATATTTGGCAAAATTCTTATCATCACTCACTGCTATGATATCAATATCCGTCTGCGTATTGGGCACGCCTTGCCCTACTTGCATGGTATAAAATGGCTCGCCCCGCTCAAGGTTGAGCGCAAGCGACAGCGGAAACTGCAAACTTGAACGATATGGCGCAATCGCATGATAGGTCTTTGTCATCGCTCGTGTGGCAAATAGTGCCTGATAAGCACTGCGTGCTGATGGTGTCTTGGCAAATAAAATCAGCCCTGCCGTCTCACGGTCTAGCCTATGAATGGGTGAGATGTCCGCATTGTCAAATTGACGCTTTAGACGAGTCAATAGCGTCTGCACCACATAGCGACCTGATGGCGTCACCGTCAAAAAATGCGGTTTATCCACCACGAGTAGCGCATCATTTTCATAAATAATATGATGCTCAAAGGGTACAGGCACTTCATAAGCCAATGATTTATAATAATAAATCGTCATGCCCTGCTGATACGGCGTATCAATAGTCAATCGCTTGCCATCGCCATCAACCACCAAGCCATCACCAAAGCGGACTTGCCATTCATCCACGCTGATATGGGCAAATTTATCACACAGATAAGCAAAAATACTCACAGGTGTTGGCGTGATTTTTGGCAAATACAGCTTACTTGGGCTGATACCATCTCGGGCTGGTGGTGCGGTGTGGGTCATGGTCGATTGGGTACTATTCACAAAATTGGCAATCTTGGCGGTCAAGCTTTGTGTTTGACATCAGCACAAATTATGCTATGATACTATTATTGTAAGGGGTGAGCGGTGTTTCCTATCCGCTCTGCCGTATCAAATTCTTGTGGATTTGACTTAGGCACTTAGTTTATAAAGCTGGTAAGCTCCATAATACTAAGACTGCAATGATTACAAGTTGTGCGATAACTTTCATCATTTACTCCTTACATCGGTGAGCCACTTTGTCATATAGGGGAAGTGGTTTGACCTACAAGGCAAGGCTCCTACCCCTTGCCTTGATGTTTTTTATGATAATCGATAATAATTATAATGTCAATGTTAACTTAATTATAGTTAAATTTATATTAATAAATATCCTTGACAATCACCCACTTTTCACAAATTCAAAAAATTTACACTTGTAAACTGTAAATCCATCAAAAATCATGCTAAGATAAGGCAATTTTTACAATAATTTGAGATGGATTCGCCATGACACAACCTGTCAAGCCAAACAAACGAGCCTATTTTGAGAAATCTGATTTTGAGCGTGTGGTCATCACCGGCATGGGTGCTTTGACCCCTGTGGGTAATAGCCTAGATGAAATTTGGCAAAATCTCACCCAAGGCGTCAGCGGTATTACACGCCTAGATGGCTTTGATGATAAAGCGGTGGCGATTGATGAGTTTCGTGCGCAGATTGCAGGGCTTGTCAAGAATTTTGATGCCAAAGATTATCTCAATCCAAAAGAAGCTCGCCGTTTTGACACCTTTATGCACTATGCACAAGTGGCATCAGCGATGGCATTGCACCATGCTGGCTTGATTGATGACATCAAAGGCGACAGCTTGCCTGTCAATATCGATGGCACACGCTTTGGGGTGGTGATGGGCTCGGGCATCGGTGGTATTCAGACCATCGAAAATAGCCGTGATACCCTAAAAGAACACGGCGCCAAAAAAGTCTCGCCGTTTATCATCCCGGGCACGATTATCAATATGCCGGCAGGTCTGATTGCCATGCGTCATGGACTAAAGGGTGCAAACCTTGCCACTGCCACTGCCTGCACGACATCGACGCACGCCATCGGGCTTGGGGCACGCTTGATTGCTTATGGCGACTGTGATGCGGTGCTAGTCGGTGGTAGCGAAAAAGCATCGACACCGCTTGGGCTGTCAGGCTTTGGGGCGATGCACGCACTGTCCACCCGTAATGATGAGCCGACGCGTGCCAGCCGTCCTTTTGACAAGGACCGTGACGGCTTTGTGCTTGGTGATGGCGCAGGGGCGTTGGTGCTCGAAAGTCTTGCTCATGCCAAGGCTCGTGGGGCGACTATCCTAGCAGAACTCGCCGGCTTTGGGATGAGTGATGATGCCAATCACATCACCAGTCCATCGGCAGGCGGTGAAGGTGCTGAGCGTGCGATGGCAGCAGCACTTCATGATGCGGGCGTCACAGCTTCCCAAGTCGGCTATATCAACGCACACGGCACAAGCACGCCACAGGGCGATGTCGCTGAGAGCCAAGCGATTGAGCGACTATTTGGCAAGGACATCTTGGTCAGCTCAACCAAATCAATGACAGGTCATCTGCTCGGCGCAGCAGGGGCGATTGAAGCGATTTTTACCGTGCTTGCCCTACAAAATCAGCTACTGCCACCGACCATCAATCTAGATAATCCCGATGAAGCGTGTACGCTCGATTATATCCCCCATACCGCCCGTGCTGTCGATGGCGTGAATTTTGCGCTGTCAAATAGCTTTGGCTTTGGTGGCACCAATGGCTCGCTGTTGTTCCGTAAATGGGATGAATAAACTCACGGCCCAAAAAAACAATATCACCCCAATGTAAAAGCCTTGGGGTGATTTGCGTTAGCATCACCATCACAGCTTAGGTCGATAAAATCGCCACTTCTTTGACATAGCTGTGAAAATCCGCCAA
>NZ_CAMCBS010000052.1 GCF_945873075.1 uncultured Moraxella sp. | reverse complement strand
TAAGATACTTTAAGGAAAAATTATGCTTTATTGGTTATTGCAACAAACAGACATCGCCATCGGGTCATTGACCTTGCGAGCCCTGCTTGCGGTAATTACAGCATTGGTCATCGTGATCTTAGGCGGTAAGCCTGTGATTAATTATCTGCGTACGCTCAAATATGGTCAAGCGGTGCGTGATGATGGCCCAAAAACTCACCTTGCCAAACAAGGCACACCAACGATGGGTGGCGTGCTGATTTTGGTGGCGATTGGTATTGCGACCTTGGCTTGGGCGGATTTGTCCAATCCTTATGTATGGATTTTGATGGTGGTGATGGTCATCTTTGGTGCAGTTGGTTGGGCAGATGACTGGCTAAAAATCAAACACAAAAACCCACAAGGCCTGATCGCTCGCAAAAAATATTTTTGGCTGTCGGTTGGCTCATTATTCGCTGGCGGTTCGCTGTATTATATCGCCACACAGCAAGATGCAGCGACGATGATTGCTATGCAAGATATGCTGATTCCACTGTTTAAAGATGTGGTGATTCCATTTTCGGCGATTCCATTGGGGCTTGGCTTTATCATCGCCACTTATTTTGTCTTGGCAGGCTCATCCAATGCCGTGAACTTGACCGATGGCTTGGATGGCTTGGTGATTTTGCCTGTGGTGATGGTTGCCGCAGGTCTTGGCGTGTTCGCTTATATTTCAGGTTCGGCGAACTATGCAGATTATATGCACGTACCGCACATTGCTTATAATGGCGAAGTGACCATCGTCTGTGCGTCAATCATTGGTGCAGGCTTGGGCTTTTTGTGGTATAACGCTGCGCCTGCCGATGTCTTTATGGGCGATGTGGGTGCATTGTCGCTGGGCGGTATGCTTGGCACGATTGCGGTGATGACTCGCCAAGAGCTTGCCTTTGCCATCATGGGCGGTATCTTTGTCGCTGAAGCGGTGTCGGTGATATTGCAGGTGGGCTCATATCGTCTGCGCAAAAAACGCATTTTCTTGATGGCGCCACTACATCATCATTTTGAAGAAATGGGTCTCAAAGAAACCAAAGTCGTCGCCCGATTCTACATCGTCTGCATCATCCTTGTGGTGCTTGGCTTGATGACCTTGAAACTGCGCTAATTACAAAACCGCGCTAATTACAAAGTTACGATAATCACTGTTATGAATTTACCGCTCTGTATGGGGCGGTATTTTTTTGTCAAGTTAGAAATCTGCAAGCTGTATTCACGGTTTTTACAAGCTTTAATCAAGTATCGTCTGTGATGCTGTGTTACAATATTAATTCCCATTATCATCGACAGGTTTGAGTGGTAGTTAATTGCAGATAAGTTCATATCGATGATAATTATCAATTTTTTTTAATAAAATAATAAGAAGTACATCATGAGTTATCAAAATCAACAACAGGCGACCGCCACGCCATTTCCCACGCTGTGGGTGATGATGCTGGGTTTGATGGTTGCCATCGGGCCACTTGCCATTGATATGTATCTGCCCGCACTGCCAAAGATGGCGGATGCGTTTGGCGTGAGTGTGGCAAATATTTCCAAATCTGTGCCGGCGTATTTTGTGGGATTGGTGCTGGGTCAGCTGTTTTATGGGCCATTTAGCGACCGTGTGGGTCGTGTCAAGCCGATGTATCTGGGTATGGCGATTTTTGTGGTGGCGTCAGTGATTTGTGCGACGACGGAAAATGCCTATGTACTGTTCGCCGCTCGTACCATGCAGGCGCTCGGTGCGTGCGTGTCGGCGGTAGTGACTCGTGCGGCGATTCGTGATACGCTAAATCCTGTGCAGTCGGCTCGTGCGTTTAGCTTGATGGTGCTTGTGATGGGTGTAGCACCGATTTTGGCACCAAGTCTAGGCGCGGCGATTTTGCAGGTGGCGGATTGGCATATGGTGTTTTGGTTTTTGGCGGCGTATGGCGTGCTACTTGTCATCTTGACTAAGTTATTCTTAAAAGAAACCCTAAAGCCTGAGAATCGCAACACCGAGCCTGTCAGTCATGTCATCAGTCAGTATATAGATTTATTAAAAGATAAAACCTTTATCGTGCCTGCATTGTCGGCAGGACTGCTACAAGGGGCGTTTTTTATTTATCTGTCGGCATCCAGTGAGCTATTTATGGTGAATTTTGGGCTGACCGAACGACAATTTGCCATCGCTTTTGGGGCGAATGCCTTTGGCTTTATTGCCTTGACACAGGTCAATCAGTTTTTGACCAAGCGGTTTCGCCTAGTACAGCTACTCAGATTTGGCGTGCTGATTCAGCTGATTTCATCACTGGTATTGTTGGCGCTTGGGCTTATCTTTGGTGGTGATGCCAATGTGGTGCTGGTGTTTTTGAGCATTTTTTGTTGTATTGCAGGGCTTGGCTTTACTCAGCCAAATGCCGCCGCCATTGCGCTAGCGTATCAAAAAAAGCGAGCAGGCATGGCAAGTGCGCTACAAGGGTCGCTACAGTTTTCGGTGGGGATTTTTGGCGGATTGCTCATTGGCTTGTTTGACCTAAATGTCGTGTTGCGTCTTGGTGTGGTCATTAGCGTGCTTGTGGTGCTTGGTGCATTGCTGGCTTATCGCCTTGACCCAAGATTGGATTTGTCCAAGATGGATTGATAAGCTAATGAATAGATGGCAAAGTCATCACAAAGCCATCATAAGCGATGCCCACGCCAAACTGTGCGTGGGTTTTTTATGTCAATAACTCGCTAACATTCAACTGAATCCGCTGTCCACCAAGCCCTGCCACATCATGATGTACAAGTGTCTTTAGTGTCTGCAAAAATTCACTGCGTGGCATCAGTGTCGCCCCAAGACTCATCAGATGTGGATTTTCAAGCTGACAATCAACGAGCGCAATCCCTGATTGTTGGCACAATCGCATCAAGCCCCAAAACGCCACTTTTGATGCATCGGTTTGTCGGTGAAACATACTTTCGCCACAAAAAATTGCACCGATATTCACTCCATATAGCCCGCCAATCATCTCACCTATCATCGGCGCACCCGCCCAAATCTCAACGCTCACCGCCACGCCCAAGCGGTGCAATTCGCCATATGCCAGTTTCATCTCATCATGAATCCAAGTCTCGCTCGTATAGTGGCGTGGCTGACTACAGGCATCAATGACGGTATCAAAGGCAAGATTGGTCGTGAGCGTCCAAGGCTGTTTCTTGGCGGTGCGTACGAGAGATTTGCTCGGGTGAAACTCATCAGGCACAAGCACACAACGCACACTCGGCGACCACCAACAAATCGGGTCATCGGCATCAAACCAAGGAAACACGCCCGAGCGATAGGCGTGCAGTAGCGTCGCCACTGACAAATCCGCCCCCGTGCCCAAAAATCCATCGCCATCAGCCATCAGTGCAGCGTTTTGAAAATCATACGGACAAGTGTCGGCTAGGGTGTGAATATCGTGCAGGGCAGGTGTATGCGACATGGTGATGGTTCCGTGGCTAAGTGGCTGAAATTTTAGCATAATTACGATAAATCATCCAAGTGGCTGATGATTTATTCTATTGATTTTTAATGAGTTTTTGGGCGTTATTGAATTATGCAGAAGTTTTTATGATGACAGTATAATGAAATATGATAATGAATATAAATAATATATATCCAAAAGTCAAATATGGATATAGAAAAATTTCATATAAATTTATCGCCAATATGTTTGCAATTTAGCAAAAATAACGATATATTGCGCAAGATTGTCGTAAATCATAACGATTTGTTACAAATCCATAACGACTGCATGGTTTATGGTAATCGCTTTTCCCAACACAAGTTAAGGACTACTTGTCTATGATGTTCAAAATCCTTTCAATGCCGCTTGCGGTATCTCTCGCCTTGGTAAGCGCAGGTCTTATCTCAACTTCGGCATCGGCTGCACCACAAATTTATGGTGCAATTTATATCAACTCCGATGCAAGCTATTCTCGCACCAAGACTAGCTATACCGATGGCACACCAACCGAAATCACATCTGGTCGCAACCGAGTGTTGATTTTTGATGACGCATCTCGTATCGGTATTCGTGGTTCAGAGACACTATCTGATAAAGTTGATCTTCGCTATCGTATCGAATGGCGCAACCCATTTGATGTTGATAAGCGTACTTTAGAGCCCCGTGATGCGTGGATTGGCTTGGCGCATAAAGATTATGGTACAATTAAAGCAGGTCGGATGCTGACTTATGATGCTTACTTGAATGATATGCCGTGGGGTCGCCCATCATACTTTGATGGTATCCGCACGAATAACAGTGTCCGCTACGAATCACCTGTGATTAAGGGTAATCAATTAACTGTTCAATACATCATGGATGAGAATACGGACGGCTCGACAGCTGGCACAGATTCGCTCAATGGCGATGGTTACGCAGTATCACTCAGCCGTAGTACGGATAAATATAATATTGGTGTTGCATATATTGATGCTAATGCTGATGAAATGTCAGAACCGCGTGGCGTGATGTATATTGGACAGCCGCTTAATGAAGCACTGCGTATTAATGCATCTTATCAAGCGACGCCAACTGTGAAATTGGCAGCAATGTATCAACAAAACAGCCATAACGGTACTCAGTATGGTGAAGCTGCCAAAACTGAAAAAGCATTTGCAATTGGCGCTAGCCGTACACTTGATAAGTCGGTTGAGCTTTATAGTCAAGTCAATGTCTTTAAAGACTTCAATGAATACGGCACAAGATATGATGATAAATTTGACATCATCTTTGGTGCAAAAAAAGACTTTAGTCCAAGCACTTATGCAGGTGTAGAAGTATTTTACTATCAAAAGTCAGTCGATGTACCTGCGCATATGGACGGTGAGAAAGCCATCAAGGCACATCGCATCGAAGATCAAACTTCTGGTTTGTCAGTTTATACAGGTTTCCATTTCTAACCTAAATTGATATTATTCATAAAAAATAACCCGCTTTGCTAGAGAGCGGGTTATTTTTTATGGTGTTAAATCACAGCGCATCCAAATACTTCTCAGCATCGAGCGCCGCCATACAGCCTGTGCCTGCCGATGTGATGGCTTGACGATAGATGTGGTCAGCGACATCACCAGCAGCAAAGACACCTTCGACACTCGTCGCTGTGGCATTGCCATTGAGACCGCTATTGACGACGATATAGCCATCTTTCATGGTCAGCTGACCTTCAAACA
>NZ_CAMCBS010000051.1 GCF_945873075.1 uncultured Moraxella sp. | reverse complement strand
CTGATGCACCTAGACTGACACCACCGCCATTGACGATGGCTTCGATGGCAGATGCGACATCTGCCGTGCCTAAAGAGCCTGCCAGTTTGGCTTGTGGTTTTGGTGCAAATAGGTTGGATAGCCATGCCACCGCTTGTGGTTCGGCCTTGGCAGGGGCAGCTTGCTCCGCTTGTGGTTTGGCGGCTTTTTTGTCGCTCTTATCGCTGTGCTTATGCCAGCGTGCCGTGTCTTTGCCATCATTATCACTTTGCCAATTGACTTCATAGCCGCGGTCGATGGTTTCTTTTTCTTCGGTATCAGCGATGCGCTCATAGCTTGATGGGGCAAAGCCGTCTGGGTTGAAGTGCAGGGTGAAATTCGGGCTTTCTAGGTGTGCGTGTGGCAAGATGGTGATGCGAGCACCACTGTCTTGCTCTAGATACACTAGGCTTTCACGCTTTTCGTTCAATAAGAAAGCAGCGATATCGGTCGGCACTTCGGCTTGGATTTCGCCCATGCGTTCTTTTAGGGCGATTTGTTCGATTTGGCGCATGATAGACAGCGACAGCGAACGCAAATCACGAATCATGCCATTGCCATGACAGCGTGGGCAGATGTAGCCTGTGGCTTCTTCGAGCGATGGGCGTAGGCGCTGACGGCTCATTTCCATCAGACCAAATTTGCTAATCTCGGCAAATTGCACACGAGCACGGTCATGGCGTGTCGCTTCAATCAGACGCTTTTCGACATCTTTTTGGTGGCGTGGGTCGTTCATGTCAATAAAATCAATGACAATCAGACCACCCATATCACGCAGGCGTAGCTGACGCGCGATTTCGTCGGCGGCTTCTAGGTTGGTGTTATAGGCAGTTTCGGCGACATCTGAGCCTTTGGTGGACTTTGATGAGTTGATGTCGATTGATACCAGTGCTTCGGTTTGGTCGATGACAATCGAGCCACCTGATGGCAGGCGTACTTCACGCTGATAGGCGGTTTCGATTTGGCGTTCGATACCAAAGCGGGCAAACATCGGCTCATATTCGGTGTATTTACGCAGTTTGCTCATTTGGCTTGGCATTACTGCACTGATAAAATTTGCCGCTTCGTTATAGGCGTTTTCGCTGTCAATCCACACTTCACCGATGTCATCACGCAGATAGTCACGCACTGCACGAGTGACCACACCCGCTTCTTGATGGACTAGGCAGGGGCTTGGGCGAGTTTTGTTTTGTTCTTGGATGGATTTCCAGATATCAAGCAGATGGTCAAGGTCGTTTTGTAGGTCTTCAGCGCCTTTGCCAAGGCCAGCTGTACGCACGATGACGCTCATGCCTTTTGGTAGATTTAGCCCTGCGATGATTTGTTTCATCTCTTCACGGACTTTGCCTGAGATTTGACGGCTGATACCGCCTGCTTTGGCGTTGTTTGGCATCAATACCAGATAGCGACCAGCAAGCGAGATAAAAGTCGATAACGCCGCACCTTTGTTGCCACGCTCTTCTTTTTCGACTTGGACGATGACTTCATCGCCTTCTTTGATAAGCTGTTTGATGTTGTCTTCACGCAGATTGCCGTGCAGATATTCGCTGGCAATCTCACGCAGTGGCAAAAAGCCTTGACGAGCCGAACCATACTCAACAAAAGCCGCTTCTAGCGATGGCTCAACTCGGGTGATGTGACCTTTATAAATATTGGCCTTTTTTTGTTCACGAGTGCGATTTTCTAGGTCAAAATCATACAGGTGGCTGTCTTTGCACAGAGCAACACGAATTTCTTCGTTATGCGTGGCGTTGATTAAAATGCGTTTCATGATGTTCCTTATAAGGGCAATGGCCCGAATCAAGCAACATCGGTATTTTTCCAAAGATTTATTGCAGTCTCAACTATCAGCAAAGAGTAAGTCTTGGCTGTGTGCTGCTGTCATTACAAATCGTTTGTACAACACAAACGATACTCAGCACTGCTTGCACCAATGCTGTCAAAAATTCTGTAAGCTTGAGCCGACTGGGGTTTACCTTGCAAAAGCAGAGTTTGTCTTGTGCTTTTGAACCAGTGGTACTCAACAAGGCTAAAAGACGAATGGTCGCCTTAGCGAAATCTTGTACGGTATCAATACCGAAGTTGCATTATCATGCTTAAAATGGCTTTATTGCTTTTTTAAGCGATTATTAACTATTTTGGCGGTTGCAAGGGCAAATATGAGCGTGGGCGTGACCATCACGCAGTAGGGCGTAGGTATCGTTGAGACTGAGGTTCGCTAAAATCATGCCAAAACCGATATCGCTCAATCGCCATTTTTTACCCAGTGTCGCAATCAGTGATTATTATAGCTGATTGTTGAATTTAACTGTGGTAACAAAAAAATCTCAGGGATTTGCAATGGTGTCGGATAAAAATTGTGTCAAACGACAAAAATTATCCTGTATTTGTTTGCAACATGCTAAACTATACCAAATCTTTTGCCAAACGCCTACAAAAATTTGACAAAACCATGAAAAATTTACAAAAAAGTCCAAAAAATCAGCCATCAAGCCATCGTTTTGGCAAAAATTCCCCAAAATCTCGTCCATCGGCGCAACGAAGCCAAGCTAAGCCGACTCAAGTAAAGCCAAGCCAAGCCAAGCACAATCCGCACCCCAAGCAATCGGCGGATGTGGCGATTAGTAATTTTAATCAGGTGAATTTTTTGACGGTGACGGACAATCAGGCAGGACAGCGGATTGATAATTTTTTGCTCGCTCGGCTCAAGGGCTTGCCACGCTCGCACTTATATAAGCTCATCCGTGCTGATGAAGTGCGTATCAATGGCAAACGCTGTAAGCCGCATGATAAGCTTGATGTTGGCGATGTGGTACGCATTGCGCCCATTCGCTTATCAGTGCGTGAAGAAGTGATTATCAGTGACAGCTTTGCCAAAGGCTTGATGGCACGCATCATCCATGAAGATGATGGGCTGATTGTGCTTAATAAACCATCGGGCATGGCAGTGCATGGCGGTAGCGGTGAGAGCTTTGGGGTGATTGAAGCAATGCGTCAGGCGACGGGCAAAAAGTATCTGGAGCTTGTGCATCGCATTGATAAGGACACATCAGGATTATTGCTTATCGCCAAAAAACGCAGTACACTCAAACACTTACAAGAACAATTTCGCCAAAAAACCATCCACAAGCAGTATCTGTGCTTGAGTGCAGGCTATGTCAAAGCAGACAGCCAAATCATCGATGCGCCACTACTGCGCTACACGCTTGATAATGGTGAGCGTCGTGTCAAGGTGGCAAAGCTTGGGGCAGCGCACGGCGAAGAAGTCGCCAAGCCTAGCTTAACACAGATTAAAGTATTGGCACGATTTGAGCTAGACGGCAAGCCTGTCAGCCTTGTACTTGCCATGCCTGCCACAGGGCGTACACACCAGATACGGGTGCATATGGCGCACATCGGGCACGCCTTGCTTGGCGATGATAAATATCAACTGAACAAATCTGCCCCACAGGTCAAACGCCTATGCCTGCACGCTTGGCGATTGTCTTTGGCGGATGTAGTGATGGATGATGACAGACCTTTGCAGTATCTTGCACCGCTGCCGTCTGATATGGCGGATTTGCTACCTGATTCGGTGCAGATACCTGCTTAAACTACCTACTTAAACTTCACCCCAAATTAACCAAAAATCCATAGACAATTTGGGCAAATTATCGTAAAGTTAGACCTAAATTTTGTGTAAAAAAATAATCAAAAGGAGTTCGCATGAACCCAACTTTTCCAGACACCACCGAACGCCACCAACAAATCGCCAGTGCCATCAATGATGCCGCTGCCATCGGGCGTGATGAGCTTTTGGGGGCGATTGACTTAGGCTCAAACAGCTTTCATCTAGCGATTGCTCGTCTTGACCACGGTGAAGTACGAAAAGTGGCATCGATTTCTGAAAAAGTACAATTGGCAGCAGGGCTTGATGAAAATAATGTCCTAAGTGAAGAAGCCATTCAGCGGGGGCTAGACTGCTTGCACCGTTTTGCGCAGCATGTTACCGAAGTGCACCCGACCCGTCTGCGTATCGTGGCGACCAATGCCCTGCGAAAAGCGGTCAATGCCCAAGAGTTTATCCGCCGTGCCAATCTACTACTGCCCAAGCCGATTGAGATTATCGCCGGTCGTGAAGAAGCTCGCTTGATTTATCTTGGCGTGTCGCACTCAAATGCCAGTACCGATACCCGCTTGGTGATTGATATTGGTGGTGGTTCGACCGAGTTTATCATCGGGCAAGGCTTTGAGCCGATTGAGATGGAAAGCTTGCAGATGGGCTGTGTGTCTTATACCAAAAAATTCTTTGCCGATGGCAAAATCACCGAAAAAGCCTTTGAGCAAGCTGCCAAGCACACCCAAACCGAGCTACTTGCCATCGCCAAACGCTACAAAAAAGTCGGCTGGGATAATGCCATCGGCTCATCAGGTACGATTAAGGCAGCACGCCTTGTGCTTGCCGAGCTTGGCTTTAGCGGTGAGAGCATCACTTTAGATGGGATGATGAAGCTCAAAAAGCATCTGATTAAGCTTGGCTCGGTAGATAAGATTGAATTTGAAGGGGTCAAGGCACATCGCCAAGCGGTATTCCCTGCAGGCGTGGCAGAGCTACTTGCCATCATGCAGACGCTTGAGATTGATGAGCTTGGCTATTCGGACGGCGCACTGCGTGAAGGCGTGATGTATGATATGCTTGGCAGGCTCAATTCTGAAGATGTGCGTGACCGCTCGGTGGCAGCACTGGCGGAGCGTTATTCGGTCGATGTCAAGCAAGCAGGGCGTGTGATGACACGAGCGGCTCGCTTATTTAATGATGTCAAAGATGAGCTTGAGTTTAGCAGTGAAGATGCTGACCTGCTGCGCCGTGCGGCAAATCTGTACGAGATTGGCTTGGCGGTTGGGCATAGCAACTATCAGCGCCACAGTGCCTATTTGCTTGAGCATTCAGATATTGCAGGCTTTTCGCAGGTGGGTCAAGCGATGATGGCGCAGCTGGTGCTACATCATCGCCGTAAGCTCAAATCCGATGCGCTTGATATCGTTGAGAATCTAGGCGGTCGCAAGCTTGCTTATCTGTGCTTGATTTTGCGTCTAGCGGCACAGTCTAGTCAATCACGCACCACCAAGGCGGCTGCGATTAACCTGAATATCATCAGTGCTGACCACTGGCAAGTGCTGGTCGGCGCAGGGATGCACGAAGAGCTAATCGCCACACAGCTTGAGCAAGATGCGCCACAGTTCGCCAAATGGGGCGTACAGCTTGATGTGGTGAGCACGGGCGAATTTGCCTGATGGCATAAGATAAGACAACAAACCCCAAAGATGGCATGATGATGCGCTTTGGGGTTTTGTTTTGATGTAAATAAAAAAAGCTGGCGTAATAGACATTTTTCATGATAAAAATCACACCACATCTCCTAATAGACAT
>NZ_CAMCBS010000050.1 GCF_945873075.1 uncultured Moraxella sp. | reverse complement strand
AGTTTGTTTGTTGCCCCAAATGTGCAACTGATTGATACTCCTGCATTTCCAAAAGAGATTTTTGATGGGGCGAACGCTGCACGCAATTTATTAACCGATCTACAAGACCGCCGTGATGTCAATTGGGCGTTTATCTCACCGCCTGCACTACTTGGTGTCACTGCTGGCTATAGCGAAGAGCGTACAGGCGAATATCGCTTGGGCGATGATAATTTGCTTATGAATGGTGATGTACCTGCTGGCATTAGTGTCGCAGATTTGGCGATTGCAATCAGCGACGATGTAGAAAATAAAGCACATTTGCACAAGCGTTTTACGGTGGCAAGTAAGTAATTGAATAATCAATAAAAAATGGTCAATTTTGCTAGTATCATTTGCAAAATTGACCATTTTTGTTTTTAGGTAGTTTGAAAACTCTTACCAATCCCTATCTTTAAAATACTCTACCAAAAAATCCACCAACGCTCGCACTAGGGGCGGCAATTTATGCCGAGACGGATACAGCAAAATGCGGATCTTGGTTACAAAAATGTAAGGTTTCAGTAACGCTGACAAAGATTTTTAAGGATTCTAGGCGGTTCATAGTTAATTATTCATTTTGTGCTTTTTGCCATTTATAAGCACAATAGCTACACATTGGGAAACTATCCATGTCTTCGGGAGTTATCGTGTCATGGCAAAACTGGCATTCAAAGCGAGAGATTTTATTACTGCAATACATACAGAAACCTTCATCATATAAAAAAGTTTCTTCATAGCAATTAGGACATCTACTTACAGGCAAATCTCCACCATCTTTAATCGCTAGATGGATTTCGCTTCCATATTTTTCATAGATAAATTGTTCTACAAAATTTTGATAACCATCTTTAAGTTCATCAAATAAATCAAATGCTTCTTCATCTAAATAATTAGCAATAAATTTATTAATGATTAAGAATGTATCAAAAATCATCATTTTTAATTCATCATAATTATTATCTTTTGTATCAAAATAATGCTCTATATCATTTCTATAATTTTGAATTTTTTCAATCTTTTTCCAATCAACATCAATATTAAGAGATAAAAATCTTTCTTTAATTTGTCTTACATCTAGTGTTGATTTACCATTTCCTCTCCATTGAATTTGACCGTTAATATATACAGGAAGTACTTTTGTTTTAATTAGTACTTCATCTGAGCCTGGTGGACTCAATTCAACTAATTTATATTTAAATAATAAAAGCATTCCTGCATAAAGATTTCTAACACAAGATAATATGCGTTTTTCATCTTCTGAGTTTAAATCTTCTAAACCCATAATAATAGAATCAACAGCATTTTGTAAAATACTCATCTTTTACTCCAACCAATCTTCAAATTTAAGCCCATCCACTCGTTCAAACTCTTTTACATTATGGGTTAATAAAATCAACTCTTGGGCAACGGCTTGCCCTGCAATCAACACATCATAAACGCCAATCGGTGTGCCTTTTTGTTTTAAATCGGCACGGATTTTCCCTGCATGATACGCGTCTTGTTGGGTAAATGGCAAAATTTCAAATGGTAACTGTTCCAAAGTGCGTAAATTATCCTGCACTTTTTGGCTGTTATACGCCCTAAATACTAATTCAAAATACACCATGCTGGACAATACAAAATCACTTGGCTGATATTGGCGGATTTTGTTGATGATATTGGCTTGTCGTCTGCTGATGGCAATCACCATATTGGTATCTTATCAGCTTTTTTTGGTTTTCCAAGTGGTTTAATTATACCAATTTATTGAACTTGAATTGTCAAACTAACTGCAACGCCTTTTGATAATAAACCTCATAAGGTGTTCGCCAATTTAAACATTTTCTAGGTCGCAGATTAAGTCTAGCTGTACCGGTACAATTAGCACGCATTGAGTTTGGGCAACAGTTGGCACAGCGTTTGGGCGCCGCAGTTGGTGATTGAGCATGATGACAAGTGGCTTGTTGTACCAAATCAAGCCTTGTATGGTGATGAGCAAGCATTACTTGAATACCTAGAATAGTTTAATGAGAAAAACGGTGCGTGATGTGCCGTTTTTTACCACTCAAAACCCCAAAATCACCTTGCCCAAATCCTGTATCAATGCGATAATAAGCAGTTAAGCCTTTATTGTCATAAACCAAAAACAGGAAACTCATGGCTCAATATATCTACACCATGAACAAGGTGTCAAAAATTGTTCCCCCAAAGCGTGAAATCCTAAAAGACATCAGCCTATCATTTTTCCCGGGTGCCAAAATCGGTGTTCTCGGTCTAAACGGTGCTGGTAAATCAACGCTACTACGCATCATGGCAGGCGTGGATACCGAGTTTAGCGGTGAAGCCCGTCCACAAGCAGGTATCAAAGTCGGCTATCTACCCCAAGAACCACAGCTAGACCCAAATAAAGACGTGCGTGGTAATGTCGAAGATGGCGTGCGTGAAGCGCTGGATGCGCTAGCTCGCCTTGACCAGATTTATGCTGAATATGCTGAGCCTGATGCGGACTTTGATAAGCTTGCCGCCGAGCAGGGCAAGATGGAAGACATCATCCAAGCATGGGATGCGCACAACCTAAACACCCAGCTTGAAAAAGCCGCCGACGCACTACGCCTACCACCATGGGATGCGGATGTGTCCAAGTTATCAGGTGGTGAGAAGCGCCGTGTTGCACTGTGCCGTCTGCTATTGTCCAAGCCTGATATGCTACTACTTGACGAACCGACCAACCATTTGGATGCAGAATCAGTGGCATGGCTTGAGCGTTTCTTAAAAGACTATTCAGGTACGATTGTGGCGATTACCCACGACCGCTATTTCCTTGACAATGTCGCTGAGTGGATTTTGGAGCTTGACCGTGGCTATGGCTACCCATATCAAGGCAACTACACCGAGTGGCTAGAGCAAAAGAACAAGCGTCTAGAGCAAGAGCAAAAGCAAGAAGAAGCCTTTGCCAAAGCCCTAAAACAAGAATTGGAATGGGTGCGTAAGAACCAAAAAGGTCAGCAAGCCAAGTCCAAATCTCGTCTAGAGCGTTTTGAGGAGATGAACTCCCGTGAATTCCAACAACGCAACGAAACGGCAGAAATCTACATTCCACCAGGGCCACGCCTAGGTAATAAAGTGATTGAAGTGAATAACATTTCAAAATCATTTGGCGACCGCCTATTGTACGAGAACCTATCATTCACCGTGCCACCGATGGCAATCGTCGGTATTATCGGTCCAAATGGTGCGGGTAAAACCACGCTGTTTAACATGATTTGCGGTAAAGATACCCCTGATACCGGCACGGTCGAAGTGGGCGAGAGCGTCAAAGTCGCCTATGTCGGTCAGGTGCGTGATGAGCTTGATGACAATAAGACTGTGTGGGAAGAAGTGTCTGATGGGCTTGATATGATTACGGTTGGTGAATACACCACGCCAAGCCGTGCTTATATCGGCCGCTTTAATTTCAAAGGTCAAGACCAACAAAAACGCGTCGGTCAGCTATCAGGCGGTGAGCGTAACCGCCTACAGCTTGCCAAGACACTCAAGCAAGGGGCGAATGTTATCTTACTTGACGAACCATCGAACGACCTTGATGTCGAGACCTTGCGTGCACTAGAAGATGCGGTACAAGTATTCCCGGGTACAGTGATGGTGGTCTCGCATGACCGCTGGTTCCTTGACCGTATTGCCACGCATATCCTGGCATTCGAAGAAGAAGGCCCTGTGTGGTATGATGGCAACTACACCGAGTACGAAGCCTACCGCAAAAAGATGCTTGGTGCGGATGCAGGTCCTAAGCGTATGAAATATAAGAAGATTGGTGGCTAAGCCATTGATTGCAGAGACGACAAGTCGGATGGCTTGTCGTTTTTTATGCGTCAATTCAGTGGAATATGTCTTATAAAGTCCACTCAAATCCATAAAAACAGTTAAAAATTAGTGAAACCAAGCTCGCTTTTGCAGTATAATCAAACTCATCAACCAAAAAAGGACGCAATTATGACACAGCTAAATATCGGCATCATGGGTGCATCAGGTCGTATGGGGCGCATGCTGATCCAAGCAACATTGGATAATCCAAATACCGCACTAAAAGGGGCATTTGTCCGCAGTATCTCAAGCTTGATCGGTGCCGACTCTGGCGAGTTCATCGGTGTCGCCAAGACAGGCGTACCTTTGGCGACGCTTGATTTGACTGGCGTGGATGTGCTGATTGACTTTAGCTTACCAGAAGCGCTCGATGAAGTGCTTGATGCTTGTGTGGCAAACAAGGTGCCACTCGTGATGGGCGTGACAGGATTGAGTGCCGAACAAGAAGCCAAGCTTACTGACGCCAGTCAGTACATCGCCATCGTCTATGCTGGCAACTACTCTACGGGCGTAAATCTGTCGCTGAATCTACTTGCCACGACTGCTCGTGTGCTTGGACTGGATGCTGATGTCGAGATCATCGAACATCATCACAAGCACAAGATTGATGCGCCATCAGGCACAGCACTGATGATGGCAAAAGCTGTCGCCGATGCCCGTGATCAGCACCTGCCAAACGCACTCGTGTATGGTCGCCACGGCGCTGCCAAGCGTGAAAAAGGTGACATCGGTATGCATGCCATCCGTGGTGGTGAGATCATCGGCGAGCATACGGTGGAGTTCATCATGGATGGTGAAATCATCGCCATCACGCACAAAGCCCAAAGCCGTGCCACTTTTGCCACGGGCGCAGTGCGAGCAGCGCAGTGGGTGGCAGCACAGCCAGCAGGCTTATATAACATGAAAGATGTGCTTGGTCTGAACTAAGCTTGGCAAACCAAGCCGTCAAAGCTATAGAAAAACCAAGTTTGATCATCAAGCTTGGTTTTGTTTTAATCACCAAAGCTGCATAAGTTTATCAAATTTTGGACTAAGAATTTGGCGGTAAATTGCCAAAAAATTTGCTATGCTAATAGCACAATAATCACATCTAGGGAGTTTTTATGAAAATCGCCAAAAATATCACTGAACTTGTTGGCAACACACCGCTGGTTGAGCTGTCTAATCTTACCGCAGGGCTGAAAGCGCGTGTGGTCGCCAAGCTTGAATATTTTAACCCTGCAAGCTCGGTCAAGGACCGTATCGCCCTTGCGATGATTGATGATGCCGAAAAATCAGGTCAAATCACCAAAGACACCATCATCGTCGAAGCGACCAGTGGCAACACAGGCATCGGTCTTGCGCTCATCTGCGCCGCTCGTGGCTATAAGCTTGTCATCACCATGCCTGAGAGTATGAGCCTTGAGCGTCGTGCGCTGCTGCGTGCTTATGGCGCTGAGCTTGTTTTGACACCTGCTGCCGAAGGGATGGGCGGTGCGATTGCCAAAGCCAATGAGCTGGCAGCACAAGACGGCTACTTTATGCCACGCCAATTTGACAATCTTGCCAATCCACAAGTGCACCGTGACACCACTGCCCAAGAGATTTGGAACGATACCGATGGGCAAGTGGATATCTTGGTCGCAGGCGTGGGTACGGGCGGTACGATTACAGGCGTTGGCGAAGTGTTGAAAGCCAAAAAAGACAGCGTACAAGTCGTCGCCGTCGAGCCACAAGCATCGCCAGTGCTGTCAGGTGGTCAAAAAGGTCCACACCCCATCCAAGGCATCGGCGCAGGCTTTGTGCCAGCGGTGCTAAATACCGAGATTTATGATGAAGTTGTGACTGTGACCAATGACGATGCCTTTAAGGT
>NZ_CAMCBS010000049.1 GCF_945873075.1 uncultured Moraxella sp. | reverse complement strand
AACTACACCGAAAGTACGCTGGCACTGATTGACGGTGGGGCGGACATTATTTTGATTGAGACGGTGTTTGATACGCTAAATGCCAAGGCGGCGATTTTTGCGGTGACGGGCGTATTTGAGATGATTGGCTTTGAGCTGCCGATTATGATTAGTGGCACGATTACCGACGCATCGGGGCGGACGCTGTCAGGGCAGACGGCAGAAGCCTTTTATAATTCGGTACGCCATGCCAAGCCTATCTCGATTGGCTTTAACTGTGCTTTGGGTGCAGATGCACTCAGACCACATATCCAAAGCTTATCCGATGTCTGTGAGACCTTTGTATCAGCACACCCCAATGCAGGCTTGCCCAATGAATTTGGCGAATATGACGAAACGGCGACCGAGACTGCCACGATGGTGCAGGGCTTTGCCAAAGCAGGTATTGTCAATATCGTCGGTGGCTGCTGTGGTACGACGCCCGAGCATATCCGCACGATTGTCGAGATGGTGTCGCCCTTTGCCCCACGCACCATTCCTGAATATAAGCCTGCGTGCCGCCTGTCTGGACTTGAAGCCTTTAACATCACTCGTGATAGCTTGTTTGTCAATGTCGGTGAGCGTACCAATGTTACAGGCTCTAAGAAATTCTTAAGACTGATTAAAAATGAAGAATACGCAGAAGCCCTTGATGTCGCCCGAGACCAAGTAGAAGGCGGCGCGCAGGTCGTGGACATCAACATGGACGAAGCCATGCTAGACAGCAAGCAGGCGATGATTCATTTTGTCAATCTGATTGCGTCCGAGCCTGACATCAGCCGAGTGCCACTGATGATTGACTCATCAAAATGGGACATCATTGAAGCAGGTCTAAAATGCACGCAGGGCAAGGCGATTGTCAATTCTATTTCATTAAAAGAAGGCTATGATGAATTTGTCGCCAAAGCTCGCCTATGTATGCGTTATGGGGCGGCGGTGATTGTCATGGCGTTTGATGAAGTTGGGCAAGCGGACACCGAAGCACGCAAGATTGAGATTTGTAAACGCAGCTATGATATTTTGGTCGATGAAGTGGGTTTCCCATCCGAAGACATCATCTTTGACCCGAACATCTTTGCGGTCGCCACAGGTATCGAAGAGCATAACAACTACGGCGTGGACTTTATCAAAGCGACCAAATGGATTACCGACAACCTGCCCAATGCGATGGTGTCGGGCGGTGTGTCCAATGTGTCGTTTAGTTTTCGTGGTAATCCAATTCGTGAAGCGATTCATGCGGTGTTCTTATACCACGCCATCAATAACGGCATGACGATGGGGATTGTCAATCCTGCGATGCTCGAGCTGTATGATGAGATTGAGCCATCTGCCCGTGATGCCATCGAAGATGTGATTTTAAACCGTAATAACGACAATAACGAAGCGACAGAGAAGCTGCTTGAAGTTGCCGAAAATTACCATTCAGGCGATAAAGCCAAATCAGGCGGTGCTGACCTAGCATGGCGTGAAGACACGGTAGAAAAACGCATTGAATATGCCCTAGTCAAAGGTATCACTACTTATATTGATGAGGACACCGAAGAAGCTCGCCAAAAATACCCACGACCGCTCGATGTCATCGAAGGGCCTTTGATGGACGGCATGAATGTGGTGGGTGATTTGTTCGGTGCAGGTAAGATGTTCTTGCCACAGGTGGTCAAATCCGCCCGTGTGATGAAACAAGCGGTGGCATGGCTAAATCCTTATATCGAAGCCGAAAAAGTCGCAGGCGAGTCTAAGGGTAAAATTCTTATGGCGACTGTCAAAGGTGATGTGCATGACATCGGCAAAAATATCGTCGGCGTGGTCTTGGGCTGTAATGGCTATGAAATCATTGACTTAGGCGTGATGGTGCCATGTGAGACCATCCTTGAGACCGCCAAGCGTGAAAATGTCGATATCATCGGGCTGTCAGGACTTATTACCCCAAGCCTAGATGAGATGGTCTATGTCGCTAAGCAAATGCAAGAGCAGGGCTTTAACTTACCGCTACTCATCGGCGGTGCGACCACATCCAAGGCACATACGGCGGTCAAAATTGAACCCAATTACCAAAACGACATCGTCGTCTATGTGGCGGATGCCAGCCGTGCGGTGGGCGTGGCGACGACTTTATTGTCAAAGGATAAGCGTGGCGAGTTCATTGATGAAATCCGTAGCGAGTACAGCGAAGTGCGAGAACGCCTAGCCAATCGTAAGCCAAAAGGGGCGAAGCTGACCTATGAGCAGTCCATCGCCGAAGGTTTCCAATACGACTGGGAGACTTACACACCACCTGTACCAAATAAACTGGGTCAAGTGGTGCTTGATGATTATCCGCTTGAGAATCTCTTGCCATACATTGACTGGACGCCGTTTTTTATCTCATGGGGCTTGGTCGGTAAATACCCAAAAATCTTTGATGATGAAGTTGTCGGCGCAGAAGCTCGTGATTTGTACGCCAATGCGATGGCGATGATTGATAAGCTGATGGCGGAAAAGCTTGTGACTGCCAAAGCGGTGTTTCGTTTAGAAAAAGCCAAGCGTACCGCCCCTGATACCGTCGCCGTCTATGATGAAAATGGTCAAGCGGTGCAACACTTTGAACATTTACGCCAACAAAGTGACAAGGTCACAGGCAAGCCAAACTACAGCCTAGCTGACTTTATCTCGCCCAATGGTAATGATTATTTGGGCGGCTTTACCGTGTCTATCTTTGGCGCTGAAGAGCTTGCCAATGAGTATAAGGCAAAAGGCGATGACTATAACGCCATCATGGTGCAGGCAGTGTGCGACCGCCTAGCCGAAAGCTTTGCCGAGCATCTGCATGAGCTGATTCGCAAAGACTACTGGGGCTATCAAGCCGATGAAAACCTAAGCAACGAAGAGCTGATAAAAGAGCAATACATCGGCATCCGTCCTGCACCGGGTTATCCTGCTTGCCCTGAACATACCGAAAAAGGCAAGCTGTTTGACTGGCTAGATACCACCAATACTATCGGTACTTATCTCACTGAAAGCTACGCCATGTGGCCACCGTCTAGTGTATCGGGTTTTTATTATAGCCACCCTGACAGTACTTATTTTAATGTCGGTAAAATCAGCACCGACCAGCTAGAAGACTACGCACGCCGTAAGGGTTGGGATATTAAGACTGCTGAAAAGTGGCTGAATCCGAATTTGTAAGCCATAGTCTTAGACCAAAAAACCGCTTTGATTATGATGTCAAAGCGGTTTTTAACTATGCTTTTAACTATTTGCTTTTAACCATTTCACCACCCAAAACAAAAGCCCTACATCGGTAGAGCTTTTGTTTCGACTAAGGATGAATTAGTCTTTTTTGTTTTTTAGCTTTTCTTCCCAGAAAGTCGCATTACGGATGCCAAGCTTAGCAGGGTCGAAGGTGTAGTTGGTCACGCCAGCTTTCTTTTGCTGTTCGTAGTCTTTTAGGGCAAGTAGAGTTGGTTTTGCCATAAAGAAGATAACCAGCATACCGATGATGTTTAGCCATGCAGTCAAGCCCACACCGATATCACCGATGGTCCAGATATAGCCTGCGCTATTGACCGCACCATAAGCAACAGCTAGGATGATGATTAGTTTGACTAGGAATAGAGCAAAGTCTGATTTGAATGAACGAGTCAGATATGCCATATTCACTTCGGCGATGTAGTAGTACGCCATGATGGTGGTGAATGAGAAGAAGAATACCGCCACCGCAACGAATACGCTACCAAAGCCGCCAAATACGCTAGATACAGCCATTTGAGTGAATGCAGGGCCACTGATGGTGGTTGCAGGGTCAACGAATTGTACTAGGAATTGGCCTTCTGGTAGAGCACCTTGAACGTTGTACATACCAGTCATCAGAATCATGAATGCAGTCGCCGAGCATACGAACAGGGTGTCGATATACACAGAGAATGCTTGTACGATGCCTTGCTGTGCAGGGTGCTGAACTTCAGCTGCCGCCGCATGGTGTGGACCTGTACCTTGACCAGCTTCGTTTGAGTAAACACCACGTTTTACACCCCAGCCAATCGCCGCACCAAAGCCAGCCATTGGGTTAAAGATGTCGCTCATGATTAGGCCAAAGATAGTAGGAATCTTATCAAAGTTGAATAGAATGATAAGCACCGCCATCAAGATATAGCCAAGCGCCATAAATGGAACAATGAACTCAGCCACACGAGCGATACGTTTGATACCACCAAAGATGATCAGACCAAGTAGGACAACAACGACTAGCGTGACAATCAGGGTGTTTGTACCAACATCACCAAAGGCAGTGCTAACCATTGCGCCTTCACCAGTGATACCAGTGACAGCCTTGACAACACCGTTGGCTTGTACACCTGGTAGGAACAGACCACAAGAAACAACGAATGCAAGTGCAACCAATAGACCATAAGCCTTACCAAAACCACCGCCGAAGAATTTTTCGAAGTAGTAAGCAGGGCCACCACGGTATTGACCTTTGTCATTGACCTTATAAATCTGACCTAAGGTAGATTCGACATAGGCGGTTGATGCGCCCAAAAACGCCATCACCCACATCCAAAATACCGCACTTGGGCCACCAAAACCAATCGCCGCCGCAACACCAGCAATGTTACCCATGCCCACACGGCCTGATAGTGCAACTACCAATGCCTGAAATGAGCTAATGCCTTCTGGTGATTCGTTACGAGCAAATAGCAGGCTAATCATTTCTTTGAAATGTCTCAGCTGCATAAAGCGAGTTAGGATAGAGAAGAATAGACCAGTTGCCAAGCATAGCCAAACTAGCCATGGACTCCAGACAACGTCATTAATTGCGTTAATAATGCTTTCCATAAGCATATCCTTAATTTTGTTTTTTGTATCATGACGATACTAAGATCAATCTGACCATCTAAAGACTAACTCGTCATCAATGCCACTATCACGCACAAGCACGCACAAGTTTACCTTTAGATGATCAATCCATTTGCCCCAAATTGTGTAACAAAATTTAACCAATAAAAGCTTGGCTGAAACAAACACAACTTGGATTGTTGCAATTTGCCATAAAATCGTGATAAAAGCTAGTAAAAATTTTGATAATTCGTAAAAATTTGTGAATAAGGACAGATTGAATAAAAAATCTCTTGCTAAGAAAGGCTGATCAGCAGTTTTAAAAATTACAATAGACTGATGCAGTTTGGATAAGGTGGTTGGTGGAGTGTCACTGTCATAAGACTGAATAAAAATTGGGGCGGTCATACTTAGCCGCCCCAATCTTGGTATCTAAAAATCAAAATACTGATTTGATACCGATCACGCCACCGTGGCTTTCATAATTATCACGCCATTGGCCTTGATAATCCAAGCGTAGGCTTGTGGCAGGGGTTAGTTGATACTGGATGCCTACACCGAGCGTACCAACGGTTTTACCGATCTTATGACCTGCGACACCAAATCGATGATCACCAAAGCTGACAAAGCTGCCATTAATGTCGCTGCGCTTATCACCATTATCCACGCCGACAGATGCCAGCGCTGCCAAGCGAAGTTTTGGTGTCACAGCCGCCGTAGCTTTGATACCTGCAGTGCTGGTTAGGCGCTGATATTTGGCGGCATCAATGCTAAGATTGTAGGCGTCGACACCAGTTTCGATGTAGGCATCAGATTTGACTTGGCTATAATCAATCTTAACAAACGGCGTCAGATTGCGATTATCGCTGCCAATTTGATGAGAGATGCCAAAGCCTGCCTGTACGATGTCTGCATCATAGTCACTGTAAGCGATGGCTGAGTCAAAGCGACGCTCGCCTTTGATTTGGGCTGTACCGACACCAATGTGCGCATGTGCTGTGGTGTTGGCGATGCTATGATTGGCATACAGATAACCCATTAATGTGTCAGCTTGAGCGTGGTGAGATGCCAAAGCTTGGCTATCAGCATCATTCTCACCATAAGCGATGGCCAGACCGATATTGCTGTCATTGATGGCAGTGTCGGCACCTGCAATGACGCCCCAAGCATTGCTATCAAAGTCGGTTAGGCTGTTTTGGGCGTCGAGTGTGCCAGTATTGCCGATGGCTTTTGCCCAGACGGTCTTATTTGGCTCGAAGCTGCGCTCAAAGATGCTGCCAGCAAAACGATCGGCATCATCAGCCAACAGTCGATTGACCGAACCAGAGAGCAGTGGCTGCAGCTGTGTCGCCATATTGGCTAAGGTGGTGTCATTACCGTTTGTTGCATCGATGATTAAGACATCTGCCAAAGTATTATTGCCATCAGTCACTTTATCAGCGATAGCGGCATCCAACACCTGTGCCAAATTTTGTAAGGCAGGGCGGTCGTGGGTCTTGACAGCATTTTCAAATTTGCCGATACTGGTAGGCGTAGGCGTAGGCGTAGGCGTAGGCGTAGGCGTAGGCGTAGGCGTAGGCG
>NZ_CAMCBS010000048.1 GCF_945873075.1 uncultured Moraxella sp. | reverse complement strand
TGGCGAATTTAAGCGCAAAAGTCTAGCAATTTAGCCTTGAATTGTCAAACCAAGTTGATAAAACCAAACAACACAAATCATCAATACAGCATTATTTTTGTTCTTCTTCATCCACCACTTCAGCATCCGCTGTCGCTGTCGCAGCCGCTTCATCATCGATTTCTACTGCTTCTGCGATTGGCGTATCATCTTCGGCTTCGGTAGTCGTATCACTCGTAATCTCAGCAGGTGCTGCATTGGCATCTGCCAAATCATCAGCGGTTGGTTCGCTGGCTGCATCATCACTGCCTTCTGCCATCGCAGTTGGTTCAGCAGGCGCTGCACTCATTGGCACATCTTTTGGCTCAGTAGCCGCATCCGCATTTTGTTCTTGTTTGCTACAAGCACTCAGTGCGATCACACCGCACAGAGCAATCACTTGCCATAGGGATTTTTTCATCGCTACATCCTTAAATAGTGGCAAATTTTTGGTAACCCAACCAGTTCTTTTGCCCAATTTTGTGAATTTATTCAAAACCACCAATCAACCAGCCATTGGTGAAACTGTCAATAACTAAAGATTCATCGGATAAATCAGCACGAATACTGATGATGCACGACCATCTCATTTTATGATTGTATTGCTTAGTATAGCATAGGTTTACATAAACAATACAGGGTAATGGTTACGATAAACTACTCAAAACTTGCCAATATTTCTACATTATGGCACCAATCACCAAAAAAAGCAGATGCACTTGTCATCTGCTTTGATCAGCCATATCATACCAGTCTGAAAACAAGTCGTGTTAACTAAGCTTGCCGTGACATTGTTTGTATTTTAGACCAGAGCCACATGGGCATGGTGCATTACGATTGATATTGGCAGGAATCACCAGCTCATCATCGCCAAGCTGTGGTTCTGCCACTGTCTCGCTTGGTGCTGCTGCACCCAAAGTGATGGTCATGTTCTGTCTGATACGATGACGATTTGGCACGGGACCTGTGGTCAGCTCAGGGTCACGGCTTTCAGTGCCGTCCAAGTTGATTTCGTTGTGCTCAAACATCATCTGCATACGTTCAGCCTGCAGGCGACGCTCTTCTTCTAGGGCAGCCAGCTCTTCTGGCGTCGGCACGTGTACACGAGCCAAATCCTGCACCACATCTGACTTGATCGCACCCATCATCGATTGGAACAGCTCAAACGACTCACGCTTGTACTCTTGCTCTGGATTTTTTTGGGCATAGCTACGCAGGTGGATACCTTTGCGCAGCTGATCCATCTGGGTTAGATGCTCTTTCCAGTGGTGATCCAAGCTTTTTAGCATGAAATGGCGTTCTAGTGATGCAGCGGTCTCAGCACCCATCTGCTCACGACGAGCCTCGTAGCGTTCGATGGCGGTGTTGATGATTTTTTCACGCAAGCCCTCTTCGTCAAGGCGACGATCAGCATCAAGCCAGTCATTGATTGGCATATAAAAACGGAACGCTTCTTCGATTTCATCTTCAAGTCCGTCAATATTCCACTGATCATCAACTGAACCTGGTGGTACAAACTGATTGATCAGTGCATTGTACACCTCATGGTGCATGGCTTTGATACCTTCTTGCAAATCCATCTCTGCAAGCAAATCATCACGCTGCGAATAAATAACTTTACGCTGTTCGTTGGCGACATCGTCATACTTAAGCAGA
Source organism: uncultured Moraxella sp. (assembly GCF_945873075.1). Classification (GTDB taxonomy): domain Bacteria; phylum Pseudomonadota; class Gammaproteobacteria; order Pseudomonadales; family Moraxellaceae; genus Moraxella. Next base: position 5,005 of record NZ_CAMCBS010000048.1, on the reverse strand, counting down.
TTTTTGCGAGCATCAAAATCACGAGCTTCAACCTTGCCTTGCGCACCTTCGATCGAACGAGAAACCATCTTATGCTCAATCGCTTCATCTTCTTTTAGACCCATCGCACGAAACATATTGGTGATGCGATCACCGGCAAAGATACGCATCAAATCATCTTCTAGCGATAAGAAAAAACGAGATTGACCCGGATCACCTTGACGGCCGGCACGACCACGCAGCTGGTTATCGATACGGCGTGACTCGTGACGTTCTGAACCGATGATGTGCAGACCACCTGCGGCAAGCACCGCATCATGACGCTGTTGCCATGCCGCTTGGGCAGCTTGACGCATCTCTTCAGTGACACCTTCGACACCTTCAAGCTCGGCCTGCCAGTTACCACCTAGGATAATGTCTGTACCACGACCTGCCATGTTGGTGGCGATGGTCACTGCCTTTGGGCGACCTGCCTGCGCGATGATGTCCGCTTCTCTCTCATGCTGTTTGGCGTTTAGGACTTCATGCTTGATGCCTTCTTGGTCAAGCAGATACGACAGCTCTTCGGATGCTTCAATCGTCGCTGTACCGACAAGCACAGGTGCGCCTTTTTCGGTGATTGATTTGATTTCACGGATGATGCCTTTGTACTTACCAAGCTTGGTCAAGAAAATTTGGTCATCCAAATCAATACGAGCCACAGGACGGTGCGTCGGGATAATGACGACATCCAAACCATAGGTGGATTTAAGCTCCGCCGCTTCGGTATCTGCCGTACCTGTCATGCCTGATAGCTTATCATACAGACGGAAATAGTTTTGGAAAGTGGTGGTCGCCATCGTTTGGTTTTCGGCTTGGATTTCCACGCCTTCTTTGGCTTCGACCGCTTGGTGCAGGCCATCCGACCAGCGACGACCCGGCATGGTACGACCTGTATTTTCATCGACGATGATGACTTCGCCATCTTGGACGATGTAGTGAATATTCTTAACGAACAAATGGTGCGCACGGATTGCCGCTTGTGCATGGGCAAGCAGTGGCAGACGAGCTGGGCTGTACAGGCTTTCATTTTCGCCCAATTCACCCACTTCGATTAAGAATTTCTCAATTTTCTCATAGCCTTTTTCGCTGATTTCAATGGTGCGGTTTTTCTCATCAATCCAAAAATCACCAGCGGTATTGTTCTTGTTCGCTTCTTCATCATCTGAGCGAACAAGATTTTCGACCACCTTATCAATCAAGGCATACAGATGTGCTGAATCTTCGGCTTGACCTGAGATAATAAGCGGTGTACGCGCTTCATCAATCAAAATTGAGTCGATTTCGTCAATGATACAGTAGTTGAGCGGACGCTGTTTTTTTTCAGCTAGGCTAAACACCATATTATCACGCAGATAGTCAAAGCCGTATTCGTTATTAGTACCATAAGTGATGTCAGCACGATAGGCGGCGAATTTTTCTTGGGGCATCTGCTGGCTATAGACCACGCCCACCGTCAAGCCCAAAAAGTCAAATAGCGGACGGTTCAGCTCGGCATCACGGCTTGCCAAATAATCGTTCACGGTGACAACATGCACGCCTTTACCACTGATGGCGTTCAGATAAATCGCCAAAGTCGCCATCAAGGTCTTACCTTCACCGGTCTTCATCTCGGCGATTTTGCCTTCATGCAAGGTCATACCACCAATCAGCTGCACATCATAATGACGCATCCCATTGACACGCAATGACGCTTCACGGCACACCGCAAACGCTTCAGGCAGCAGCTTATCTAGGCTCTCACCTGCTTGATGACGCTCTTTAAATTCCGTCGTCTTTTGGCGAAGTTCATCATCGCTAAGCACCTGAATACTCGGCTCAAGGGCGTTAATCTTGGCGACGACTTTACGCATTCGCTTTAATTCGCGTTCATTTTTGGTGCCGATGACCGCACCGACGATTTTTGCTAACATAATTTTTTCCGAAAAATGGGCAAACCCATTACAATCATTTTTGATTTGAGCTATATGGTTTTTTGATATCTTAAAATCAAGCCACAAGCCTTAATTAGTCATTGAATTTGACAAAATTTTACAAACTGGCAAATACTTTATCGGCTGCCATAATGGTCTTATCCAAATCTTCATAGCTGTGCGCCGATGACATAAATGCCGCTTCAAACGCTGATGGCGCAAGATACACGCCTTCATCAAGCATGGCGTGGAAGAATTTGGCGAACTTCTTGGCATCACATTTGGTAGCGACATCATTGAAATTCTGCGGTAGGCTGTCGCTAAAGAACACACCAAACATACCGCCCACCGAGCACGCTTGGAACGCCACGCCATGCTTGGCAGCGGCATCTTTTAGACCCTTGACCAGATATTCGGTCTTGGCAGTCAGCTCATCATAAAAGCCGTCTTGGGTCAATTTATCAAACATCGCCTTACCTGCACGCATCGCAAGCGGATTGCCCGACAATGTGCCTGCTTGATAGACGCCGCCAAGTGGTGCGATGCATTCCATGATTTCACGCTTACCGCCAAATGCACCCACTGGCAGGCCTGCGCCGATGATTTTGCCAAAGGTCGTCAAATCAGGCGTGATGCCAAAATGCGACTGCGCACCGCCTAATGCCACACGAAATCCTGTCATCACTTCATCAAAAATCAGCACCACGCCGTGCTCGGTGCATAGCGTACGCAGGGTTTGGTGAAATTCTTGGCTTGGGATAACCATATTCATATTGCCTGCGATTGGCTCTAGAATCACGCAAGCAAGCGTATCGCCAAATTTCTCAAAGCACGCCTTGAGCGCATCGATGTCATTATATGGTAAGGTAAGCGTGTGCTTGGCAAAGTCCGCAGGCACACCCTTTGATGTCGGCTCACCGATATCCAGCATCCCTGAACCCGCTTTGACCAGCAAGCTGTCTGAATGCCCATGATAACAGCCTTCAAACTTAACAATCTTATCACGACCCGTATAGCCACGCGCCAAGCGAATCGCCGACATCGTCGCTTCGGTGCCTGATGATACCATACGCACAAGCTCAATACTCGGCACAATGCTGGCAATCAAATCCGCCATCGTCGTCTCTGATGGCGTCGGTGCACCAAAAGACAAGCCATCTTCGGCAGCTTGCTTGACCGCTGTGATGACATCATCATGCGCATGACCCAAAATCATCGGGCCCCACGAGCCGACATAGTCGATATAGGCATTGTCTTCGGTGTCATAGATGTACGCACCTTTGGCACGAGCAACAAACACAGGCGTCCCACCCACCCCAGCAAAGGCACGCACTGGCGAGTTCACACCGCCTGCGATGTGGCGTTTGGCTTTTTCAAAGAGAATTTGGTCAGCTTGGCTTTGGTGAGTCATGAAAAAAATTCCTTGTTTGTTGATTTAGATTGATTGGATATGGCAATCAATATATCTTCATAAATAAGAAGATTTTAGAAGATTGATTATGGACAATTAACCAAATTATTAAGCACTTTGTAGATTATCACAGCATGATGCGGATAGTGCTAGGAAAGTGAGCGACGGTGTACAACGAGTACATCGAGCGAAACTTGACGACGCAATATCCCATCAGGCGAAGATAATCAGGCTTTTTTGACGACAGATGATTTAAGTTTCATCGCCCCAAAGCCATCAATTTTGCAGTCAATATCATGGTCATCGGGCGCATCATAGATTAGGCGAATTGATTTGACTTTGGTGCCGACTTTGATTGGCGTGGATGAGCCTTTGACCTTTAGGTCTTTAATCACCGTAACTGCATCGCCATCAGCGAGCACATTGCCGACGGCATCTTTGATGACTGGCAACTCGTCGCTTGACTCGCCATCTTTCCATTCATGGGCGCACATTGGGCAAATCAGCAAATCACCATCTGCATAAGTAAATTCTTCGTGGCATTTTGGGCAAGCAGGTAAGCTCATGATATCACCTTTGGTCTTTTTAAATTAACTGTCTATTGTAACCGATTTTCGCCCTTTTTTGTCATTGGCTTTGTCAATTCGTACAAAATTTTAACACTTTTAGCCAAAATTTGTTAAAATTGACCCCATCTATTCACAACAATACGCCCATCAAGGGTCAAATAAATCAATTAGGAAAGCACAATGACACAGTTTATTTATTTTGAATTAACAGGCAATGACGCTGATAAATTTTTGCAAGGACAAATCACCGCAAACACCGCAAGCATCAGCGATGAATATTTACCGACAGCGATTTGCAATCTAAAAGGCCGTGTACAATTTGGGCTATGGATTCGCCATATCGCTGATGGTTTTGGCTTGGTGCTATGCGCTGATTTGGCAGATGAATTTGCCAAGCATATCAAAAAATTTGGCGCATTTTCAAAAATCGCCCTATCAGCACCACAGCCGATTTATCCTGTCATCATCGATGAACGACCAAGCTTTAGCTTTGATGATATGCAGGCGGATGTCGCATGGCAACTGCTTAGCATCGCTCAAGGTAACTATTGGATTACCAAAGACACCAGCGAAAAATTCCAGCCGCAAGAGCTTCGTCTGCATCAGCGTGGCGGTGTGGCGTATGATAAGGGCTGTTATCTGGGTCAAGAAATCATCGCCAGACTGTATTTCAAGGCGAGTCCAAAGGCGTATCTACACCGTGTCGCATCGGTTGATGTAGAGTTTTTTGCCACACAGGCAGAAGAGCATCATCTGGATGTGGTCAATGCCATCAGCACGCTAGATGGCTCTGAAGCACTCGTCATTGCTCGTGCGGATGTGATTGAAACTTTAGCTGCCAATCACCAATTGCAAATATTGCCACTACCTACAGCGCTACAAGCCGATGTGGGTCGATTGGCTAATCAATTGTCCTAATCCACCATCTCTATCATTCATTATCAGCCGTGAACATTTCTCACGGCTTTTTTATTGTCATCAATCAGACTTGTGAGCAACAAAAAAAAGACAAACCCTCTCGGATTTGTCTTTTTGCTTAGTTGTTCTGTTTGACGATTAGTCTTTAACAGTTGCAACAACACCAGCACCTACGG
>NZ_CAMCBS010000047.1 GCF_945873075.1 uncultured Moraxella sp. | reverse complement strand
CTATATGGTATCAGGGTTTGAGTGGGGTTTCATCATGAATTTTGTCTATTAGACCAAAAAGCTTATTGTAGTAGATAAGGTAAATCCCTAATCGCAGGGAATATGTGTACAATTCGAATGGTTCTTTTGTCATCATCCACTGTATAGAAAATGGCATATTTACCATCTACTAAAAATTTGCGATACATAGGAACATCGGCATAAATAGCGAATAGTTTGGGTTGTTGCTTCAGCGTTTGGATTGTATCGTCAATAATGGCAACAATTTTTTCGGCATAAGCCATCGTATAATCTAGTACAATGCCAGTTAGGATAAATTCTAACTCTTGCTCATAGTCTGGGTCAAACTCGATACTGTACATTTATTTACCCAATTTTTGGCGGACACGAGCCAAAGTTTGGGTATGAAAATCATCCGGCATGGGTTTTGCTTGATAATCGGGATGGCTCATGCGTTCTAACGAATTGAGCAATTTTTGGTCAATCAGTTCTTTATAAGCTTGTTCAGCTTGTCTTGCTAGCGTGTAGCTATTTTGCAGATATAAATCTTGGTCTTTTTTGATTGCATAGCCCATAATGCACGCCCTTGATGGTGTTTTTGGCTAGTATAGCACAAAAATGGGCATTGAGTGCATTCATCCACCGATGACGGCTAGGTTGCTTGATTGATGATTGATGTGGTAATAATTTGAATAATTAGCACCCAAAGGCATAAATCACAACAAAAAAAGATGACGAGATACCAAAAAATGTGCTAAACTAAATCTTAGTTTACATTTGTACAATCATTTTTTTAGAGTGGGCTATGAGTAAAGTTTGGGAAAGTGTGCAATTGGCACGCCATGCAAAGCGTCCGTTGTTCCTTGATTATGTAGCGGCATTATTTACCGAATTTGATGAGTTGCACGGCGACCGTGCCTTTGCAGATGATAAAGCCATCATTGGTGGCTTGGCACGATTTAACGGTCAGCCTGTGATGGTCATCGGTCAGCATCGTGGTCGCAGTACTCGTGAGCGCATTGCGCACAACTTTGGTATGGCGAACCCCGAAGGCTATCGCAAGGTGATTCGTCTGGTGCAGATGGCGGAGCGTTTTGGCTTGCCGGTATTGACTTTTATTGATACTCAAGGGGCATACCCAGGCGTGGGCGCAGAAGAGCGTGGACAAGCCGAAGCCATCGCCAAGAGTATCGCTGTATTCTCAAGTCTTGGCACGCCAGTTATCGCCACCGTCATCGGCGAAGGTGGCTCGGGTGGTGCGCTGGCTATTGGCGTGGCTGACCGTGTCAATATGCTTGAAAACAGTATTTATTCGGTGATTTCACCGGAAGGCTGTGCGTCTATCCTGTGGAAAACTGCCGAAAAAGCCCCAGATGCGTCCGATGCGCTCAAGCTAAACGCTGTCAATCTGCATCAGCTAGGACTGATTGATGAAGTCATCGAAGAAGACGTGGGTGCGCACGAAGCGCCAGAGCCTGTGATGGCTGCGCTCAAATCACTGCTCACAGCACAGCTTGCCGAGCTTGAGCAATTACCAAAAGATGAGTTACTACAAAAACGCTATGAGCGCTTGATGCAGTTTAATTCTAAGGTATCTTTATAAAGTATATTTATAAGTTGTTTTTATAAGCTGTCTTTATAAAAGGCATCTTGAAAGCTTTTTAGGCTTATCAAGTACCTTTCAAGGTATTTCACCGAAGCATTTAACGGCGATTTGCCGATAAATTTGCTACAATAGGGCAAAAGAGATTTTGTCCTATTTTTTTATCTTTTGAATCATCAAACCATGTCCGACACACTGACCCATGCTTTATTGAACGCTTATCACGACCATCGCCACAGGCTAGATGGGGCGACGCTGTATTTGGCGTGCAGTGGCGGGCGTGATTCGCTGTCGATGGCGTATGCGTGCTATCAGCTGTATCAAGCAGGGCAGATGGATAGGCTGCCAATCCTGCTTCATGTGCATCATGGGTGGCAACAGGCAAATGATGATTGGGCGGATTTGGTGGCGACTTGGGCGACGGCACATGGCTTTGATTGTCGGATATTACCTGTCACTTTACCAAAAAACAGCGAAACGCACGCGCGCACCGCTCGCTATGATGCCATGCTGTCTCTGATGGGTGATAAAGATGTGCTGATGCTGGCTCATCATGCTCATGACCAAGCCGAAACGGTCTTGTACAGGCTGATTCATGGTGCAGGCGTGCAGGGCTTGGCAGGGATGAAATCATGGCAAGCCAAATCCAGTCATGATAAGCAAGTGTGGCTGTGGCGACCGTGGCTTGGCGTTACTCGCAATGATATTAGCCAATTTGCCAGCACGCACAAGCTCCCCTTTGTTGATGATGCGACCAATACCGATACCGCTTATGCGCGTGGGAGACTGCGGACGCTGATTATGCCCTTGCTCACTGACATCAACCCACGAGCGGTGGAGAATATCGTACGCAGTGCCGAGCTACTTGCAAAGAGCGCCGAGTGGCAACAGCACAGCATAGATACGCACTTGGCACAGCTATCTTGTGCAGAGACTTATCTGCCATACCAAGCTGTCATGGAGATTGAGCAATTTAACCAAGTACCAACATCTGCCAAGTCCAGTATCTTGCACCAGTGGCTACAGGGTGATGAACCATTACCACCAAGCCAAAAAACCACCCAATCTGTGCTTCTAATGATGACTCGCACGGACAATGACCACGCCAGTCAGATGATTTGGCAAGGGGTGCATCATAGCTATGTGCTGTGCTGTTATGATGGGCGATTGTACCGCTATCGGGCGGATGTGTGGCGGCTTTTGACAGCAGGTGTGCAGGTGGATGATTTGGCAAGTGTTGGCGATGGGCTTGGGCATGAACATGGGCTTGATAAATTTCAATCTTGCGAATTAACATTGGTGGCAGATGGACAATTACACATTGTATTTACAAGCCATCATACCATCACCCATGCCCAAAAAATGGACAAAACCACAGCTGTCATCATCGGCAACCATGCTTATAAAGGCAAAAAACTTGCCCAAAAACTACGCCTACCACCGTGGCTACGAGCGCATCTGTGGCAGGTGCATATCGGGGCGGATGCTTGGCTGATTGCACCGATGTGTGTGTGGCGATTGGATGATTTGACGCCTGTGGCTTTGGATAATTTTGCACCAATAGGGCGAATGGTGTACAATGGGTGAAGTTTTACTTTGATAAATTTGATAAAAGGTGCGTTATGACAACTGTTGCTGATTTTGGCGTATTAAATGGCAAAACCATCGCATTCATCGGCGGTGGCAATATGGCAGGGGCGATTATTGATGGACTCTTAAAGGCAAAAGCCGAGCAGGGGCTGGATTTGACCTTGTCTGTATCTGATACCGATACCGATAAGCAAGCGCAGTTCATCGCCAAAGGCGTGAATGCTGTCAGCCCAGAGCAAGCCGAGCAAATCATCACCACAGCGGATGTCGTTGTCCTAGCGGTCAAGCCACAGGTGATGGGCGTGGTGGGTGCGTCGATTGCGCCATATCTATCATCACAGTTGGTGCTGTCTATCGCAGCAGGCTTGTCGGTGGCGACCTTATCACAGATGCTTGGTGGCTATACCAATATCGTGCGTTGTATGCCAAATCTACCTGCCAGCGTGGGCTTTGGTGCATCAGGCTTGTTCGCTGATGGTATCAGTGAGACCGCTTGTCAAATGGCCGAGAAAGTAATGCAAGCATCCGGCATCACCGCATGGGTCAAGGACGAAAACCTACTGCACGCTGTGACGGCGGTGGCAGGTTCTGCGCCTGCGTATTTCTTTTATGTGCTAGAAAATATGATTGCCAAAGCCATCGAAATGGGTCTATCGCCTGACGATGCCCATGCTTTGGCAGTCCAAAGCGTGCGTGGTGCAGGTGCATTGGCGGTCAATCAAGACCCTGCGACATTGCGTGAGCAAGTCACTTCAAAAGGCGGCACGACCGCAGCGGCGCTAGAGAGCCTATATGCTGATGATGTCGGTCAAGCATTCGCCCGTGCGATGCAGGCGTGTAGCGACCGCAGTGTCGAGCTTGGGGCGGTGCTAAGCCAAGCTTAAGCAGGATAACTTTATGAATTCATTGCCTTTTGTATTGGTCAATGCCGTTATTAATTTTGCGCTGATTTTGCTGTTTTTGCGGTTCATGGTACAGCTTGCCGAGATTGATAAGACGCATCCTTTTGCCAAGACGACTTATCGACTGACCCGAGTGGTGGATGTGTTTGCACGCATTTTCCCAACCGTGGGTAAGGGGCGTATCAGCACGGCTGCGGTGGTGCTGATGCTACTTTTGTATCTGATTAATTTGGTGGCGGATGCTGCTATCTTGGGCAAGAGCCTATCAGCGGTCGAAGTGTTTTTTGTGGCGACGATTTCAGCGATTATGCAATTTTTGCAGGCACTTCGCTATTTGATGATGGCATCAGCGATTAGCAGTCTATTGATGATGTTTTTGAATGTCAATAGCAGTATTTTTGGCGTGATGATGCAGTTGTCCGAGCCGATTGTTGCGCCGTTTCGCCGTTTTGTGCCCAATATTGGTATGATTGATTTGTCATTTTTGGTGGCGTTATTTAGCTTATTATTGCTCGAAAAATTTATCGGTATAATCAGTGCCAATATTTGGATGGGCTAAGCTGGTATAATTTACAAGTATCCATCCCAAAAATCAGCACCATCTGCGTGCTGATTTTTTTTGGCTTGCGTGTGAGTTATCGATGGCGTACAAAGCGATTGGGCATCATCTGGGCGGCAGGATTGTCAGGATGTGGCACATCGGCATAGATGAGCGACTGATGCACCCAGCCATCAGCATGAATGATGGCATCGACCAAATCATCACCCATCGCCAGTCGTCCTGCGATATGGCTAGCGAGCGAGCAGCCCGATCCGTGATATTCACCATCTAGGCGTGGCACGATACTGGTGTGCTCAATACGCCCATTGATGTACAAAAATTGCTCAATATCCCCCGTCTCAAAGTCATGCGATGTCTTGACAAGCACAGCATTGACGCCTTGATCATTGAGTGCTTTGGCGGCGTCATGTAGATCATCACGACCGCTTAGGGCGCGCAGTTCGTGCGTGTTTGGCGTGATGAGTGTGGCGTGGGGCAGAAGCCTAGCAAATGCTTGCACCAAAGTCGCAGGATTGCCCAGACTACCACCAGAGTTGGCGACCAGCACAGGGTCGAGTACATAAGGCGTGCCATGCGGGATCTGATGGCTGCCAAATAGATTGGCGATAGCATTGATATTCTCAACTGTGCCAAGCATCCCTGATTTGATGGCTTGCACTGGTAGATCGTCCAGTACGGCACGGGCTTGAGCGGTGAGTAGCTGACTAGATACAGGCTCAAAGCCAAACACCTGCTGAGAGCTTTGTACGGTGATGGCGGTGCAGGCGATGGCAGCGTGCGCCCCTGCTGCACCAATGGCTTCGATGTCGGCTTGCAGTCCTGCGCCTCCTGATGGATCAAGCCCCGAAAAGCATAGCACGGTCGGTCGCATGATATCTCCTTGATGACGACTTTTTTTTGATGATCTTTTTGAAATTATATATCAAAATACGCCCAAAAAGACATTGCCATATCCCAAAACTGATGAAATTTTAGACAAAATTTGCCATCATCATGAAGTTTTGCCATCGATTTTTGATAAATGCAGAATTTTTATAAAAAATTTGCCAAAAACACTTGCAAAGTATCAAATTTTTGTTATAATTATCGCCCACAACGACAAGCGAAATCATCAATGATGATGGATGATAAGTGTAGCAACTTATCAAAGCGACCGTTCGGTGAAGTGGGTGAGTGGCTGAAACCAGTTCCCTGCTAAGGAACCATACCTAATTACGGGTATCGAGGGTTCGAATCCCTCCTTCACCGCCATTTATTTTCTAATTAATCTTGTCAATCACAAGAAAAAATCGAAAATAAATAAAAAAAGCGCTTGACATACAAAATAAACACTGTATAATAGCCGCCACAACGAACGATGTTGAATAACAAAGTGAGTTGAATCCGCACCCGTAGCTCAGTTGGATAGAGCACTTGGCTACGAACTAAGGGGTCGGGAGTTCGAATCTCTCCGGGTGCGCCATATTACGAAAATCACCGAAGTCATTGATTTCGGTGATTTTTTTATTCATTGAATCCGATTTGTCCGATTTGTCCGATTTGTCCGATTTGCCAATCCTGCCAAATATCGGTCAAGCTTACCTAATCAGCCGCTTTTGTGCTACAATAACGCATCTTTTTTCTGCTGATATCATCCATCATGTCAAAACACACGCCCAAACAGAATCAAGCCACCGCACCAACCGAAACGCCTACCGTCGCCAAGCCTTTGGTGCGACTGTCCGCCATCGTCTATGATGGGATGCTGATTTTGGCGATGCTGTTTTTGGTGGGTGCAGTGCTGTCGGTGGTCGGTACGCTGTTGTTTTTGGATGTGGGGACGACTTCCCAAGATGCCAAAGCACTGCCCTTGTGGTACCAAAACGGCGTGATGACGCCAGCGTTTGTGCTGACTTTGGTGGGATTTTATGGGATTTTTTGGCGTAAGTCGGGGCAGACTTTGGGGATGCAGACATGGCGTCTAAAGACAGTGGATGTCAATGGGCAGCTGCTTGGCTGGGGTCAGAGCTTTATGCGGATTCTTAGTGCGTGTCTTGTGCCTGCGATTTGCGCTGCGGTCGGCGCGTTCATTCATGGCTCGAAGCTTGCGATTTTGCTTGCGGCTTTTTTGGGCTTTTTGTTTAATTTTTTGTTTTGTTTATTTAACACTCGGGGGCTGGCGGTGCATGATATGCTGTCAAATACTATCACGCTCAAAGTACCAAAAATCGCCCACGAAACCCTATGGCAAAGCCTAAAACGCCGTAAATCAAAAAGCTAGATA
>NZ_CAMCBS010000046.1 GCF_945873075.1 uncultured Moraxella sp. | reverse complement strand
CAGCTTAGGTCGATAAAATCGCCACTTCTTTGACATAGCTGTGAAAATCCGCCAAGCTTTCTTCTAATAATTCATCATCACCCAAGTGCTTGGCATATTCAATCCAAAGCAAGAGCTGATAAATGCTATTAAACTCGCTGGCATTAAACTGCTTCACAAACTGCTTAATCGTCGCTTCATCGGATAAATTCAGACGGCTATACCAAGTCTCAATCTTGGCGATTTGCTCTGGGGTGAATTTGCATTCAAACAATGCCGCTGTCAGGCTGTGGCGGTCTTCTTCGACGATGAGCTTGCCGACACGCTTGATTTGGCGGTTTTTGGCAGCGGCGGCACTGATACTAGATAATTGCGCCAACTCATCCAAAAAATACTCGCTGACTGGCAGGTTTTTTTGTTGTTTCTTAGAAAGATTCGCCAATGGCAAAGCCAGCGCCTGCAAGCGTTCGTGGGATTTTTTGATTTCGGTGCGAGAAACTCGCATATCCATTTTTGACCAGTCAATCATACTATTCTCAATTTAAAATTAACAGCACCAGTAGCGTTTTTCACGGTGCTTTGCCACCACTTTCATCGAAGTTGGTAGGCTTTGATTTAATTTGGCTTCTACCGCTCGGGTGACATACACCGAGCGATGCTTGCCACCCGTGCAGCCGATGGCAATGGTGATACTGTGACGGTTGTTGTGCAAGAAATTTGGCAACCACTTACCCAAAAACTTGGCAATATCATCCGCCATCTCATCCACTTCTGGATACTGCCCAAAAAACGCCTGCACATCAGCATCTTCACCTGTCTGTGCACGCAGTGCTTCGTCCCAATGGGGATTTGGCAAAATCCGCACATCAAACACAAAATCAGCATCAATCGGCGTACCATATTTAAAGCCAAACGACAGTAAATTCACCGTCACCGTCGTCTGTACGCCCAAGTGGTCACGCACACGCTCTTTGAGCTCATGGGTGTTGAGCAGGCTGGTGTTAATCTTGATATCAGCAAGCTGGGCGATGGGCTCAAGCAGACCAATCTCGCTATGAATCGCCTTGGGCAGATTACCCACCGTGCCATTCGCCATCAAAGGATGAACTCGGCGTGTCGCCCCAAATCGTGCCACCAGCACTGGCTCATCTGCGGTCACATACAGCACTTTGATGGCAGATTCGCCATATTGACGAATCAGCTCTTCGTGCACCATGGGGAAATTGGACAAATCCGCCCCCGGCACACGCACATCCACGCCCAGACCGATTTTGCGGATATTGGTATCATCAGTCAAACGAGCCACCGCCCCTGACAGCAAAGATGGCGGTAGATTATCAATGACATAATAGCCAAAATCTTCTAGGATATTAAGCACCGATGTCTTGCCCGAGCCACTACGCCCTGAGACGATGATGATTGAAATTGGGCTGTCTTGTACCTGTTCCATGTGAAACCTTTTTTTGTCATCAATTGACCGATAATTACTTCAAATTGCCAAAGCGTCAAGCAAGCTATCAAACTGCCATCATGTTAGCTCAAATCCACTTCCAGATTATCCAGCAGTCGTGCCTTGCCAAGCCATGCCGCCGCCAAAATCACCAACGCTTTATCCGCTTGACTGACAGTTTGTAATTGGCGATTATAAATTTCTAGATAATCCACCACAAAACCTGCTTGGCTAAGTGTCGCTTTGGCATCATCAATCAAGGCATCATAATCAATGATGCTTGCTTGAGTCAGCTTATCCGCCAACGCCTTGAGCGTCTGTGACAACACAGGGGCAACCGCTCGCTCATCGGCACTTAGATACTGATTGCGTGATGACAGCGCCAAGCCATCATCAGCTCGCACGATGTCAGCGCCGATGATGTCGATGCCAAAGTTCAACTCATCATTAAGCTGTCGGATGATGGCAAGCTGTTGATAGTCTTTTTTGCCAAAGACCGCCACATCAGGGCGTACGATATTGAATAATTTACTCACCACCAAGCCCACGCCATCAAAATGCGTCGGACGAGATTTGCCACACAATAGCTTGGTAATCTCACCAGATAGCACCTGCACATTTGGCGGATAAGTCGGATACATCTCATCGACACTCGGCGCAAAGACAAAATCCACGCCCACGCCATCAAGTGCCGCCACATCGGCATCAAGCGTGCGTGGATAGCTGTCAAAATCTTCGCCCACACCAAACTGCGTCGGATTGACAAAAATACTCACCACCACGACATCGGTATGGCTGCGTGCGATTTTGGCAAGGGTGAGATGTCCATTGTGCAGATTGCCCATCGTCGGCACCAAAGCGATTTTGCCTTGTGTCGCAGACAATGCCGCTTGTAGCTCATTGATGGTATGAAAAATTTGCATCAGCGTATCCTTGTTGTTGTCATTATTAGATTAATGGATTATTGAATTAAAAGGTATGCTCATCAGTTGGGAAAGTTTGATTTTTGACCGCTTGATGATAAGCGGCGAACGCCCCTGTGATATCGCCTGTGGTGTTGGTGCTGTCTGTCATAAAATTTTTGACAAATTTGGCAGGCTTACGAGTATAGACGCCCAGCATATCATGCATCACCAGCACCTGCCCATCGGTATCCACGCCTGCACCGATACCGATGACAGGCACAGCGACCGACTCGGTGACTGCTTTGGCAAGTGTCGCCGGCACACACTCAAGCAAGAACATCGCCGCCCCTGCTTGCTGTAGAATCTGCACATCTTCAAGTAGCTTGGCAGCGGCTTCATCGGTCTTGCCCTGCACCTTATAGCCGCCAAAGACATTGACCAACTGTGGTGTCAGCCCTAGATGCACACAAGTCGGCACGCCTGCTTGCGCCAATGCTTTGACCGTATCGGCAAGCTCACGACCGCCTTCGATTTTGATGACATTCGCACCTGCTTGCATCACCGCACGACTGCTATTGATGGCATCAGATAAAGTAGAATAACTTAAAAATGGCAAATCGCATAAAATCAGTGCCGTGCGATTGGCGCGAGCGATATTGGCGGTGTGATACGCCATATCTGCCACCGTCACAGGTAGGGTTGAGTCATGACCTTGTACCACCATACCCAAGCTATCACCGACCAAGATGGTCTCAATCCCCGCTTGGTTCATCGCATGGGCAAAGCTGGCATCATAGCAAGTTAGGCAAGAGAATTTCTCGCCTTTGGCTTTGAGTTTGTTAAGCGTGCTTAAAGTGACTGGTGCGGTGCTTGGTGTGGCAAGATAGCTCATTATTATAATTCCAAAATTGCAAAATTTTATCAAAATCTCATCACCAATTCAGCCATCAGCTTGGTTGGTGATACTTGATGTATTGATGGTGATTTATTTTGCTAATTCAAGCCCTTGCCAATCTTGGGCGGCAGGTAGCTGTGCCAATTTTTGCCCTTGTACCATCAATTCAGGCGTCAGCTCAAGCAGTGGAATCAGCACAAAATTGCGTAGCATCAGCTCTTTGTGCGGAACAATCAATCGCTCACTGTCAATCACATCATCGCCATACAATAGCACATCGACATCTAGGCTACGCTCACCCCAACGGCGCAATCGCACACGCCCTGCGTTCATCTCAAGATTTTGGCAAAAATCCAGCAGCGCCAATGGCGATAGCCGTGTATCCGCCATCAATACCGCATTGACAAAATCAGGCTGGTCGGTGACGCCATACGCCTTGGATGTGTATAGTGATGACATCTTGACATTGGCAAAGTCAGCACTGCGCTCAAAGGCGGATACGGCATGATGGATATGTTCGGTGGGCGTGCCAAGCTCATTGCTGATATTACCGCCGAGTCCGATATAGCAAGTGGTCATCGAGTTATCCATCACTCATCCGCCTTTGGCTTGGCATTGGATTTGCGACTGCGACGACGCTTAGGCTTATCTGCATTATCATCGGCTGATGCGACTTTTTTGGCACTGCGTTTGGCTGCTACCTGATTGGCTTTGGGCTCGCCTTTGCCTAGACCTTTAGCACTTGAACCTTTGGCAGATTTGCTTGCTTTGGCAGTTTTTGCTTTATTGTGGTTTTTGATGGCTTCATCTTGCATGAGTAGCTTAGGCACGCTCACCTGCTGAATCGGTCGACGCTTTGGCACATCATCCATCACCACATCTGTCATCTCATCATCTTGTACTACCACATCACTTTCGTTTAGCCCAGCTTCACGCTCAAGGATGGATAAGCTCGATGACGGCTTACGCTTACGATGGCGAGATGATGGAATATACGGCTCATCATTGGCGAGTAGCTTGGCAAAGTCTTCATTGCTATAACTCACCGTGGCAAACACAGGCACAGGCACCGATGGCAGGCTACTTTGCTTGTCAGCTTTGAGCAGTTCATCCGCACCTGCCACCACGAACAACGGCTCGGGGCGTGTGGTAATCGGTCGATCATCATGACGCAGTGACAGCTCTTTTAGTTGCTCAAGCTCAAGGCTCTTGGCATCTTTTGCCATGCGATCACGACGGCGACCGCGTTTGGGTGCATTTGCCCCATTGGCAAAGTCTTCGATCATCCAAGCCTTATCGGCAGCCGACGCTTCTTGATAAGCTTGCCACCATGCGCCCATGCCATTGGTCGGCTCGGATAAAGGATGGTTGTCATGACTTTCTCTTAACACCAGAAAATCAAACGCCGCTCGAAACTTCGGTAAACGCTCAAGATTGGCGATGTCTTTGATGCGTGGATTGACAAGCTTTGGCTGCAAGATCCAAATATCACTGATAAACTGCTCGGCAAATTTTGGAATGGCGGTCTTGATGCGCTGGGCATCGATGGTTTTTTCGGCAGCTTTTAGCTGTGCTTCATAAAATGGCAGTCCACGCTTTTTGTATTTGGATAATTGGTGCAGATAATTTTCCCACAGTAGCGCCGCATAAAAGAACGCAGGATTAACCCCTTTACCATCTGCCACACGGCGATCGGTATTAATCGCCACCGCCATCATCAGTGCCGACGGCTCATTTGGTGCATATGCCATCAGGCTATCCATCGCCCCATGCTCGAACAGTAGCGGTAATAATGGCGTCAGATAACCACCGCCAAACATCTTTTGGGTTTCGTCATACAAGCGATGCGCCGACACCTGCTCAAGCAATGCCCAGTTATCCGCACAAAACTGCTTGGCAAGCGCATCATCAAATTCAAAGCCCAGTTTCGCCTTAAATCGCAACGCTCGAAGCAGACGCACAGGATCTTCTTCGATACGCACTTTGGCATCACCAAGCAGTCTTAGGGTGCGACTGTCAATGTCGTCAAGCGCATCACAAAAATCCAGCACTTCGCCCTTGATCGGCTGATAATACAAGGCATTGATACTAAAATCACGACGAGCAAAATCCTGCTCAATATCCCCCCAGACATTATCTCGGGTAATCATACCTTCGTCTGTGGTGTGTGTGTCGTCCTTGGGCGGCGCACGAAATGTCGCCACTTCAATCATCTCACGACCCGAATACACATGGGCAAGCTGAAAACGACGCCCGATAATACGGCATCGACCACCAAAAATCGCCTTGATCTCATGCGGGCGAGCATCCGTCACCGCATCAAAATCTTTGGGCGCAAGACCAAGCAAGCTATCACGCACACCGCCACCGACGATATACGCTTCAAAGCCTGCTTTATTGAGTGTGCCGACCACTTCGACGATGCTGTGTGGCAAACTGCCCTTTTGTAATTGCAGTGATTTTGCCGAATGTGTGGTGCGAGTGATTTTCTTTTGTTTTGGCTTTTTAGGCGATCTGCCCATGCCTACTCCTTGAATGATGGGCTATAGCCCCTACAACTTATCTTACTAAACCCTTTATTTTAACGCTTTTGACCCAAAAAAGCGAATAAAAAAGGCGTAAAATGGCGCATCTTGATGGCTTTTGGTTGCTTTTGATGCCTTGTGATGATTTTTTTTGGGGATTTTTGGCAAGGTTTACAAAGCTTTACGGACAAGTCAGTCCATCACCGATAGCCGATGGCGATTTTTATCAATGGTTGCCTTGCCAATGCCTTTGACTTTGGCGAGCTCATCCACCGAACCAAAGCGACCGTGCCGAGCTCGATACTCAATAATCGCCGCCGCACTGGCATGACCAATTCCTGATAAGCTCACAAGGCTTGCCGCACTTGCGGTATTGATATTCACCACGCCTGCTTGGGCTTGCCGCTCTTGTTTGACAAGCACTTGATAAGCACTGATGGCATCAGGATAGCATTGCTTGGGTGCGCTTGTATCCGCCCATGACTGATGAGTGATACTTAATAATATCAATATTGATAACGCTTGGTGTTTCATCACAGCCCTTGTGATTTTGCCAAATCCCACAGCTGATCCATCTCATCGAGCGTGGCATCATCTACGGTTTTACCATCGTTGGCTAGTGTATCAACGATAAAGCCAAAGCGACGGCGGAATTTCGCCACCGATCCCAAAGTCGCCATCTCGCTATTGATACCAAGCTTGCGAGCGACATTGACAAGACTCAAAAAACAATCGCCAATTTCATCATGAAGCCTTGATTTATCAAGCTTGTCTGTCGGTAAATATTGACCATCGGCATCTTGGAGCAAGGCTTGTAATTCGCCAATCTCTTCATGTAGCTTAGCGATAGCACCATCGACATGATCCCAATCAAAGCCAACTTTGGCGACTGCTTTTTGGATATCTTGCGCTTGCATGAGACTACTGCCTGCTTTGACATCCAAGATACGGCGTGCAGGTTTGCCTTGATCTTCAAGCTGTTTAATCTCATCCCAGCGACGCTTGACATCTTCGTCAGTTTTTAGATTTTCTTTATCAAAGACATGGGGATGACGACGGATTAATTTGGTCATCAGCGTCTCAATGACATCACCAAAATCAAATTTACCCTGCTCTTGGTATAGATGCGCATGGAACACCACCTGTAGTAGCACATCGCCAAGCTCACCTTTGATGTCATCGATATCGCCCAGATTGACCGCTTCAACCAGCTCATAAGCTTCTTCGATGACATACGGTGTCAGGCTTTGGTTGGTCTGCTTGGCATCCCACGGGCAGTCGCATCGTAGGCGTGCCATCAGGGCAAGTAAATCGGCAATGTCTCGGCTTGGGGTCATATAATTATCCTAAATATAATTATCCTAAAATAAAACCATC
>NZ_CAMCBS010000045.1 GCF_945873075.1 uncultured Moraxella sp. | reverse complement strand
GCTAATCAAATAAAACCCAAAAAGCCACCCAAAACACTTGGGCTTTAGGTGGCTTTTGTCTATGATGTTAGGTTAATCAGCGATTAACGCTCATCCATCGGTACAAATGCCAAATCATCTGGGCCGGTGTAGTTGGCTGATGGGCGGATGATTTTGCCGTCTTGGCGTTGTTCAATGATGTGTGCTGACCAGCCTGTGGTACGAGCAATCACAAACAATGGGGTGAACATTGCCGTCGGTACGCCCAATTTTTGGTACGATACGGCTGAGAACCAGTCAAGGTTCGGGAACATTTTTTTCTCGTTCCACATCAAGGTCTCTAAGCGTTCAGCGACATCAAACAGTAGCATATCGCCACTTTCTTGTGATAGCTCACGAGCCACTTCTTTGATGACGACATTGCGTGGGTCGCTCACGGTATAGACAGGATGACCAAAGCCAATCACGATTTCTTTGCGAGCGATACGCTCACGGATGTCTGCTTCGGCTTCGTCAGCACTGCGATAGCGTTTTTGGATGTCGTAGGCGACTTCGTTAGCACCGCCGTGTTTTGGACCTTTTAGAGCGCCGATAGCACCCGAGATGGCAGAGTAGATATCCGAGCCTGTGCCTGCGATGACACGCGCGGTAAAGGTCGATGCGTTGAACTCATGCTCAGCATATAGGATGAGCGAGATGTGCATCGCACGGATTTGCTCTTCGGTCGGGCGTTTGCCGTGCAGTAGGTGCAAGAAGTGACCGCCGATGCTGTCTTCATCACTTTCTAGGTCGATGGTTTTGCCGTTTTGGGTGTATTGGAACCAGTACAGCAAGATTGAGCCTAAGCAGGCGATCAAGCGGTCAGCGATGTCACGAGCTTCTGATGCTGGCTGACTTTCACGCTCAGGCAGGGTACAGCCGAGTGCTGATACGCCGGTACGCATCACATCCATTGGGTGCGTGTGGGCAGGTAGGTTCTCTAGGACATGGCGTACACGCATTGGTAGGTTGCGGTAGGCTTTGAGTTTTTTCTTGTAGGCTGCCAGTTCAAATTTGTCTGGCAGATGACCATGAATCAGTAGGTGCGCCACTTCTTCAAATTCGCAATGCTTGGCAAGGTCAAGGATGTCATAGCCACGATAGCTTAGATCGTTGCCTGAGCGTCCGACTGTACATAGGGCAGTATTACCTGCAGGTACGCCAGATAGTGCGACACTCTTTTTTGGTTTTGGGGTGGTTGGGGCGGTGTCTGCCATGTCATATCTCCTTATCAATGGCGATTTGCTTGCTAATGTCTTAGCTTGCTTAGGTTAAATTCCAATTTAGGTTACAGTCCAAATTTTATGATACCAGTATGTCCGATTTTGATAGCTAGTACCAATAATATCAAATAAATCATCAGCTTAAACACCGTACCGCTGATATATTCTCGTAGCCACATACCGCCGAACAGTCCAAGCATCGAGATGACGGTCAATAGCCCAAGTAAGGTGTATTGACGCTGATCAAATGCCACATATTGCCCCCACAGCATCACCACTTGTACCACTTTGCCAAGCAGATAGCATAGGTTGCTGGCTTTGGCGATGGTGTTTTTGTCGTCGGTTTTGCTAAATAGATAAATCAGCAAAATCGGCGACATGGCATTGGTTGCACCACCGACCATCCCTGCGACTAGCCCAAATAGACTCATGCTAAGCTTGCCTGTCGGGACGGTGAGTGGCTTTGCTTTGCCTATGAGCGTCAATAGCCCGTGCGTGGCATAATACAAAGTCACCACAGCCATCATCAGATACAGATACGCCACAGGCAAAATCAGTAGCAGCTTGACACCGATAATCCCACCGATGACGCTTGAGATGGCAAGTAGTTTGTACTGGTGCAAATAGTCTGTCAGCTCACGCCAGATGCCTTGTTTGTTGTTTGAGCATAGCACCAATAAGCTCATCAATAGGTTAGGTATGGCGACGATGGCGACAGCTTGTGATAGGGGTAGGCTAAAGGATAGTGCGCTTGTCCCTATCATCGGAAAGCCCATGCCTGTGATGCCATGCAAAATACCTGCAATGGCAAAGATAATCAGCTGGATAATATCGTTCACAGGCAGGCGTACCGATTATTTTTTGCTAGCAAATAGCGCGTCAAGCTTTTGTTCGTAGCTGTGATAATTGAGAAAATCATACAGCTCCATGCGAGTTTGCATGGTATCGACGACAGAAGTTTGTACGCCTTCGTCTTTGAGTACTTGATAGACATTGAGTGCAGCTTTGTTCATCGCACGGAATGCCGACAGCGGATACAGTACCATGTCCACACCCACTTCAAATAGCTCATCGGTGGTGTATAGATCCGTTTGACCAAACTCAGTCATATTGGCAAGTACAGGGATGTCTAGCACATCGGTGAATTTGCGATACATTGAGATGTCGGTCAATGCTTCAGCAAAGATCATATCAGCGCCTGCTTCTTGGAAAGCCACAGCACGCTCCACAGCAGCATCTAGGCCTTCGACAGATAGGGCGTCAGTGCGAGCCATCACCACAAAGTCAGGATCGACTTTGGCGTCCAAAGCCGCTTTTAGGCGATCGACCATCTCAGCGGTAGAGACGATTTCTTTGTTTGGGCGGTGACCACAGCGTTTTTGGGCGACTTGGTCTTCGATATGCACGGCAGCGACGCCGGCTTTTTCCATTTGTTTGATGGTTTGGGCGATGTTGAATGCGCCGCCCCAACCAGTGTCAATGTCCACGAGTAGGGGGGTGTCGACCGCATTGGTGATGCGAGTGGCGTCAGTGAGTACATCATTGAGACTGGTCATACCAAGATCAGGCAGACCAAAAGAAGCGTTGGCGACACCGCCACCAGATAGGTAGATGGCTTTGTGTCCGACTTGGGTTGCCATCATGGCAGTATAGGCATTGATCGTGCCGACAATTTGAAGTGGCTTGTTGTTGGCTTTTTCGCTGGCGATGGCGTCACGAAAACGGCGACCTGCTGAAACTTGGCTCATATCATCTTTCCTTATCTGATTACAAATTGACTACACAGAACGATTTTATACCTTAACTATACTCCAATTTTTAGCGTTTGTCTTTAGTGAATTTTGTACAAAAATTATCCAACTTGGACAAGATTGCCCAATACTATGCAATTTATGCATAAAATATCCTGTTTTTTGCATATTTTTGGCGATTGTTATGCAAGCTTTACATAGTATTGGTGGTTTGTAGCAATATTTAGTTACAAAAATATAACATATCCATCACGCATTATGCACCATCTTTTTTGCCAAGTGCCAATGGTGCAGGTGCTTGGATGTCATGACGCTCATACACATCCAAAATCGCACGGTGCAGTGCTTCGATGTGTGGTATCGGATTGTGTGCCAGCGTATTGATATACATCGGGGATGTAAAATCATGCGCCAGTGGCAGATAGCAAATCTGCTCAGTGCGGACAGTTTTTAGACTCTCAGGCACGATGGTAAAGCCTTCGCTAGCGGCAACCATCGCCAGCGCCACCTGAATATCACGCACACGGATGTTGTGCTTTGGCTGTGCGCCTGTCTGCTCAAACAGCTGTAGCAGTGGGTCAGTCTCAACCAAATTCACCGTTGGATTTGGCGTTTTGTGGTACAAAATCAGCGTGTCATTTGCCAGTGCCGACAGGCTCACCGCTTGAGCGTCTTGTTTGGCAAGCGGATGCCATTTTGGTACAGCCAGCACAAATGGTTCATGGCGTAAAAAGGTCTGCTGAATCAGATTGTCTTGGGCGGCAAAGCGACCAAAACCCACATCAATCTCGCCAGATTTTAGGGCAGCGACCTGTTGCTGAAAGCTCATTTCGATGACTTTGATATCAAAATCAGGGTGTGTGCCACCGATATTTTGGCGTAGCTGAGAGATCACTTCAGGTAGCAGCCCGTACAGCACCGAGACCACCGAGCCGATGACCAAGCGGTTTTGGCGACCATCGCCGAATCGGCGTGTCAAAGCCATCGCCTGCTCAAGCTCAAATAGGGGCTGTTTGACATGACGATACAAAAATTCACCAGCATCCGTCAAAGTCATTGGACGATGATGACGCTCAAACAGCTCAACTTGCAGGGTGTCTTCAAGCTGCTGAATTTGACGACTCAGCGATGGCTGAGACAGCCCAAGCACCTTGGCAGATTGACTGACACTGCCAGTCGTTGCTAGGTGCATAAAGTAGCCAAGTTGTCTAAATTCCATAAAATCTCCCGAGAAGTTGTTAACTTATTACACTTTTCACTAATGATAATACCACTATTTCACAAAATTTCCAATCCCTTGCAATCCTTTATTTTATATATGTTTGCGGTATTTTTATCACTATTCATTTTTCAAATAATCTTATCAAAAATGATGGATTTTTATTGAAATTGATTATCAGATTTGGTTAAAAATTAATCAAATTATCACCATGTAACAATGCTTGTTCGTGGGATAAAGTGCTGTATCGGTTTGTTGGTATTTATCCAAGATAAGATAGGCTTGGGCTTGTGAATTTCTGAAGTGGTATCAGCGGTGGTGAGTTATAGTATGCTTAATTCACATAATCATTGCTCTAAATGGTCAATTTGAACACTGATGACATCAAAAAAACACCCCAAAAGCTGTCTAGCTGTTGGGGTGTGGTTCAGTGCCTGAATGTTCTTTTAATGGGTGCGAGTGCGTGTTTCTTACGCCATCAAAAACACACTTGACCAAGCACCACCGCCTTGTCCGCACCTGTCACGGCAGGGACATTGCCTGCACGACCTAGGATGTTTTGGCGAGCCAGCCAAGCAAAAGCCATGCCTTCGACGAGTGTCGGGTGCACGCCATACTGCTGACTATTGATGACATCCAAATCAGGCAGATGTGCTTGCAGACGTGCCATCAGATGCGTGTTTAGCGCACCGCCACCACAGACGATGAGAGAGCCTGCTTTGACAAAGCGTGCGATATCACGACTGGCGCTGACGGCGGTGAGCTCAGCAAGTGTGGCTTGGACATCAGCAGGGCTATAGCGTAGTGCTGGATGGTCATGATTGAGCTTGCCAAGCATCTCATCAAGCCATGCTAAGTGGAACTCTTCACGGCCGGTGCTTTTTGGGGGGTGTTTGTCAAAAAACGGATGGCTAAGCAGTAGCGATAATAGTGGCTCAATCACCACGCCTGAGCGTGCCATCTCGCCATCTTTATCATAGCTTGCCCCTGTGTGGCGAGCCACCCACGCATCCATAAGTAGATTGGCAACGCCAGTATCAAAGCCCATCGGCGTGCCTGTGCCATCATGGTCAAGCACGGTGATATTGGCGATACCGCCGAGATTGAGCACGGCTTTGACACCATCATCCATGCCAAACATCGCCTGATGAAACGCAGGCACGAGCGGTGCGCCTTGACCGCCGACCGCCATATCACGACGGCGAAAATCACTCACTACAGCGATGCCAGTGCGTTCGGCAAGCACATTAGGGTCAAGTAATTGTAAGCTAAACGACCACTGCGGACGATGACGCACCGTCTGCCCATGACAGCCGATGGCGCTGACTTTGTCGCTATCAATATTAGCTTTGGCGAGTAATTCGAGCACCACTTGTGCGGCAAAATTGGCATAATACACACTTGCCCAGCCATAGACATCCAGCTCACTTTCAAAGCCAAGCTGATTATCCGAAATATAATCCGCCACGCCATTGGGTGCGGTCAAAGCAAGCAAGGCATCATGCAACTCATCATCAAAAGGCAAGCTGTGACTAGCAATGACTACGGGCGCACCGCCATCAAAAAACTCACACAGCACCGCATCCATCCCATCTAGGCTCGTGCCACTCATCATGCCAATAAAATAAGGCGCTTCATCCAATAAATTAGCACCGCTATCATCAAACAACTGCGTCATTTGCTCAAAAAAATCATCAGTCTGTGTCATCATCTTGCCCAAATTCACAAAAAATCCGCCACCTAGCATAGCAAATTTTCACCCCAAACGATATGAATTTTTTGCGTTAAAGCAATCCTATGGATGACTTTTTGTGCAATTTTGATATAATCAAGGCAGTTTTTATTTGTACAAAATCAATAGGTAAGATTATGAGCGATTTTTTGAGTCCAGAAGAACAATTAGCCCTGATTAAGCGTGGCGTCGATGCCATCTATTCTGAAGAAGATTTGTTGGCAAAATTAAAACAAAATCGCCCACTGCGTATCAAGCTTGGCATGGACCCGACAGCGCCAGATTTGCATTTTGGTCATACGGTGGTGCTGAACAAACTGCGCCATTTTCAGGATTTGGGTCACGAAGTGCTATTTTTGATTGGGGATTATACCGCGCGCATCGGCGACCCAACGGGCAAGAACAACACCCGTCCGCCACTGTCCGAAGAGCAGGTCAAAGCCAATGCCAAGACCTATGCCGAGCAGGTGTTCAAGATTTTGGATAAAGACAAGACCAAAATTGTCTTTAACTCAGAATGGTTTGGCAAAATGTCAGCAGGCGATATGATTGCACTAGCAAGCCAAGTGACCGTGTCTCGTATGCTTGAGCGTGATGATTTTAGTAAGCGTTATGCATCGCAGACACCGATTGCGATTCATGAATTTTTGTACCCATTGGTACAAGGCTATGACTCAGTGGCGCTACAGGCGGATGTGGAGCTTGGCGGTACTGACCAGACCTTTAATATCTTGATGGGTCGCACGCTACAAGGTCGCTACAGCCAAGAAGCCCAAGTGTGTATCACCATGCCGATTCTAGAAGGCTTGGATGGTGTCCAAAAGATGAGTAAGTCACTGGGCAACTACATCGGTATCGATGACCCAGCCGGCGTGATGTTCCAAAAAGTGCTATCGATGCCAGATGCGCTGATTCCACGCTACTTTGAGCTACTGAGCTTTAAGCCGATGGATGAAGTCAATGCGCTGCTTGATGAGATGGCAAACGGTCGCAATCCCCAAGAAATCAAACGCATCCTAGCGCTTGAGCTGATTGAGCGTTTCCATGGTCGTGAAGCTGCCGAAAACGCCCACAAATCTGCAGGCAACCGCCTAGCCGATGGCGAGTTGCCAGTGGATTTGCCAGAAGTGACACTTAGCCTTGGCGAGCAAGACAAGCTATTTATCACCCAAGTGCTAAACCAAGCGGCGCTAGCCAAAAACAGTGCACAAGCCAAAGATATGCTGTCTCGTGGCGCGGTCAAGGTTGATGGTGAAGTGGTCGATGCCAGCTTTGCGCTATCAGCAGGGCAAACGGTGGTCATCCAAGCAGGTAAAAAGGCGTATGCCAAAGTAACCGTTGCATAAAGGCTGTTCATAACAACGCCAAAACAAGCGTCAATATATCAGTACGCGCAATAGAATAAAGCCAAGTGAATCGCTTGGCTTTATTCATAAATAAAAATATAACAAAATCAACCACCTACAAACTTTCCCCCAAATCCCCCAACTTTTTCACAAAT
>NZ_CAMCBS010000044.1 GCF_945873075.1 uncultured Moraxella sp. | reverse complement strand
TACGTGTGGCTTGTTACGTTCAAACTTGGCCTTTGCCATGATGGTTTCCTCGATTGTTAATTAAACGCCATGGTCGGCTCTTGAGCGATGCCCAAAAAACCATGACCATATCCTGACGCATTATATCATAGTGAAATTAGTATTTGAATACATTTGGGTGGATTATTTTGTCACTGGATGGCTTTTTAGTATATCCAAAGTCCAATATTGTCACATTTGCCCAACCCAATGAGCAATCAACCACCTTGCCAATCATTTACTCGTCAAAACAAATTTAAAAAATCCAATGGGATTTTCTAGTACTGTTTGATAGGATGTCTTGGCATAAAATCTAAATAAATCAACTGCCCTTTGAGCTTTTGGCGCAAATTGAGCATTTGCTAACGGCTTAACTGGGCCTGTGAAGTGTATCAGATCTGGCGATACATTTTCGGTATTGACACGGTCCAACAAAAAATGCTCTAGCTGACAGTTATAACGCCAGTCGATGGCAAACCAATGTTTATGAAAATAAACATTTAAGACATCCTGATCGCCATAAACCAATGTTTCTTGTAATTTTTCAGTTAATTGTATTAACTGCTCCGTAACACCTACCCATTGATCTGCATTAATATACAATACGCCAGCGTTAAAATAATCACCTTGACGAAACCTGTGCTGCGCCAAATTGCTCACGAATGGGTCTTGTACCGCACCCAATGGAAATTGTGAAAACCGACTATCGCTAAACGGTTGGAAAATATCGCCATTAATGACAATATCACAATCCAAATACAGCCATCGATTTGATTGATTGTATTCAAATAACTTGGCAATGTAGTATCTTAGATATGTCGCCTGTGTAATGTAGCCACTTGGGTGATAGCGCTGAAGCTCATCTTGATTGATGTACACCAAGCGTAGGCTTGACTGTCTTTGGGCAAAAAACTGTTGGCGCTCCATCACCCACTCTGGGCTGATGTCGCCTGCGTTTAGGATAAACACATTAAACGATTGATGGTGTGCCAACAATGACTTGAGCACAATATCCAAGTAGTCTAGATAATTTCTATCACTTGCAACCACAATATTTGCTGTGGACGTATCAGTAGTCATATGGCACTCTTGAAAACTAAATTGAATAAATTAGGTCATTTCATTATAACATAGACCATCAGAATATAAAGTTTAATTTATCTACCAAAACAGCTTAAACAACCAATAGATTAATGCCAATCTTTGCCATGAAGGTCACATTGCCTAAGCATCTTTTTGGCTTGATGTCGCGCCTTGCGATGCTTAGCGGTTGGTTTTTCGCTTTCAAATTTCCCACCCTTTTGCATAAGCGGTGATAGGCTTGCCAAATTGCGTGCCTTACCTGATTTTGGTAATTGGATGGTGTATTTTGTCATTATTTTTTCTCGTTTTTTAAAGATTGGCGTCCTAATGGCGTAGCTTTGGTGCAATTTGGGGCGTAATTTGGCGTAATTGAATGAATTTTTGACCATCCAAAAAAACAAAAAAAGCCTGACCAAATGTCAGGCTAACAACATTTGGACGCATTCAAATTGCTTGATATGCGTCCTAGACATCATGCCAAGCAAATACCTAAAGTCAATAACGGTAAGCTGTCGTGTTGCATGATGTCTCCTTATACATCGTAAAAAATGGCTAGAAAATAAAAAACCCTTAAAACGATGCGTCTTAAGGATAATTCAAAATATGGAGCTCTTGACGAGAATTGAACTCGTGACCTCTCCCTTACCAAGGGAGTGCTCTACCCCTGAGCTACAAGAGCGAAATTATGGAGCGGGTGGCGGGAATCGAACCCGCACCATCAGCTTGGAAGGCTGAGGTTCTACCACTAAACTACACCCGCAGGGTAGTAACCAAGGTAGGAAGAATGGTGGTGGGGGAAGGATTCGAACCTTCGAAGCTTTCGCGACAGAGTTACAGTCTGTTGGGTTTGACCGCTCCCCAACCCCACCAAATTGGCTAGGTGTCTCTTTTACTGGTCTGGTAAAAGATTAAGCCCAATGTTGGGCTTTACCTAATATTTTCTTAGGAATGGTGCCGGCTGCCGGAATCGAACTGGCGACCTACTGATTACAAGTCAGTTGCTCTACCAACTGAGCTAAGCCGGCGGTGTATTTCCTAAGTGGTGCGTATAATATCATACTTCTAAATCTATGCAAGCACTTTTTTGGATGATTTTTAAAATAGTTTATATGTTATTGATTTTATTGTATTTTATTTGATAATTTTTTTGTTGCTACTGAGTGGTTGTACAAGATAAAGTGGGCGAATCTTATCTGATTTGGATAAAAAAAATCAGCCCAAATGCGACTTTGGGCTGATTTTGGACTGATTTTTCTCAGCGGATATCAAAACGGAATATCATCATCTGAAACATTGGTCGCAGGGCTAATGACAGGCGCTTGCGGGCTTGGCTGATTTGCCGGTGGCTGTGGCGCTTGCGTCGGCGCTTGCGGTGGTACAGCTTGGGCAGGCTGTTGGAATGAATTATTCTGCGCCATGTTATTCATGCCTGCATTCATACCGCCCATACCGCCGTTCATGCCTTGGTTCATACCCTGATTATAAGCTGGGTTGCCTTGTGGCTGTTGCCCCATATTTTGGTTGGCATAGGCTTGTTGGTTGTAGTTTTGGTTTTGGGCAAATTGGTTGTTATAGCCTTGATTTTGGTTATTTTGATAACCGCCACGACCTTGATTATTATAGCCGCCATTTTGATATTGGTTGCCATAATTACCACCTTGATAGCCGCCGCTATTGTCATTACCACCACGACTGCCAAGCATCTGCATATTATCAGCACGAATCTCGGTACTGTAGCGTTCTTGACCTGTCTGTGGGTCAGTCCACTTACGAGTACGCAGGCTGCCTTCGACATAGACCTGAGAGCCTTTGCGCAAGAATTGCTGAGCAATCTCGGCAAGACGATTATTGAACACCACACGATGCCACTCGGTCTGCTCACGCTGTTCGCCTGTGTTCTTGTCACGCCATCTTTCGGATGTGGCGATAGATACAGTGGCAATCATACCGCCATTATCAAACTGCTTCACTTCTGGGTCGTTACCTAAGTTACCCACAAGAATGACCTTATTTACGCTCATACGCTTTCCTTTGTTGTTGTTAAATCGGTAAAAAATCAGCTGAAATTATCGCATCAATTTTTCTGCTTACTTTACGAAATTTATAGTAAAATTGCTAGGGGTTTTTGGCAAATTTACAAATTATTTTGCCAAAGATTTAGCCGCATCCAGCATCGGCTTTAAGAATCTGCCCGTATGCGACTTATCATCCATCGCCACCATCTCTGGCGTGCCTGTGGCGACGATTTCACCGCCACCGCTACCGCCTTCATAGCCTAGATCGACAATCCAGTCGGCAGTCTTGATGACATCCAAATTATGCTCAATCACCACAATGGTATTGCCACGGTCACGCAAGGTATGCAAGATGTGTAATAGCTTGGCAATGTCATGAAAATGTAGCCCTGTGGTCGGCTCATCTAGGATGTATAAGGTCTTGCCGGTGTCTCGTTTGGCAAGCTCTTTGGCTAGCTTGACACGCTGTGCCTCACCGCCTGACAGTGTCGTCGCCGATTGACCTAGGCGGATGTAGTCCAATCCCACTTCGTGCAGTGCCTCAAGCCTGCGATGAATCACCGGAATCGCCTCAAAGAACGCCATCGCCTCTTCGACCGTCATATCAAGCACATCGCTGATGGATTTGCCTTTGTATTTGACTTCAAGCGTTTCTCGGTTGTAGCGTTTGCCATGACAAGCGTCGCACGGCACATACATATCTGGCAAAAAGTGCATCTCAACCTTAATCAAGCCATCACCTTGACAAGACTCACAGCGACCGCCTTTGACATTGAAACTAAATCGCCCTGCCTTGTAACCACGAGCTCGCGCTTCGGGCGTCTGCGTGAATAAATCACGAATCAAGGTAAATACGCCTGTATAAGTGGCAGGGTTACTGCGCGGGGTGCGTCCAATCGGGCTTTGGTCGATGTCCACCATCTTATCCAGATGCTCAAGCCCTGTGATGGTGTCGTATTTTTCGGGTACGAGCGTCGTGGCGTTGTTGAGTGTAGTGGCAGCTAGCGGCATCAAGGTGCGGTTAATCAAGGTCGATTTGCCCGAGCCTGACACACCTGTGATACAGGTCATCACACCGATTGGGATGGATAGATTGACATTTTTTAGGTTATTGCCACAAGCGCCCTGTAGCTCGATGTACAGTGGCTCATCATGACTGGTTTTATTTTTGCCTTTGCCGGTCTCAACCGTGATGGTAGCAGGCGTATGGCGGACGCTTGGCACTTCGATACGGCGCTTGCCCGACAGATATTCACCGGTCAATGAGCCTTTGGTGGCGGCGATTTGTTTGGCTGTGCCTTGAGCGACCACTCGCCCACCGTGCACACCTGCACCGACACCGATGTCGATGATGTGATCGGCTTGGCGGATGGCATCTTCGTCATGCTCGACGACCACGACGGTATTGCCCAAATCTCGCAAATGCGTCAAAGTCGATAGCAAGCGGTCATTATCTCGCTGATGCAAACCGATGGACGGCTCATCAAGCACATACATCACGCCCATCAAGCCTGCACCGATTTGGCTGGCTAAGCGGATACGCTGTGCTTCACCGCCTGAGAGCGTTTCGGCACTGCGAGCTAGGGTCAGATATTCAAGCCCCACTTTGGTCAAAAAGCCCAAGCGTTCACGGATTTCTTTGAAAATCTTATCCGCCACTTCGCCTTTTGCGCCATCGATGTGCAGATTTTCGTAATATTGCCATGCATCGCCAATCGGCAGATGGATAATCTCGCCAATGCCCTTGCCATCGACCTGTACATGACGCGCGATGTCATTGAGGCGCACGCCATCACAGACATTACAGGCAGTGTCTGACAGATATTGCGCCAATTCATCACGCACCAAATTACTCGTCGTCGTGGCATAACGGCGCTCTAGATACGGCAAAATCCCTTCAAATGGCACGGTCTTGGTGCTTTTTCGTCCCCGCTCATCGGTGAACTGAAATTCGATTTTTTCTTTGCCCGAGCCATTTAGAATAATACCTTGCTGTTTGGCAGGCAGTGCTTGCCACGGTGCATCCATATCAATATCAAAATGACGGCACACCGTGCTAAGTAGCCCAAAATAATAGGCATGGCGCTTATCCCAGCCGTGAATCGCCCCTTGATTGAGTGATTTTTCGGGATGGGTAACGATGCGTTCTGCGGCGAAATATTGACGCTTGCCCAAACCATCACAGGCAGGGCACGCTCCAGCAGGGTTATTAAAACTGAACAAGCGTGGCTCAAGCTCGCTCACCGCACGATCACACACAGGGCATGAGTGCTTGGCGGATAAAATCTGCTCATCATCACCATCAGGATTACCATCCATGTGATACAAAATGGCGATGTCGTTACCAAGCTTGAGCGCTGTCTCAAGGCTCTCAGCCACACGATTGCCCAAATCATCTCGCACCTTAAAGCGATCAACCACCACTTCAATGCTGTGTTTTTTGTTTTTTTCTAGGCTTGGCAATTCATCGGTATCATAAATCACGCCATCAATACGCACCTTGGTAAAGCCCTGTGATGGCAGCTGCTCAAGTAACGCCGTGTGCTCACCTTTGCGTTCACGCACCACAGGCGCAAGGATCATAAGCCTAGTATCGGCAGGCAAGCTAAGCACACCATCGACCATCTCACTCACCGTCTGCGCCACCATCGGCTCGCCATGCTCAGGGCAATGTGGCACGCCCACACGAGCAAATAATAGGCGCAGATAGTCATACACTTCGGTAATCGTGCCGACCGTCGAGCGGGGGTTGTGGTTGGTGGATTTTTGTTCGATGGCGATGGCGGGGGATAGCCCTTCGATGCTATCAACATCGGGCTTTTCCATTTGGCTAAGAAACTGACGAGCGTACGCCGATAAGCTCTCGACATAGCGGCGCTGACCTTCGGCATATAGCGTATCAAAGGCAAGTGATGATTTGCCTGAGCCTGACAGACCGGTGATGACCACGAATTTATCACGGGGGATATCGACATCGATATTTTTGAGATTGTGCGTGCGTGCGCCACGGATGGCGATTTTATCGTGTGCCATAGACTTGCCTTTTTGATATTTTAAAATGACTATTATAAGGCATAATGGGGTGCGGTTGATGGATTTTAAAGTGAGAAATTGTAAGGCATTACAACAATTTTTATACCATCAAACCAAGCCATCATCATTGATTTGATGTATGATATGGGCTGTATTTTGATGTATTGTGAGTCTTGTTATGTTTTTTTTGACCCTTGATCCAAAAGACTTTTCGGTCACTTATGCCAAACAAATCGCCGAGCGCATTCTGGCTCGTGACCAAAAAAATCCTATACTGACCGATGAGCAGCGCCAAACCCTGCACGCTATCACTCGTCCGACGCTTGGCAATCATGAAGATGACATCAAGCGCCTATGCCAAGAAATCGTTGATACGCTTGTCGTCACAGACCCAAAAGGCAATACGCTCAAATTCTATCGAGATGATGAACAAGGCCTATTATACTTCGGTGATGAAGACGGCTGGCGTACCGGACAAGCACTGCATAAGCACCCCAACCTTGACCCAAGCCATCTCAATCAAGACTAAAATGGCTTATCGCATCTATCTGGGTGGCTCGTTTGACCCCGTCCACCGCTCGCATCTGCACATGGCGATGGCTGTCTATACACAGCTGTCTGTGAGGCTTAGTGCGGACGGTATCACACTCTGCCTACTACCCACCGCTGGCAATCCGTTTAAGGGTGCACCGACAGCGAGCACACATCGGCTCTCGATGTTATCGCTTGCCACGCAGGGCTCACCCATCGTTATCGATGACTATGAGCTGACACAGCCACCGCCGATTTATACCATCGATACCATCACTCATCTACACGCCACTTATCCTGATGATGTGCTGATTTTTGTGATTGGTTTTGATAGCTTAGTTAGCCTACCTAGATGGCGTGGTGGTGAAGCATTGGCCGATATGGTGAAATTTTGGGCATTTGCTCGTGTTGGCGAGACAGGCACGCCGAGCGATACACTGATGGCTCGGTGTACGACAGATTTGGATGAGTTTTTGGCGCAAGATGGCAAGATTTATCTGGATGATACGCTGATTGACGCCATGTCATCAAGCCACATCAGACAGCTCATCAGTGATGGCAAAACGGGCACCCTTGTGCACTATCTACACCCTGCCGTCATTGACTATATTGATACACATCAGCTATACCAAGATGGCTAAAGTATGTTATAATAGCAAGTTTTCCGATTGATTTATGATAGTTATGACAACTTTAACCTTAGAACAAACCTTAGCACTGGTCATCGACACTCTAGACGACCTAAAAGCCAAAAACATCACCACTTTATCCGTCGAGCACTTGACCGAAGTCGCCGAGCGTATCATCATCTGTGAAGCCACTTCCAAGCGCCATGTCAAAGCCCTAGCCGACAAGCTTGGCGCTGCCACCAAAGAAGCGGGGCTGATGCCACTGGGCCGTGAAGGCGACAAAGACAGCGACTGGACACTGGTTGATTTAGGCTCTGTGGTCGTCCATGTGATGACACCACAGGCTCGTGAGTTTTATGACTTAGAAGGCTTATGGTCATCACCAGATGCCTTGCGTGCTTTGGCAGTTGCGCC
>NZ_CAMCBS010000043.1 GCF_945873075.1 uncultured Moraxella sp. | reverse complement strand
ATCGGTAATCACCACATCCACACATTGATCCCATGGCTGTTTAGGTAGCTTGTCAACCAGCTGAAACTCATAGCACCAAGCGACTTTGAGTGTATTGGGGCAGTTGGCAAAGGTGCGATCATAAAACCCACCGCCCATGCCAAGCCGTACGCCTTGCCGATCGACAGCGACGAGCGGGCAGATGATGGCATCCATCTGCCAAGCAGGCAGGCGAGTGTGTGTCATGGGCTCAAGCATACCCAGCCGATGGCGTTTGAAGGCATTTTTTGATAAAGGTAGTCGCACAGGCGCAAAGGTAAGTGCTTGATTGGGCTTGGTGATAGGCAAAAAAGCCTGCCATCCTAATCGTGCACAAAAGCGAGCAATGACATCGGTCGGCAGTTCGCCAAAATCATCCAAATAAAATGCGACTTTGGCACAAGGTGGCAGTCGTTTGGCAAGCTGTATCAAAAACCGAGATGCCAAAAAAGCTGCTTGCCGTCTTTGGCGTACGCTCAGGGCTCTACGCTGTTTGGTGAATGTTTTTCTTGAGATGTTTGGCGGTTGGCTCGTCATGGCAATCCATCGGCTGTGATAATTATCAAATTAATTGGCAAAAAGCATAAAATAGCCCAAAAATTAACGGGTTTTCATTGAAAAAACGGGCTATTTTGGCGATAATAGCACATTTATTTACAATAACAAATACCCATCCATAAAAGCATCTTATGATCACTCAATCTGCGCCACGCACCGCCAAATCCCCAAAAAAACGCCCAAGACGCAGTCAAGAAGACATTGCTGCGGCGAATTTTTTGAAACACAGTTTTAGACCTGTCAAAAAATCCATCTACATGGCATGGCTATGCGACATCATCAATGTGCTATTGTTGATGGTGCAGGCGTGGGTGATTGTGCTGATTTTTGATGGGTGGCTACTGCCGTTTATTCCACAGTTTGCCCATCATGATGCGATGGCGACGAGTGCGCTATGGCTGTATTTGGCGGTGTTGTTTGGGGTGTTTGCCTTGCGTGCGTTGGTGGGGTATGCACGAGATGCGATTTTGACACGGGTGGGTGTGCAGGTGGCATCTGATGTGCGTGGACGGCTACTTGACCAGCTTGGCGAGATGGGATTGGCTCGGCGGTTTTTTGGTTCGGATGGCGTTTTGGCAAGTAAAATTGTCGATGAACCTGAACATTTGGTGGGTTATGCACGCTTTGAAGTGCAAAAGATGACGGCGGTGACGACGCCAATTTTATTAGCCATATGCATTAGTTTTTTTAGCAAATTTTCTGCATTAATCCTGCTTGCCACTGCGCCACTGGTGCCGATTTTTATGATTCTCATCGGTGTGGCGACAGCACGCAAAAGCCGTGAGCAGATGGATGCGATGGCACAGCTTGGCGGGCGGTTCTTTGATTGGATTCGTGGGGTGAATACGCTGGCACGCCTACAGGCAGTGACAGTTGCGGTTGGTGATATTGATACTAGTAGCGAAGCCTATCGCAAAAAAACCATGGATGTGCTAAAAATCGCTTTTTTAAACAGTGCTGTGCTTGAATTTTTGTCCGCTTTATCGATTGCACTGGTGGCGGTGTACCTTGGCTTTGGCTTGATTGGGATTTTGCCGTGGCAGACAGGCGTGATGGCGACCAGTTATAGTTCGGCATTGATGATTTTGCTACTTGTGCCTGAGTTTTATGCGCCGCTACGCCGATTGGGGGCGGAATATCATATCAAAGGACAGGCAGAAGGTGCTGCCAAAGCGATGGTGGATATGATGGCGTTTAAGGGTTATCATACGGGCAATCAGTCCATGCAGCTGACCAATCCTGTTGCCATTCGTCTTGAGCAAGTGGCGGTGTTTGGCGATGATGGACGACTGCGTCTATCACCTGTGACGCTTGAGTTTGGTGCAGGTCAAGTGACGGCTTTGCAGGGGCAAAGTGGTACGGGTAAATCGACAATCTTGCAGATTTTGCTTGGCTTTGGGCAATTTACAGGTAATATTTGGCTGATTGATGGTAATCAGCGTTATGACTATGCTTCGCTTGATATGACCGCACTGCGTCAGCAGATGGGCTATCTTGCCCAAAGTGTGAGCCTGCTACCGATGAGCATTGCGGATAATTTACGCCTTGCCAAAAAAGATGCCACCGATGCCGAGCTACAAGCAGTGCTTGAGATGGTTGGTTTATGGACGCTTGCCAGTCAGTTGCCAAATGGCATCAACACCGTGCTGAGCGAGCGGGGCGGTGGTATCTCAGGTGGTCAAGCACAGCGTATCGGCATCGCACAGCTACTGCTCCAAGATGCCAAAATTTGGCTATTGGATGAGCCGACCGAGCATCTCGATGGCGAGACAGCACAGGCGGTGGCGGAGCTGTTGCACCGATTGGCAAAAGATAAGACAGTGATTTGGGTGACGCATGATGTAGCGCTTGACGAGCGATTTGATGCGCGCCATCAATTATAGGGGAAAATGATGAAATCAGCACAGAAGTTTGAGCCATTTGCCCTATCTGAGCTTGTCAGTCGGCAGCTATTTATGTGGTGTGTTGCGTGGCTACTTGGGCTTGTGACCGTATGGTCGGTATTGGGCTTGACCATGCTGTCGGGGTGGTTTGTCACCATGTCGGCAGTGGCAGGACTTGTGGCGGTTGGTGGTCATACCTTTAATTATATGATGCCGGCAGGGATTATCCGTGGCTTTGCCATTGTGCGTACGATGGGGCGTTATGGGGATTTGATGGTGTCGCACCATGCGGTGTTTGCACTGCTCAAGGATTTGCGTGTGCGGTTTTTTGCCCAGTGGGCGGGTCTTGATTATGGACTGCGTAACGCAGGCGGTCAGAGTAGTAGCCAAAAAATGCACCGCTTGGTCAAAGACATCGATGTCCTAGATGAGTTCGTCCTGCGCTTGGTGTCGCCGTGGGTGATGGCAGTGGGTGCGGTGTTGGTCGTTGGTAGTATCATCATGGTGATTTTGCCAAGTGCATGGCCAAGTATTGCACTTGTGCTGATGGCACTACTGTGTGCGATGGCGGCGCTCAAGCTTGGTATCCGCCTAGCGCGCCAAGAAAGCCAATTACAAGAACAACGCAAATCAACCCTGCTTGATACACTGCCTGCCTTGACTTTACTACTGATTTGGCAGCGTTGGCAAGATACCAAGCAGACACTAGCCAAGCTAGATGATGAACAAACGACAGTGACTTTGGCATCGCATCGCCTACGCCGATTGACCATGCTTGCCATTCAGCTATTGATGGCGTTATCTGCGGTGATGATGCTGGTGGCGGCAGGGTTGTATTTTGATGGCGCAAGCATTACGCCCTTTAGCGAATCTACGCTCAATAGTTATACTGATATTAGCCCTGCTTTGATATTGGCATTGATGCTTGGCTTGATGGGCTTAAGTGAGTTTGTACTTAATCTAGTCAATGAGCCATTGGCGCTAGGTCGTAGCCTTGTGGCAAAAGCACGGCTCAATGCACTTATTTCTCAAGCTGATGCCAAGCCTGTACTGACACCGATTGATACTGTGAGCACTGAGCGAATTAGCCTTGTACTGGATCATGCGGATGTCAAAGCGCCTAAGGCGATTTTTGGCGCAAGTAATTTGACTGCTACCATCACTCAAGATAAGCCTTGTCTGGTGGTTGGGCCATCAGGCGCAGGCAAATCCACGCTGTTACAGACACTTGCCCAAGAGCATCCGCTCAGTGGTGGTGTGATGCGTTTGGTGGGCGATATGGGGGTTTGCGAGTGGCAGTCGGTGGATTTTGGTGCGTCGCTTGGCTTTTTGGGTCAGACGGTGGATATCTTTGATCAGACTTTGGCGGATAACCTACGACTTGGCAAGCTAGACGCCACCGATGATGAGCTGTATGCCGTGCTTGATGCGGTCAATCTTGGCGACTGGGCAAAATCACAACCCAAAGGGCTTGCTACGCCACTTGGTGAATATGGCACATCGGTCTCAGGCGGTCAGGCTCGGCGTATAGCTTTGGCAAGATTGCTGTTATCACCAAAAAAAGTCTTGCTACTTGATGAGCCATTTGCCGGTCTAGATGCGACTACTCGCCATATCGTATGGCAGAGTCTGTGTGCGTATCAGATGAGTGGACACATCGGGCTACTGCTCATCTCAACGCATCAGCTGTGGGATGAGATGGGTGATGTGGATGTGTTAAAAGTTGGCATGATGAGCTAATTGTAAATATATTGCTTAATATTACTTAGCTATGATAAATTGCCCCAGTGCTGATACTGGGGCAATTTTGTTTGGTTGGATTAATTTATCTTTAGATAATTTAATCAGATTTTGCGACCTTATTCGGATTATCCTTAGCGGTGATGATATCAGCGTTAGGATCGCCAAGGCTTAAAATCTCGCTGAAATTCGGCTGTACTTTGAGCAGTAGTTGCTCATGCTGTAGCACGCCTTGATTGACCTGCGCACGGCGCAAATAGCTCATAATCTGCTCACTGCGTGACATCCAGCGACCGATGTCCAGATAGATGATATCGCCTTTGTGTTCGGTAAATGGCACGCCTTTGATTTTAATTAAGCTTAGAATCAGTGCCAATGGGTCTTTACGCATGATGGCACGGTAGCTATTCACCGCAAATTTAAGCAGTGGCGCTTTGTACCATTGACGAGTATGCAGCTCGATGATGTCAGTATCGCTGATTTGCTTGAGCACCAGTCGTTGTCTGTGGCGATCAAGCTGTAGGTGTACCAATTCAAAGTTACTCGCCACCGAGATATACATCCCCATCACATCAGCAGTGCAGTACAGTCTAAGCCAATTTTCATGCACTTCTAAGCGCAAATCCAAAATCATCTTGACATTACGCACCACAAAGCGATACAGATTTTCATTAATCTGGTCTTGACTGACTGTCAATAATAGCTCATCGATATAGCTGTCAGCAGCGGTGGCATAATTATGCTTGAGATTGCCAAGTGTCTGTTGCCAACCGATGAGTAGATTTTCAAGAAAAAAAGCCGAATTCAAGCCGTCTTGGATATCACCAAAACGGGGCGTTGAATTTGGCTGTGATTCATTTTGATTTAAGATGGTGTCATCAGTTGCAAAGGTTTGGGTCATCATGGGCATATTGATTCGATAAAATTATCCCATTTTAACAAACTTTTGGCAAAATGTGTGTAGTGATGTGTAGCCAATGGTAAATTTAGCAAGTTATAAGCCCAAAAAATCCACCACAAAATCACTATTTGGCGTCGCAAACAGTTCAGATGGTGTGCCGATTTGCTCAACTTTGCCATGATTCATGATGACAATCTTATCCGAAATCGCCTGCGCTTCTTCTTGGTCGTGGGTGACCATGATGCTTGTGATACCGATTTCACGCTGAATGTCCTTGAGCGATGTGCGTAGCTCTTTACGCACTTTGGCATCGAGCGCGCCAAATGGCTCATCAAGCAGCAGCAGGCGTGGCTTGGTCGCTAGTGCACGAGCCAGAGCGATACGCTGACGCTGACCGCCTGATAGCTCATGTGGATAGCGATGTTTGGTTTGGGGAAGTTGCACAAGTTCAAGCAACTCATCAACACGCTGATCGATGCCACGAGCATCAGGGCGTTGATCTTTTGGTAACAAGGTTAGGCCAAAAGCGATGTTCTGGGCGACCGTCTGATGGCGAAATAGGGCGTACTGCTGAAACACAAAGCCGATACCACGCTTTTGGACAGGGATATCAGTGACATCGACACCTTCAAAGGCGATGCGGCCACTGTCGGCATTCTCAAGCCCTGCGATGATACGCAGTAGCGTCGTCTTGCCACACCCTGATGGGCCAAGTAAGGTGGTTAGCTCGCCGGTTGGGACTTCGATATTAATATCGCCAAGTGCCACAAAGTCGCCAAATTTCTTATGAATGTGTTTAATCTCGATGCTCATGGTAATTCTCAATACAATATTTATAAATAATGGATAATCAGTGGCTTTGTTTACGGGTCATGACACCTTGGATAATCAGCGTCACCAGTGCCAATAGTGCAAGCAGGCTAGATAGCGCAAATGCCAAAGTAAAGGCGTATTCGTTATACGCAATCTCAATCATCAGTGGCATGGTGTTGGTCTCGCCACGGATATGCCCCGAGACGACACTCACCGCACCAAACTCACCCATCGCACGCGCATTGGTCAGGATGATGCCATACAGTAGCGCCCATTTGATGTTTGGCAAAGTCACTTTCCAAAACATCTGCCAGCCATTCGCCCCAAGAGTCAAAGCCGCTTCTTCTTCGCTGTCGCCTTGGGCTTGCATCAGTGGAATCAGCTCACGAGCGATAAATGGAAAAGTCACAAACAAAGTCGCAAGCACAATCCCTGTCGTCGCAAAAATCACCTGAATGCCCATACTCTCAAGCCAACCACCAAGCACGGTATTCGCCCCAAAAACAAGCACAAACATCAGACCTGCCACCACAGGCGACACCGCAAAAGGTAGGTCAAGTAAGGTGGTGATGATAAATTTGCCACGAAATTTATGACGAGTAATCAGATACGCCAATGCCACGCCAATGATGGTATTAATCGGCAGTACGATGGCAGTGGTGATGAGTGTCAATTTAATCGCCGAGAGCGCATCAGGCTCAACGAGTGCCGCTTGATAAGCCGCCCAGCCTTCACGCAATGCTTCATAAAACACCGACAATAAAGGCACGACAAGCATCACGCCCATAAACAGTAGCGCAAGGCTAATCAGTAGCCATTTGACCCACGGTTTATCACGAGTGGCAGGGTTGTTTTGGTATGCGTATTGAGTTGAACTTGCCATAGCTGACCTATGTGATTAATTGGTTTTTGCACCCAAGCGGGCAGAGAGTTTCCATTGGGCGAAGTTGATGCCAAACAGGACAATGAGTGATAGCAGTAGCATAAATAACGCCACACACGCCGCCCCTGCGACATCAAATTGCTCAAGCTTTGAGACGATAATCAGTGGCAGGATTTCTGATTGCATTGGGATATTACCCGCAATAAAAATCACCGAGCCGTATTCACCGGTCGCGCGAGCGAACATCATCCCCGAGCCAATCAAAATCGCAGGGGTAATCTCAGGTAATACCACACGGCGAAATGTCGTCAAGCGAGATGCACCCATCACCGCTGCCGCTTCTTCAAATTCGACAGATAATTCTGCCAAGACAGGCTGTACTGCACGCACGATGAAAGGAAAGCTCACAACGACAAGCGCAAGCCAAATACCAATCGGCGTAAAGGCAATCTTAATTGGCTCACCAATCAAGGCAATGCTAACCTTGCTAAACCACTGACCAAATAGCCCATTGGGTGCGTATAGTGTCGCAAGCGCAATGCCTGTAACCGCTGTCGGCAGGGCAAATGGCAAATCAACTAAGGCGTTGATGATGGATTTGCCCCAAAAATCGTAACGCACAAGCACCCAAGCAATCAGCGTGCCAAAGATGACATTGGTCAAGGTGGCAAGCGCAGCCATGCTCAGCGATAGCTTGATGGCGGCAAAGACCTGTGGCTCACGGATGGTGCGAATGATATCAGCAAAGCCCATCTCAAGCGTGGTCAAAATCATCATCGCAAAAGGCAACACAACCAATAGTGATAGGGCAAACACGCTAACACCAAGGCTCAGCCCAAAAAACGGCATCACACGACGGGCGCGGTTTTTGGGTAGGTTGGTGGATGATGACACACTCATAAGAATTCCTGTGATGGCGACTGCTAAATCAATGATAATGGATAATATATTTGATAGCGTACTTTAAAATATCACCCACCAAAACACTACTAACAAAATGGACTTTTTATTTTCGATATTGGAATTTATGCCATGCGATTGGCTATTCTAAGCATAAAATAAACAAAAACATCCAATGATGAACCGCACCCCAAAAGTTAGACAACCTTTGGGGTGTTTTTATGACCAAATAC
>NZ_CAMCBS010000042.1 GCF_945873075.1 uncultured Moraxella sp. | reverse complement strand
TAGTTTGGGGTAGTATAACCTCTTATGGGGTGTCTGGGAATATTGTACCGGTACAGACCCGCACGGTGGGCAGTGGTGCTTTAGAAGGTCAAGAAATCGTTCAAAAATATCGTGACAACCAAAAAGTTAATGATGGCAATACAACCAACAACACAGACACCAACACGAAGGAGGCAGGCAAATGCGATCCATTAAAGACAAACTTATGCGCAAAATAGTTGATACCCAACCGCCTGAGGGGTTCTGGTATAAAATGGAGACAAAAAATGAGATAAAAGACACCGATAAAATGCACGGCATTCAAGCTCGCTCCATCCTATCCTTTGCCGTATTTGGAGCCTATCTAGTGGGCAATAAACAATATTTTGATCCATTTTTACCCGGACTAATACGATGGTGCCAAACCGCCATAGAGTTAAAAGTAGAGTCGGGCTGGAAACCACAAGATGTATGTCTTATCTATGAAGGATATGCAGGATCTACTTGGGTTTATACAGGTCAAGATGATGTTGCCATTTGGAAAGAGTGTTTGGAATATACCAATTTATGGTTTTTTGCAGAAAAAAATCCAACTGATTTCTCAAAAACCAAAGCTAAAGGCATTGAAATAAACTTATTTTACACCTACTTACAACGCTGTTTATTTGCCAAAGAATATAAGCTGGGCATTGATGTCTATGAATATTTTAAGGGCAAAAAAGAGGTTAAATTAACCTCAAAAACAGGATTGGTAACCCTAATGTATGCCGTCTTACGCCATTATGAATATGGGGAATTTGACAAAGCGCGACTTAATAAAGTCTGTCGTCAAGTATTGGGCAAAGAGTTAAAATTCGT
The DNA here is from genome assembly GCF_945873075.1 of uncultured Moraxella sp. Taxonomy (GTDB): domain Bacteria; phylum Pseudomonadota; class Gammaproteobacteria; order Pseudomonadales; family Moraxellaceae; genus Moraxella. The sequence continues at coordinate 7,486 of NZ_CAMCBS010000042.1, read as the reverse complement.
CTATTCCAAAGGTTGCCTTGATGATGCAGTGTATTGGCTAAAAACCATGTGTGCCTTGCGTGATAGGCTCCACACCCCAGAAGAAGTGGTATTGACTTTTTATGAGTTTTTGGAAGATGATGAAATTCCTGATGAACTCAAACCCTTATTAAAACAAAAAGACACACTGACTCGTACAGAGCTTATTGCTCAAAAGCTTATCTAAAATTTGACAAGAAACTGCACCGGTACAAAGAGTTGATACAAAAAGGAATAAATAATGTTTATCAATAATTGGAAGTTTAAGAAATGGCAACAAGAAATGCAAGATTCTGTATATAATTCGGATTCTAGTTTGCGTGCCTATATAAATCTTGAAATTTACCCTGAAGACATAGAGATATTTCTTAATGTATTAACGCCAAAAATCTTTGAAATAGGCGATAGGGTGTTTTTTGACATAGATGGTGAGCAAGAAATAATTATTAGAGAGAGTTATAGAAAAAAAAGATCCTATTGATAGAAATGATGCAGAACGACAAAAAGACTGGAACTCTATAAATGTTGCAGAGATATTTTTTAATAACATGGATAATTCATCCGATGAAACTATTTTAAATATTGCAAATCTCATTAAGCATAATTGGGAATACCATTTACAAAAAGCTTATCCCGATACTAAATTCATTGTGGAAATTTATGGAGAAAATTTTGAGCCTTGGATAACATTTTATCAGCCATAAATAAAGTTTATGCATTAAATCTATACCTAAAAAACTTGAAAACTACCACAAGATTAGTTTTTAACATCAAGTGCGTGTTAGGCATGATTACAAAGCTTTGATTTAAAACGGTGCGTAATACGCACCTTACATCTTGTAGCAAGTTTCCCAATACCACCAACACTAAGCCCTTGACCGCTTACCCACCAACACAATCCCAACAAGCACCATCACCGCCCCGATGATAAAGCTGGTCGTCATCGCATCGCCCAAAATCCACGCCCCAAGCACCACCCCAAAAATCGGCGTCATCAAAATCAGCGCACCGATATCCGCCGAGCGATAGCGGGTCAATAGCCAAAACCATGCCACAGTCGCAAAAAACGCCACAAACACCGCTTGAAATCCGACGCTCAGCACGCTGGCAGTTTGCCAATGCATCACCGCTTGGTCGGTTGCTATCGCATACACCCACAGCAGCACGCCGATGGCAAACAGCTGATAGGCGAGCACTTGTTTGGCAGGCAGTGTGCCAAGGCTTGTCATGCGGATAATCACCGTCGTCAAGCCCCACGATAAGCCTGCCGCCAATGCCAAGCCATCGCCTAATAGCGAGCCATCCGCCTGTGATGACAACAAAAACGCCACCGCAATCCCACCAAAAGCAAGCCCCATGCCAAGCCACTGGGTGAGCGACAGCCGTTCATCTTTGACCAAAAAATGCAAAAACAACGCCGAAAACAGCGGTGAAGTATATAAAAACACCACACTGCGAGAGGCGCTGGTATAGCGTAAGGATTCACCTGCCAAGAGTGATTCAAAGGCAAAAAGCACACCGACCAATAGCCCAAGCCCGATTTGTTTGGGATTGAATCTAAGCTCTTTTTGGTACACCATAAAACCAAGCAAAATCACAAGACCAAACAATGACCGCATGGATAGCTGCATCACAGGCGAGACTTCATGATGGCTTAGCTTGATGGCGATATTGGTCAATCCAAGAAATAAACAGCATACCACCATCGTGCTGATGGCAATATGGTCAAGGGGGCGTCTGGTGGAAGTTGGCATGATAAAATGAAAAATTATATCACGAAAGCCATCAAAATCAAGCCAAAACAAATTTAAAATTAACAATAAAATCAACGGCTTAATCATGATTTTTGACAGCTTTGGCAAGCTAGATATCACAGGTTTGGTGACTGATATCAAAAGTTCTTTGGGCTTTTTTGTACTTTTTTCTTGAAATTGTCCTCTATTGGCTATATATTTAAAGGACGAACAATTACTGTTCGCAGTTTATCCAATCAACTAATCAACAAAGAAGGAATACCGTAATGGCATTTACTCTACCTGAGCTAGGCTACAGCTACGACGCACTAGAACCGCATTTTGACAAAGAAACAATGGAAATCCACCATTCACGCCACCACCAAGCGTATGTGAACAACGCTAATGGTCTATTAGAAGGCACTGAGTGGGCGGACAAATCTGCTGAAGAAGTCATTGCAAATCTAGACAAACTACCAGCTGACAAGCAAACTGGCGTGCGTAACAATGCAGGTGGTCATGCTAACCACAGCCTATTTTGGACTATCCTAAAAACTGGCACTGAGCTTGGTGGCAGCCTAAAAGACGCTATCGTGCGTGATTTTGGTTCGGTAGAAGCGTTCCAAGAACAGTTCGAAAAAGCGGCAGCGACTCGCTTTGGTTCAGGCTGGGCGTGGCTAGTACTAGACGGTGGCGTGCTAAAAGTAGTTAGCACAGCGAACCAAGACAGCCCATTGATGGGTACTGCGGTAGCAGGTTGCCAAGGTTTCCCTATCATCGGTCTTGATGTGTGGGAGCACGCTTATTACCTAAAATACCAAAACAAACGCCCAGACTACATCAAAGCATTCTGGAGCGTGGTAAACTGGGACGAAGCACAAAAACGCTTTGATTCTGCGCAGTAATCGCCCATAATACCAAAAAATCGCATTCAGTGATGGATGCGATTTTTTTATATAAGTTTAAATGGTTTATTAATTAAATTCAGTATTTATTAACAACTTATACAAATTATACAAACACTTCCCAAGCCAACGCCACTGCAATAATCACAAACACCACGCCACACAGACGATTGAGCCATAATAGGCGATTGCCATACCCAAGCCAGTTGGCAAGCTTTTGACCGCTTAGCGCATAGACAAACTGCCAAAAGGTTTCAATGATATAAAAACCAATGACTAAAATCACATATTGGGGCAATAGCGGTGCTGAAAAGTTGATGAATTTTGGGAAAAATGCCGCAAAAAATAAAATCGCCTTAGGGTTGGATAACGACACCCAGATGCCTGTGCGAAACAGCGCCCACTGTGAGCCACTCATCTGAACGCCACTGCCAAAGCTACTACCATGGCTAAACCATGACTGCACACCAAGATACGCCAAATACGCTGCGCCAAGCACCTTGACCGTATCAAGAATCAGCGGATATTGGCTGATTAGGCTAAGCCCAAACAGGGATGCGCTAAGCAAGATGAGTAGCCCAAGCATGAGCCCTGCCATCGCCCATAGGGTCTTTTTGATACCGTAGTTGAGCCCGCATTGAAAGGCGAACAGCATATTTGACCCGGGTGTGGCAGAAACGAGCAGGGTGCTGATGGCGAAGAATAAGAATAATTGAATGGTCATGGTTTACTAAACAATCCATCAAGCCTGTGCTGTGCGGACGACTTTGGGTTCTTTGATGGGCAGATTACTCACCGCCGCCAAAAATGCCAACGCCATATCGACATACCACATATAGGCATAATTACCAAAGCTATCAATGGCAAGACCGCCAAAATACGCCCCAAGAAAGCCACCGATTTGATGGCTAAGCAGTGTCAAGCCAAACAAAGTCGCCAAATAACGCACGCCAAACAGCTTGCCAATCGCGCCTGCGGTTGGTGGCACGGTCGCAAGCCAAGTCAGACCAAGCCCGATGGCAAAGATATAAAAGGTCATCGGCGTCTGTGGTGCAATCAGATAAATCGCCACCAAAATCACACGGCTAAGATACATCCAAAACAGAATATATTTACACTGCCAACGACCTACCGACCAGCCGACAAACAGACTGCCTGCGACATTGGATAGACCAATCAATGCCAATGACCAAGATGCCACCGATGAGCTTAATCCTGCTAAGGTCACTTCGGTCGGTAAGTGCGTCACCAAAAATGCAATATGAAATCCACAGGTAAAAAATGCCAAATGAATCAACAGATAATTGCGGTCAGCCATCGCAGATTTGATGGCGGATGATAAGGACTGCTGCGGCTGATTGGTGGTGGGGGTAGTACTGCCAAGACTTTGGGCAAAGCCACGAGTCAGATACCACGCCAAAGGCAAGCACAGTAAGCTGATGCCTGCTAGGACATAAAACGCCTTTGACCAGCCGACCAATGGCAAGCTAATCAGTAGCTGTAACATCGGCGCGAACAAAAACTGCCCAAAGCTTGAGCCAGCATTGATGATGCCAGATGCCGTGCCCCGAGCCTGTTCGGGCACTTGATTGGCGACTTGTCCCATCAGCACCGAGAAACTGCCTGCGCCAGCCCCAAAAGCAATCAGCACACCCAAAGTCAATGTCAGCCCCCAAGCGGACAACAGATGTGGCACTAAGGCACAACCGACTGCAAGCACAATCGTCCCAAGCAGTAGCACCCACCACGCCCCAAAGCGGTCGGCAATCGCCCCTGTAATCGGCTGTGATACGCCCCACATCAGCTGTGTCACCGCCAAGGCAAAGCTGATTTGCACGATATTCACCGAAGTATCACTGGTAATCGGCTGAATAAATAAGCCCAATGACAAACGAATCCCTGTGGTGATAAGTAAAATCGTCGCAGCGATGGCGACCAATGACCAGACGGCAGTGGACTTTGTCATAACATTCCCAATCTTGAGCGAATAAAGCGATTAAAATAAAGCGAATAATCCGAAAAACAATAAAAATGATGCAAAATAACAGCAGTTATTGTACGCTATCTTGTCGTGATAAATAAAGAGTAAAATCATGTTTGAATTGACATTTTTGGGGACATCCAGTGGCGTGCCCACCACACGGCGCAATGTCTCGGGGCTTGCGGTATCGCTACTGGGCGAAACAGGGCAAACGGGCAAATCCACGCCGTGGATACTCATCGACTGCGGTGAAGCCACACAGCATCAGCTACTACGCACTGCACACAAGCCAAGTATGCTACAGGCGATTATGATCACGCATATGCATGGCGATCATTGCTATGGCTTGATGGGACTGTTGGCAAGTCTTGCCATGCATGGTCGCAGGGCAGCATTGCCCATCATCGCACCGCCTGCACTTGGCGAGCTACTCGATGCATTTATCCGCTTGACCGAGATGAATTTAAGCTATGAGATTGAATTTATTGATATTCATCAGGTGATCGATGATGGTGTGCGATTATCGCTGACGCCACAGCATTGGCTTGATATTGATATTCATAAGCTTAGCCATCGTTGTGAGAGTTTTGGCTTTGGGCTGACGCAGTCCATGACCAAATCTAAGCTTGATACCGATAAACTTTTAGCACAGGGCATTGATAAGGTGCATTGGGGGCGGATTTTAAAATCAGCGCAGAGCGGTATGGTGCAGATTGAGATTGATGGCGTGATGATGGATGCTCATCAGTTTTGCCATCGCACCATCAATGCCCAAAAAATCGTCGTCGCAGGCGATAACGATACGCCAAGCCTGCTTGCCGATGCCATCAAAGGTGCAGATGTGCTTGTGCACGAAGCGACTTATACGCAGGCGGTGATGGATAAGATTCTTGCCAAAGGCGTGTTTGACCCCAAGCACTCAAGTGCCAAGATGGTCGCAGAATTTGCCGAGCGTGCAGGCGTGCCATGCCTTGTGCTGACGCATTTTAGTGCGCGCTTTATGCTGTTTGATGACCCAAATGACAGCACGCCAAATATGGGGCATATCCGCACAGAAGCCGAATCTGCCTATGATGGCAAATTGGTACTGGCCACCGATTTGATGACGATTAGCACGGTGGCGGATGTGCCAAAGGTGGTGCGTGCTGATGGTTAGGTGTTAGACTTAAGTTTACTGACACTGCTCACTGATTCATTTGCGTGATTAGCTTGTCTTATTTATTTCGCTGACTTATTTCACAATGATTCTTATTTGCGATATAATGCCATGTTTGGCGGATTAAGCGTCGCTTAGTCTTGTTTGGGTCTCATGTAGATCTGATTAGGCACTTGACATTGAATGATGGATGGTAAGCCGTCGCATCATATGATTGATGATTGAGTGCATGAGAAGTTGCATTAAGGATTTTTATGCAAGAAAAGCAGTTTTTTGGCCATCCCAAGCAGTTGGGCAGTTTGTTTCACCTAGAGCTGTGGGAGCGGTTTTCATACTACGGTATGCAAGCGATTTTGATGATTTATCTGTACTACTCGCTGACCGAAGGGGGCTTGGGTATTGATAAAGGCATCGCAGGCGGTATCGTGGGTGCTTATAGTGGTAGTGTGTATTTATCGACGCTGATTGGCGGTTGGTTTGCCGATCGGGTACTTGGTGCAGAGCGAACGCTATTTTATTCGGGCATCGTGATCATGATTGGTCATATTTTGCTGGCGATTGTACCGGGACTACAGGGCTTGATTTTGGGCTTGGTGTTCGTGGCGCTCGGCTCTGGCGGTGTCAAAGCACCGGTGAGTGCGATGGTTGGTTCATTGTATGAAAATGACAAATATCGCTCGCTGCGTGATGCTGGTTTTTCGATTTTTTATATTGCCATCAATATCGGCGGTCTGCTTGGCCCGTTGCTCGTGGGCTATCTACAAAGTCGCATTGGCTTTCATTATGGCTTTGGTGCAGCGGCAGTCGGTATGGCACTAGGTCTTGTGCTGTATAGCTTTGGGCGTAAGGATTTGGGTCAAAAAACCCCGCCAAACCCACTGACCACATCGGATAAGACCAAAGCACTGATTGGGCTTGTGATTGGCGTTGTGGCAGTGTCGGCGCTTGTGGCATCTGGTGTTTTGACTTTATCAAACTTTAAGATGATGCTGTTTGGTGCGGTGATTGTCATTGCGACGATTTATTTTATTCGCCTGCTCAGCGATAGCCGTGTCAATGGCGACCAAAAACGCCACATTTTGGCATACATTCCGCTGTTTGTGTGTATCTGCGTGTTTTGGGCGATTTTCTTCCAAAATTATACCTTGCTTGTGGTGTTTTTTGATACCCAAGTCGATCGTATGCTTGGCGGCTTTGAGTTCCCTGTAGGCTGGCAGCCATCGATGCAGAGCTTTTGGGTGATTGCGCTGGCAGGCGTGATGTCGGCACTGTGGGCAAAACTTGGCAAAAAATCACCAAGCACACCGGTCAAGTTCAGCTTATCACTGTTGATTACCGCTATTACCTTTACTTTTTATTTGCCATATCTAAAAAGTGGCGATGCGATGCCGATTTTGGTATATCTGTTTTCGCTGGCGGCGATGACGGTGGCAGAGCTACTGATTTCGCCGATTTCACTGTCATTTGCGACCAAGATTGCGCCTGACTTTTTTAAGACGCAGATGGTGGCACTGAACTTTTTGGCGTTGTCGATTGGCATGACTTTTGGTGGGATTTTGTTTGGAGAATATTTTAATGAAGCCAATCCGATTGATTATTATTACATGATGATTTATCTCGGCATTGGTGCAGGGGTGGTATTCTTGCTGATTTCACCGATTTTGAAAAAGATGCTACAAAAAGTGGATTAATT
>NZ_CAMCBS010000041.1 GCF_945873075.1 uncultured Moraxella sp. | reverse complement strand
GCCCATAGCCAATCTCGGCAAGATTTGCCAAAATCCGAGCCGTCAGCCCCCATACCACCTGCTCGCCTGCACCATCATCACCAAGCCATGCTGGGGTATGCAGGGTAAATCGCTGTGTGCCGACAATCCTTGACATCGCATAATCCACTGGTGGCGTGAGTATCTGCTCAAAATTTAGCCAAAATATCGCATCAATCTCATCTTGATTGGCAATCAAGCCATCCATCGCCGACTGCTCGATGCTTGCCACCACAGGACGCACAAACAGCCCACTGCGAGACATCTGCATCGGCAGATAGCCAATCGGCGATATGTGATGCTGATTTAGCCCCACTTCTTCAAAAGCTTCACGGCACGCCACCGACAGGCTTGAGACATCGGCATCATCTCGCTTGCCACCGACGAATGACACTTCGCCAGCATGACTATTCAGATTCACCGCACGGCGTGTCAAAAGCAGGCGTGGCACAGGCTCATCACTGATGGCGACGAGCACGCAAGCATCAGGCAGGGGCGCGGTGTTTTGTGCCGATTCGGATTTGGCGACGACATCGGCTGAGAGTAGCTGATTATCCCCTTTGGATAAGGGGAGTACTTCTTGCCCGCCTGCTTGCCAATAGTCGGATAATGCTTGGGATAATGGCGCAAATTGCCCATCATCACACACGCACGCTTCACGATCAATGAACTTGGGCGCTTGGGTGGTGAGTTGGTCGGTGACTGGGGCGGTGGTATCGGTAAAATTTGCCATAACAGATTTGTAATTGTGATTGATTTGTTTTAAACTAAATTATCACCCATCAAAAGTCAAGGCTTAAGCTCATGCCCTATTGCCTACACTGCGGCACCCAAGCCCAAGAAATCATCCCGCCCGGCGACAGTAAAGTGCGCATCGTCTGCCCTGCTTGCCATCACATCCACTACGAAAACCCCAAGATGATCTGCGGTGCGCTCGTACGCCATCATGATCAGCTTTTGATGTGTCGCCGAGCCATTGAGCCACAATATGGCAAATGGACTCTGCCGGCAGGCTTTATGGAAATTGGCGAAACCATGCTCGAAGGCGCACTGCGTGAGACCATCGAAGAAGCCGCCGCCATCGCCACCGATGCCAAGCTGTACTGCTTATTTGATTTGCCGTTTTTGGGGCAGATTCATGCGATGTATTTATCCAATCTCACAGCCGATGGACGCTTTGGCGTGGGTGTGGAGAGCCTTGAGTGTGCTTTGTTTGATGAGTCAGACATTCCGTGGGATGAGCTTGCGTTTCGTACCATTCGCTTGACGCTGGAGCATTATTTGGCGGACAAACAAGCCATCATCGACAAAGGGCTCAACCCCAATGACTTTGCCAATTATCCACTACACCAAATCACGCTCGATGAGATTGTGGTGGATGAATTGACTTGATAGGTTTGGTAAAAAAAATTCACCAAATTATGCACCAAATCACACTTCCAAAATAAAATTAATCGGCCCATCATTTTGGGCGATGACCTGCATATTAGCGCCAAATTGCCCTGTGGCGACCGTGTGGTATTGAGATTTGGCATAGTCAATCAGCCGTGCAAATAGCTCATTTGCCGCAGCAGGTGGCATCGCAGGGGCGAAATCTGGGCGACGACCTTTATCCGTCTTTGCCATCAAGGTAAATTGCGACACCAGTAGCAGTCCGCCACCGACATCGACGACGCTTTTGTCAAGCTTGCCAAGCTTATTGGCATCCGTGGTATTCTCAAAAATACGATAGCTTAATATCTTATCCACCAAGCGACACGCCTTGTCATAATCATCGTCATGCCCGAGACCGATGTAGGCAAGCACGCCTGCATCAATCTGCCCAATCGTCTGCCCATCGACATCGACTTGGGCATGGGTGACTCGTTGAATCAGTGCTTTCATGGATTTTTCCTTAATTAATTTGTCATCTTAGTTTTTAAAAACAGGGATTTGCCACCACTTCGCCTGTGGGTGATGCTTGGCAAGATAAGCCTGTAGATATCGCTTGGTATCATCGGCAATGATGGTATCTTGGCTATCATCGTTAAGATTATAAGCGACGGCAAACACGGTCAGCCCATAGCGCGCCAATGCTTTTAGGCTAAGCAAGGTGTGATTGATACTGCCAAGCCTGCCCGATGTCACCAAAATCACAGGATAGCCTTGCTTGGCAATATAATCAATCACCAAGCCATCATCGCCATCGCTATCTGCTGTACAATCAAGCAGTGGCACCATCAAGCCGCCCGCACCTTCGACCAGCACCACATCATAGCGTGATGACAGCACCTGCGTACTATGACGGATAGCGTCCAAATCCACCGCCACGCCATCGATTTGGCTCGCCAAATGCGGTGATGCAGGGTAACTGAGCACCATTGGCATGGTCAGGCGTTCGCTATCTTCTGCCAAGAGTGGCACGCCCATCATCGCTCGGTGGGTGATGATGTCATCTGCCTGTGATTGGCAGCCCGTCTGAATCAGCTTTTGGGTAATGACACGACAGCCAGCATCGTGTAGCTGTCTTGCGATATAGCCTGTGGCGATGGTCTTGCCGATGTCGGTGTCAATCCCTGTGACAAAATAAGTCCCCGTCGGCAACTGCATGGGTGCTGTCATAGCTTTTTCCTATTTTAATCAATCGTCATACTTTGTGTGCAATGATGAATATCGGCTGATAAGTCAAGGCAACGCCCTGCCCATCACTCATAGCATGATAATCTTGACAAAATGCCTGCAAACGCTGTTTCGTCCAGCGAAACTGTGATGCTGTCGCTGTCACGCCCGTCTGCTGTAAATGTCTAAGCACCGCCATCGGCGTGTCAAACGACAGCGTCTGTTCATATTCCATCATCATATCAAGCCCAAAGCCTGCCTGCGTCAGTATCACAGATAATTCATCTATGTCATGATAAGTCAGCCCCCGCCCTGTTAAGTGCTTGATTTGCCAGAGATTCTGCGGTCCAAAGGTGCTGATTGCCATATAGCCACCTGCGCCTAGCGATTGATACAGCTTATCCATAAGCGCATTAAGCGGATACATCCACTGCATCGCCGCCCCTGAGATAATCAAATCCAAGCCATCAGGCAAAGCCAATGTCCGTGCATCACCAATCAGATACTGATAATGGGCATCGGCTAGCTGTGACGGCTTGGGATTGTGGCGAATTTGTGGGTATAAATCATTGAGATACATCTCATCTGCCGTACAGACTTTGGCAAATTCATCGGTCAGTAGCCCACTACCACAGCCAATCTCAAGCACCCGCCCAAAGTGCGTCCGCCGACTGTACGCCACCAATGACGCCATCAGGCGACTCGCCATATCCGCCTGTACGGTGGCGTGCGTGCGATAGCTGTGATAAGCTTGGTCAAATCGCTTGGCGATTGCCTGAGTGTCCGCTTGCTTACCCAAATTATCCGATGATGTCATGCTTTAGCATCCTAAACATCGCCATCGCCAAATGCGGTAATGACTTGGCAAAATCGCTCAAACTCATCATCGCTGATGGCGCTATTTAGGCAGATTCTCAGCCGTGATTGATTCTGCGGGACGGTCGGCGGTCGCACCCCAAGCACAAAAAATCCCTGCTCGGCAAGCTGTGCCGTGGCACACATCGTACGCTCGTTGTCTTTTAGGATAATCGGCACGATTTGGCTATCTGATGAGCACTCTAGACCTAAGCTCTTGATATGTGCAATCAGCTGTTCATAGCGTTGTTTGAGCCGTGCTCGCTTGGACTGCATTGTGATGATTTTATCCAATACAAATGCCGTCCAAGCGATATTCAAGGGTGGCAAAGCCGTGCTAAAAATCAGTGGACGCATGGCGTTAATCAGATAATCCTTAATCATCTCATGGCAAATCACATAGCCACCCACCGACGCCATCGCCTTGCCAAACGCCCCAACAATCAAATCAATCTCATCAATACAGCCAAACACTTCGGCGCAGCCAAGACCCTGCTCACCGCACACCCCGATGGCGTGCGCTTCATCGATATACAGCATAAGCTTAGGATAGCTTGCCTTTAGGCGTACCAAAGCGGGCAAATCCGTCACATCGCCATCCATGCTAAAAATCGACTCGGTGACAATCACAATACGCTCAATGTCCGCCTCGTCATGATATTTTTGGATAAGCGTCTCAAGCTGGGTGAAATTTTGGTGCTGATAACGCACACACTTAGTGCCATTGGCAGCTGCCAAACGCATCCCATCGATGATGCTGGCGTGTACCAATTTATCCGCCAAAATCAGCGTGCGAGCATCACAAATCGCCGGCAAAATCCCCACATTGGCATGATAACCACTATTAAATAGCAAACACGCACGACCCAAAAACAGCGAACTCATCCGTGCTTCAAGTGCTTCATATACCGCAAAATTCCCCGTCAATAGCCGTGATGATGACGAGCCAAGTGGTAAATACTCATGCTGTGATGCCAAAAACTCTGCCTGTAAGCACTCATCACTTGCCACGCCCAAGTAGTCATTGCTCGCTAGATTGACAAGCTTTTGACCACCCAGATGAATGTGCGTCCCTTGATGCTGTAGCTGACGAAAACTGCGATGGTTGTGCGCCTGTTTGAGTCCCGCAAGCTTATCAGCAAAATGCGCTAATATCTGCTCAGACATTCGCCATCTCTCCAATCATCTGCACCATCTGTGCCAGCAATGTATCAAGCTCATCATCACTGATGGCAAATGGTGGCATCAAATACACCAAACGCCCAAAAGGTCGAATCCAAATCCCCCGAGCGACACACTGTGCCTGTATCCAGCGCATATCCACCGTGTGGGTCAGCTCCACCACCGCAATCGCCCCAAGCACTCGCACATCCGCCACAATGGGTAGCTGTCTGAGCGGTTCAAGCTTAGCTTGGCACTGCTGTGCGATGCTCGCCACTTTGGCTTGCCAATCTTGGGACAATAATAACTGCGTACTTGCCAATGCCACACGGCACGCTAGTGGGTTCGCCATAAAAGTCGGGCCGTGCATGAACACGCCTGCTTCGCCATCGCTGATGGTATGCGCCACTTGGCGTGTGGTCAAAGTCGCCGACAGCGTCATATAGCCACCCGTTAATGCCTTGCCAAGACACAGAATATCAGGCGTGACATCGGCGTGCTCACAGGCGAATAATTTGCCCGTCCGCCCAAAACCTGTGGCAATCTCATCAAAAATCAGTAGCACGCCATACTCATCGCACAGCGCACGGATGGCTTTTAGGTAATTGGGATGATAAAAACGCATCCCGCCTGCGCCCTGCACCACAGGCTCAATGATAAATGCCGCCAAAGACTCGCCATGCTCGGCAAAGGCTTGGCGTACAGGTAGCATCTCATCATCTGACCATGTCTCATCAGGGCGGATGCTCGGCGCCGGTACAAAAATTCGCTTGGGCAGACTCTCGCCAAATAGCCCATGCATCCCTGTCACAGGGTCGCAGACACTCATGGCATTCCAAGTGTCGCCATGATAGCCTGAACGAGTGGTGATGATATTGGATTTGGCAGGCTTGCCCTGTGCGTGCTGATATTGCACCGCCATCTTGAGCGCCACTTCGACCGCCACCGACCCCGAATCAGCAAAAAAGATATGCTCAAGTGGCGATGGCGTGATGTCGATTAGCAGCCGAGCAAGCTCGATGGCAGGCTCGTGCGTCAGACCGCCGAACATGATGTGCGACATCTTGGCAAGCTGGTCTTGGAGTGCTTGATTGAGCGCAGGATGATTGTAGCCATGAATAGCGCACCACCAAGACGACATCCCGTCAATCAGCACCGTGCCATCATCCAGATAAATCAAACAACCGTCCGCCCGTGCTACCTTGAGCGCAGGGATTGGCTGGGTCATCGATGTATAAGGATGCCAAATGTGAGCGGTATCAAAATCATCCGTGGGTAAGGTCATGGCGGTCATCTACATGGTCAAGAAAAGCAAATTATAGCACACAGCATAGCAAAACAAAGCAAATTGATGCACAACTGTTGCTACAATACCATCACAAGCGGTTTGGCATTGTTTGGCTTTTATGCCGTTTGTACTGTCTGGTGTGCTGTTATAAGCGCTAATACCCTCTATGATACCCTTAAAATTTGGTGCTTGATGGCATTTTGCCCACTTTATCATCGCACAAATAGGCATCAAAAAACCCCTTGAAAGCTAGTATTTTCAAGGGGTTTGGTAGGTGTTTGCTTGTCTTTGTACTTTGTTGCAAATCTTTGCAAAAATCATGGATGGCGGAGACGGAGTAATCCAAACTCTATTTATAACTTATTGATTTTAAAGTAAAAATATTGAATATGCTATAAAATATACCAACCATTATACCAACAAAAATAAATGTATCCCTTTTGGGGCTGATTTTTTTATTTGTATTTATTAAATAAATATTTAATTTTTTATTAATAATATTTTCTACACATGGGTAATTGTATTCCCATTTATGTCAGATGTAAACACAAATTTGGATTGAAATAGAATAGTTGGCAAATACTGGTAAAACAACTTCAAAATCAGACAAGATATATATTATCAATAAAAAACCATTTTTTACCTTACTGGCAGACAGCTAAAATCCGCAAGGTATTTATGGTAATTGCCATCAACGTTGGCAGAGACTTTCTGTTTCCAAAGTTTCATTTTATCAAAGCCCTGCTTTTCAAGCAAAGCAATCGGGTTGTTGCTTTTTAAAAATTTGTTTTTGAACTCATTAGCATTAACCGCATCAAAGGCTTTAAACAAACCTTGGCTATTTCTCAATTCATCACAAGCAAGCACTAATTCATCTTCAAAATTTAATGTCTGTTGTAAAATACCTTTGAGCCGACCACCTTGTTTTAAAAAGGCAAGATTAGCATTAAAGCGTGCGATATTACTCTGAGATTGGGCGGTGTCGGTATCATAGACCACGAACACGGCAGTATTGGAATTAAACCTTCTTGCAATTTTCTGTACGTCTTTATCCCACAAATTGAAAATTTGGATTCTACCAATGACATTCAGCTTTTTTAATAAGTATTCTTCGGTATGCCCTTCTACAAGAATTAGATAATTTTGCATAGCCCACCTTACTCATCAAACAACAAATCATCAATCGCCGTAGTGTCAGGCAATGTGCAAAATACATCGTTTTTGACGTAGTTTAGTAGCTTTCTATCGTTCTTTTTGAACATGGTTTCAGGTTGGACAAATTGGCTATACTCATCATCTTTCTGTAAGAATACATAGCTGTGAATCGGTAAATTCATGTCCAAAATATCGTAATTGTGCGTAGTATAAAAAAATTGGCTGTCGGGTTGCAATTTTTCAATAATCAGATTTAAAATCGCCTGCTCTAGCTCTGAGTGAGAATAAGCCATTTTCTCATCAAGATAATAAGTGTTAGGTACTTGATTTTCCTTAAAATCATTTATCACACGAGAGACGAACTCAGCCACCATAATGGCATCATACGTCCCCTTTGATAGGCGTTCGGCATTGGTGATTTTGCCATGCAAATCCATTAGTACGGTATCTTGGTTGCCAAATTTAATGTTATAGCCATTAATACCATCATCATCACGACTTACTAATACATCAACGATAGACTTATCAAAGGTTTGCAAAATCGCTTTTAACACATCAGTATTAATCAGCTCGGTGTCTGGCATATTTTTAATATTTTGTGAAAATTCATTATTGGAAAATAAATACAGCCAACCACTTTCGACTTCTTTTTTTAATTCATCAAGCAAATCGCTTAATACCACGGTGTATTTTTCCGTATTATCACTGGATATATAGCGTGTGTTTTGAATGGCGGTCTTGCTCTGCCAAATGGCATCAAGGCGTTTGCGAGTACTACCAACGCTATCATTTTTACCAATGGCGACTTGAGCGTAAGTAAAACCCACGTTTACACTAAGGGGTGAAAAATCAAGCTGTAAGCGATGCAGACGGTGCGATTTTGGTGTGGCAAATTCTACCGTGAACTGCGCTTCTCTTTCTTTGTGGTAAATATGCTCTTGAAAATTAGCAAGAACATTTTTTTGCAATACAACAAAGTTTTGGATTAAATTTAACAATGTACCAAGCGACGTTTTGCCTGTGGCGTTTGCTCCTGACAAGATAGCGACTTTTCGCACATAAAACTTCGCCCTACCGCTCAAATGCTCATTGGCGATGGTGCTGTTTTGAATAGGTCTGGCATAAGTCAAGTCAAGACTGGCTTGCTTAAAACTAAACAAGTTGTCAATATAAAGATGAGTGAATAGCATTTTGATTCCAGAAGTTGGAAAATAACTCTACTTATAATACAGGTTTACTGAACTGGGTTCAATTACTTTTACACAAAAAAA
>NZ_CAMCBS010000040.1 GCF_945873075.1 uncultured Moraxella sp. | reverse complement strand
ATCAATTAGCCACGCAGACCAATGAACTCTTCACGGCCACGATAGGCAGCGCTGACTTGCTCTTCGATGCGAAGTAGTTGGTTGTATTTGGCAACACGGTCAGAACGGCATAGTGAGCCAGTTTTGATTTGACCTGCTGCTGTACCCACTGCCAAATCAGCGATGGTTGAGTCTTCGGTTTCGCCTGAACGATGGCTGATAACAGTTGCATAGCCATTTTGCTTAGCTAGATAAATCGCATCCAAAGTCTCAGTCAGTGTGCCGATTTGGTTGAATTTAATCAAGATGGCATTGGCGATTTGCTTATCAATACCTTCTTGTAGGATTTTTGGATTGGTTACAAATAGGTCATCACCCACCAATTGCACCTTGTTGCCAAGCTGTTTGGTAAGATACGCCCAACCTTCCCAGTCGCTCTCATCCAGACCATCTTCGATTGAGATGATTGGGTATTGGTTGCACAGACCAGTCAGATAATCACTAAAACCTTGGCTGTCAAAGGCTTTATTGCCTTCGCCCGCTAGGATATATTGACCATTTTTATAAAATTCAGAAGATGCACAGTCTAGCGCAAGGAAAATGTCTTGACCTGCTTTATAACCAGCTTTTTCAATCGCCTGCATGATGACAGTGATTGCTTCTTCGTTTGAGCGTAAGTTTGGCGCAAAGCCACCTTCATCACCAACAGCCGTATTTAAGCCTTGAGCTTTTAGCACTGATTTTAGGCTGTGGAAAATCTCAGTACCAGCACGCAGTGCTTCTGAGAATGAAGTAAAGCCAACTGGCTCAATCATAAACTCTTGGATATCCACCGTATTATCAGCGTGTGCGCCACCGTTTAGGATATTCATCATTGGCACAGGCATGGTCAATGCCGTTTGACCACGTAGGTTGGCGATGTATTGATGCAGTGGTAAATTTTGAGAGAGTGCTGCTGCTTTTGCTGCTGCCAAAGACACTGCCAGCATGGCGTTCGCACCCATATTGCCTTTGTTCTCAGTACCATCAAGCTCAATCAAAATGTTATCAATTTCGCTTTGGTTGGTGACATTTTTGTCAAGTAGCGCAGTGCGGATTTGGCTGTTGGCATTGGCGACGGCTTTTTTGACACCTTTACCCAAATAACGAGCTACATCGCCATCACGCAATTCTAGCGCTTCACGAGAACCTGTCGATGCACCGCTTGGTGCTGCCGCACGACCACAGATACCATTTGCCAAAATTACATCGGCTTCGATGGTTGGATTACCACGTGAATCTAGGATTTCACGAGCACGGATGTCTTTGATTTCAATTTGGTTTTTGGTTTCTTCTGCGTACATAAAAAACTCCTTTGGTAGATTGATGGTAAACCATCACTGTAAATACTCGACACTAAGCCAAACCCTGCTTTGTGCCAAACGAATTATTTAGTATCCAATGTTTCAAAGCCTTTGACCAAATCGTCAATTTGCTTTAATTGGGTCAAAAATGGCTCAAGCTGATTTAGGCGTAGTGCACATGGACCATCGCATTTTGCCTTGTCAGGATCAGGATGTGCTTCCAAGAATAAGCCAGCTAATCCTGTCGCCATACCTGCTTTGGCAAGTGTAGTAATCTGATGGCGACGACCGCCAGCACTATCAGGGCGACCGCCCGGCTCTTGTAATGCGTGTGTCACATCAAAGAACACCGGCACATTCATCGCTTTCATGGTGTCAAAGCCCAGCATATCAACGACCAGATTATTATAGCCAAATGCTGAACCACGCTCACATAGGATCACTTGGTCATTGCCTGCTTCTAAGCATTTGTTGATGATATGACGCATCTCATGCGGTGCTAGAAACTGTGCTTTTTTGACATTGATGACTTTGCCAGTACGAGCGATGGCACTCACCAAGTCTGTTTGACGCGACAAAAACGCAGGCAGCTGCAATACATCGGCAACTTTTGCGACTGGTGCCGCTTGGTATGGCTCGTGCACATCAGTGATGATTGGCACATTGTATTTTTCTTTGATGTCATTTAGCCAAGTCAGACCTGTCTCAAGACTTGGGCCACGAAACGAATGCAAGCTTGAGCGGTTCGCCTTATCAAAGCTTGCCTTGAACACATAACCAATACCCAAACGGCTACAAATGTCAATGTACTGCTCAGCAATCTCAAAAGCCAGTTCACGACTTTCAAGCACATTCATCCCACCAAATAGCACAAATGGCTTGTCATTGGCAATTTCAATACCGGCAACGTTGACGGTTGATTGAGCAACAGTTAATGGCTGTGTCATTATAAAAATCCTTATAAAAATGGCAAATTGGCTAGTTATCACCTTAGCCAAACAAGCCACTCTATTATACTAGGAAACTTGCGTAAAATGCACCCATCAAAACAAAAAGCACACCAAAATTTGATGTGCTTTTTGTCGTTATGCGTTTTTCACATCAATTGCCGCTTTAATAAAGCTGTTAAACAATGGATGTCCGCCACGTGGTGAGCTCGTGAATTCTGGGTGATATTGCACCGCAACGAACCACGGATGGCTGTCAATCTCAACCGCTTCTACCAAATGCTGTTTGGCTGAATAGCCTGAAATTTTCATACCGGCATTTTCAAGTGGCTCAACATAGCGATTGTTCATCTCATAGCGATGACGATGACGCTCGGTGATGTTGTTCGCACCGTAGATTTTGGCAAGTTTTGAACCTTGAACCAGTTCAGCTTCTTGCGCGCCTAGACGCATCGTACCGCCCAAGTCCGAATCATCTGAGCGGATTTGTAGTTCGCCTTTTTCGTCGAACCATTCGGTAATCAGACCGATAATCGGGTCTGGTGTCTTACGGTCAAACTCAGTTGAGTTGGCTTGTAATCCAAGCACATTGCGAGCAAATTCAATCACCGCAAGCTGCATACCTAGACAGATACCCAAAAACGGCTTGCCATTTTCACGAGCATACTGAATGGCTTTCATCTTGCCCAGTGTACCACGCTCACCGAAGCCACCCGGCACCAAAATAGCATCAGCTTTCTTAAGCTCATCCATTGCACCGCCATCAGTCTCAAGCGTCTCTGCGCTGATGTACTGGATGCGGACTTTGGTTCTGTTATGAATACCTGCGTGTAGCAATGCTTCATTGACTGATTTATAAGCATCAGGCAGTTCAACATATTTACCCACCATCGCCACGACGATTTCGCCTTGCGAATTAAACAGGTCATTGACCACTTGATCCCAATCAGACAGATCCGCTTCAGGTGCGGTAATGCCAAAACGCTCACAAATCAAATCATCCAAATCCTGCTCATAGAAACGGCGTGGGATTTGATAGATAGATTTGGCATCTTCGCATAGGATGACACCACGAGTTTCGACATTGGTAAATAGTGCGATTTTTTGGCGATTGTCTTCAGAAATCGGCTGTTCTGAACGGCAAATCAGCACATCAGGCTGTAGGCCGATTGAACGAAGTTCTTTGACCGAATGCTGTGTTGGTTTGGTTTTTGATTCGCCTGCTGATGCGATATACGGCACAAGCGTTAGGTGCATCAAAAGTGAATTATTGCGACCTAGCTCCACTTGCATTTGGCGTACCGCTTCCATAAATGGCAAGCTTTCGATATCACCGACCGTACCACCGATTTCGATGATGGCGATATCATAGCCTTCGCCACTGGCACGAATTTTGTGCTTGATTTCATCAGTGATGTGCGGAATGACTTGTACAGTACCGCCCAGATAGTCACCACGACGCTCTTTGGCAAGTACGGTCTGATAGATGCGACCACTGGTGAAGTTGTTGGCTTTGCTCATTTTTGAGCGGCGCAAGAAACGCTCATAATAGCCAAGGTCAAGGTCGGTTTCGGCACCATCTTCGGTAACAAAGACTTCGCCGTGCTGGAACGGGCTCATAGTGCCCGGGTCAACGTTGATGTATGGGTCCATTTTGGTCATGGTCACTTTTAGACCACGAGCTTCCAAAACAGCTGCAAGAGATGCGGCGGCAATACCTTTGCCAAGAGATGACACAACGCCGCCGGTTACAAAGATAAATTTAGTCGTCATAGTAATGCATCGGTTACTGGTAAAACCGAATTTTACTAAAAAATAGCAAAAAAATATAGGGGGCTGACCAAATTTTTTATGTAAATAAAAAAGAGCCACAGATTGTAGCTCTTTTTTGGATATTGCGACTGCAATTATTGTGCTTGGTTTTGTGATAGTGAACGCACATAGGCTGCAAGTAGCATCACTCGTTCGTTACCAAGCTTGGTAGTCCACTCAGGCATCACACCAGTACGACCATGACGAATTGTGGTTTCGATAGTAGCACGATCACCACCATATAGCCAGATGTCATCAGTTAGGTTTGGTGCGCCCATTGCGATTTGACCTTTAGCATCCGCACCGTGACATAGTGCACAGTTTGCAGGATTTTCAAAGATAGCCTTACCTTGAGCAACTTTGGCAGGGTCTAGCTCATAGCCATTTTGGTTGCCAGAGATGCTTAGCACATATTCAGCGACAGCTTTTACGCCTGCTTCACCAATTTTGGGCTGCCAAGCTTCCATCAGACCTTGACGACCGTTATGCACTGTGGTGAAGATTTGTGCCGCATCACCACCGTGTAGCCAGTCGTTATCCGTTAGGTTTGGATAACCTGGTGCACCTTCAGCATTCGAGCCATGGCACAGTGCACAGTTTTGTAGGAAAAGACGGTTACCAATCTTGGTCGCTTCAGGGTCAGCTGCCAACTTATCCACATATGGTGCAAGCAGTTTAATCTGCTCATCCATTTGGGTTTTTAGCTCTGGATTTTCTTCGCCTTCTTTGTGCTGTGCTTGTAGCTCATTTAGTTTTGCTAAAATCACTGCAGCTTCTGATGCGCCTGCATTCGCCAAGATATTTTGTTCAAAGTTTTCGGTGAAGACTTTGTTGTTTGCTTGTAATTGGCTGTTTAGCTCATTAGCTGAAGTCCAAGGCACTTGCTGACCATCAACTTCAACAGTTGTTACACCTTTCCAAGCATTTGGTTGGATTGATGGGAACAAGACGAAATAGCCAAGACCCCAAATCAATGTACCAAAGAAAATTACCAACCACCATTTTGGTAGTGGCTTATCATACTCACGGATACCATCGTATTCATGACCAGTTGTGCCATCTTCTTCAAGTGCTGGTTTAGATTTTAGCGTCCAGACCAAAACACCGAAGATGAATAACCAACAGCCTAGAGACAGGATGGTAATCCAAGAACCCCAAAAAAAGCTCATTGTGTATCCTTAGTGCGTTGTTGTGATGACAAGCTGTTGATATCTTTGTCATCTAACGCAAGTTGTGCATCTTCTTCAAAGCGTTTTTTATTTTTTGGTGAATATGCCCACCATGCGATGCCGATGAATGCAATAAACGCACTCACCGTCGCAATACTATGTAAAACGCCCAAATCCATTAACGCTGACCTTTCATTGCGATACCAAGCTGTTGTAGGTAGGCAACGACTGCATCAAGCTCGGTTGCGCCCAGTACTTGGTCTGGAGCGGCTTCGATGTCAGCTTCAGTATATGGCACGCCAAAACGCTCTTTGAATAGACGCATCTTAGCCTGTACTTTTTCACCATCAACTTCATTCTTGGCAAGCCAAGGGTATGAAGGCATGACTGATTCAGGTACAACAGAACGCGGATTGATCAAATGGTCAATATGCCATTGGTCAGAATAACGACCACCGACACGAGCTAGGTCAGGACCTGTACGCTTCGAACCCCATAGGAATGGATGGTCCCACGCTGATTCTGCTGCACGGCTGTATGGTCCATAACGCTCTACTTCTGCACGCAGTGGGCGAACCATTTGCGTATGGCAGACATGACAGCCTTCACGGATGTAGATATCACGGCCTTCAAGCTCTAGTGCAGTCCATGGACGCATATTTGGCAATGGCTTGTTCACACCACCTTCTTCAGGTGCGTTTTTATCAAAAATCAGTGGAACAATCTCAACCAATGTCGCAAAGCTGATTGCGATCACGATAAATGTAACGAGTAAACCTGTATTTTTCTCGAAAACTTCATGAGTCAATTTAGACATTGTTTACCCCTTATGCTTGTGCTGTTGCAGCGTCGTCAGCTTGCTTTTCTGCAACTGGCTTAACTACGCTTGGCATCTTAATTGTACGATAGCAGTTATATGCCATCACCACCATACCAGCGACATACAAAGCACCACCCAAAGCACGGACAACAAATGGCCAGTGTGATACCACAACCGTTTGGATGAAGTCATAAGCCAATGTACCATCTGGGTTGGTCGCACGCCACATCATACCTTGGGTGATACCCGAGATCCATAGAGCGACGATGTATAGAACCGTACCAGTCGTTGCCAACCAGAAATGTAGCATGATTAGGCTGGTTGAGTACATTTTTGCTTTGTTATAGATGCGTGGCAATAGCACATAAATCGAACCAATCGTTACCATACCAACCCAACCAAGCGCACCTGAGTGTACATGACCAACTGTCCAGTCAGTGTTATGGCTAATAGCGTTCACTGCTTTGATTGACAGCATCGGACCTTCAAAGGTACTCATCGCATAGAATGATAGTGCAACAATCAAGAAACGGATGATTGGGTCAGTACGCAATTTATCCCAGCTACCTGATAGAGTTAGTACACCATTAATCATACCACCCCAAGATGGTGCGAATAGAATTAGCGAGAACACCATACCCAATGACTGAGTCCAGTCAGGTAGTGCTGAGTAATGTAGATGGTGACCACCTGCCCACATATATGAAGCAATCAATGCCCAGAAGTGAACAATCGATAGACGATATGAATATACCGGACGACCTACTTGCACAGGAATGAAGTAGTACATCATACCCAAGAATGCAGCAGTTAGGTAGAAACCAACGGCATTATGGCCATACCACCATTGAACCATCGCATCAGTTGCACCGCCAAATAGTGAGTATGATTTCCACAAACCAACTGGTACAGCAAAGCTGTTCACGATGTGTAGTAGAGCAATGGTAATGATGAATGCGGCAAAGAACCAGTTCGCTACATAGATGTGTGAAGTTTGGCGCTTGATGATTGTGCCAAAAAATACGATGGCATAAGCAACCCACACCAAAGCGATGGCGATGTCGATCGGCCACTCAAGCTCAGCATATTCTTTAGCTGATGTGATACCTAGCGGTAGTGTAATCACTGCAGCGACAATAATCGCTTGCCAGCCCCAGAAAGTAAACCATGCCAAATACGGGGCAAACAGTCTGGTTTTACAAGTACGCTGTACGATATAGTAAGATGTTGCAAATAGTGCCGATCCCCCAAACGCAAAAATCACCGCATTGGTATGAAGCGGTCTTAAGCGTCCAAAAGATAGCCAAGAAGTGTCAAAGTTCAATACTGGCCATGCCAACTGCGATGCAATAAATACACCGACAGTCATGCCAATGATGCCCCAAACCACAGCCATGATGGTAAAAAATCGCACGATGGTGATTTCGTACTCATGGTCAACAGAGAGTGGGGCTACTGCTGATTTATATAGACTCATTGGATATTTTCCTGTGCAGCCCGATTTATTTAGCGTAGCAATTTTGGTCTTATTAATTGCCAAAACTGTACTTGCTTTTGATATTGTGTGTCTATTGTAACGCAAAGTTAGGCAAATATCATCAAATCCGACAAGCAAAATTGAAAAATTCCCTAATTTTTTTAAGGAATATTCATCAGATTTCACACAGTTCAAATACAAACTGCACAATCCTTTGAATCCATGCTTGCTTACAAATAATTTGCTTGGCTTGCGTAAGACTTGGTGGGTAATTCACCCACAGTGTCATATATCCATACTAACAATAAGGTATTGTCAGCGGTTTATCACCTTTTATTATACAACACAATTGTAATTTTTGGGTATATTTTGTAAAAATATTGAAATTTTTTGGCAATAATTGCACGAAGATCCAATTTTTGATATTTATATATTAAAAATCATATAGTTATATTATTCACATAAGCATCAGCATCACAGTTTCTCTAGCTTTATGATGCGCTATGCGTAATTTTGATAACAAAATACAACATTTTGACGGCGGTTTTTTGCTAAAACTTCTCAGCATCACCCTATTTTTTGCTTTATAATAGAACAGTTTTATCACCAACATGAAGTTGGTGCATCGTTTATTTATGACAATAAGGGTCTTTTATGGCAAAATTTTTAAGCCAAGCATGGTTTGATGAAGTGGCAAAACTCAATGAACAAGCAGGCGATCTGCATTTACCGCCAAATCTTGATAGTATTTTGATGAATGCCAAAATCCTAGGCGATGAGACCATCGAGCTACATCTTAAACAGGGCAAAATTGCCCAAGGCTTAGCCGATGGTGCTGCAAGCACAGTCAGCATCGATGCTGAAACATTGGGTCAAATCATTGATTCTGGTGATATTAACATCGCCATCGAAGCATTTATGATGGGCAAAATCCGTGTCGATGGTGATATGACGCAAGTGATGGCACTACAGTCTGCCAAGCCAAGCCAAGAACAAAAAGCACTGTTTAAACAAATCAAAGCTGTAACCGAGTTTTGATTAATTGTCAATAAATAGGCTTATATAGCACAACAATAAGCTCAATGTAATGGCATTGAGCTTTTTTATTGGGTTATTGGATGGCTACATAACGAATATTTATAAAATAAACAAACTATTTTTTGGGTGAATTCCAATTTTATTTTTATCATCAAAATTTATGTTTTACTAAAAAAAATTCATCACATTAGATTACAAACGGTGGTAAAATAAACACAATTTTGATCGCTGGGACGCAGCAGGCTTGGCAAACTTGCAATTGCCAGTCGGTCTTGGCGATTTTTTTAACCCCAGCCAGCCTAAGGTTTGCACCATTAGCATGTACAAATTTATGTCGCACCTACAATGCGATGGCAACTGCCAAGGTTCTTATTATGTCAGAGCAAGAAAAACCCAAGAAAAAACCCCGCCCTGCGCCCGAAAAA
>NZ_CAMCBS010000039.1 GCF_945873075.1 uncultured Moraxella sp. | reverse complement strand
GACAAATTTATGCTAAACTAAAACTCATATTCTTGATGGAGAACCCCATGACCCTAACTTGGCACGACACCCTAGATATCGCCATTGCCTTAGCAGAAAAATACCCTGATGAAGATGTGCAGTACATTCGCTTTACCGATTTGCACCGTTATGTCTGTGAACTAGATGGCTTTAGCGATGACCCAAACAAATCTAATGAGCGTATCCTAGAAGCCATTCAGATGGCATGGCTGGATGAGCTGTGATGAGTTAATTTTAAAAACAAAACCGTTCTTGGTCTGCCATGAACGGTTTTGTTATATGGGTGATTAATAAGAGCCATCAGTATTATAAGGTGCTTACCCGTCTTATAGCGACAGTCAGGCTATCGCCGATTTGGTGGCTGTCGTGATTGGCAGCCATGGATGTTTGCATTAGTAGCGTCTGCCCTGACTGTGTGGTCAGTGTATAGAGCCAATTACCCCCACGAAAATCTCGGTCGCTGACCACGACATCGATGGCGTGCGTATCACGCTCTGCCTTGTAGGGCTTGACATCGTGTGGGCGGATGAGTGCTTTGGTGGCGTGCGGTGACACAGCTAGGATGATATGCCCAAAGACACTATCAAAGCCGTGCTCGCCACCGTTTTGGATATCAACCAGCACTCCTTCACCGATAAAGCGGGCGACAATCTCGGTGGCAGGCGTGTGATACAGGGCGGTTGGTGTATCCCATTGTTGCAGCCGACCATCGGCAAGCAGGCCGACCACATCCGCCATCGCAAAGGCTTCGGCTTGGTCGTGCGTGACCAAGATGGCGCTGACATTTTGGGATTTGAGCAGACGGCGGACTTCTTTGGATAGGCTGGTGCGTAGCTCGACATCTAGGTTCGAAAATGGCTCATCTAAGAGCACCAAGCTTGGGCGGGGTGCAAGTGCACGTACCAATGCCACTCGTTGCTGCTGACCGCCTGATAGCTCGTGCGGATAGCTGTTTTTGTAGCTTTGCATATCAATCAGGCTTAACATCTCATCGACTCGTGCCGCCTGTGCTGATTTATCCAGTGTCGATAAGCCAAAGGCGATATTATCCGCCACCGTCAAATGTGGAAACAGTGCATAATCTTGGAACACCATACCGATATGACGGCGGTGTGCAGGCATTGCCTGTTTACCATCAAACAGGGCTTGATTATCAAGCATGATACGACCTGCATTCGGTGTCTCAAAGCCTGCGATACAGCGTAGTAGGGTGGTCTTGCCACAGCCTGATGCACCGAGTAGGCAGGCGATTTGCCCTTTTTGCAGTTCAAAGTTGATATCGCTTAGGATGGTTTTGTTGTCAAAGCTGATGGATAACTGATGGATGCTTAGCATAATTTTCTCAATAATATCAATATCTTGTGGTGTTATTTTTGGTCCATTTTGGCGAACAAAATCACAGGGATGAGTCCTGCAATGATGATGGCAAGCGCAGGCAATGACGCCTTGTCATACAGACCTTCACTGGTGAATGAATAAATCCGCACCGATAAAGTATCCCAGTCAAACGGACGCATCATCAGGGTAATTGGCATCTCTTTCATCGTATCGACAAAGACCATCAGCATCGCCACACCGAGCGAGCCTTTGATGAGCGGCAGATACACACGACGCACGGTCGTGAGTGGCGTCGCCCCAAGCGATGCCGCCGCTTCGATGTGTGCAGATTTGATGCGCTTCATGCCAGCATCCACCGACTGCACCCCGAGTGCCAAAAATCGGATGAGTAGTGCAATCAGCATCACCCCAAGCGTCCCTTTAAAGATAGCATCAGTATCGCCCAAGCCATCAACAGTTGCAATCAGCCAATTATCCAGCCATGCCACAGGCACGAACACCCCGACAGCGAGCACTGAGCCAGGGATGGCGTAGCCAAGCGTTGAGATTTTGGCGGCGGCAGTAGCAAATTTACTGTGGTCCGTGCGTGTGCTGATGGCGATAAATAACGCCACCACAGCCACGAGCACCGATGCCATCAGGCTGACACTGACCGAATGCCAAATTTGGGTGATGAGCTCAGAAGCGATGGTATCTTGCCAAGTATCCATCGCCCACAAGATAAGCTGTAGGACAGGCAGGACAAAAGCAAGGCATAAGATGGCGGCGCAATAAGCGGTGGCAAGCCATTTTTTGTAGCCATGTAGGATAATCGGGCGATGATGGCTAGCACGACCTGTCGTCTCAAAACGGCGACGACCACGGCTCAACTGCTCAAGTAGCAAAAAAATAAACACCAAGCTAATGAGCAGACTTGCCAACTGCTTAGCGGTATCAATCGAAAAAAACCCAAACCACGCCTGATAAATGGCGGTGGTAAAAGTATCATAACCAAAGACACTCACTGCCCCAAAGTCAGCCAGCACTTCCATCAAAGCAAGTATCATACCGCCTGCAATCCACGGACGAGCCATCGGCAGGGCAAGCTTGACAAAGGACTTTGGCGCAGACAAACCCATCGATGCACCTGCTTCGAGCGCACGCGCACCCATACTGCCAAAGGCATTTTTGGCAAGCAGATACACATACGGATACAGTGTCAAGCTCATGACGATGGTCAAGCCAAAGCCATTTCGCACATCGGGTAAGCCGTTTTCAAATCCCCAATTTTCTCTTAAAAAGGTACTAATACCACCTGTATAATCAAAAATGCCAAGCTGTACAAAGGCAAGCACATAAGCAGGCACTGCCAAAGGCAACATCATCGCCCAAGCAAAAAACCGCTGTAGCGGAAATCGGTGCATGGCAGTCAGCCAAGCAGTGGTCGTACCAAGCAAAGTCACGCCAATGCCGACACCGATGATGAGTAGCAAGGTATTTTTTAATAATAAAGGCAATTCATAATCAAGCAAAAACTGCCAAATCTCAGCATTAAAACTGCCCAATGATGACACAATCACCCCAAGCGGGATAATCACCAAGCAGGCGCAAATCAGTAGCCACAGACGAGAAAAAAGGGATGAGTTCATAACAACCGTGTCAAAAGAAAAAGGGCAAATATGGGTTGTGTAATTTATGTACAATGCCAAAAAGTTGGTTATCGTTATCGAGAACCGTATAAAAATCGATAATGATAATTCTTCTTGTTTAAATGCTGAAAATATTTTATTATATAAGTGCTAAACATGGCAATGTTTTGTTTACAAAAATTGCAAATTTTGTGCAAATCCATTCGGTTTTGCATTTTTTGGTCGCAAGACGCTTATTAAAGGATTGATTATGAAAAAATTACTCGTTGCTTCATTGGCATTGGCGATGACTGCGCCTGCATTTGCTAGCGAATTGGTTGTGTATTCTGCTCGTGCAGATGAACTGCTTAAGCCATTAACCCAAGCTTATCAAAAGAAAACCGGTACTAAGGTGACTTTGGTGAGTGACAAAGCAGGGCCTTTGATGGAAAAACTCAAAGCTGAAGGTAAAAACACTAAGGCGGATGTGTTCATCACCGTCGATGGTGGCAACCTATGGCAAGCAGCCCAAGCAGGACTGCTACGCCCAATCAACTCATCGGTGCTAAAATCAAACATTCCATCAAACCTGCGTGACCCAAATAACCAATGGTTTGGCTTGTCAGTGCGTGCTCGTACGATTTTTTATAATCCAAAGAAAGTGAACGCAAGCCAGCTATCTAGCTATGCGGATTTGGCAGATGCCAAGTGGAAAGGCAAGCTATGCCTACGCACGTCAAACAACGTCTATAACCAGTCATTGGTCGCCACCATGATTGCACACAACGGTCAAGCCAAAACCGAACAAATCGTCAAAGGTTGGGTGAATAACTTGGCAACTGCGCCATTTTCAAATGACACCGCACTGCTAGAAGCCATCGATGCAGGTCGCTGTGATGTGGGTATCGCCAATACTTATTATTATGGTCGCCTACTGAACCAAAAACCAAGCGTCGCTAACAATGTCAAAGTATTCTTCGCTGACCAAAAAGGCAAAGGCACGCATGTCAATGTCTCAGGCGCAGGCGTGGTCAAGCACAGCGATAACGCTGCCGAAGCCCAAAAATTCATCGAATGGCTAAGCGGCTCAGAGGCCCAAAGCCTATATGCGCAGAATAACTTTGAATACCCAGCCAACCCACGCATTAGTGTTACTGGCAATATGGCTCGCTGGCTACCTAGTAGCTTTAAGCGTGACATGATTAATGTCTCAGTTGCTGGTCAAAACCAACAAAAAGCCATCATGCTGATGAAAAAAGCAGGCTACAAGTGATTGATTAATAACGATTAATCAGATGTGTCCAACCAAAGCCATGTAAGAAAAAACTTGCATGGCTTTTTTTGGCTTAGGATAAGTTGTAATAAAAATCACAGCACCAAGCGAGCTAGGATGGCTTCATACACTTTGGTTAAGTCTTCGATTTCGCTGATGTCGATATGCTCATCGACTTGGTGAATGGTGGCATTTTTGACACCGAGCTCAACCACTTGAGCATTCATAATCGGTGCGATAAAGCGACCATCGGATGTGCCACCAGAAGTTGAAAGCGTGGTATCAATACCAGTAACAGACTTGATGGCATCGACGCAGGCGCTGACGAACTCGCCTTTTTCGGTCAAAAATGGCACACCCGAGAGCGTCCAGTCGATGTGATAGCTCGCATCACTATTTGCAAAATGCTTATCAAAAATCTCATGCGTCTTTGCCATCAGGCTATCAGCGGTGTTTTCGGTGCAGTAGCGGAAATTGAATAATACCGTGCAGCTGCCGCCGATGACATTGGTTGCACCTGTGCCTGAATTGATGTTTGAGATTTGCATCGATGTGGCAGGGAAATAGTCATTGCCATTATCCCAATGTGTGGCGGTCAGCTCAGCAAGTGCAGGGGCAACAGCATGAATGGGGTTGATGGCTAGGTGCGGATAGGCAATATGACCTTGCTTGCCGGTGACGGTAAGTTTGGCGTTCAGTGAGCCACGACGACCATTTTTGATGACATCGCCCAGCTTATCGGTGCTAGATGGTTCACCGACAAGGCAATAATCCATCTTTTGCCCGCGAGCGGCGAGCGTTTCGACGACTTTGACCGTGCCATTAATCGCCACGCCTTCTTCGTCACTGGTGATGAGTAGGGCGATACTGCCTTTGTGCTCAGGGTGCTTGTTGATGAACTGCTGACACGCCACTACAAAGCTTGCCACGCCAGTTTTCATATCCGATGCGCCACGCCCCCACAGCTTACCATCAGCGATGGTCGCCGAAAATGGCGGATAAGTCCATGCTGACTCATCACCTGTCGGCACGACATCGGTATGACCGGCAAAGCACAGCACGGGTGCGTCCTTGTCCGCCCCGTGCTTGATGGCCCATAGGTTTTTAACTTCGGCATTTTTGCCATTATCGTTTTTATCGCCAAAGTACATGAGCTCGCAGTCAAAACCAAGCTTATCAAGATGGCGGATGAGAATGCCTTGGCAGTCCTTGTCATCAGGAGTGATGGATGCTTGCTGGATAAGCTCAATGGATAGGGCAAGTTCTGGAGAGTGGGTCATCATAATTTCCTAATTGATATCTTATGTAAATGGTTGGTATTTTGACTATTGATTGGCGTCAAATAACGCCGCGCCAAGATTGATGATGCGTTCACTGTCATGAAGTTTTTCAAGCCAGTGTGCTGGTATGGCATCAACACCATAATAAGCACCGGCGATTTGCCCACAGATGGCGGCTGTGGTATCGGCATCATCACCCAAATTTACAGCGGTCAAGACAGCATCAGCAAAATTACCAGTATGATAAAAACACCATAGAGCTGCTTCAAGGCTTTCAACCACATAGCCGCTACCGATGATGTCATCACGGCTTTTGTGCTGATAATCACCACTGATGATAGAATGCAAATGTTCATTGTATTGAGTTGAATCATCTGCAAGCAGTTCGTCCTTGCCCATCTTACTGTTGATAGCGCGCCACAGCACTAGGCTTAGGTAGGCACAAGCAGATAAGCACGCATCCGAACCATGTGTGGTGGTTGAGCTTAACCAACCAAAATGCACTGCTTGCTCAATATCATGATGATAAAAGATAGGCACAGGGGCAAGGCGCATGATTGAACCATTGCCAGAGTTGCTATGATCGGTATAAGTGGTTTGGCTGATGCCACGATGGATAAACTGCATCACAGCTTTTCTGGTGGTATCACCAATATCAAAACATCTACCTGTTGAGGAATTTTCACCCAATTCTAGCCATCTGGCATAGCGCTGCATTTGGTCATGGTTATCAAAGCCGTCACAAGCCAGCAGGCTATCTGCCAAGCATAATGCCATTGAGGTGTCATCCGTCCAGTAGCCGGCAGGTAAATTAAATATACCACCACCTATCATGTCGGTGACAGGGGAAAAGCTGCCACGGGCTTTAAATTCGGCAGGTACGCCCAAGGCATCACCAACTGCTAGACCGGTTAGAGCGCCAATGGCTCGATTGCGTTTTTGAGAAATGGATTGCATCACAACTCCTTTGGTTATCTATGTTTTATAGCGCATCATCACGGTACATCCAAGTGGTAATCGAAAAACAGGCGCAATGAGCGATTTACACTTGATGCAACAGATTGCTGTCAAAAATATTAGATTGATTTAATTTGAGCAATAGAGTGGTAGATAGGATTGTGGTTATGGGGCTTTCTTGTATTTATTAAAAAACTCTTTGCCTAATAGCCATAAATATCTATCCAGATCCTTCAGGGTGCAATTTATATTATAATATTTTTGAAATTCTATCAGTATTTGTTTAAATTGACAGTAATCTTTTAAATCTTGATTTTTAAAAGAGCAAAATTTGTCTTCGCGGCGAAAGTGTCTTAGTACTTCATCTACATATGTATCATAAATGGGATAGTTCTCAGCATCATGATGGCTGCAATATTTTGTGGCAAATGAATAAAAACTTTTATTTTTACCATTGATAGTCACATTTTTTATATCCATGACTAAATTTGCATCACCTTCTTTTAAGCGCCTATCAATATCCAATGATTTAATTCTTTTAGCAACTGGATATATGGCAAAAATATTTGTGCTATAAAAATCATTAAGTATTGAGGATTTTATCAAGATTGCTGATATATTGTTATTTAAAGGCAATAACTCATGGAATAACTTATTTAAGGCTTGTTCTTGAATGCGGTAATTTTCAAGTTCTTTATCGTTTTTCCATTTATTGCAGTAATCATTAAGTTGTTGTTGACATGGTGTTGGGATGGTGATTTTTTCCATAAAAAATCCAATAATTAAATATAAATTAATAATAAATTGATAAAGTGGATGACTTATAACACATCATCATCACGACGCATCCAAGTAGCAATCGAAAAGCGGGTGCGATTTGTAATATTAACTTGGTGTAATAAGTCACTATCAAACAGCACAAGGCGATTGGCTTTGGGCAGTAGCTTTTGTTCATTGCCAAGCTTATCCACGACGAGAATTTCCCCACCATCGCTATCTGTCCAGTCATCATTGAGATAATATACCGCAGAGATGACCCGCTCATCACGACCGGCAGGATTGTCCTTGTGCCATTGATAGCCAAACCCTGACGGATAACAGGCGTAATGCGCTTCACAGCGACGAATCCCTGCATAAAACACCGCATTGAAATACTGTCCAAGCGATTCAATACTTGCCAAATAACGCAGTCCAACAGGGCAGGCATCATCAATCCAGCGAATGCGGTCGCCACGAATGCTTACTTCACGCTCACCGTGTGTCAGATGCGCATCTTTATAGTCGATATAGCCGCTCTCAGCTTGTAGTGCACGCACTGCATCAGCGCCAAAGCAGTCATCGACCACCATCACCCCTGTGTGCAAAAAATCATCCAGCATCGCATCGAGCCGTGTCGCCCAATCTGTATCAAAAGCCGTCGTGATGGTTATGCTATCAATCATCGCAGTCATGCCAATCCTGTGAGTGCCAAAAAAACAATTCGCCAAAAAACGCTGTCTATGCTACCATATCACAGACAAATTTGTTATCAAAAAATCAATCGAGACACTATGAATTACAAACACGCCTATCATGCGGGTAACTTTGCCGATGTTGCCAAGCATATTTTATTATTACAGTTATTGGCGCAATTTTCTGCCAAAGCCAAGCCATATTATGTGCTAGATGCTTATGGTGGTCGTGGTTTGTATTCATTGGCAAGCACCGAAACCCAAAAAACCAAAGAAGCCGAACGGGGTATTATCGCCTTAGAAAAAGCCGTCGAAGCAGGCGTGAATCACTTGCCAAAAGCGGTAGCACAATATTTGGATGATTTGGCATTTGCCCGCAATAAATACGACCAATTCGTCTATCCGGGTTCGCCGTGGTGGATTGCGCACCATAGCGAGTATCATTCAGCCGATGCACCACTGCGCTGCGAAGCCTTTGAAGCGATTGCTGATGAATATGATGCGCTCAATTATCAGCTGTATCAATTGCCAATCGGCATCCATCATCGTGATGCCTTTGAAGGTGTACCTGCGGTCGTGCCGCCCAAAGAGCGTCGTGGCGTGATTTTGCTTGATCCGCCATTTGAACAAGAGCACAAGGATTTTAGCCGTTTGGTAGATTTGCTTGTGGCGAGCTACAAGAAATTTGGCAATGGTACATTTGTGCTGTGGTATCCGATCAAAAATATCGATGCCACTGAATTATTTTATAAAAAAATGAAACGCACCGGCATCAAAAAACAGCTCGTCTGTGAACTCAATCTCTACCCAAATGATGTCGCAGTCGGCTTAAATGGCACAGGGCTATTTATCATCAATCCGCCGTGGCAATTTGCCGATGCCGCCCAAGAGATTTTAGAATTTTTAGCACCGATTCTAAAGCCTGCGGATGCCCCACAGATGTCGCTTGGCGAGATGGCGGTGGTCAAGTGGCTGGTTGGTGAATAAGCCAAGTCGATTTTCGTTTTTAGACATTCATATAGGCAAGCTATGACAGACATCAAAAAGTCAGACAACCAAGATATTCATCCTGAATGCGACCATGACGGCATCACCTTTGAGGTCATCGAACCAGAACACAACGATGGCAAAAAAGTGATGAGTAAGGGCGTGTATCTTGTGCCGAACTTGATTACCACGCTGTCATTATTTGCAGGTTTTTATTCGATTTTATCTAGTACCAATGGCGAGTTTATCAAGGCAAGCTTTGCGATTTTTGTCTCGGCATTTTTGGATGGGATGGATGGCCGTGCGGCACGCCTACTGAACGCCCAAAGTCCTTTTGGCGAGCAGTATGACTCATTGGCAGACTGTATCGCCTTTGGACTTGCGCCTGCGGTATTGGTTTATAGCTTTGCCTTGCAGCCATGGGGCAGATTTGGCATGGCGTGTGCGTTCGTATATGCAGCGTGCGCCGCATTTCGCTTGGCTCGCTTTAATGTCCAAATCGGCGTCGTGGATAAGAAATATTTCATTGGTCTAGCCAGTCCATTAGCAGCACTACTCATTGCCTGCACGGTTTTGGTGAGTCTGAATTATGCCGATTTCACCAATGGTATGAGCACCGAGCTGACTTGGTTCTTTGCGTTTTGGGTGATTGCCTGCGGTCTATTGATGGTCAGCAATGTCAAATATTACTCATTCAAAGAATTTGACAAGCAAAAAGTGCCATTTGTGGTGCTATTAGTAGCCGTGTTGCTATTTGGTGCATTGCTATACGACATTCCAGTAGGGCTACTTGCCATTGGCGTCACCTATGCGTTATCGGGTATTGTCGGCACTTTGCGTAATAAATTCTAAAAATTTCGAAGATTTTTCAAAAAATTGCTTGACGCTAAAAATTTTTAGCGTATAATAGCCCGTATTGATTGCGACATACGGTTTCAATTTAGAAATCATCAGCAATCAAAATGAATAAAAAAGCTTGACATAAAAAACCAATCGGTTATAATAGAGAGCTCAAGTCATCCAC
>NZ_CAMCBS010000038.1 GCF_945873075.1 uncultured Moraxella sp. | reverse complement strand
CTATATGGTATCAGGGTTTGAGTGGGGTTTCATCATGAATTTTGTCTATTAGACCCCATTTTCTAATGTAAGCTACCGACTTATCTTGATAAATCTCATATTTTTGCAGACTAGAAACCCAGTCAGATAATGTTGAGTGGCCAGATTGCTTAGGCTTAAGACCTTGATTGTGTAGATGTGTTCCAAGTTCAGAAAGGGATAAGGGTTGATTGGCATTAATAATCTGATCAATGATGAGTGATGGCTGTTGCACAGAAGGTTTGGTAATATCGGTTTTGGGCGTAGTCTCGGGTGGAAAAATAAACTCATCGCATGCATTAACTAAGGTTTTATGACTGTTATCTTTACCAATACCAATGGTATAAACCCCAAGAGCTCGTAATTTGATGATTAATGCGGTAAAGTCGCTATCACTACTTGCTAGAACAACCGTGTCAATTTGTTTATTAAACACCAACTCCATGACATCCAGCATGAGAGCAATATCGGTGGTGTTTTTTCCTGAGACATAGTTAAATTGCTGAATGGGTGCTAAAGCATGCTTTTGAATGGGTTTGCGCCAAGGCTGCACGGCAGGATTTGCCCAGTCGGCATAAATACGACGAATAAAAACATTGCCAAGACCTTTTGCGCTTTCGATAATAAAACCCGCTTGTCCCGCCCCTAATTTTCAGCATCGATA
This sequence comes from uncultured Moraxella sp., assembly GCF_945873075.1. Taxonomy (GTDB): domain Bacteria; phylum Pseudomonadota; class Gammaproteobacteria; order Pseudomonadales; family Moraxellaceae; genus Moraxella. The sequence continues at coordinate 9,390 of NZ_CAMCBS010000038.1, read as the reverse complement.
AATAAAGCAACGCATGAGGTTTTGTCTGCCATAAAAAAATCCTTGTAAAGTTTATCTATTGCTATCTAAAGATAAGTAATTTATTGCAGGCAATCCCTAAGTTTTATAACCTAGGGATTTTTTCTCTTTAGAATCAATGCTTCTTGCCAAACATCTTCTTCGCCACAATCACTACAGCAAGGATAATTAAGCCTGCAATCAGACCAACTGCACCATTATAGGCAGTTTCAGCCAGACCGCCGATGATACCTGATAGTGCTGCCAAATCCTGCGCTTGATGGTGCAAAATACCGATGCCATGCACCAAGATACCGCCACCGACCAAGAACATCGCAAGTGTCCCAGCGATTGACAAGAATTTCATCAGCTTGGGTGCAAAGGCAAGCAGGGCACGACCCATCGCCTGTGATGATGCGCTTGGTTTATTGAGTAGATGCACGCCCATATCGTCTAGCTTGACAATCAGACCCACCAAGCCATAGACACCGACAGTCATCAAAATCGCAATCGCAGTCAGTGCCGCCGCTTTGGTCGCAAGTGTCGCTGCGGTCATCACACCGAGCGAAATCACCACGATTTCGGCAGATAGGATAAAGTCCGTGCGGATTGCACCGCGGATTTTGTCTTTTTCAAGGGCGACCAGATCCACCTGCTCATCAGCATTGGCGACCAAGCGATCATGGTGAGCTTCGTCATCATCAAGCTCATGCGGTAGCAGATTTGGGGCGAATTTATGCACCACTTTTTCAGCGCCTTCATAGCATAGAAACGCGCCACCGAGCATCAACAGCGGCGTAATCAACCACGCCGCGACTGCACTAATCAGTAGCGCTGCTGGCACTAGGATGACTTTATTGACAAATGAGCCTTTGGCAACTGCCCACACAACCGACAGCTCACGATCGGCACGCACGCCTGTTACCTGCTGAGCGTTCAGCGCTAGGTCATCGCCGAGCACCCCTGCGGTCTTTTTTGCTGCCATTTTTGTCATCACTGAGACATCGTCAAGAATCGTTGCGATGTCATCAAGTAGCATCAGTAGGCTACCACCTGCCATATTTTCACCTTAATTTTGGATTTTGTTGTAAATGATGTGTCATGCACCGATTTTCAGCTCTTTGGTAAAAACAAAAATAAGCCAAACGCATGACGGTTGGCTTATTATAATCAAGCTTGGGCAAATGGTTTGTAGTAAATTGTATAAAATTAGCACAAATGCCCATTTGTATCGCTGTCTTTGATGGCTTGTTATGGTTTTTTGGCGACCATCACCGCACGCACAGGGCGTGGATAGCCTTCGATGGTTTTGCTATCATCATCAGGATCGAGAAAATCCGCCAATGAGTGATAAGTCATCCAATCGGTCGCACGCTGCTCGATACTTGTCGTGGTGCTGATATCGACGCATTTGATATCAACAAAGCCAGCTTTTTCGAGCCATAAAGTCAGTGCCGCCACCGATGGCAGAAAATACACATTATTCATCATCGCATAGCGGTCTTTTGGTACGAGCACCGTATTTTCATTGCCATCAATGACCAAAGTCTCAAGTACCAATTCACCACCCTTGAGAAGTTGATTTTTTAATTGTAATAAACAATCAAACGGTGATGCCCGATGATATAGCACCCCCATACAAAACACGGTATGAAACAGCGCACCAGTTGGCAATTCTTCTAAACCGACAGGGATAAAGTGAATCGGCGACTGATTGTAGCGGTTCGTCATCTCGCCCAAAAAATGCCGTATCGCCATAAACTGATGATAAAACAAACACGATGGATCAATCACCACCACGCTACTTGCGCCTGCACCTACCATGCGAAAGCCGTGATAACCCGAGCCACCACCGACATCCAGCACTCGCTTACCACTAAGATCGCTGATGTGTGGCAGGACACGGTCCCATTTTAGATCACTGCGCCATTCGGTGTCGATATGGATCGAATGTGTGTCATCACCGATGATAAAGCCACCTTTACGCCACGGCATGAGATTCTTTAATAGCGCTTCAGCTTTGCGATAATCACTGTGAGACAGGCTGACATTGGCAGTGATACAGCTGGCAGTTAGGTCGATGTGATTGGGCGTAATTTGGGGAATTTTGTTAATCACAGATTCATAATAAGGGGCGTGTGCATAACGCTCTTTATTTTTGATACTGCCAAGCCAATCGGGTAGGCGTTTGAGCCATTCATACGCTACAGGATGATGCTGGGCAAGGTCAAATAAGGTGTCAAACAAGGCTTTTTCGGTACGGGCAATGGTATTCATAAACAAATCAATAAAAACTATTTAAACGCCACAATCGAGGCGAAATTCAAAAACATAAACCAAGTCAAGCTACGCTCAAAACCCGCTTGGTGCAATCGATGATGGTGCATCTCAAGCGTGTCGGTGATGAGTACATTTTCAAGTGCATTGCGTTTGCCACTGATTTCCATCTCGCTATAGCCATTGGCACGCTTAAAATCATAATAGCGTTCCACTCGCCAAGCGTCGTCTTGCTCATCGGTGAGATGTGTTTTTTCGGTCAAGATCAAAATACCGCCATCAGATAGCGCATCATGGCATTTTTGCAGTAGGGCCAGGCGAGCATTAGGATTGAGAAATTGTAAGGTCAGATTAATCACAATCAAATCGCACGGCTCAAAATCCATCTGTGTGATGTCGTGAAGCTCAAAGCGAATGTCATGGCTAGGATAATGCTCGCCAACGACACTTTTGGCACGGTCGATCATCGGCTTTGAGATGTCGATGGCGTGGATTTCTAGCTCATCGGGGCCAAATTTATCCGCCAAAGCAAAGCTTACTGCCCCAAGTGATGTGCCAAGATCATACACACGGCTGACCTTTTTGCCATCGCCACTATTTTGGCGAAATAGACAATGACGGCGAGCCAAAATCGGCAACATGGCAAGCATCTGCCCATAGCCGGGTACACTACGACGAATCATATCCGGAAAGCACGCCACCACTTCTTCATCAAAGCTAAAGCGGGCTGATTTGTCCAGTGGCGTGGTAAATAAGGTGTCGTGCTTGGTATTTGGCATAGGCTTATGATAGACTGACAAGATGGGGCTTATTATAGCATTGATTTGATAAATTGAAATTAAGGATGTGATGATGATTCGTTCAATCTTGTTAGGTGGTGGCTGTTTTTGGTGCACCGAATCGGTGTTTGGCGCATTAAAAGGCGTGCAAAGTGTCGTCAGTGGCTATGCAGGTGGCACGGCTGATACCGCCAATTACCAAGCGGTCTGCACAGGTACGACAGGTCATGTTGAAGTCGTGCAGGTGGTCTATGATGATACGCTAATCAGCCTTGAGCAGATTTTGGCGGTGTTTTTTGCCACCCATGATCCGACGACGCCAAACCGTCAAGGCAATGACATCGGCACGCAATATGCATCGGTGATTTTTTATGATAATCAAACTGATAAAGCCATCGCCGAGCAGATGATAAATAAACTCATCACTGATGGCGTGCCTGTGGTCACTCGCCTTGAGCCTGCACCTGCGTTTTATCCTGCCGAAAGTTATCACCAAAATTATTTTGCTAATAACCCAACACAGCCGTATTGTAATTTTGCCATTCCACCAAAATTGGCAAAACTGCGAGCGTCATTTGCCAAGTTATTAAAGTAAGTTATTAAATTAACTTATTGAAATAAAACAAAAAACCGTTCATATCAAATCACGCTTGAATGAACGGTTTTTGCTTGTCAGTGCTTAAAGTCGGTGTTTAAAGTTTGATGAATTTATCCAAATCAATCCAAAAACACCGCAAATTCATCAACAGGCACTCGTGGCGTGATAAAGCCATTGACGATGTCTGATTCATCGGCATAACCAAGCGCAATAGTACAGACAAGCTCTTCATCACTACCCGCGCCCAACGTCTTTAGCACCACAGGGTGAAAATGGTTAAACGCCGCTTGTGGGCAGGTGTCAAGCCCACGAGCTTTGGCGGCGATCATCACATTTTGCATCATCATGGCGATGTCCATTTTTGAGCCGATGCCCATCACTTTATTGACGGTGAAAAACAGACCAACAGGCGCATCAAATAGCTTGAAGTTGCGATCGTGCTGTGCTGCCATTTTTTCTTTATCGCCTTTTTGGATGCCAAGTAAACCGTACAGCCCCCAGCCATTTTCACGGCGACGATCGATGAATGGCGAGATCCATTCGGTCGGATAGTAGGGGAAAGTTTCTTGGAATTTGTCCGCAAGACTTGGATCATCGGCGATGGCTTGTTTGGCAGCAAAGATATTGTCAATCAGCTGGGTTCGCTTGTCGCCTGTCACCACATAGACTTTCCACGGCTGTGTGTTCGCGCCTGATGGTGCGCGGCTTGCCACGGTGAGAATATCTTTGATGGTCTGTGTATCGACGGGCGTATCCAAAAATGCCCGTACTGAGTGGCGAGCGGTGATGACATCATCGACGATGGCGGTTTGTTGTTGGGTGGTCATGAGTAATCCTTGTTTGTGATTGTCGTGGGGATGATTGAAAGCGTTTTCATGATTATGCCAAAGCACTTTGGGCTTGTCAAATGTGGTCAGGGCAAGCTTAGTAGGTAATTTATTATCTAGTTGTCTGACAAGCGATTTAAGTTACGCATTTGTTACCTGATGGTTGAAATTGTCGGCAAACGCCAAGTTTATTTTGAAATCATAGGCAAAATTGGGTAAGCTTAGGCTATTTGTAAGTCTGATTATCATCCTAAGGATTTTTTTTATGAAAAAGACACTTTCGGTATTGTCACTGGCAGTGAGCGGTTTGGCATTTGGTCAAACGGCGATGGCAAATGATTTGCCAAACCTAAGCAACAGCGAATTTCAACAATGCCTTGATGGACTAAAAAACAGCAGTGCATTTCGTGGCGTCTCAAGCCAAACCTTTGAAACTTATCGCCCAAGTCAGCCTGACCCGACGGTGATTCGCTCGCTCAATTATCAACCTGAATTTAAAAAAGATGTTTGGGATTATCTGGCATCACTCGTGGACAGCGAGCGTGTCGAAGATGGTATCCGTGCCAAGCGTGAACAGGCGGAAGTCCTGCGCCGTATTGAGAGCCGTTATGGTGTCAAGGCAGAGCACGTGCTTGGCGTGTGGGGCGTTGAGAGTAATTTTGGGCAGACTTTGGGTAAGAAAAACTTATTTGATAGCCTAGCGACTTTGTCTTGCTTTGACCGTCGTCAGAGCTATTTTCGTGGTGAATTTGCCAATGCCCTAAAAATCGTCCAAAATGGCGACATCCGCCCACAAGACATGACAGGCTCATGGGCGGGGGCATTTGGTCAGACGCAGTTTATGCCAAGCACATTCCTAGAATTGGCGGTGGATTTTGATGGCGATGGCCGTAAAGATTTGGTCAATTCAAAAGCTGATGCGCTAGCGAGTACCGCTAATTTCCTTGCCAAAAAAGGCTATCGCAGTGGCGAGCCATGGGGCTATGAAGTCAAGCTAAATGGCTATGACGGCTCAAGCGGTCGCCGTGACAAAAAATCCATCAGCCATTGGCAAAATATGGGTCTGACCCTGCCTGATGGTCGTCCATTGCCAAATAACATGGCATCAGCAGGCTTATTACTACCTGCGGGCAAAAACGGCCCTGCGTTCTTGGTGGGTAAAAACTTCGATGCCTTTTATGCGTATAATGCATCAGAAAGCTACGCACTTGCCATCGCACATCTGTCAGATTTGGTCACGAGCGAAAACACCAACACAAGCTTTGCCACCCCTTGGCCGACAGATGACCCGGGTATCGGTCGCCGTGAATCCAAAGAAATTCAGCAAGCGCTACTCGATGCCGGCTACGACATCGGTGCGGTCGATGGCATCATCGGGGATAATACTCGCCGTGCCATCATGGACTATCAGCGCCGTATGGGTGTGACCCCTGATGGCCGCGCAGGGCAGAAGTTCCATCGCTTGATTATGAATGGTCAAAAGCCAAGTGCGCCGATGGGTTCGAGTTTTTCATCACAATCGCCAAGCCAAGCTGTCAATCAGACCATCAGTCAGCCTACTGTTTACCAAAGCACGACACCAAGCGTTGCGCCAAGTGTGACTGCGCCGAGTGTTAGCACCAGTACGCCAGCAGGCACTGTTTATCGCCGTGTGGTAAATGCTGATGGTTCAACATCGCTTGTACCGGTCAAATAATCATCATCCGTACAAAAAAAGCTCAAAGTATCGCACTTTGAGCTTTTTTGTTGATGACTATGATACTAAATCAAAGCTTGCTAAAAGCTTGGTAATTATTCGTCTTCTTTATCATCATCCCAGTTGGCATAGGTCTTGGATGGGTCGATGCCTTGACTTTTTAGGTAGGCGACTTGTTCTTCAAGGGTGCGTTTCTTTTCGGCCTTGTGCATGGTGTCGCTTAGAGCGTCAAGCGTATCGATTTGGGTTTTGATGGTGTCAGTCATGATAAGTCCTTGATTTGCTTGTTAATAAATATTTTAATAAATCAGTCAATAAAATCAGCGTTTTTGTTCGACGATAAGTGAATCAATGCCGTTATTACGCAGGCGAGTGCTCGCTTGGCTTGCTTCTTCACGGTTTTTCATCGGGGTTGAAACCACTTGATAAAAATGCGTACCCTTAGCGCTGTCGGTGCGTTTGACGACGACGGCATCAACACCAGCCATCAGCACTTCGGCGCGCTTGACATCCGCTTCATCGGCGGTGGTGTAGCTGCGGATTTGTAGAATATAGGTCGTGTCTGCTTTGGTGTCGGCGGTATTTGATGATGTGCCATTATTTGCAGGCTCATCATAGACTGCGCTCTCTTCGGTGATGCTCACGCTGTCATCGGCTTTAGTGGCTTTGTCGGCCTTGTTAGATTTATCAGTGCTATCAGCATCGGCAGGTGTATCGGCTTTGGGTTCCACGCCTGGCTTGGCGGTCACGGTGGTGTCTGGTGTCACCGCTGATGGTTCAGTACTTTGAGTGGATGCACCCAAGCCTTCAGGTGTGCTACGAAATTCTTGCTCTGGCAGCACTTCATAAAACTCATATTCAATCGGTGCATTTGGGTCTTTGATTGGCTCAACAGGGGCTTCGACGGCGGTAGGTGCAGTCTCTTGACTGCGAAAACTGTCAAACAATGGCGAAAAATAGGCGAACACCGCCACGGCGATGATGATAAGCAAGCAAGCTGCCGTTACTGCAATGCTAAGCAGCCCACAACCAGTTTTGTCGGTCTTATAGACAGCTGTGGGTTTGACAGGTCGGCTCGCCATTGATGGTTCCTTAATTAGTTAAAATTCAAATACCTACTGACTATTATAGCAAACTATTAGCATAAATGTATTGCTTGCTTTTTAATCTTATGTTGCATTTTGTGTTAGAAATTTTTATCAAGGTTGCAAACTACCATCGCTGATGTGGTTTTTGTGCTATAATAAGGCGTTTTGAATTGACTAGATTGGGAATTTGGCGATGTTTTCTACTGCATTCATGGTATCGGCTGACACCATCACCGATTTGGGGCTTTATATTTTATTGCCTATCTTTATTGGGTTTTTATTTTTTATTATGTGGGATATTTCCAAGAAGTCTGATGCAGGCAAGCAGGGGACTTTTTGGATTTTTGTCGCACTTGGCATGGGCTTTTTTGGCTTTCTTGCCAAGCTTGTGATTGAATTTGTGCTTGAGCATTGGGTGCTGTAACTGCTTACACGAACTGATTGCTTGGTTATTAAACGAGTAAAATAAAAAAATCGCTCCAGTTGATTGGAGCGATTTTTTTTGAAGTAAAATTATTTTTTGGCTTCTTCAGGCTTGGCAGCGGCATCAGCAGCTGGCGCAGCATCGGTGGCTGCAGGTGCGGCAGCGTCAGCTTTGGTATCAGTTGCAGCAGCATCGGCAGCAGGTGCGGTTGCTGCATTTGCATCAGTAGCAGCGGCAGGCGCAGAGCCATCAGCTGGGAAGCCGAACTTTGGCTGACCTTCGTCGTCAAATTTCATTGGCTCAGCTTTTGGTGCTTTTTCCATAGCGGCTGCTTGCGCTTCAGCCAGCTTATCGACAGCATAAACATGCTCTTCTTTTTTTTTGCCACAGGCGCTTAGGGCGATAGCAGCAACTAGGGGTAGGATGGCATAGGCTTTCATACAATCTCCAATAACAATCAATTTCGCCACAGGGCAGGGTTTACATCCTTATATTATGCCACATTTTTGCCATAAATAAACGGATGATTATCATCGGTGTTAAATTTTCTTGCAAAATGTCACAACTTAACAGAAATTTTGGGTAAAAATCTTGCTCAAGGGCGGAATCTTTGGTATAATGAGCGACTAATTTTGTGCGATAGCACGGTCTGTGGCAGTGGTTGCTACAGATATTTCCAGTTTGAGCTGATGTCCATCGCCCAAGACCGATGGTGCTATATAATATAAATACAGCCAAGCTGATGCCACCGTCTTGATAGGAGAAACCCATGCCTTCAGTTAAGGTAAAAGAGAACGAACCAGTAGATATCGCAATCCGTCGCTTCAAGCGTGCGTGCGAAAAAGCAGGCGTTTTGGCTGATGTTCGTAAAAAAGAATTTTTCGAAAAACCAACCCAAGAGCGTAAGCGCAAAAAAGCTGCTGCTGTTAAACGCTACAAGAAAAAAGTATATCGCGAGCAAGTTCGCACAACTCGTAAATACTAATTTCTGATTGGTTTTTACCATAAGCCCCGAAAGTGATTTCGGGGTTTTTTATTGCACCAATGTTGCTAAGCGTTGATTATCGGCGTATAATGAATAAAACCATACATCCATAAGGGGATTTTATGAAATTGCGTTATCCGATTGTTCTGCTGTGTGCAAGCCTTGCTTTGATGGCGTGCGGCGAAGAAAAAAAGGCAGAAACCGCACCTGCCAAACCTGCGGTACAGCAGACTGCTACACAAGCAACGACGACACCGGTAGAGCAAGCGTCTAGCACCAAAAAAGAGACATCCAACAATGAGTTGCAAGCGGCAGCGACTGATACGGCGGATGCCAAGAAGCCTGTAGAAGCTACCACGGCTGCTGCAGACACTACCAAGACAGAACTGGTCAAGCCTGCATCACTTGAAGTCGGTAAAAAACGCTATGAGACCACCTGCCATGTCTGCCATGAAGCGGGACTACTGAATGCACCGAAGCTTGGCGATAAAGAAAACTGGGCAATCAGAGCGAAGCAGGGCGTGGAAGTGCTGTATCAACATTCTGCCAAAGGGATTCGCAGTATGCCAGCGCAGGCAACAGGCGATGTCAGTGAAGCTGAAGTCTATGCGGCAGTGGATTATATGCTAAGCCAAGCCAAATAATAAAAAAATGCTCAAGTTTTTGAACCGCACCCCAAAAGTTAGACAACCTTTGGGGTGTTTTTATGACCAAATACA
>NZ_CAMCBS010000037.1 GCF_945873075.1 uncultured Moraxella sp. | reverse complement strand
AATGTCTATTAGGAGATGTGGTGTGATTTTTATCATGAAAAATGTCTATTACGCCTAAAATTATTTTATTATTAGCTTAAAATTGCTCAAAATTTAATCAATTTTATACAAATTTCCCATAGAGTTATTTATAAGTTATCCATGTAAATCATGATAACCCAAAACAAAACCCCAAACCACCACAGGCGATTTGGGGTAATGAGTTGCTTTGCTGTTAATTCATGCTTAACGCAAGAACGCACGAGCATTGCGGAATAGACGCATCCACGCACCGTCGTTTTGCCACTCATCCGGCTTCCATGAGTGATTGACCGCACGCAAGGTACGCTCTGGATGTGGCATCATCAAGGTCACACGGCCATCATTGCTACAGATACCCGTCACACCCTCTGGCGAGCCGTTCGGGTTCAGCGGATAATGCTCAGTTGGATTGCCTTGACTATCGACATAACGCAGGGCAATCTGGCCATGACGCACCAATTCTGCCATTGATTTGTCATCCAAATCAGCATAGCCTTCACCATGAGCAATGGCGATTGGTAAGATGCTGTCTTGCATACCTTTTAGCAGGACGGATTTGGTACGCTCAACACGGACATTGACCGTGCGTGCTTCAAAGCGAGCTGACTTGTTCGCTCTAAAGCGTGGGAAATGCTCAGCACCGACCATCAAGTTCTTGAGCTGGCTCATCATCTGACAGCCATTACACACGCCCAGTGCAAAGGTCTCAGGACGATGGAAGAACCGAGCAAACTGCATACGCAGCTCATCATGGAATAGCACCGAGTTCGCCCAGCCCGAGCCTGCGCCCAGTACATCGCCATAGCTAAAGCCACCGCACGCCACCAAGCCTTCAAAGTCACGCAGATTAATGCGGCCGCTCATCAAGTCGCTCATATGCACATCGATGGCATCAAAACCTGCACGCACAAAGCCTGCACCCATCTCAAGATGACCATTGACGCCTTGTTCACGCAAGATGGCGACTTTTGGTAGGCTCGTACGGCTGTTGATATATGGTGCTTCGACCGCCAAATCTAGGTCAAAATTGGCATCAGCAATCAAGCCATGATGGTTGATGTCGCTGATAAGTGCAAATTCTTGGTCGGCACACGCAGGATTGTCACGCAGACTTTGGATGGCATGGCTAACTTTTGCCCATTCTTGCTGTAGCTCACTGCGTTCAAAGGCAAGCTGTACGCTTGGCGTGGTGATGGTCAATTTATCCACACCTGCACCACCTGCCGGTGTCGCTTTGGCATCACCGATTAGGCTAGTCAATGCCGATACGCCATGCTCTGCCGCCAATACCACAAAGGCATCGACATCTTCAGGCAATACCTGCACTACCGCACCTAGCTCTTCGGCGAATAGCTGACCCAATAGATTATCATCACTTAGGGCAAGATTTATCGCCATACGGCTGGCAAACTGCATCTCAGCCACTGCCGCCACAAGACCACCATCACCGATGTCATGATAAGCCTTAATCACGCCTGCTTTGGCAGCCGCTTGGATAAAGGCAAAGAAATTGGCAAGGTCTGATGCCTTGTCCAAATCAGGGCAATCATTACCCAACTGGCTCAATGTCTGTGCAAAAATCGAACCGCCCAAACGCAGCTTACCGCCTGACAAATCAATGCGATACAGCGCCGAATCACTATTGATTAGCGCAGGGGTCAGCGTACCTGCGGCATCTTGGACAGGGGCAAAGGCAGTGATAATCAGACTCATCGGCGAGCTGACTGACTTATCCACGCCATCATCTTGCCAGTTGGCTTTCATAGATAGGCTGTCCTTGCCCACAGGGATGGTGATGCCAAGTGCAGGGCACAGCTCTTCGCCGACTGCGTGCACCGCATCAAATAGTGCAGCGTCTTCTTTTTCGTCGCCACAGGCTGCCATCCAGTTAGCCGATAGGGTCACATCGCTAATCTTGGCAATGCGAGCTGATGCGATATTGGTCACTGCTTCACCGACCGCTAGGCGAGCTGATGCAGTTGGGCTGATCAATGCCACAGGCGCACGCTCGCCCATCGCCATCGCTTCACCTGTGATGGCAGTCAGGCTCGTACTGGTCACCGCACAGTCTGCCACAGGCACTTGGTAGCGACCCACATACTGATCTTGGGTCACCATACCGGTGATTGAGCGGTCACCAATGCTGATTAGGAACGATTTGCTAGCGACTGTTGGGTGGCGTAGGACATCTTTGATACTCGTTGCCAAATCCACTGATGCGACATCCAGTGCACGCAGTTCATTGTCACGACGGCTAAAGCTACGCTTCATCTTTGGCGTGCCACCAAGCAGTACTTGCATTGGCATATCGACAGGTTGCTCTGGCAATAGGCTGTCATCGACTTGTAGCTGACGCACCGCAGTTGCCGTACCCAAGACGGCATACGGACAGCGTTCACGAGCACAGATCTCATCAAATAGCTTTTCGCTCTCAGGGCGGATGGCAAGCACATAACGCTCTTGGGCTTCGTTTGACCAAATTGCCATCGGCGACATACCTGCTTCTAGTGATGGCACTTTACGCAGATTCAGATGCGCACCCAGCTCATGATCATCAACAAGCTCAGGCATGGCATTTGATAGACCGCCTGCACCGACATCGTGGATTGAGATGATTGGGTTGTTGTCATTGCCGTCTTTTGCCATCGCCCAGCAGGTATCGATGACTTCTTGGCAGCGGCGTTCCATCTCGGCATTGTCACGCTGTACTGAGGCAAAATCCAAGCCTTCGTCCAGCTCGCCACTATCTACCGAGCTTGCTGCACCACCGCCCAGACCGATTTGCATCGCAGGGCCACCCAGTACGATGAGCAGATCACCTTCTTGGATGGCATTTTTTTGTACTAGATTACGCTTGATATTACCATAGCCACCGGCGATCATGATCGGCTTATGATAGCCACGCATTTGGCTGCCGTCTTGCTCGGCTGATGTATCAAGCTGAAAGGTACGGAAATAGCCGTTTAGGTTTGGGCGACCAAATTCATTGGCAAAAGCCGCACCGCCCAATGGGCCTTCGATCATGATATCCAGTGCTGATGCCATGCGTGATGGCTTGCCATAGTCGGCTGCTGATACTTTGCCTGATGTTTCCCATTTTTCAGGCATATTTGGCAAGTGCAGATGCGAGACGCTAAAGCCTGTCAAACCCGCTTTTGGCTTACCGCCACGGCCAGTTGCGCCTTCGTCACGAATCTCACCGCCTGCGCCTGTCGCCGCCCCTGCAAAAGGCGCAATCGCCGTTGGGTGGTTGTGTGTTTCGACTTTCATCAAGATATCGACTTGCTCATTATGAAAGCCGTACTGCGCTTCGCCAGCGTCGTTTTTGGTTGGGTAAAAACGCTCAGCGACAAAGCCTTCCATCACCGCTGCGTTATCTTTATAAGCTGATAGGATACCTTCAGAGTGTTTTTCGTGGGTATTACGAATCATCTTGAACAGTGATTTTGGCTGTACTTCGCCATCAATCGTCCATTCGGCATTAAAAATCTTATGACGGCAATGCTCAGAGTTGGCTTGGGCGAACATCATCAGCTCGACATCGGTCGGGTTGCGACCTAGCTTGCTAAAGTTTTCAACCAAATAATCAATGTCTTCGCTCGATAACGCAAAGCCAAATTCGGTATTGGCAGCGACCAGTGCATCACGACCTTTGCCCATGATATCGACCGTGCTTAGGTGCGCAGGCTCGCCATCGACGAACAAAGCTGATACATCGCCAAGCTCATACACGAGACTTTGGGTCATGCGGTCATGCAAGATGGCTTCGGCAGCAGCTGGCAGGCGGCTTGGCAGATTCTCACCAGTCAAGGTATAGACCACCACACGCTCGACACGGTGGATATTGACACCGCAGTTATTAAAAATATCGGTCGCCTTGGACGCCCATGGGCTAATCGTGCCAAAGCGTGGCGCAACCACCACTTGAATTTGATTGTCACCGGCACTCACCAAAGCAGGCGCTTGACCTTGATTCAATAGATCCAATACTTTTTTGTGGTCTGTATCAGACAATGGCGCATCAAATACATAAACCTGCTGACTGCTCAATGCGCTCACACTCAAATTGGCCTTGTCTTTGAGCTGTTCGGCTAATTTTTGTGCTTGAAAATCGGTCAAAAAACCCAAACCGGCGATGGTGCTCATCATGGTGTTTACCCTTGCAAAAGACGCCACTAAAAACTGGCAAAATGATCAGAAATAAATACCGTCTATTATAACAGAAAATTAAGGCAAATTTTCTGACAAGTGATAAAAAAGGACGAAAATTTCAGCGTTTTCGTCCTTTTGTGGGTCATCTTTTGATGACTGTCTTGTGCTTAGCTCTCTGGTTTAAGAGTGTCTTAAATTTGGCGTACCAATAAGCCGTCCAATCACCTAGCCACCAAAAGCAAAAGTCGGCGGTCTGTCATCGGATGCCCAATACTGCTCTTGCTCGTCAAGCTTGCCATGATGTGGCGTGATGCGATACAGATTTTGGATGGCGCATAGACGCACAAGCTCATCATGGCTATCAATCTGCCAAGTCATTTTATCAATCGTCATCGTCGTTGGGAAAGATTGGTCTTTGAGCTGTTGATAAATCATGGCATCTTGACCAAAAAGATGTGGTCGCATCTCTTCAACACGATAGCCAGTTTGATAAAACATCTTGCGTGCATCAAAATCGGTAAAATAGCGAATATGGGTAAAATCCAACAAGCCCCAATTTTGATAACGCCATTGACCACGCATGGCATCGAGTAGCACAAGCAGGTTGGACGCATTTGGCAAGCTAATCAACACTTGCGCATCATCGCTGATTTTGTCATGCAATCCCACCAACAGCTCCCACGGATTGTACAGATGTTCTAAGACATCAAATAAGCATACCGTATCAAACTTATCCGTCAAACCTGCTTTGGCAAAGTCCACTTGGGTCACATCTTCTTCGATGACATGGTCATAATGCGTCCGAGCAACCTTAGCAGCTTCGGGGTTGAACTCACAACCCCACACAGCCACGCCTTCATAGCGACGCTTGAGCTCACGACCCACCGAGCCGACATTACAGCCGATGTCGAGCACTTTTTTGGGCGTACGAGCAATCAGCGCCAAGCACTCTGGGCGTGGGCTGTCGTCATAGACCAAGCCATTTTCTTTTCTTTGCCAAATAAATTGTGTCATAAATACCGCTTGATATTAATACTGCTTAGTTGTACGGATTATAAGCCTTTGCTTCGCTTAGCACTCGCTCATCTTCGATGATTTTATCCACCAAAGCATTAATCTTGGCAGGCAGACCCACCATATAGGCACGAGCTTCTTTTTCGCTCTTAAATTCTAGGTTGTCGCCTTCTTGGAGTTTTTTGAGTTGTTCACGCAGTTTTGTGAGCTCTTTTCGGTCTTTTTCAATTTGGCTCTCCAAGCGGTTCATATTGTAGCCATAGTTATTGGCACGAGTCAGCACATCCAAAAGCTCACTTGGGCAGACGCTATTGAGACGACTACCACTTCTGCCAAGTCGATAGGCATTGGCGGTGGTGCAGTAGCTTTGCAGTCCTGCTTGGCGACCTTGTTCCCACACATCACGGTCAGGCGTGATACCCACTTTGGCACACGCTTTGGCATGGCTGGCAAGGCGATTCCAATCATGTCCACTGCTACCATCTTTAGCACCGACTTGATACCAATCAGCCACTTGGCACTCTGTCTTTGACATCGTCGCACAGCCTGCCACCATCAATGATGATGCCATAATACCCAAAATCACACGCTTCATAATCTATCCTTACCATGAGTGAATGAATGTTTATCTATTTAAGTTTATCCCAAAATCTGCCTACATCCAAGCAAATTTTTGTTAAGTATTTGTTGAAGTCGCTTGAGTCGTTTGGACGGTATTTTGTGCAATCAATTCATCCAATGCCACGCCCTGCAAGGCATCAAGCGCATCGAGTGCATCAATCAGCGCACGATAGGCAGGACGCATGGCGATAAACTGACTGGCACTCGCATCCGTCATATCGGCTCGGCATTTTTGTTCAAACTCTTCGGACGATGCACGCAGTCGTGGCACGCCTGCATAGCGTGATGCACCCACCATGCGATGGCTGATCTCGGCAAGCTTGACACGATCTCGATCCGCCCAAGCACGCTCAAGTGCTTGTTTTTCGTTATCCGCCCCATCAATAATCATACCAAGTAGCTTCATCGCCAAATCAGGCTTATTCGCCGAACGCTCAAGCGCATCCGCCCAATCAATATCCTGTCCAGCATCAGCCACCGCAGCCAGCTCATCCACCGCCACAGGCTCAAACTGCACCGTCTGCTCAGCAGGCTCAGGCACATCATCACGACTGCGACCGAGCCATTTTTGTAGTGTCTGCACAAGCTGTACTTGTCCAATCGGCTTACCCACATAGTCATTGAGCCCTGATGATACCAAGCGGTCTTTTTCGTCCGATAAGCCATGCGCCGTCAGCGCCACAATCGGCACAGGCTCAGACAGATGCGCCTGCTCAATCTTGCGAATCTGAATTGATGCTTCAAGCCCCGACATTCGTGGCATCTGCACATCCATAAACACCAAATCAATCGGCGGACTAGCACCCGTGATGCTCTTGGTCATCATCTCAATGGCATCAAAACCACTGCCTGCGGTGACCACTTCAACGCCAAGCTCAGTCAATAGCGCATCGAGTACAAGCAAGTTTGGTAGATGGTCATCCACCGCCAAGATGCGTCTGCCGACAAATTTGGCTTGGCGAGACGATTGGTCATTGAGCAAGGTTTCATCTTGGTTGCACAGCATGGCGTACAATTGACGCTTGTCCATCGGCTCATACAAAGCGTGCGTCTGATAGCGTTCGAGCAGCTGACTGTTCATGCCAACTTGATAACCATAACTGGCAAGCTTGCCTGTGTATCTTAGGCGAATTTGGCGTAAAATTGCCCCGACATCATCTTTGGCGGCATCTTGACCAAAGTTATCGACGATGACCCAGTCGTATTCGGTGTCTTTTTTATCCAGTTTTTCTAATAAATCAGCCAAACCGATTGCCACGGTCAGTTGTACTTTTGTACCGGCGAGGCTTGCTTTTAGCACCTGCAATGCCGGTGCATGGTTAATCCACACAAGCACCTGCATTGGCAAGTGTAGCTTATCAGGCAGTGGCGTCATCGCATCGATGGCGTCATCATTATCTTGGACACCTGTTGGCATCTCAAACCAAAAAGTCGCCCCCGTGTTGGCGATATTTTCGCTATGATTGTCAAAAAATCCAATCGAGCCGCCCATCAGTAGGGTCAATTGCTTAGAAATCACCAAGCCAAGCCCCGTGCCGCCATAGCGACGAGTCACGGACAAATCCCCCTGGCTAAAGCTTTGGAACAGCTGTGCTTTGTCGCTTTCGCTGACGCCTTTGCCCGTATCTTCGACCGCAATGTGTAAAAAGCCTGTTTTTTCGGCTAGGCTGACACGGACAATCACCCCGCCTGTATCGGTGAATTTGATGGCATTACCCACAAGATTCGTTAAAATTTGCTTAACACGCAAACTATCACCAACCACACGAGTTGGCACATCATGATAAAACAGCACCGCAAGGCGTAGGCGTTTTTCGAGCGCTGCTGGTGAGAGCATATCCACGACATCATATACCGCTGCATACAGGTCAAAGTCATGGCTATCAAGGGCAAGCTTACCTGCTTCCATCTTTGAAAAATCAAGCACATCATTGACTAGGGCGAGTAGATGCGCACTGGATTTTTTGATGGTTTGGACATATAAGTCCTGCTCGCTAGTTAAGCCTGCCTTACGAGCGAGTAGATTGATAAAGCCATCAATACTATTAAGCGGTGTTCTTAGCTCATGGCTGATATTGGCAAGAAAAGCGGACTTGGCTTGACTGGTTGAAATCGCCGCATCACGAGCGTTACGGATGGAGATATTTTGCATTTCCATCTCATCAAAGGCTTGTTGCAAATCTCGCTCGGTCTCTTCGGCGTGGTTCTTAAGCTCGGTAAAGCTGACATCAAGCCGTTTAATCGCACGGCTAAAATCATCAATTAACAAAGCAAATTCGCCATCGGTGCGTAGTGTCGGCGCTTTGGAGAGATGTTCGGCATTGAGCCTTTGTAGGTACAGGCGCATCTCATAAATCGGCGCAATCCATCGCTTAGAATAGATATTCAAAATCAGTAGTAGTAACAAAATGGTAATCAAGCCAGTAATCGCCAGTGCCAATGCCACTCGATAATAAGCAATGGTCAAAGGCGTCTTGTCCATATCAACAAACAGCCAATACCGCTTATTATTGAACAAAATCGGCATCCCATACGCCGTCCCCACAGGCGTCGCCATACGCATCACTTCTTTGGCATCGCTATCAAACGCTCCCCACGGCGCATCCGACTGCATCCCTGTGGTAAACAGCATCTGCCCAAGCTCATCCATCACCGCCACACGCAGTACATGCTGATTGCGTGATTGTTGTAGTTGGTTGAGCCAATGCTCGCTGGTCGTCGTCGGATTGGGCTTGGGCGTGATGGCTTGTAGCATACCGCTGTCATCCATCTGCTCGATTTGCAGATTGAGCGATTCTTGGCTTTTTTCAAGGTCCATCAACAAAGGGCGTACAATCGGCTCATAACGCACCAACGCCGCCTGCGCCAACGCATCTTGCTCGGATAAAATCGCACGGCGTGTCTCAACCATCACCAAATACGCCCCTGCCATCGCCAAAATCACAATCGGCAAAAACACCAATAAAATCAGCTGACCATAAGCACTTTTGATACCAAAGCTTTTCTCGATTCGCATACTCTGTCCATCACAATAGATAAACGCACTATATCAAAAAATCATAAAAAAAGCACCATTTGTCTGTATCAACATCCATCATGACAAGTGCTATGAATTTCTTTATAATGACTATAATAATCACAATTTATCAGCATCCAAGTATTCCAAAGAACCTATTAATGAGAAAGCCAATGACAATCACCACTCACCTAAACAACCCTGCTCTTATCCAACAAGCCTGCTATATAAACGGCGCTTGGGTCACCGCCCAAAGTGGCAAGACTGTTGCTGTCACCAACCCTTTTGATGGCTCACACTTGGGCGCTGTGCCTGATTTGTCCGCTGATGAAGTACGCACCGCTGTCGATGCCGCCGAAATCGCCCAAAAATCTTGGGCAAAGCTCACCCCTAAGGCTCGTGGTGAGATTTTGCACCAATGGGCAGATTTGATTGATGCCAATATCGATGATTTGGCGGTCATCATGACCCTTGAGCAAGGTAAGCCACTGAGTGAAGCTCGTGGTGAAGTCGCCTATGCCAACAGCTTTATCCGCTGGTTTGCCGAAGAAGGCAAGCGTGTCTATGGCGATGTCATGGCAGCCACCAACCCTGCCCTGCGTTACACTATCTTAAAGCAACCTGTCGGTGTCTGTGCTGCCATCACTCCGTGGAATTTCCCATCGGCGATGATTACCCGCAAAGCTGCCCCTGCTCTGGCAGCCGGCTGCACCATGATTGTCAAGCCTGATAGCCAAACGCCATTTTCTGCCATCGCCATGATGGTACTTGCCGAACAAGCAGGTCTGCCAAAAGGCGTCCTACAAATCGTCACAGGTGACGCCCCAACCATCGGTAGCGTGCTGACCAAAGACGAACGCATTCATAAGCTATCCTTTACAGGCTCAACCGCTGTCGGTCGCCTACTGATGGAGCAGTGCGCCAGCACTGTTAAGAAGCTCTCGCTAGAGCTCGGTGGCAATGCCCCGTTTATCGTCTTTGAAGATGCTGACCTTGAAAAAGCTGCCACAGGCTTAATCGGCTCAAAATATCGCAACGCAGGTCAGACTTGTGTCTGTGCCAACCGTGTCTATGTGCAGTCTAGTATCAAAGATAAGTTTTTAGAAATTTTTAAGGCAAAAGTCGATGCCCTAAAAGTCGGCAACGGCATGACAGCAGGCGTAGAAGTTGGCCCGCTGATCAATGATAAAGCCTTACAAAAGGTGGAACATCTACTCAATGATGCCTTAGATAAAGGCGCAACGCTTATCACCGGTGGCGACAAAAATGATGCCAGTAAGCTCACCTTTAACCCCACCATCATCAGCAATATCACCCCTGAGATGGACATCTACCGTGAAGAGATTTTTGGCCCGATTGCCCCTGTGTTTGTCTTTGACAGCGAAGAAGAAGTCATCGCTACGGCAAACGATACCATCTATGGCTTGGCGGCGTACTTTTATACCAATGACTTGGGCCGCTCATGGCGAGTGTCCGAAGGACTAGAATACGGCATGGTCGCCCAAAACACAGGGCTACTATCCACCGAAGTCGCCCCTTTTGGCGGTGTCAAGCAATCAGGCTTTGGGCGTGAAGGCTCAAAATACGGCATCGAAGAATACATCACCACCAAATATTGGTGTGCTGATATTAGCTAAACCGCACACCACCCAACAAAAAAACACCGCCACATAGTGGCAGTGTTTTGTGTTCTTTGGTGATGCGTATTACTTACGAATCACTGGTGCAGTTTCACCTGGGTTTAGGATACCTGAGCCATCTACATCGACAGTCACACGGCGGTTAGGCTGTAGACATTCGATCAGTTGTGGGCGTGGTAGTTTCATATCACAGGCTTTGATTTGTTCAGTTTCACCAGCACCGTATGAACGGATTAGGTTAGCTGGGATGCCGTTTTGTACTAGGTAGTTGACGACAGTCTGAGCACGGTTTTGTGATAGACGTTGGTTGTAGGCATCTGTACCTAGTAGGTCAGTATGACCAGTGACGATGACCGCATTTAGCTGATCAAAGGTTTTTAGACGAGTAGCCAGTTCGTCTAGGTCACGGCGACCACCTGGTAGCATATCGGTTAGGGTATGCTTGTCAAAGGCAAATAGTGCATCAGCGTTTAGCGTGTAGCGTTGTAGCTGTGGTGCTGCAGGTGCTGGCGCAACAGGTGCAGGCACTTCTTTTACAATGACTTCTGGTGCTGGTTGTGCTGGTGGGCAAGCACCATCCACAGGATCTACTGGGTTCCAGTAGAAGGTACGAGTGAACTTGTCTTTGTCAAATA
>NZ_CAMCBS010000036.1 GCF_945873075.1 uncultured Moraxella sp. | reverse complement strand
CGCACCCAAGATTTGTAGTGGCATGGTCACCACATCAAATGCCAAAGCAAATGGCAACAACACCAGCTTTTCGGCACTGCTTGTACCACTGCCGCTCGTCTCGGTGGTAGTTTGGTTGGTATAAATGCTCACGCTATATGGGCGTGTCAATGGCGAGAACTGCGAGCGCACCAAGTCATAATTGCTCACCTGCGGATAGACTGCACCTTTGATATTAATCTCAAAGCAAAAACGCTGAGCGCCGATTTTCTCATCGCTGGCAGTCGTACATTCTTTGGCATCATTTTGTAAGAAAAACTGCAAATCATTACGCTTGATGTCGTCTTTGAGCTTAGCATAGCTTAGCTTCATCGCACCGGTAAATTTGCCATCGTTATTGGCAGAATAAAACTCCAACTGATTGCCAACGGTGATGTGCTTGGGGTCAAGATTGGAGAGCAAAGTCACCAATTGCACACCGCCATCTTCGAGCACATAGCTATTTTTCTCACCGACAATCACCACCGATGAGCCTGAAACGCCTGCAGTGGCAGCAGGACGGCCAAACGCCACGACCTTATCTTCGAGCAAAGTAGTCTTGGCGGTGGTGGTACGGGTCGTCTGCTTGGCACTCGGTGAATCAAGCAGGCTTGATGTGGCACAGCCTGTCATGGCAAGCGCCGTGATGGCAGCAAGGGTAAATTTGGTTAGTTTCATCAAACTCTCCTTAGGGATGAACAAGGGTTGATTTGATTATAAACAACTGATTGTTTATTGGCAATAAAAAACCGCTTTTTACAGCGGTTGACGGTCATTTCAAAGGCTTGGTCTTGGATGCTACTTACGCATCCTGCAAAATCTTTGCCATCTTGGATGGATGATAGCCCACCACGCCGTGATATTGCTTGATAATCCCTACCAAATCCGCCTGATAATCCCCCGTCGAATAGCACACATCCAAAAATCGCACCGTCTTAGTCGGATAATCGAGCGCCACAGGGATAATCGGCACGCCCGCCCCCATTGCCAAATAATAAAAGCCCGTGCGAAAGCTTTCGGTATATTGACGAGTGCCTTCGGGCGCTAGTGCCAGCAGCAGCGGCTCACCTGTGGCAAAGCGGTCGATGTTGGCTTGTAGCACCGAGCCTTTTTTGTCACGGTCGATGGCAATCACCCCCACCCATGTCAAAAACTGCGACAATATCGGCACAGAGAACAACTGCCTTTTACCCATGACTTTGATGTCCAGCCCCAAAGCAAGCATGGTCAAAATCGCGGGCACGCCATCGACATTGGAAGTATGTGGCGCACCGATAATCACCGCTTGGGGCACATCAGGTAGCTTGCCAAGCAGTCGCCAGCCCAGCATAGCAAGTAGCCTACGAGCCATCTTGGTAGCAAGCGGACGATGACGACGGGGTAGCTGAGCACCCAATGCATCATAGTCAAACTTCGGCAACGACTGCGCTACTTTTGAGACATCCTGCGACATCGTTATACCGCCAATTCAGCCAAATCACCCTTGGTCTCTAGCCAGTGCTTGCGGTCGGCAGAGCGTTTTTTGGCAAGTAGCATATCCATCACGCCGTTGGTGGCACTGATGTCGTCTAAATCGAGTCGCACAAGCTTACGCGTATCAGGGTTCATCGTCGTTTCTTTGAGCTGACTTGGGTTCATCTCACCAAGCCCCTTAAAGCGAGTGATTTGCGGTTTTTTGTTGCCAAGCTTGGCAAGCACCTGTTCAAGCTCATCATTATCCAGCGCATAATACACTTCTTTGCCGGCATCGATGCGATACAGCGGCGGCACGGCGACATACAGATGCCCCGCTTCAATCAGCGCAGGGAAATGCTTCACAAACAACGCGCAAATCAAGGTCGCAATGTGCAGACCATCGCTATCGGCATCGGCTAGGATGCAAATCTTGTCATAGCGCAGCTCGGACAAATCATCACTGGCAGGATCGACACCGATGGCGATGGCGATGTCATGAATCTCTTGGCTAGATAGCACCGTATCAGATGACACTTCCCAAGCATTTAGAATCTTACCCCGTAGTGGCAAAATCGCCTGAAACGCATTATCCCGTGCTTGCTTGGCAGAGCCGCCTGCTGACTGACCTTCGACCAAAAACAGCTCCGAGCCATCTTTTAGGCGGCCACGACAATCCCACAGCTTACCCGGCAAGGCAGGGCCTTGGGTGATTTTTTTGCGAGCGACTTTTTGGGCGGTCGCTAGACGGCGTGATGCCTTAGAAATGGCAAGCTCGGCGATGGCTTTGGCGCTGTCAGGATGCTGGTTTAGCCACAGGCTAAAGGCATCTTTGGCAAGGGTTTGCACAAGCGGCGCAGCTTCTCGGCTTGATAAGCGTTCTTTGGTCTGTCCGCTAAATTGTGGCTCGACGAATTTGAGTGACAAGATATAATTCACCCCATCCCACACATCTTCGCCAGACAGCTTGACCGAGCGTGGCAAGAGATTATGAATTTCACAAAATTCTCGTAAGGCTTCCAAAATCCCCGTACGCAGACCATTGACATGCGTGCCACCTTGGGCTGTGGGAATGAGATTGACATAACTTTCGGTGATGGGCGTGCCACCATCGGCTAGCCACGAGATGGCAAAAGTCGCCCCGCCACGCTCGCCTCTGGCAGGCTCCTGGCCAAAATAAAACGGCTCATCAGGCACGCACGACATCTCGCCGAGTTGCTCGGTCAAATAGCCTACCACACCATCCACGAAATGCCAGCTTTCGCTATCGGTTGGGTCAATTTCATTAATAAAATCAATCTGCAAACCCGCTGACAGCACCGCCTTTGCCTTGAGCGTGTGCTTGAGTGCTTTGATGGCGAATTTTGGGCTGTCAAAATACTGACCATCAACCCAAAACTGCACCTTTGTGCCGCGCTTTTTCTTATTCGATGCTTTATTGGCAATCAATGGCGTCACCGCATCCCCATGCTCGAACGCCATCGTATGCTCTAGTCCATCACGCCACACGGTGACTTCGACGCGGGTCGAGAGCGCATTGACCACGCTGATACCGACACCATGCAGACCGCCTGAGACTTGATAATTTTCGGTGCTGAATTTGCCACCTGCGTGTAGGCGTGTCAAAATCAGCTCAACGCCCGATTGATTGAACTCAGGGTGAATATCCGTCGGCATCCCACGCCCATCATCTTCGACCGACAGCGAACCATCAGCGTGCAGGCAGACGATGATATGGCGTGCATAGCCTGCCAACGCTTCATCGACGGAGTTATCGATGACTTCTTGGGCAAGATGGTTGGGGCGTGTGGTGTCCGTGTACATCCCGGGGCGACGGCGGACAGGCTCAAGCCCTTCTAGGACTTCAAGTTTTTGGGCGGTATAATTGCTCATAATATAAAAAAATCAATAAAAATCACGACTATTTTACACCAATTGCCGTGATTTGGGAAATGTGATGGCTGGTATCTTAGCGTTGAATTTGGTTCAAACCGATTGCAAAATCCACGACAGTTTTGACATGGTGATTAAAATCACTGATGCGATGATCACCGCCTGCCATCGCCAACACTTCGCTACCTGCTTGACCAAAGAACGCTTGGCTTGCTTTGGCATCCAATAGCTCATCACCCATCTGCAAAAATACCTTAATTCGCTCGCCAAAAACAGCTTGCAAGCGATGATTTTCAAGCCATGCCAAATCCCCATAGACAATCTGCCAACCGCCCGTTGTGGTATAAATCACCGTATTGGCTTGCAGTGCTTGCGACTTGTCATTAGAAAAATTATCCTGTAAAAAGCGGCGGAAACTGATGTCAGGACGAATACTTGGGTTGAGCAATACCGCAGGCACGCCAGTGCGATCGCTCATCAAAGTCGCAAAATATCCACCCAAGCTCGAGCCCATCAGCACTGTATCGGCGCCATCACCGATCAGCTTGGTCAGTAATACCACCACTTCATCAGGTGTGCGGTTCAAATCAGGGCGAATGACTGTAATATCAGGATGATGTGTTTGGCAATAGGCATCGACGACTTGTGCTTTGATGGCGTTGCTATCGCTATCAAGTCCATGTAAATAAATCAATCGCATGGGCATTATCCTTATTTTGGCTAAATACTTGGTTAATCTATTGCCAAATGGTAATTTTGGCGGTATAGTGAGAAATTAGCATATCGCCATTATAGTACCCAATCTTGATTTTAAAAGCTATATCCAATTTGGCATAACCTAACGCACCATGTCGCAATTTGAGATGTTTGTCATCGACAGCCCTTGTATCGGTGTCTGCACGATGAATAAAAAAGGCTATTGTATTGGCTGTCTGCGCAATCGAGCAGAACGGCAAAACTGGCATCACCTATCTGATGACGATAAGCGAAAAGTGCTCACGCTCATCACACGCCGCGCCAAACGCATCCAAGAACATCGAGCAAGCAAACGAAACGGGGAATCTGTGGCGGTTGAGCAATTGGGGATGTTTGGGGAGCCAGATTCACTTTAGCCCAATCTGATTCAGCGCTTGATGCACCCACTCTACCGAGAGAAATTCTTGCTCCAATCTCAGACCATGCTCACCAAGATAATCAAACAAGTACAGCTCATCTGCATCAAGCCCGATCGGCGGCTGCATGACTGATTTTGGCTCAGTTACCGCCAGATGTCGATGTGCGTGTAAGGTTTGCCAGTCCATCATCACAGGCCGAATGTGCGATTGCATGAGCTTGGCATCCGCCAAAATCTTTAGCCCCCAAGTATCAATATCACCCCAATAATACAATTTCTTCGACTGCCACGCCTGCCCTGCAAGCCACGACAGATGATTGCCAGCACCTAGGATCACAAGCACATCAGGCAATGGCGGCAACAGATGCAGACACTGCTCATTTTCAATGATCAGCACCGAGTCAAATGGCATCACAGCAGCATCAAGCTCGCTAGCAAGCACACGCAGATGACGAAAATTGAGCCACTTTGGTGGTGTCTGCGTTTCATATAGCCGCACCCAACCTGTCTGTGATGACACACCCAAAAACTCCGCCAAACCATGCGCCGATACCGCACCAGCAAACCGTACATCCAAAAGCTTAGTGATGAGTGTTTTGTGTCGCTCAAAATATTTGCTATCCAATGACAAAGCCTGTAAATACCGGGATGCGTCATCGTCAAGTTGGGCGTATTGAGTTAGTATCGGCACAGTAAGCGCTCGCATCGGCAAGCCATCAGCACACCTAGGCTGTAATACGCTCACCAAGATCAGCAGTGCGATGATCTCATCAACGCCCATTGCCATCAGCTCATCTTTATGCTGTACCAAGATGGCAAGCTGATTGGGTAGAGCTGGATGATTAGATTGCTTTAGCACCCAAGGATGTTGATAAATCGCCAATAACTGACGAGCTTCGGCATCAATCAGCGCATCATCAACTGCATGACACCACTGATTCATACCATCCAGACGCCACTGAATCGGACAGGCGATGGCTGCTGATAATTTGGCAAATTTCTTATCCTGCCAGATCACCTGTCCAATCTGCCTCTCATCCATCTGCTGCCATGCAAGCAGGTGCGCCTTAAGCTCGGCACTACCCACGTGCTCAGGCTTGGACGATCCTATCGACAGCGTCATAGGAAACGCCTCACCGCTTAATAATGATGCTCGCTGCTTGGCATTTGCCCATGATTTTTTGAGCTTTTTGATCAAGATTTCGGGTGACTTCATGATATTCCCATCGTTGGTGCTGTCGCTTGCTGTTGGGCAAATGCGTCAATTTTTTGCCACGACCAATTTGATAATGTCGCCTCCACGCCTCGCTTATGAACCAAGACGGCGCTGTTGGTATGATGGCGCAAAAGTTGCATTTCTTTGTTCGGTGTCACAAAAATCGGATGCAGCCCGAAAGCAAAAATCGCCTTGACGATGCGCCCACCCACCGCCTGCGAACTCTTAGAAAATGCTTCATCAATAATAATGGTGGCAAATTTTGGTGCCGCATAGCCTTTGGGGTTGAGTGCATAGCTTAGCGATGCAGTCAAGATATAACTGGCAATAATCTCTTTTTCGCCACCACTACCATGCTGTGAGCCCGTGCGTGATTCTAAAAGCTGATCTTGATCTCGACTTAGAATTTGAATCGAAAACTCCAAACGATAACGGGGATCGAGCAGTGATTTGGCTGCTTGCGTGTGCCGCTTATCAATAGCATCATTCAGATGCTCAATGAGTCGGCACAGCGCTTGATAATGCCCTTCATGATCTGGTGTTTTGACAGACAAACTATAAGTATTCACCTGTTTGTACAGCTTATCAAATTCACGCAGGCTTTGGTGCACGACAGGTGTCGTCGCTAGCTGTAGATAAGTACTTTGCCCAAAATCCACTTTGCGTAGTACTTGATTGAGCCCATCAATGCGTGCTTTGATTTCATCGAGTTGCATTTTGACATCGCTGACCAGCTGCGCCAGACTCTCGGTTGATGATGTCGTCAAATATTCCACGAACCGCTTTTCTTGCTTGGGCAGACCTTCTTCTGTCAGATATGCCAAACGCATCAAATATGCCTCAATATCGATAAGCTCATTACCCGCTTCTGCCAATTCGCCTGTGTCGATATTTTTGGCGGCATTCATTTGGTTGATGATTTTTTGCTTGATGTCACTAAGCACCCCTTTCATCTCACCCAAAGACTTATGAAGCGCTGTGGCATCGTCTTTTTCATTTTGGGATAACTGCTCAGCAATCAGTGTCCGCTCGGACAGATACTCAGTGAGCGCCTGCATGATGGGCTGCGTCATCAGCACATCTGGTCGCATTGATGATTGATCCATTGACGGATCGATGATTGGACAATGATTTAAGGTGGCTTCTGCGACCATCTGATGGTTTCGGCACTCGTCGATTTTCTCATTAAGCCGTGTTTGGGTCGCTATATTTTGAGCCATCTGCGTTTGTAGCTGCTGCATCACATCATTCAGCGACTCTTGCTGTTGTTTGAGCTTGGCAAGCTCGCTATCAGGCGCTGTCAGAGCTTCATACTGCTGCTCTAAGCCTTGCAAATACTGCAGTGCACCATCGACATCAATATCCACAAAGTCAATCTCAGCCAAACGAGACATTAAGCGCATCTTGTCTGTCTGCGCCCGTATTGCGTCAGTGATCACTCCAATTTCATCATCAAGCGGTGCAATCTTGGTTTGCAGTTGTTCAATCGATGCCGTCAGGCTATTTAGCAATGTCTGATTGTCAAACCCCGTCAGCCACTGCTCATGTAGTGCTTTTTGGTCTTGTTTTTCATACCAGCCTTCTCTGCCAGACATCAGCCCCTGTTGAGTCATGGCGTGGGACGTGCTCTCAAGCGTTGCGACATCATCGACACAGTGTCGATCCATTTTTGACAGCAGTACCATAAGCGCATCGGTCAGCGGATGTGATTTGATATTCAAAAAGCGTACAAAACCGTCATCAAAAATTGTCGCCTCCCCCTCATCAGCACGATACAGGCGCACATGCAGGCGATTGTGGCGATGATTTACCCATGCCAATGCCTCTTTAATCAATGGCTTGGGTACTAACAGCCGTAGTCGGTTCGACCCCAAAGCTCGCTCAATAGCCCCTTGCCACTGTGCATACTCGGGTTTGACCTCGACCATCTGCGCCATAAAAGGCACATCATCGACATCACAGCCAAGATGCTGGGCAAGCGCATGTCGAAACGCTTCAAATTCAGGTGGAATATTGGATTTTTGCTGTTTGGCTTGTATCAGCTGCTCATTGAGCGTCGCAAGCTCATCATTCAGCTGTTTATGAGTGACGCCAAGTGTCAAACGCTGATCTTCCAGCTGTTTTATCTCTTGATTTAGCTCGGCCTGCCGTACTTTGGCGGATTCTTTTTGATCTGCCAAAGCCTGCTCACTATCAGCCATCTGCCATGCCAGATTATTACACAGTATTTGGTAGTCTTGCCACTGTCGGTTGATTTTTTGAAGATGACTGATTTGCTGTTCAATTTGTGATTTGAGCAATTCAACATTACCACCCCCTGCTTGTAGATAGCGTGTTTGTAGTGCTTGAGATTGCTGCTGACTGCGGTCAAATTGCTGCTGCAACTGCTCATACTGATGACTGACCACTTGATGCTCAGCCTGATAGCCATCAATTTTTTGTTGCCATAGATGATGAGCATGATATGCATACCAATACGGCAGCATGTCAATCATCTGCTGCCGCTCATCAACCTGTCGCTGACTGTGCTCATACTGCTGCCACAACGCCTTGAGTGGCAAAAGCGACTTGTGTTGCTTTTTGGCAACATCGAGCGTGTTTTTGATATTAGTCAAATCTGCAAATTGCTCAATGTTGCGGGTCGCCTCATCAAACAGTGAACGATCATCCAGTACCAATTCTCGAAAAATCTCATTCACATTGTGCAGCTGCTTAACCCCAACAGCGCGATTTAATAATTTAAAAGCACTGTCCGATACCTCAAAAAACTGCTGGATGTGTGACAAATAACTGCGCTTATCATCAAATACCATAAGATCAGTATGCGCTTTGGCATACTGCTTGATGCTACGACTGCCACTATCATCAAAAATCGTCAGCCAATGCGCAAGCGGCGTATCACCAAATGATACCAACCACAAATCCTTGCGATCAGCCGCTTGATTACTATTACCATCAAACCAAAAAATCACCGTCAGTACCACCTGTGACCCATCTGCCACAGTCTGTGATGCTCCGAATAAATCCATAGACGGCTGATCAAGCGCCATCACTGGCTGACATCGCAAACTGATTGCCGAGATTGTCTTGCCAGTACGCGCTACCTGCGCTGTGCCACTAGCACCACGGATATAGCTTGTCAAATCCCGATCGCCTTTTTCGGTGCCTGTCGATGCCAGATTATAACTGGGTCGTGCCACCAAAAGCGTCATCATCGCATCGACGACGGTCGTCTTGCCACTGCCTGAACTGCCAATGATAGCACTACCATCAGGGTGAATATCAGCTTGATGCAAGCCCGAAAAACCACCCCAATTATACAACTCAATCTGCGAAACCGTATAACTAAACGCCTGATTCATCATCACCCTCCGTCATGACTGATTCACCAACTGATTGATATTGCTTCAAAAGTTCGCTCAAATTTTCAGGATTAAGTAGATGTACAATCAACGGACTGATCAATAGTTGATCCTTAACAAGATTAACCAACCCATGCTCAGCCAACTGTCGCACCAAAGCCGTCACACGATCCTCATCTTGCGACTCACTGCCGCTGGATTCATGATAAATAAAAAACTGTTTGTTCAGCTCATCAAGTGGCATAAAAGTATCTGCATAACCGATACCATATTGCTGCTCAAGCTCCATAAACCGCTGTCGCAAAATTGCCAAAATCAGCGACTGCTGCAATGTCAATCGCTGACGACGAACCAAAGGATGCGCCCAGTCATCAGGTGTGGATGCTACATCATCTATAGATTCTGGATTTTGATAAACCATCAAAAAAGCCAAACCACGCACGCCATCAACTTGCAAGCAAAAATCAATGACTGATAAATATTCGTTCACCGCCGTCACATTATTTACCAATGCTTGATACAACACAGGCTTTTGGGCTTGATTTAGATGGCCATATTTTAAGATTTCTTGGAGTGCTTGTTTAACAGTGATCGAAAAATTCATTCTACTATACCGTCTTTATTCCACTTTAAATTTAACTACTGAGCTAATTCTGCAGATCTTCTAGCTGCATCTTAGCGACTATCGGATATTCAAGCACCACTTTTGGCAAGCGATATCGCCAAAGCGCCCCTTGCTCATCAATCAAATCGACATATTCATAATCAATGGCATGATCAAAGTTTGCTGCCACATATCTTGCTAGCGCCATCAAAAAAGCAATAGCCTCAAGATCATGTCGCTTCGGTGGCGCTTGGCATCTTAGCAGGGCAGCCACACTGACAGGCTGACCTATAGTTTGTAGACTGTCTTTGATTTGTTGCAGCCAAGCTGCTTCATCCAATCGATCAAAGGCCTGCCAAAATGATGAATCAAACTCATCGAGTGTAACGTGTTTTGTCTGTAAATTGAGTGTCGTAACCTCATCATGAACAAGCGCTTGATTGATGCTGATTCGAGCAACAATCGGCACTCGATGGACAGCGGGGGCAATGGGTGGCAAGTTGCTAATGCTTTGCTGCGTGCTGCGATTTTGCCAATCGATTGCCAAAGCATGCTGGAATAGTTGTTTTAATAATGCGCCGACACGATGATGTTCGCTTGATTGTACTGACTGCACAAAATTTTTGACATCATGTTCAATCTGCTGTTTGGCACGATTTACTCTACGGGCCTCTCTGGTGAGTGTGTGGGTAAGCTGAGAAAATTCATACAGTTGGCGAGCGTTGAGACTTTGGGCGGTGATAGGATAACTGATGATTTGACGAATATGATCTTTGAGCGCATCAAGCGTGTCCCGTTGCAAAGCTTGATTGAAGTTATAAAACACGCGACCTTCAGGTGTATTGATCAGCTGCTCATGCGAGTCAAGCAGACCTGTAAGCATATCACCCCGATGAAAATTGTCACGGATGGCATCTTCGCGAAGTTTTTGATCCATTGCACGGTAAGAATCTTCAACACGGCGAAAATCCACATACAACCCCGTTGATAATTGATAAATATTCTGGATCTGTTCAATGGCTTCAGTATCGGATAAAATCTGAAAATCACCTTGGCGAACCCGCTCAAGTTCAGCTTGTAATTGATCAATCTGAGCTTGCAGGTAATTTTCTCGATCGGCTTTATTGGGATTGAGTGCTGAATAAACTTTTTGAACTTCGGATTGTACAGTTTGCAATCGAGATGCGGTGGATGTCATGATGGTTGCTTCATCAAGTGTTTTGATAAAGCTGATGACTTTTTGTAGAGCATCGGTGGCAAATACAACTTGATTTTTTTCAACAATCAAACCACGCTTCAGCCAGGTCTGCCACTCAGTTTTTGCCAATACATAAGTATCTTTTTGATGAATATCAAAATCGCTGTCATTGGCAAATTCATCAAAGCAACGAGCGAGCAGTTCGATGGCATCATTCATGCTGACGCTGTCATGTGAATTAATAAACAGCCTTTCAGCGCATGCCAAAATTAACGGTGCGCGCCTTGCTGTCAGCAGCCGCCAAGCCTCATTGGTATATCGCATCTGGCGATATTGTTTGGCGAGTGAAATGACCGAATCCTGCTGCATGGCACAACTCCTGTTGATTCTAATTCATTATACCACCCCTTCCAAATAATGCAACACAAAACAAAACCCCCTCCATCTCTCGATGCAGGGGGCTTCAAATAAGGTGCTGACGATGACCTACTCTCACA
>NZ_CAMCBS010000035.1 GCF_945873075.1 uncultured Moraxella sp. | reverse complement strand
AATCTGTGGATAACTTTTCAAAAAAGTCTTGATTTGCAAACTTTTCGCATTATAACAAACGATAAAATCGCTGTACAAGAGATGATTTTACAGCACCCAAATTTAGCCAAAAAATTCAGCATATCTACTATCGACCAAAAATTTATTTATCCCCATGATTGATTTTTGGATTAAAATTTGCTACAATCGAAAAGATTTTCGTCATTTTTGTGCGAAAACCATTAACTAGTTAATTGAAAATTGGTCGTTTGGCGGCTTTGGCTACTGACGACAACCCAAGTCATTACAGTCTTGTAATGCCGACATCTTAAGGTGAATTATGAAACGTACATTTCAACCAAGCGTTCTAAAACGCAAGCGTACTCACGGCTTCCGTGCTCGTATGGCTACCAAAAAAGGCCGCCAAGTTTTGGCTCGTCGCCGCGCTAAAGGTCGTCATCGTTTGACTGTGTAATTACACATCGGATGCAAATAAGCACCTGACACATTGTCGGTGCTTTTTTTTGCCCATTTTTTCACCCAAAAGTGCCATCATCTTATCAAAGCCGTGCTACAATGAGCCATTTACCCAGTACTTATGGATGCCAAATGACAGTTAGTGATGTTTGTTTCCAAAAAAAAGACCGTTTATTAACACCTGCGCAGTTCCAAGCAGTATTTGATGCACCAATCAAAAAAATTCACGGCGAGCATTTGTTATTATTCGTCGCTCAAGGTGAAGCTCTACCAAGACTTGGGCTTGCCATCACCAAAAAAAAGCTGAAAAACGCCACCGACCGCAATCGTCTCAAGCGTCTGACACGCGAGCAGTTTCGATTGAATAAATCCGGGCTTTCTGATGTGGATTTGGTATTGATTGTCAAAAAACGCTATGACAAAACATATGACATCGGTGCCGAGCTCGCTGTTATGTTTAGTAAACTTAAAAAGATGTATCCAAGCAAGCCAAGTTGATTGTTGGTGAATTGATTAGATATGATAAAAAATTTCCTGCTAGCTGTCATTCGGCTATATCAGCGATATCTGAGCCCTATGATAGCACCCAGATGTCGCTATTATCCAACTTGCTCAAGCTATGGTCGGCAGGCGATTTTGTGGCATGGTGCTTATCGGGGGCTGCTACTGACCATACGCCGTGTGGCTAGCTGTCATCCTTGGGGTGGCTCTGGGGTGGATTTTGTGCCGTTGCCGTTGTATCGCTGGCGGTATCAGCCTACCGCCATTGAGTGGCTGGCACAGGTGCGTGGGGTATATGTGGATCGTCTATTTTATGGTTCGCGGCTGAATATCTATCTACGAAAGCACGCTTAGTGGATGAAATTACCCAAAAAATCAAGGTCTTGGCAATAAAATCTAGGATTTTGACTGCTTTTTTAGTACAATAAAGGGTTTATTTAAGGAATTCATGGTTTTGACCTATAAACCGCTGGGTTTGTGGTGTCTTTGGCATATTTAGGATTTATCTCTATGCAAAAAATTCTTCGGATTTTAATCATCGTGGCGATGCTAATCACCTCGTATTTATTGGTGCTTGCTTGGCGTGATGATTATGCAGGACAGCCTGCGACACAGCCTGTGGCAACACAGACCAGTGGTGGTGATGTGGTTGCTGCGCAAACTGGCGATGTGCCAGCGGTGGCAGGTGTGGCGACAGCTGCCCAAAGTGCTGATGGCAAGCTGATCAGCGTCTCAACAGATCGCTATGATATCAAGATTGATACCAATGGTGGTGATATCGTCTATGCAGCGCTCAAGCAATACCCTGCAACCAAAGGTAGCGATCAGCCATTTGTCCTACTCGAAAGCGACAGCGCTCGCACCTATGTCGCCCAAACGATGGTGGTGGGTGATGGTGTGGATACGCCAAATGGCCGTGCCAAATATAGCGCCGCCCAAGACAGCTATCAGATGACGGGCGATACGCTGGTTGTCCCGCTGACTTACGAAAACAACGGCATTAGCGTCACCAAGACTTATACCTTTACCAAAGATCAATACCCGATTGCGGTTAAGCATACCATCGCCAATACTTCATCTAATAATTGGGCGGGTGAGCTATACACTCAGCTTAAGCGTGACAACAGCGCTGACCCGGGCTTGTCTGACAAAGGCATGATGGGCATGGCGACCTATTTGGGCGGTGCTTGGGGTACGCCTGATGAGCCGTATAATAAGCTAAAATTTAGCAACTTTAATGATGGCGAGCTTAATGTCACAAGCGACAAAGGCTGGGTGGGCGTTGTACAGCATTACTTTGTTTCTGCTTGGACGCCAAAAAATTACAGCGCCACTTTCTTTAGTCGCAGTACGGCAAACGAAAACTACATCGGCTATAAGACACCAGTTACTGTCGCAAGCGGTAAGCAAATCGAGCTAGACAGCACCTTGTACGCTGGCCCAAAAGTCCAAAAAGAGCTTGCGCCTGTGGCTGAAGGTTTGGATAAGACAGTGGATTATGGTCTGCTTTGGCCAATCTCAAAAGTGCTATTTACCATCTTGGATAATATCCATAAATTCATCGGTAACTGGGGCTGGTCAATCGTGGTCTTGACCTTGATTATCAAAATCGCCCTGTTTTGGCTGTCAAACAAAAGCTATGTCTCAATGGCGAAAATGCGTGCCATCGCACCAAAACTACAAGCACTCAAAGATAAGCACGGCGATGACCGCATGGCGATGAGCCAAGAGATGATGCAGTTGTATCGTGACGAAAAAGTCAATCCGATGGCAGGCTGTTTACCAATCTTAATCCAGATGCCGATTTTCCTAGGTTTGTACTGGATGCTGGTTGAGTCGGTGGAGCTTCGCCATGCGCCGTGGATGGGCTGGATTACTGACCTATCTGCGATGGATCCATGGTTTATTTTACCGATTTTTATGGGTGTGACCATGTTTGTACAGCAGCTATTGAACCCGCAGCCTACCGACCCAATGCAGGCAAAAATGATGAAAATCTTGCCAGTGGTGTTTGCGGTGTTTATGCTGTGGTTCCCAGCAGGTCTTGTGCTATACTGGACGGTGAATAACCTATTTAGCATGACACATCAGCACATCGTGAATAAGCGTGTTGAAAAACAAATGCAGGCTCGTGGCTAATTTTAATTGTCCAAGTCTGTTATCCCGCAAAGTGATGCTTTGCGGGATTTTTTTTATGAGAATTTACTTGTAAAATTTCCCCTTATAATCATAAAAGTGATAAAATAAAAGGTTAACTTTAGCATCAGTATTTAATATGACAAGCAAACAACTAAAACAGCAGCCGACAATTGCCGCCATTGCCACACCCATTGGGCAAGGGGGTGTGGGGGTAATTCGTCTGTCTGGCAAGAGCGCTTATGAAATTGGTTGTGCCATCACTCGCCGTGAGCAGTTGACGCCCAGATATGCACATTTTGGTGGGTTTTTTGGTGCTGATGGCATCATTGATGAAGGGGTGGTGATTTATTTTCAGGCACCGCATTCATTCACTGGCGAAGATGTGGTGGAGCTGCAAGGGCATGGCGGTATGGTGCTACAAAACCTACTGCTTGATCGCCTGTTTGAACTCGGAGCAAGGCAGGCGACCGCAGGTGAGTTTTCATTGCGTGCTTTTGAAAATGATAAAATCGATCTTGTACAAGCCGAAGCCATCAGTGATGCCATCGCCGCTACTTCAGTTGCACAGGCCAGCAGCGCCATCCGTTCATTGACTGGTGAATTTTCTAATAAAATCAATGGCTTAGTAGATGACTTGACACATCTAAGATTGTATGTAGAAGCGGCAATTGACTTCCCCGACGAAGAGGATGTGGATTTTTTGAGCGATGGCGTGATTGAAACCCGACTCAATCAGGTGCTATCAGGCATTGACGAGATTTTGGCGACCGCCAAGCAAGGTCAGCTACTCAGAGATGGCGTTCATGTTGTGCTTGCTGGCAAGCCCAATGCGGGCAAATCAAGCCTACTTAACCGTCTAGCAGGTACAGAGCGTGCCATCGTGACGGACATTGCAGGCACGACTCGAGATACGCTTGAAGAAACCCTTGTGCTTGGCGGCTTGACCGTGCATCTGACCGACACGGCAGGACTGCGTGACACTACGGATAAAGTGGAACAAATCGGTATTGCTCGTGCTCGTGATGCGATTAATAAAGCTGATGTGCTGTTGATGGTCTATGATGTTAGCTGTGAGACAGACCCGATTGCACTTGCCAAAGAGCTGTTTTCGGTGGGTGTGGATGGTGATATTCAGGCGATTTTGGATCAAAAATTGATTATGGTTGCCAACAAATGCGACTTATTGACAGATAATCAAACTGTTTCACATGAAACAAGCAATCAACAATCCCAACAGCCAAGCCATGTCTATGTTTCATGTGAAACAAAACAAGGCATCGATGAGCTGATACAGGTGCTTGGTGATAAAGTCGGCTTTCATCCACCAGAAAATAGCCTAATTGCACGCACCAGACACATCGATGCGCTCAAGCGTGCTCACCAATATGCCCAAGAAGCACACGAGCAACTAGTGTATTATCATGCAGGCGAATTGGTTGCTGAAAGCCTAAGACTGTCTCAGCAAGCACTGGGTGAGATTACAGGACAAGTCAGTGCTGATGAGCTATTGGGTAAGATTTTCTCCAGTTTTTGTATTGGTAAATAGGTATCTTGTGAAGAATATTTCATCAATTAAAATGATAGAAAATTTTTCCAAATTTGATTTTGATTAATAAATTTTAAATTATCAACCATAAGGATGAATCATGCATTGCCCATTTTGCAATGATGAAGATACCAAAGTTGTCGATTCACGCTTAGCTGCTCAGGGGGCGCAGGTTCGCCGTCGCCGTCAGTGTACTTCCTGCGGTGAGCGATTTGTAACTTTTGAGATTTATGAAGTGGTGATGCCACGCATCATCAAATCTAGCGGGCGCATTGAGCCGTATGACCAAGCCAAGCTTCGCCGTTCTATCGCCCTACCACTTCAAAAACGCCCAATCAGCGCCGATGCCGTTGAAGCGAGTATCAGCCGTATTGAGCAGGCGCTGCGTAAGACAGGCGAGCGAGAAGTGAGCAGTAAGCAGCTTGGCGAGATTGTCATGGGCGAGCTCAAGGCACTTGATGATGTGGCGTATGTACGCTTTGCGAGTGTCTATCGTGATTTTCAGGATATTGGACAATTTCAGGCGGAGCTTGATAAGATTAATCTGCCAAAAACTGCCAATACATCGGAAGGTGCATGATGTCAAATACCACTTTCACGCACGAAGATGTGTACTATATGAGCCTTGCGATTGCTGAGGCAAAAAAAGGTGAGTTCACCACCCGTCCCAATCCTGCGGTGGGCTGTGTGATTGTCAAAGATGGCAAAATAATCGGTACAGGCTTTCACCTAAAGGCAGGTCAGCCACACGCCGAAGTGTTTGCACTCAGAGCGGCGAGTACGCACGGCACACAGGGAGCGACAGCCTATGTGACGCTTGAGCCATGTAGCCACACGGGTCGCACACCGCCATGTGCTGATGCGCTGATTGGCTCAGGCGTGTCAAGAGTGGTTGTGGCAGGGCTTGACCCCAATCCAAAAGTTGCAGGCAATGGTATCAAAAAACTGCAAGATGCAGGCATTGATGTGGCGGTCGGCGTGTGTGCTGATGAGGCAAGACAGCTGAATTTGGGCTTTTTAAAAGCGATGCAAACAGGTAGGCCCTATGTCAGACTCAAGGTCGCCGCAAGCCTTGATGGACGCACAGCGATGGCGACAGGCGAATCCAAGTGGATTACAGGTGCGCCTGCTCGAGAAGATGTACAAAGACTGCGAGCCAAAAGCGCTGCAATCATCACAGGCTCAGGTACGATCATGGCTGATAATCCAGCGCTGAATGTGCGTAGTGCGCAGCTTGGCGTGCCATCGGAGATGATGCCGCAGCCAAAGATCGTTGTCATTGATCGCCGTGGTAGAATCGATGCCAATGATGAGTATCAAGCACTCAAGCATCCGGACACTCTACTTTGGCAAGGGGGATTGGAGCAGCTACTTGATGAGCTTGTGCAAGTGCATCAGTGCTATGATGTGCTTGTTGAGGCAGGTGCGACGCTGTCTGGTGCGTTTATTCAAGCTGATCTTGTCGATGAGCTGATTGTCTATCAAGCGCCGTGCATTTTGGGTACAAGCACCAAGCCGATGTTTGATATCACTATCGATCAGCTATCGCTACAGCACCGCTATCGACTGAATGAAGTTTGTCAAATCGGCAACGACATCCGTCAAGTTTATACAAGAATTATTTGATAATTGAATAAATTATTACTTATCAATAAAAACTTATCCACAGGCTTTAAAATGGCAAAATACTGCTTAACTGACAGTAAAAATGTTTCATGTGAAACTGTGGATAACTTCATTATCTTGATGATATAATCCTTGTGTGTATTATATAAAATATTGATTTTTAATGATAAATTTGAAAATCAATCCAAGATTGAATAACAAAAAACACCTTGTGGATAACTTAAGCTATTGACTTTACCTTGTAAAGACAAGCTTTGCCACCATAAAAGTTATCCACAGAATAATATAGAGATTATTATGTTTACAGGAATCATAGAAACAACCGGTACGCTTAAAGCCATCAATCCTGTCGGCGGTGATGTTGAGTTAGTCATCCACGCACCCGACCTAGACTTTGGCGATGTCAAGCTTGGTGACTCAATTGCATCTAATGGCATCTGTCTGACGGTGGTATCAATTGGTGATAAGAGCTATTCGGTGGATGTGTCTCGAGAAACGCTGAGCAAAACTGCACTCAAAAATTGGCGTGCAGGCGATACGCTCAATCTTGAAAAAGCCATGCTGCTAACCACTCGATTTGGCGGTCATATTGTCGCAGGTCATGTCGATGGCGTGGGTGTGGTACGACATCTGAGCAAAGACGCCCGCTCGATTTATATTGAAATCGAAATTCCAAGTGAGCTGATGCGTTACACGGCGGATAAGGGCTCTATCACGGTTGATGGTATCAGTTTGACAACCAACGCCATCAAGCCTGAGCGAAATTTGGTGTGTCTAAACATCATCCCACATACCGCTGAGAGAACCAATATTGCTCGTCACTGGTCGGTGGGTGCTTTGGTGAATATCGAAGTGGATTTGGTGGCACGCTATTTGGAGCGATTGCTATTATCACGCACACAAGCCGAGCCTAAACCTGTGAGCAATATTACCGAAGAGCTACTGATTAAGAGCGGATTTGCTTTGTAATTTTTAATCAGATATTGATAATTTTCCAATCATAAAATTTGAATTTTTGATAATGATTTGTTATTAATACTGATTAAATGTCGATACTTATATAAAATTTAACTATTAAGTTATATCTAACAAAATTGGTGATTGATGAATACATTGAATAAATCAGCAAATAAACTGCGTGTGATTTTTGCGGGTACGCCTGAGTTTGCTGCGGTTAGTCTAAGACATCTTATCAAGCAGCAAGATGTGCTGAATATTGAGATTGTCGCTGTCTATACACAGCCAGATCGCAAATCTGGTCGTGGTCAAAAAGTCACAGCGTCAGCGGTCAAGCAAGTGGCACTGGAGCATGGTATCGCAGTTGAGCAGCCTGTCAGCTTTAGCCTTAAGCATGAAGATGGTCAAGTTTCACGTGAAACTTTGGCATCTTATCAGCCTGATGTGATGGTGGTGGCAGCTTATGGGTTGATTTTGCCATTGGGTGTGCTCAATACCCCACGGTTTGGCTGTCTGAACATTCATGGCTCGCTATTACCAAGATGGCGTGGCGCAGCACCGATTCACCGTGCGATTTTGGCGGGTGATAGCACCACAGGCATCACCATCATGCAGATGGCACAAGGGCTGGATACGGGCGATATGCTGTACAAACTAGAATGCCCGATAACTGATACGGACACTACCCAAAGTCTGCATGATAAGCTTGCTGTGCTTGGTGGTGAAGCTGTTGCAACCGTGCTTGCAGATCTGCCTACATATCAAGCAAATGCAGTGGTGCAGGATGAATCGCTTGCCAATTATGCCGAAAAGATCCACAGCAAAGACGGGCAAATTGATTGGCAAAACGATGCCGTTAGCATCCAAAGACAAATCCGTGCGCTACCTGCTTATACGCATCTGCATGGCGAACGAATTAAGGTGACTAGCGCCCTGCCAATCAAGCTTGATCAAGTGACTAGCGAGCCTGCGGGTAAGGTCATCAGTGTGGGCAAAAATGCTATTTTAGTTTCATGTGGAACAGATGGTGTAGGTGTGCAGCATTTGATTAACATCACTTCGATGCAGTGGCCGGGCGGTAAGCCATTGACTGCTGAACAGATTGCTAATTCAAATAAGCTAAATGATGGCGATATTTTTGAGATGATTTTTGATGAGTGAAATTTTTAAAAAACTGCACAATAAAAAGCTGTCATCTCGTGCGAAAGTTATTTTGATTATTGAAGAAATTCTACAAGGTCAGTCGCTTTCGTCTCTGCTGGATGTATTGCTTGAATCGGTAGATGATGCTGATCGGGGGTTTGTGCATCAGCTTTTGCTAGGCACATTGCGCCAATGGTGGGCATTGACCCGCATTAACGAAAGCTTGATTGAAAAAATGCCTACTGATCAAGGGCTGCTTGCGGCGCTAAATGTTGGCTTATATCAGCTTTTATATATGAATACGCCCGATTATGCCGTGATTAATGACACGGTGCAGGCGGTCAAAGCGTTGGATAAGGAGTATGGCGCAGGGCTTGTGAATGCGATTTTGCGTAAAGTTGCCAAAGCAAATGCAAAATACGCCAAAAAAGTCAGCAAAAATCACAGCTTGCCCAATTGGCTTGCCAAACAGCTCAAGCAAGATTGGGTGGATGCTTATGATGCACTTGGTTTGGCACTGCGAGAGCCTGCGAGTATTTTTGTCCGTGTCAATCCGCAAAAATGCTCGATAGCTGACTATTCGGCGTTGCTCACAAAACAAGGCATTGCGCATTCTGTGGTTGAGCTGGGCGCAAGTGGTGCACAGTCGATTCGCTTGGATGCACCGATTAAGGTGGCAGAACTTCCCCATTTTGCCGATGGCTATGTCACCGTGCAGGATTTGCACGCACAGTTATCGGCTTGGCTGTTGATGGATGATATGCCAACGAATGCGGTGGTGCTTGATATGTGCTGCGCCCCAGGTGGCAAGACGACGCATCTGCTTGAGATGTTTCACATGAAACAACTGGTGGCGATTGACAATGACGCCAAGCGTTTACAAAGAGTGCAACAAAATCTTGAGCGATTGGGTTTGGCGGATAAATCTGTACAGGTCATCACGGCGGACGGCACAGCTTGGCAGTCGAGCGATGTCGGCATCGATGGCTTTGATGTGATTGTGCTTGATGCGCCTTGTACGGCGACGGGCGTGATTCGCAGACATCCTGATATTGCGCTACTTCGCCAAGAAGCGGATGTCGCAAGTACGGTGGCGCTGCAAGCCAAGATTTTGGACAATGCTTGGAAAAACCTAAAAGCAGGCGGCGTACTGCTGTATGTCACTTGCTCGCTACTAAAGGCAGAAAACGAAACGCAAATGCTCAACTTCGTGAATCGCCATCCAGATGCCAAAGTATTGCCATTGGCCTTATCACTTGACAATCAATTCGCCCAGCAAATCGGCTATCAGTGCCTACCGCTAGATGCAGGTGGTGGCGATGGCTTTTATTATGCCAAATTACAAAAGGGTGTGCTGCCATCTTGATGCTGTATTTTGGTCGGCTATCAGCTGATACGATTTGTCATCAAGATTGAAAATAGATGCTAATTGAGCGATTCATTTTGTCAAAATTGTGTTAAAATTAACAAAACTTATTTAAAAAAATTCGGAGATATTATGCAATATATCAGCACTCGTGGTCAGACCGCACCGATGCAATTTTGTGATGTGCTTTTGATGGGACTTGCGCCTGATGGTGGCTTGATGTTACCACAAACTTTGCCACAGATTGATGCGGCGACCTTAGATAAATGGCGTACACTTGGTTATACCGAGCTTGCCTATGAGATTATGTCGCTGTTTGCAACTGATATCCCAAGTGATGATTTGCGTCAGATTATTAATAATACCTACACAGTTGAAGCATTTGGCACGGCTGATATCATCCCTGTGGCTAAGCTGACTGATACGCTATCATTACTTGAGCTGTCAAATGGCCCGACACTTGCTTTTAAAGATGTGGCAATGCAGTTTTTGGGCAATGCGTTTGAGTATGTGCTCAAGCAAAAAGGCGAGCGTTTGACCATCATTGGCGCAACTTCTGGTGACACAGGCAGTGCTGCTGAATACGCCCTGCGCGGCAAAGAAAACATCGAAGTATTTATGATGTCGCCACATGGCAAGATGAGTGCGTTTCAGCGTGCGCAAATGTACAGCCTAGATGATGCCAATATCCATAACATCGCTGTCGAAGGGATGTTTGATGATTGCCAAGATATCGTCAAAGCCCTGCAAGAAGATGCTGATTTTAAAGCAAAATATAGTTTGGGCACGGTCAATTCAATCAACTGGGGTCGTATCCTTGCGCAGATTGTGTACTACTTTAAAGGGTATTTTGCAGCGACCGAAAACAATGCACAAAAGGTGAGTTTCTGCGTCCCATCGGGTAATTTTGGCAACATTTGTGCAGGTCATATCGCCCGCGAAATGGGCTTGCCAATTGACCGCTTGATTGTGGCGACTAACGAAAACGATGTACTCAATGAGTTTTTTAACACGGGCAAATATACCCCACGCACATCAAGCGAGACTTATGTGACATCAAGCCCATCGATGGATATTTCAAAAGCATCGAACTTTGAGCGTTTTGTTTATCATCTGTTGGATAATGATGGCGAAAAAGTCGCTCAATTATTCAATGATGTACGCAGTGGCAAAGGGTTTGATTTGTCAGATAAACTTAATTATGCACAACAAAAATTTGGCTTTGTTGCAGGCAAATCAACCCATCAAGACCGCCTAACCACCATCAAAGCCATCTATGAGCAGACCAATCGTCTGATTGACCCACATACTGCCGATGGTGTCAAGGTGGCCTTAGAAGTCGCCAAAGCGGGCGAAAAAATCATCGTCGCCGAAACGGCACTACCTGCGAAGTTTGAAGAGACCATGCATGAAGCTGTGGGTGCGATTGAGCTACCACGCCCTGCGCACACGGTGGGACTAGAAGACAAACCGCAGTTTGTGACTGTCGTCGCCAATGACGCACAAGCGGTGGCAAAACTGATCGAAACGCACGTTAGCCCACGCTAATTGACCATGTCCTATCAAGCGCTGACGGATACACAGGCGGTATTGGCACTGTGGTATGTGACCAATACTTCTTTGGTGTCGTATTATAAGCTTACGGCGCAGTTTGGTGATGCCAAAAGTGCGCTACTTGGCGATGTGGCAAGTTGGCAACAGCTTGCCATTCATGCGGCACACCAAAAGCGATGGCAGGATAGTGCTGATGTGATTGCTTTTGTACAAAAGGTGTTTCACGAAGTGGCGCTTGGTAGCTATGCGATGAGCTTTGTGGGTGATGCCAATTACCCAAAGGCATTGGCAGAATTATACGACCCGCCACCTGTGTTATTTTATCGGGGTAATATTGATAGACTCAATGATAAGCAAATCGCCATCGTCGGCAGTCGCAATCCAACCGAGCACGCCCAAAAAATCACCTTTGATATGGCGCAGTACTTGGTGCAGGCAGGGTTTAGCATTACCAGTGGTCTGGCGCAGGGTATTGATCGTCAGGCGCATATGGGGGCGCTCGCACAGATGGCAAGTCTCGCTGGTCGCACGGTCGGCGTGATGGGCACGGGCATTGATGTCATTTATCCACGCAATCACAATGCACTATTTGCACAAATCATCCAAGATGGTGGCTGTCTCATCAGTGAGCTGCTGCCATCGACACCGGCAAGCAAGCATACCTTTCCAAGACGCAATCGCTTGGTGGCAGGTCTATCGATGGCGACCATCGTCACAGAAGCGGCACTACAAAGTGGTTCGCTCATCACTGCACGCTTGGCAGCCGAGCAG
The DNA here is from genome assembly GCF_945873075.1 of uncultured Moraxella sp. Taxonomy (GTDB): domain Bacteria; phylum Pseudomonadota; class Gammaproteobacteria; order Pseudomonadales; family Moraxellaceae; genus Moraxella. Next base: position 1,574 of record NZ_CAMCBS010000035.1, on the reverse strand, counting down.
GGTAAGCAAGTGTTTGCCGTGCCAAGTCGTATTGACAATGCCAATGCCGAAGGTTGCCATCATCTGATTCGCGAAGGGGCGACGCTTGTGTATCATCCCGACCAGATTATCGAGGATTTGAGTAATCAAAGTGGCGAATTTTTTAATGCCTTGCCAAAAAGTTTTAGCCAGGGTGTATCAGTTTATACCGATGTAGAGACTGTACAAAGCTTAACCATCAATCAAACCATTCCCAAAAATACCCAATACAGCCCTGCCCAAGCATCCACGATGAATACCCATGTCCCCGAGCATTTACAAGCTATTTATCAGCTGATGAATGTACCGATGGATATTGATGCGCTGGTGATGGCAAGTGGTCAAGGTGTGGGCGAGCTGCTAGCGGCATTGATGGAACTTGAGATTTTAGGCTTAATACAGCAGGTAGGCGGTCGTTATGCCAGAGTATAAAGTCTATCAAGCACACGAACTTGCACAAGTATCGCAGTCGCTCAAAGCTCATGGCGTACTTGCCTATCCAAGTGAGAGCGTCTGGGGCTTGGGCTGTGATGCCTTTGATGAAGTGGCGTTAGAGCGAATTATCAGCCTAAAATCACGAGATATCGGCAAAGGATTGATTGTCCTGACTGATACGCACGAAAAACTGCGCCCATTATTTGGTGCGCTGCCAACTGATGCCAGCCAGCGATATTTACATGAGCTTGCCGCACTTGATGATACAGCGATGATTGTAGCCAAGCAGGCGACGACTTGGCTAATTCCTGTACCCAAGCAAGCAAATCTACCTAAGATTTTAACCGGTGAATTTGACACGCTAGCAGTACGCATCACTCCACATCCTGTGCTCAAGGCACTGTGTCAGCAGCTGACTACGGATGATAACCCTTATGGATTTTTGGTATCCACCAGCTGCAACCCATCGGGTCAATCACCCGCCCAAAGCTTAGCTCAGGCACAGGCTTATTTTGGTCATCAAGTCGCTTATTTAGATACGCAGAGTCTGAATTTTAGCAAACCAAGCCAAATCATCGATTTGCAAACCCATCAAATCATCCGCTGATGTTTCATGTGAAACATGGTTATTTGATGAGTTTGACCAACTTATTTCTTTTTACCAAGCAATAATTCGTAGATGAACAAAATAATCATCGCGCCAATGACAGAGAACACCAAATAGCTAAAGCCTTGCTCGGCATTAACGCCAAAGAAATTAGAAATATACGAGCCGACATAAGCACCAGCAATGCCGAGAATGATGGTCAAAATCCAACCCATGCTGTCAGCACCGGGCTTAATCATACGAGCCAAAAGACCGACAAATGCACCAACAATCAAAGTCCAAATCATAATCAATCTCCAAAGTGAATAAAATCAATAAGTTAATTATAAGTGCTAATACTTACTTAAATAGGGTAACTTGGTGGTATAACTGTAATAACAGTACAAGAAACATCACACAAGGCTTACAGAGCATAAATATTTGTAATATCACATCAATTATTAATAAAACAAAAACCACAACAAAATCAACCACCTACAAACTTTCCCCCAAATCCCCCAACTTTTTCACAAAT
>NZ_CAMCBS010000034.1 GCF_945873075.1 uncultured Moraxella sp. | reverse complement strand
TCATCGTATCGATGATGGGTGATGCGCCATGGCAAGCATTTTATCAAGCCTATGTTGTCGGCACTGATACGCTGCCACTATCGGACGCCCTTGCCAAAGTCGGTATCACGCTTGAAAGCACGGATAAAGCCAAGCCGTGGGGCATGAGCGTGGACGAAAAAGCCACAGGGCTAAAAATCAAACATCTGCACCGTGATAGCCAAGCAAGCCTAGCGGGGCTAAGCTTTGGTGATGTCATCATTGCCATCAATGGACTTAAGGCGACAACCGCCCTTCTACACCGCCAAATCGCCCATCAGCAAGCCACAGGGCAAGCGGTACAAGTACACGCCTTTCGCCGAGATGAGCTCATCATCTGCCAAGTACCTGCCGTTAGCGAAACTGTGCCCGCTACGATTCATCAAGAAGTTCGCTTAAGCGGCGACGGTGGTCAATGGCTGACATTTGGGTGATGGCACATTATCAAGCTAATATCGAAACGCAATCATCCGCCATACGCCCATCATCCGCCAAATTTCGGTGGTCGTGGGCGTTTTGGCTTTGATGCCATTAAGTGTCGATTTGCTGGCGTTGATGACTTATGATGTTGAGATGAATGAGCAGGTTTTGGTGCATCGCTGATGCCTAATTTTCTCAGCTCATCATCAGGCACATTCAGCGTACGATACTCACCCACTGCCAAATCACCCAATGTCCACTGTCCCACTTGATAGCGAATCAGACGCAGACATGGCAAGCCCACTTGCGCCACCATACGGCGGACTTGGCGGTTTTTGCCTTCGACGATACTGATAGCAAGCCAAGCGGTGGGGATCGTGGTACGAGTGCGAATCGGTGGCGTACGAGCCCATAGCGTGATGGGTAGCTCATCATCAGCTAGATGCTTGACGATGGCGGGTAGGGTTTTGCCGTCTTTGAGCATGACACCTGTACGCAAGGTATCTAACTGCTTAGCCGTCGGGATATTTTCGACTTGTACCAAATAAGTCTTGGCGTGCTTGGCATCATATTTGGCATTGATGGCGGTTGGCGGTGTGGTGATGGCATGATTGAGCCCGCCATGATCGGTGAGCACCAGCAAGCCTTCAGAATCCTTATCAAGCCTACCCGCCACTCGCAAGGTCTTATCCTTGATAAAATCCGCCAAAGTCGCCATCTCGTCATAATCCTTGCGAAATTGGCTATGCACCCCATAGGGTTTATTAAACAATACAACTTTTGCCATCACACCACCCAAACATACTATCCAAAGCACCCACAGACCGACCAAGCAATACACTTAAGCAACCCGCTCAAGCCAAATCAAACCCACAAAAAAACCAAGCGATATCATACCGCTTGGTTTGGTTTTTGGCAATTGCCGAGCGTCTTATTTTGACTCAGGCTGTGCAGTTGGCGCAGTTGCACCTTTGACAGCAAATTCAATACGACGGTTTTGGAAACGGCCTTGCTCGGTGGCGTTGCTTGCTACTGGTTGGTCTGGACCCATGCCAGCAGTCGCCAAGCGTGATGCGTCCACGCCTTTTGATACTAGGTAGTCACGCACGGCATTGGCACGAGATTCAGACAGTTTTTTGTTCATCTCAGCATTGCCTTGGCTGTCGGTATGACCTGTGATTTGTAGGCCTGCATCTTTGATTTCAGCCATTTTTGCAACCGCCAAATCAAGGATAGCTTTGTTATCCGCAGGAATATCGCTCTTGCCTGATGCAAAGTTGATGATTTGTAGGTTCAATGCCTTGACCAAATCTTCAGCCGTTGAGCTTGCAGTTAGCGCTTCAAGTGCTTTTTTGGCAGCTTCGTTGCCTGATGCAGTGGCAGCAGCAGCGTCAAGCTTTGGTTCTGCTTCGACGGTGAAGTCAGCAGGTACGGCGGCTTTGGCAGCTTCAACCAGTTTTGCCACTGTTGCTTCATCAGCAGCATTAAAACGGATGGTCTTATCAACGATTGACACAGATGCATTTGGCACGCCTTTCATCACGCCTAGGATGGCAGGTAGTTGCTCTGCAGCTGGTAGGGTAGCTGCGTGCGATGCAGCAACATCTGCTTGACACGCATCAGCACCAAATGCCGTGCTTAGGGCTGATTTGATACCAGTAACGACATCTTCAGCGCCTACTTGGGTACGGCATGACTGTACGGCATTACCAGTGTCATCCATAGCAATATTGACAGTTGCAGGCGCTGCATCAGCGTTAGCAGCTGCGTTGGCGTTAGCATCTGCTGCTTGTGGGTTTAGTAGTGATTCGATTGTACCTGCTTGGACATCAAAATCAGCAGGCACGATGCCTTTGGCTTGCTCAACCAATTTTGCCACAGTCGCATCATCAGCACCGCCAAAACGGATGGCTTTGTCAGCCACGCCCAAAGTAGCATTTGGCACGCCTTTGATTAGGCCAAGTAGTGCTGGTAGATGTGGTTCAGCTGCCATGCTATCAGCACGGTCAGTTGCTGTGTTTAGCTCACACTTATCAGCGGTGAACACGCCTGCGATCGCGGCACGGATATTACCCACCAAGCCTTCTGAACCTGCTTGAGCGGTACATGATGCGATAGCCTCACCTGTGCTATCCATCGTTACGCCAAGTACGGCAGGGTTGATGGCGGTTGCTGCATTACCTGCGGTCGCTTCTTTGGCAACTGGTGCCGCCACAGGCGCAGGGGTATCTTGACAGCTACGCAGTAGTAGCCATGCCAGACCTGCAAAAATCAACAAACCGATAATCGGCAATAGGCTCTTTAAGAAACCGCCTTTTTTCTCTTCGCTTGCCACAGGTGCTGAAGTATCAACATGGGTGGCAGCTGGTGCAGCTTTTGGCGCATCAGCAGTGGCGGTAGTTGCGGTAGTCGCAGCAACAGCTACGGCAGCTGTCGCAGCAGTTGCACCCACAGCCGCAGCGGCAACAGGAGCTACTGAGCTGTCTTTTTCTTCGGCAACTGGTGCAGCCACAGGTGCTGCAGCGGCTTGTTTATTCACCACAGAATTTGCCAAAGTCGCACCGCCTGCCAACGCGCCTGCAGGTAGTAGTGAGCTTGCCCATGCAGGCAATACGCCATTAAAGCCTGTCAATGCTGATTTGGCAAATTGAGCAATCGATGCGCCACCTGCCAATTCTTCGATTTTTGCAAAGCTATGCGCTGATGCTGATGCGCTGATGGCAGACACCGCATCGCTTGATACGCCAAATTCTTGGGCAAGCTTAGCGCTCATCGCTTGTTGTACATCGCTTGGCATGACCGCATCAAGGACTGCTTTGCCATAGTCTGCTGATTCGTCAGATACATCAGCAACACGGGCAGCCGCATCACCTTGCGATAGATAAGCGGTGAATAGTGGATAAAACACAGACAAAATGTTTGATTTGGTTTGGCTATCACCTGCCACATCCTTAGTCATCGCAAGGACATAAGGGGTAACAAATTCGTTTAATTTTTCAAATAAGTTCATGGGTTTGCTCCGATGCAATCGTAAAAAAATAAGCATAAAAATAAAATAAGGCTTGCGTATATTTTGACCGATTTTGCTGACAGATAAAAGGGCCTGCAACAATAGATAAACAAAATCACCCCATTACCGCCAAAAATACCCCAAATTGTTACAAAAACATCATACAGCCGAGCAAATTTTATCAAATATCATCAAATGCTTGATTTTTTGATGGCAAATTTGCCAATAATTTTGCCAATTAATTGACCAAAAAACACAGCCAAAACACGCAGATAATGCTATACTGACGGCAATTTTTTTAATAAATTCACACGATATGAACCACACTACCGCCATTATTATCATCACTGTCATCATCAGTATCGCCGCTTGGCAATCTCGAGCGTTGTTTGAGCGGTTGATTTTTTGGCCGCCTGCCATCAAGCGTGGGCAAGTCGATCGCCTATTGACGCATGGATTTATTCATGCCGATGGGATGCATCTATTGTTCAATATGTTTACGCTGTATTTTTTTGGGCGGGTGATTGAGCAGTTTTATATCAGTCGCTTTGGTAATCTTGGCTTTGTGGCGTTTTATGTATTGGCGGTGATTGTGGCGATTATTCCTACTTATCTGACCCACAAGGACAATCCCCGCTACTCAAGCTTAGGCGCATCAGGGGCGGTATCGGCGGTGCTGTTTGCATTTATTTTGTTTGCGCCGTGGGAGACGATTTATTTGTTTGCAGTGTTGCCCATTCCTGCGATTGTCTTTGCCATTGCTTATGTGGCGTATAGCATTTGGGCGGATCGCCGTGGCGGTGGCACGACCAACCATTCGGCGCATTTGTTTGGTGCGGTGTTTGGCGTAGTGGCGACCATTGCCATTGAGCCACGCTTGATGCTACATTTTATTAATGCACTGCTTAATCCATCATTTTAATCGGCTACTTGATGGATTATCAAGCACTGATCACGGCATAAATTAGCGTTCATGCCGTGATTTTTTTGCTTTGTAAAGGCTTACCAAGCGACAAAATGCCGATCCAGATGCGCCTGTGGCAAGCTATCCACCGTATAATGCCACTTGGGGTTTTTATCTTTATCAATCAATAATGCCCGCACCCCTTCGGCAAATTCCCCAAAATGACAGCAGTACAGTGCCACTATCAGCTCCATATCCATCACTTCATCAAAGCTTTTGTTGTCGACTTGATGATAAATCTGCCAAGTCAGCCCTGCTGATGTTGGACAGCCTTTTTGGTAATTGGTCAGTGCTGTTTTGATATAGTTATCACAGTCATCTTGCGTCATATAGCGTTGCACTTTTTTATCAAATGCCAATAGACTATCGACACTTACAAGCTCATTTGCCACTGCCTGATGTGGCAATAGCCACCCATCATCAAGTAAATCGGTGCGGTGTAGCGTGTCAAGCAAGTCATCTAGCATCTGATGATTGGACGCATCATCCGCCCAAGTCGCTGATTGTAGCGCATCAACCAATCGCCCATAATCATCGCTTGCCATCATCACATCCGCCACACCAAGCGCAATCGCATCTGCACCATTAAAGCGTGCGCCGGTCAAGCCCAAAAACAAGCCCAACCGCTTTGGCATCTGCTTAAGAAAATATGAACCACCCGCATCAGGAAATAGCCCAATCCCCACTTCAGGCATCGCCATCATCGTCGTCTCACTGACGATGCGGTGACTGCACGGCGTGGCAAGCCCCATACCACCACCCATCACGATACCGCTTGCCCAGACGATGATAGGCTTGGCATAGCTATTAATCTGCTTACACAGCCCGTATTCCACCTGAAAGAACTTAAGCGGCTCAGGATTGGGGAAAATCTCACTATTATAAGCATGATACAGCCCACGAATATCACCGCCTGCACAAAACGCCTTTTGTCCTGCGCCACGCATCAGCACCGCCACCACTGACGCATCATCCGCCCAAGTGCTGAGTAGCTCGGATGTGGTTTTGACCATGTCATAAGTCTGGGCGTTGAGCGACTTTGGATTATCCAAGATAATCTCGCCGATACGCTGATGCTCATTAATCGTGATAAATTGATGGATGATACTCATAAGCCTTCCTTGCTACTTCCTTGTGATGCTTGGTTATTCACTGTTGATAAATTGGTTTTGATAAACCACCTTGCCCAAAATTGTATAAAACTTCACCCAAAAACTCAATCAATAATCACAGCCCGCGCAGTCAGCATTTGCCGGATAAATTTGTTATAATGATGGATAATTTCTGTTGATTGATTGGAAAATTTACAATGTATTTTTTAATTTCACCTGCAAAAAATCTAGACGAAAAAACCCCTGTACCACTACCGTTGGCAGACAGCTACACCACGCCTGCACTGATTGATGATGCGACAACGCTCATGCAGACACTCAAGCACTGTGATGTGCTCGACATCCAAGAGCTGATGGGCGTATCTGCCAAGATTGCTGAGCTCAATGTCGCCCGCAATCAGCGCTGGGCGTACCCTTTTGGTGATGATGCCAAGCCTGCGGTGTATTTGTTTGATGGCGATGTCTATACAGGGCTTGATGCTTATGCACTTGACGCACAAGAAATCAGCTATCTGAACACGCATTTGGGGATTTTGTCAGGCTTGTATGGACTGCTTAAGCCACTGGATTTGATGCTACCGTATCGCCTTGAGATGGGGACAAAATTCAAGACACCACAAGCGGACAACTTGTATCAATATTGGGGCGACACCATCACCCATCTGATTAATGAGCGTATCGCCGAGAGTGGCTCTGATGTGCTTGTCAATCTGGTATCTAGCGAATACTATGGCGCTGTCAATCCTAGTAATATCAACGCTCGTATCATCACGCCACGCTTTGAAGATGAAAAAAATGGCAAATTCAAAGTCATCAGCTTTTATGCCAAAAAAGCCCGCGGCATGATGGTGAACTACGCTGCCAAGCACGGCATCACTGACCCCGAAGCACTCAAGGGCTTTGATACCGATGGCTATTATTTTGATTCAGGTGTCAGCGATGATGATAACTGGGTGTTTCGTCGCTTTGAGCAAGCTTAAAGGGATTTGGATAAATTTATGGCAAAGCCCACCAAGCGTCGCACCAAAGCCAAAACACCCAAAAAAAGCACGCCCATTCATCATTTGACCGCACTGCCCCAATGGCAACGCCTGCTACTGTGGGCGATGGTGCTTGTGATGGCGCTGTGTGCACTTGCCATGATGATGGTTCAGCCCATTGCAGGTGTGCTATGGCTGATTGCCGGCATCTTGCTTGCGCCGCCTGTGATTAGCCGTCTAAGATGGCGAGTTTTAACCCATGTGGCGACAAGCCTTGTACTGACTGTGCTTGGCTTGATTGTCTCGGTGATTGTCGGTAATCGTGAACACAACCCTACCGCCACGCTAGACACCAGTGCCCAAATCGCAAGCCAAGCGCAAGCGATTGCCACACAGCGTGCCAAACAAGCCGCCGACAGCATCAGTGATGGCATGAGCGATGGTATCTTGCTCGGTGCTGATACAGATGGCAAAGATGGTAATCAAAGCACCGCCAAGACAGCCAAACAAGATAACAGCTTATCCAACAGTATTCGTGATGCCATCAAAGACATCAGCGCGCCCATCATCAAGCTACAACGCTCGGTGCAAACGCTTAGCGACCAACTTGCCAAGCTTGACGGTAGCACATCTAGCACCCAGCCATCTGGCAGTGCTGATACGCAGTCCAATCCACTAGACGACACCAACGCCATCACCTGCCGTATCGTCGGTATCTCTGATGGCGATACCGCCACTTGCCTAGATAAGCAAAATCAACAGCTCAAAATCCGCTTTGCCCAAATCGACGCCCCCGAAAAAGGACAAGACTTTGGACAAGCTGCCAAAAAACAACTCTCTGAGCTGATTTTTGATAAACAAGTCGCATTAGCCGTACATGACAAAGACCGCTATGGACGCACCGTCGCTGAAGTATTCGTCGATGGCAAAAATGTCAATAAACTGATGGTCGCCACAGGCTATGCATGGGCGTATCGTGCCTATATGACCGACAGCGATTATCTACTGCTTGAGACCCAAGCCAAAAGTCAAGGCATCGGTCTGTGGTCAGCACCCAACCCCATCTATCCTGAAGACTATCGCAAGGCGAAAAAGACCAACTGACTGCAAACTCTCCTCCCAAATGCCCGCCCATTCTCATTCATCGTGCCCATATACTCGCATTCGTTGTGATCGGGTATTCTCATATGACATGACCGGCAAATTGTTCATCTGCCGGTCATGTTGATTATTTTGTATGCTTACGATTGGCGTGTCGTTTTCTCAATGATTCCCCCTGTAATTGCACTCGATATGCTCGATGCACAATTCTATCCAAAATGGCATCTGCCAAAGTTTTATCTTGAAATAAACCATGCCAAGTTTCAACTGGATACTGACTTGTGATAATCAAGCCACCGACAAAGGATTGCTTCTCAATGATGCTTAAAAGCGCCGTACAAACATTTGATGGTATGCCACCAACACCGAAGTCATCAATGATAAGCACTTGTGCTTTGGCATATTTTTGTTGAGTTTTAAGCAAAGTACCATCCATTTGCGACAAGCTGATGTCCTCAAACAGCTCGTGTACACTAACAAATAGTATTTTTTTAAAATTTCTGCATGCTTGGTTACCCAAAGCGCACGCAAGCCAAGTCTTACCAGTGCCTGTTGCGCCCAGTATGGCAACAGCCGCACACTCATCAATCCAATAATCATCAAATAAATAATCAATTTGTGCTGTTTTACCAGCATGGCCGTGATGCATTGATTCAATGGATGCGTTAGGGTAGCAGAATTTTGCAGCCTTGATCAGCTTTTTGATTGTATTATTGCGCCTAGCAGTGATTTCGCAGGTTAATAACTCATCCATAATCTGCATCGGATTCATTTGCTGTTTTATCATACGCGCATAATGGCTGTCAAAATAGCGTGCCATATGGCTGAGTTTTAAACTTCTTAATTGCTCAATAATCTGTTGTTTTAACATAGGCATTAGTCCAATTTAAATTCATGATTGTAAGGCGTAATATCGGCATAATAACTCGCACCTCGCAGATTATCATGAGTCTGGGTCTTGTGGCCGACGCCCAGCTTGGATGTATCATCTGTTGCATTCATGACAGTGCTATGTGATGTGCCAGAAAGAGCACTTTTAAGATATGCTCTTTGTTTAAACAGATTAATCACTCTGTCAATCTGTGTAATCCGACATTCATGCGCATATACAAATCCTTGTTCAATCAGATTGTAAGAAAGGTTATTATCCATCAAATAACGCTTAAGCTGGTTGAGTTTTTTAAGATTACTGGCATAATTGCGATGATTGTGCAAATAATTATCGATGGATAAGTGGGTATAATGACCCACTTGCGCCGCCCAGTGCAATAAGGCTTCTGGCTGCATCTGCTGAGATAGCTGATGGTTTTTGGGCATATGCTCAAACAAGATGCTACTGCCGCTGGCAAGCTTACGATGTGTTGCAACACAAATGCCATAGTGATAAAAATACACTGTAGAGCAGGTGATTTTAGCATCCACTCGACTACCGATTAAGGCATGGGGTACAGAATACTCTGCTTGATTGATAGTAACGGTATAAAACTCACTCACACGCAGGTCGTATTGCCAATGACACACCTCATATGCTTGTGCAGGCAAAGGGTTGAGATGCATTTTTTCAAAAGCATCAAAGTTGTGTCGTCGCCCCTTTGGGTAGGTTTTGGTGATTTTGTTGTTGAGTTGTTCCAATGGCGCTTCTATGGCACGATTGAGCTCGTCTAAGCTAAAAAATCTACGGTCTCGCATCATTGCCAAGATATTTTGCTGTACAGCTTTAACAGCAAGTTCAACCATGCTCTTATCCTGCGGCTTTCTGGCCCTAGTGGGTAAGACAATGAATTGGTAGTGATTGGCAAGCTCTGCAAATGATGCATTGATGATTGTTGTCTCTCGATTATTTTTGATGACCGCTGATTTTAGGTTGTCTGTCACCAGTTTTAATGGCACGCCACCAAAATACTCAAACATACGGATATGGCACAATTGCCAATCCTCAACGCCTTGTGAAGCAACGGCAGTACAAAATATCAACCCTGAAGCTGGCAATACACCGACAAAGATTTGTGCCGATATCGTAACACTGCCTGTCTTGGCATCATAAATGGATATGACGCTCCCACAAAAGTCCACTTGCGCCATGTCGCCTGCGGTATAATGTTGTCTTTGTGAGAGTTTTAAGGATTTTTTGTGTTTGGCGTAGGCTTTACAAAATTGCGAATATGAAATACCGTAAGGATGGGCCCGTCGGAATTCCTGCCATAGTCGCTCCAGCGTGACATTGGGTCTGTGCATCTGTTCATGGATGTACTGCCAATCTGGATGGGGTTTGATTTGATGCAAAGTGCGAGCATTGTTTGAGACTGCCAAGCCAAGCTTCTCACGCAATTTCAACTCATCCAAGCTAAGCAAATGCTCATAATTTACCTGACCATCATCACAACTTTGTTCACATAGCCGTCGTACTTTGCGTGCTGTATTGGCAGAAATCATCAATTGACGGCCGATTGCACGATTGCTCATGCCAAGTGCCAACTGTCTGATGATGTTTTGAATCTTCTTTATGGGGAGTTTCATTACATATCCTTAGAATTAATTAATAAATAAATTCAATTTTTTAAGGATACAAAAGCCCCCAACAGGGCTTGACAAGTCAAACACTGTTTGGGATAATGAAACTGTCGTGCAGACAACTTCATCATAAAAACGCTACCAATTGCCGTTGGTGGCGTTTTTGCTGTGTATCCATCACTGTTTTATAACTAAGTCATGGCCAGCTCCTTGTTTTCTATCTGAAAAAATCAATCAAAGCCAAATACAAATCTGGCTGTGTTACAATTCGTGGTTATTTTGAATATTAGCACAAAGCGTTAAGTAAATAAAGGGTAAAATTAATTTATATTAGTTTAAATAATTTAAACTAAACAAACATAAAAATGATTAACGGATACTTAGTAAACTAAGATTTTAACCAAAAAATTCCTTAGCTACTGATATATAATGAGTTTTTTAATTATTAAATAAACTATATAATTAGACACGAGGTTACTATGTATCCCCAAACCGCTTTATCAAGAACAAAAAACCACCATCGAAAAGATGGTGGCGGGGTTGGGGTTGGTTGGTTGGGTTTATGTCTTAGCACAACTACAGACCTTGCTTTGTTGGCACATGGGTACGACGTGTGCTTTATGCTGGCACACTATGATTGATGTCTGTCATTGGCTATTGCATTAACTAGAATGTGGTGTCCATCAGGGGTGCTGAGAGTTTGAGATGGGCAAGTGCGTGCAACATAATCCAAAATCTGTTTTGGTGTGATTAAGCACCAAACTCCCCACCAAAGCCAAGCGAAGCTCAGTTAAAAGTTTGACTTGACAGAGGGAGGGGAGATGGTATCCACTAAGCTGATTTTTCAGATTAACTTCTTTGACGACAAGTCTTTTCATCTCTAAATAAATCATGCTGACAAATATCATTATTAGGAAAATCTGGCACGAAATACCCTTTCTCTTTCATGCAATAAGCAGCGTGTATATAACCATCCATGTTTTGTAACATCATATGTGAATTATCACTGGTATTTTCAAAACCACAGGCAAGCATGTCTGCCTTGGTTTTTTCAGCCAACTTACTGCCTTGTTTCGGAAATTTTCCGTGATACCTGTAACTTTTATAAGCGTATGGAAAATCAAAAGATTCCGCCATTAAGCATCCGCTTAACATTAGCATACTAATGATGAAAACAAGAGGTAACAATGATTTATGCAATATCTTAAACATCGCTTTCATTCTCCTTGATTGTCATTAATCTCTACCGATGGTTGATAGACTGGCAACCATCTTGGAAGGTCTGTTTTATTTATCCCTTGACCATTCTTGGGCATTCCGTCATCCCAGTAATTTTTGATGGCACATTTCTCATTCCCTACCCCATAACAACTATGCACCGTAGCTGGATTACCAATCATATTTTTCCACTCACGAATGGTTGAGGTGCCTTCGGAGTTATTGCCACCTGTCGGCTTATTCCATCCAATGACCGTGTGAACAAAATCAGATTTATGTCCTTGCACATGAATGCTCATGTCTGATTTTTCAGCTTCTGTGTAAGCGGGCTTAAATTGCGCTGTGTCATTCATAGGGTCAGTGCTAAGCACTTCACCATTTCTACCTTGTAGCTCTGCCAGTTTGTCGTCTGCATTTTTGACATTGGCAGCAGCACCGACCATGTCGGTGCGTAGGTTGCTGTATTTGCCAGCATCGCCATCATTGAGTAATGATGAATAGGCATTGGTGATGGTGAGTGTACCACGACTATGCCCATCGATTTGCAGGCTTTCAGAGCCACGCTCTTTGATGATGGATTTGATTTCTTGGGCGGCATTGGTTAAGCCCAGTGTATCACTTTCTAGATATTTTTGGTAGGCAGCAACCATCATCTCCGATATAAAATTGTTGGTTTTTGGGAAATGGACGAAATAAATCGGAGTTTCATTCAAATCAATCTCTTTGCCCACTTTCTCATTATCCTTTTCTCTGCGGTTTTGTATCGCATATTTGCCTGCTGCTTCAATGCCATTAAAGATACCGTTGGTGAAAACGCGCGGTGAAGTGTCTTTCTCACTAAGCAAGTTTTTCTTTTCTTCTCCCTCAATTTGAGTGTAAACAAAATTGCCTTTTTCGTCTTTGGTGACACGATATAGCGGCGCTTCTGCGATAAACATCTTACGATGAGCTTCATCACTGTATTTAAACAAGGTGTCAACAGTCGCATCTTTGATGAACTGCTGCGCCTTGGCATCCGCCATCATTTCATCAATATTGGCAGGTGCGATATATCGATGCGCATTCGCTGTGTCATGACTGATGGTATTGAGGCGAGCTTGTGAGTCCGCATCGCTAGCAACCAGTTCACCGTCTGCAATGACGCTGATGGTCTGACTTGTCTCATGATGATTGACATCGCTGCCTTGATTGCCAACCGTATTGGCAATTATTGTCTTGGCTAGTGGGTAGAATTTACCCGAGAATGCCTGACTATCGATTCCATAGCTTTTCACGGTGCTCTCTGCTTCACTGATATTGGTGATGTTAGCAGAGCTAAAGGTAGTGGTTGTAAGCCTGTTTTTATCGCGCGTGGCGTCGGAAGCAATCACAGCACCCAGAAGATCTGTATTGCCACCAACAGCAATATCAAAACCGCCTTTACCAGCGTAGATGCCACTTTGTTCACGCACGGCCTGGTAATTGACTTGGCTGTCGCCTAGCTCTGCACTTACACTACCGCTAACAGGCATTGTAGCACCAAGACTCACATTAATTGAGCCACCATATTGACGCTGCTTACCTTCAAGCTGATAGCTATCTGAGCGACTGTGGATATTTAGGTCGCCGCCTGCACGAGCAATCACTTGTTCAGCTTTGGCAGTAGCGCCCTTGATATTGGTATCATTAGCACTATCCAAGATTAGCAGATTTCCTGCCAAAACTTGGCTGTTTGTTTGTGTTTCACCGTTAGAGTCAGTATTGCCACGACCAACACCACCTGAGGCTGTAAAGCCAAAGCTGGTGTCTGCACCAACACTGACATAAGCACCAACACCGACGCTATGGTTTTTATTATCACTGTCGCTATATTTTAGCTGTGTACTAGATAAGATATTGATGTCATTGTTAGCTAATAGAGCAGTGTTATCCTTGGATATCACTTGGCTACCAACAATGTTTATATCGCCATCATTATCGCCAAACGCATGCAATGTAATATTTTCTGCTTTGATGCTCGAGGCTATATTGGATTCTTGGTAACTGATTGAGTTAGCTTGGCTGGACTGCGAACCAATGGTTGCGGCGACCTTAAAATCAGTCAGTGTATTATTACCTTTTTCACCCCTGTTTGGATTATTGACTTGCGTCTTTTGTTCCTGATATTCAGACCAGGTCATCCAACCATCACCGGCGACGGATAATGCCGCTAGTCTCTTGGAACGCTCATCATCTGTTTGCTCAGCTGCTTGATACATGTTGTATGCCTGCATACCCAAGTCAACGACAGGGTTGCTGACGGAAACACTCACACCACTTTGCTTGAACTTAAAGTCATTGGTGGCGGTTTGTGAATCAGTGGCATTCTCCACATTAATTGAGCGTGCAAAGATGTCAACGTTACCACCTTCTGATGCAGTTCGTGCCTGAATGGTCTGAGCGTTTGTGCTATCAGGTTTGAAGGCTAGGACATCACTGCCCGTTTGCTGATAGGATTGATTTGCGACAATGGTAACATCACCGCCTAGCGCTGCAACTGTTGAACCTGTATGTGTTTTCAACTTGGCCTTATTGGTTTGATCTGTGGTTTGGCGACCAATAGTTAAACTGGTTGGACTAATATCTACCAATCCAGATTTTTTGACAGCATTTTGCTGATGGATGGTTTGATGATTTACCCCAGCATCAATAGAGATCTTACCATCAGACACCAAAGTCACATCACGATCCGCCAAGACTTTTGTTGCCACAATCTGCATATCCCCACCTGATTTCATCAGCGCAGTCTCACCACCCACCATACTTTGAATACTACTATTGCTATCCATCTGATAGGCAGTTT
>NZ_CAMCBS010000033.1 GCF_945873075.1 uncultured Moraxella sp. | reverse complement strand
AAGAATAAGATGATTGAGCTGGGTGATGCGTTCATTGCATTGGCAGGTGGGATTGGTACTTATGAAGAGCTGTTTGAAGTGGTGTCGCTTGCCCAGCTTAGACAGCACGCCAAGCCGATCGGTGTGCTCAATACCAACGGATTTTTTGATCCGCTCATCACGATGCTCAAGCATACTGCCCAAGCAGGCTTTATGCCCCCTGCCAATGTCGATTTGCTATGCGTCAGCGATGATATTGATGATTTACTTGATCAGATGACCAAATATCACTTTGTCGAAAGCCAAAAATGGGTCAAGCCTGACTGGATGGATGATTATCCAGAAATCCCAAAGTTCTAAGCAATATCGTCATCATAAATACAAAATGATGGCAAATTTTTCTATAAATTGCACAATTGCAAGAAATATCGGCTATTTGTACCAAAATATTACAAAAAACACTTGCAATAAAATAAAACGAATGTACACTATATATAACTAATTTTTGGCAGTTCAGCATACGCTAATTTGGTAAATAATTATCTTTGCCAAGTATTTTGAACTGCTTGAGCCGATTTATCTTGCTGATGCGTGTTGCTCGGCAGTATTATTTATGAAGGTGATGCGATGGATATCAAAAAAATTCGTGAACTTGTTGATTTGATGGAAGAAAAAGACCTATTGAACCTAGAATACGGTCATGATGATAATTATATCAGTCTAACAAGAAACACCGCTGTGCAGACAGTTGCCGTGCCACAAGTTGCGGCCGCACCAGTTGCTGCCCCTGCTGCCAAGACACCAAGTGGTAAAGTTGAGACATCGCCGATGGTTGGTGTATTCTATTCAGCGCCAAGCCCAAATGACCCACCGTTTGTCAAAGTTGGTCAAAAAGTGGAAGCTGGCGACACGCTTGGCATCATCGAAGCGATGAAAATCATGAACCCACTAGAAGCTACCCAAAGCGGTATCATCGAAGAGATTTTGGTCAGCAATGCTGAAGTGGTCGAATTTGGTCAACCTGTCATCCGCTACAAAGCCTAACAGGAAGTTGCCATGATTAAAAAACTTCTGATTGCAAACCGTGGCGAAATCGCCCTGCGTATCGTGCGAGCGTGCAAACAGCTTGGCATTGCGACAGTGGGTGTTTATTCGACTGCGGATAAGGAATTGATGCACCTGCGCTTTGTCGATGAAGCGGTCTGTATTGGCAATGCCCCATCATCCCAAAGCTATCTGGACATCAATGCCCTACTAGCAGCCGCTGAAGTCACTGGTGCTGATGCCATCCATCCGGGCTATGGTTTTTTGTCCGAGAATGCTGAATTTGCCGAAAAGGTCGAAGAAGCAGGTCTGACTTTTGTCGGCCCACATCCTGAACATATCCGCTTGATGGGTAACAAAGTCTCTGCCATCAATGCGATGAAAGAAGCAGGCGTACCCACCGTACCTGGCTCAGTGGGTGCCATCACTCTAAGCAATGCCGAAGAGCAAGCCCGCAATATTGGCTTTCCATTGATTGTCAAGGCAGCAGCAGGCGGCGGCGGTCGTGGTATGCGTGTGGTCGAGCGCTTTGAAGAGCTACTCAACCAAGTTCAAGCAGCCAAAACCGAAGCATTAAGTGCCTTTGGTGATGATACCGTGTACATGGAGCGTTTCCTAAAAAATCCACGCCATGTCGAAGTGCAAGTGCTTGGCGATGGCAATGGCAATGCCCTACACCTATTTGACCGTGACTGCTCACTACAGCGTCGCCACCAAAAAGTACTCGAAGAAGCACCAGCACCGGGTATTCCTGATGATGTCCGTCAGCCTATCCTAGAAGCGTGCGTGCGTGCGTGTGAGCAGATTGGCTATCGTGGCGCAGGTACATTTGAGTTCCTGTATGAAGACGGTCAATTCTTCTTTATTGAAATGAATACCCGTGTACAGGTCGAACACCCTGTCACCGAGATGATTACTGGGATTGATATTGTTGTTGAACAGCTAAAAATCGCTGCTGGCTACGGTCTGTCTTATCACCAAGACGAAATCACCATCCGTGGTCATGCCATTGAGTGCCGTATCAATGCCGAAGACCCGAAGACCTTTATGCCAAGCCCAGGCAAGATTCAGCAGCTGTATGCGCCGAGCGGTTCTGGTGTTCGTTTTGATTCACATCTATATCAAGGCTATACCATCCCGACTTATTATGATTCGCTCATTGGTAAGCTGATTTGCCATGCGCAGACACGCCGTCAAGCCATCGGCAAGACCTTGCATGCACTAGATGAACTGGTGGTTGAAGGCATTAAGACCAACATTCCTTTGCATCGTGATGTGATTTTGCAAGATGAAGCATTTTGCGAAGAAGCGCAAAATATCCACTATCTTGAAGGTCATATGCTAAATGACAACAAGGCAAAAGCTTGATTGGCTAAGCCCTATAAGTCTTAAACAACAAAAAGTCGATTCAGATGAATCGACTTTTTTACTATATATAGGAATTGGTCAGATGGCCCATCCCTATGATGAATACCTATACTTCACGGTTAATGGCTAGGCAGCTCATCAGGATTAGGCACTAGATCATCATCGTGTGGCATCTCAGGCAAAGACTCGTCCACTGGCTCATCAAGCGGTAGTTCATCATCGATTCCAGTAGCTTCACCGCCGATGCCAGTGGTTAGTGCAAGCATGGCTTTGAGATATTTGTCATCGCCAGATTTGAGTCGCTCAATAAGATCGTGACTGTATTCAAACAAATCGACGCTATTGGCAGCAGTCGGCACATTAGCATTGCTTGGCAATCTATCAAAGATTGGCGATGTCGATGATGGCGAGATAGTCGTAAATAGATCCACGATCACAGGCTGCGTGAAAGAAATCGGCTGACTGCCCAATTGACCGCCTTTTAGGCTTGTATTGGTCAAGTATTGGCGCTGATGAATCCAGTTGATACGCTCATGAGCGATGCCGTAGTGTGACACGGGCATAAAATTAGGCGCATCCCGCTCTTGTGATGCTGTATTGAGATAATCATCAATCACCCCTGCCAAATATGACAATAGCACATTGAGCATCATACGACTATTGAGTTTGACAGTTTCATCGTTAGCATCATTTGTCGGTACATCATCTGCTGCTGTATCGCTTGAAGTTGGCGCTGAGACGATGATGCGACTATCGCCGTCTTCGATGGTACGTTCGGCAGCTGTCATTGATGGCATCAGCTCTGGATAGTTATCCAAGATGGCATTATATAGTGATTCGGCGAATACATAATTAGCAAAACGCTTGGCGTCATCAGTCGGCTGTGAGCGGATGATGGATGGTGTCGCAGCGATCGTATCAACTGCCTTGGCAGACAGATTGGTCGATAGATGTGGCGTATCTAGCATCACACTAGGCGTCACCCACGAAAAGGCATCGGCATTTAGGCTATAAAAGCTTTGTTTTTTGGCATCTAGAATGGCTTTTAAAAAGTTTTTTGAAAAGCCATCAGGTAAACTACCGTCATTGATCGGAACTTTTAGCCATTTATTGCGCCATTGATCGCCAAGTTTTTTATCCAAAGCTTCGCTATTAATCATCGCAAAGTTGTCCGCCCATAGGTAGATGGCGCCTTGCTTAAGATCTACATAAATGGGTTGATTGACTTGCATGTGCAGATTCTTGGCTTGATAGCTGATGCTTGGCAAAGCGCTCACCGTCCCTGCTAGCGGCTGATAACGCCCTTTAATCTGAACTGTAGTTGGCTCTATCAAATAGGCTTTGGCAAGTTCGGCTTTTTTGGTATCTAGCGCTGTATGATCGCTGTCATAGTCAGCATCATCATTGGATGCCGACTCAGTTTGATCAAACGCTTGCATCTCTTGGTATAATAAATCAAACTGTGCTTCGGTATCCATATCGGCAGTTTTGTCAAAAAACGCATCAAAATTAAACTCTCTAAGCCCAGTCAAATCACCCCGTGCATCTAGGCAGTCTTTATAGGCTTGCTTAATGGCTTCATGCTCATCACCTGCTGTGATGTCATCGGCTTTTTTGCCTTGTTCTGCCATCAGTTTTTTGGTCAGGGCGATATAGGCTCGGTCGTGCTCATCTTCGCAGACGGCGGATTTATCTTCACTGGCTTGTTTTTGTTCGTCGCTGGCATTGGCGAGCGCATCTTCACGAATGGCATTTGAGACATAGACATCCGTCTGATAATCAAACGAGCGACGCAGCTGCCCTGCCATTGCATCACCAAGCGCACTTTGGGCATCGGCAGATTTGCTAGCGATATAAGGCTGTGTGGTGGCACAGCCTGTTGCAAGCACGGCAATGACACCGAGCGCGATGGGCTTGAGTGGCATCGAATTTTTTATTGTTTTTGATGGTTTCATATAAATATCCTTAATATTTTAATAGCAAATCACTTGTCCATCATCAAAGCCACATTGTGTTTCGCCAGATGCAGACTCACCCATAGCGGCAGCGGCAGCATCTTCGGCGGCTTGTGCAGCAGCGGCTGTGGCTGCAGCTGCGGCAGATAGTCCAAATTCATACTGATCACGTGCATCTTGAGCGAGTGATTTGAGCGTATTTTCTTCACGAATCTTGGCAAGCCACGCATTACCATCTACGGCACCACCTGCTTGGGCAAAGCTTTGGGTGAACTGCTTGGAATAAGCATGATCAATCATCTTGGTGCTGTAGCGAGTTTGCCCCACCGTCTGTAGGCGTAGATTTTGCATTTGATCATCCATCGTCTGTAGTGATTGCAGACCAATCAGCTTGCCATGCCCATCAAGATAGTAGTAAAGGCTGCTATCCATGCCAATTGGCAAAATTGATTCAAATAGCGCAAACAAACTACCAACATCACTCGTGTGATAGCCTTGATTGATCAGCACCCAGTCATCGACAGCTTGTTTGAGCTTGGCGGCGTCTAGCTTATCATTTTGGTCATCGGATGACTGGTCAGATTTGGTAGTGCTTGGCAATGCATCAGCTGTATCGCCTGTATCTGCACTATCGGCATCTGCTTTGGCTTGATACAGTTCAGGGTGTGCATCGATATAGGCTTTTAAATCGTTTGCCAATTGCTTACTGACAATGCCAAACATCTTGCCCATGTCTTTTGAACTTAGGTTAAGTTTAATCACTTGGCTTGCGCCGATTTGCTTGGCGTAGACATCATGTGTCATCGCCATCGGGGTGAATCGCTCACCATCAAGCTCACTAACGCTGAGCAAAAATGCACGATTGAGTGCATCATAAATCACAGGCAGTGGCAACACGCCCTGTAGCTCGCTTGGCAGGTAGAATTTCACCAAGCCATTTGGCATATCAGCAGGTAGTGGCGCATGTTTTGGGCTGACCAATGCCATAAGTGGCAAAGCGGCTGACACATCAGCAGTCACATCTTGACGATCAAAATCCATTGACATAGGCAACTGAACAGATTGATCAGCCGTCGCTGAATGAAAATCCAATGCAAACAAAGTGTCTAGCTTGCGCTCATTTGGCTTGTGATGACTGATGGCGGTCATTACTGTGTTGTTGTACTGATATAGATTTTTGGCATTGAGCTGTTCGGGTGATTTTTTCATATAATCCAGCATCGATGACATCATATTAGTGTACAGCCCACCCATGCCACTGGTGGGGATTGGCAAATCCGGCAAAGCTATGGCACTATCTGCTGACGCATCCGATTTGCCTGCTGTTTTCATCTGCTTATAGGCATCAAACCAAGTCCCAAAACGGCTTTTTGGCATCTCAAAATCATCATAATGCAATTCTTCTGCATATTGCATATAAAGCGTGTCGATTTCATCGGGCGTTGTCGGTTTGACAATGGGCGAGTCAGGTGTTCTGCCCAGTCCATCATAGACACCTGTTGCAAAGCAATAGCTGGTATCATACAGTGTTTGTGCATGGGCTTCGGCATCATTGAGATAGGTTCTATTTTGAGCTTTTAGGGTGGCGATTAAATCTCGATGCTTGGCTGAACATTGGCGCAAGTTGGCATAAGCGTTTAGTTTATCTTCACTCTCGCCATGCATGATATAATTAAACGGCTCGACATCGATGCTATAATAATACGACTGATTACATGCCCAATAATTCGTCCAAACGGTATCGTATAGGTGATATTTCTCATCACTGAGTGATTTGTATTGACGGCTTGGTGATAAGATATGCTTAATGTCGGTGCTAAAATTGATGGCGCATTGTTGAATTTCTGCAATATCTTGTTTTTGATAACCGATGGCACGAATTTTGATGTCGTCGAGTGATTTTTTGCTAGTGCTTACGCAACCATCTATATTCTTAATGATGCCTTTAATTGCTTTGTCATTACTTGTGGCAGTTGGTTTTTCAAGAATGACTTCATCAAGTTGGTTTGATAAATCACCCAAACATCCACGCAACGATTCATAGTTATATTCTATTTCTTCATCGACGATCTGATAGGTCTCACCCATGCCCATTTCACGAGTGATCACATCTGCAGGCATGATGCCGGCTTTTTCGTCATCATAGCGCAGATAAGGTAGTTCGCCCCCTTCGTCTGCATAAGTTTCATTCGTGCGATAAGCATCGCTTTTATAATTGGCATTATCCTGTGTAGTTTTATGTTCATAAGTTTTTAGGGCAGTTGTCCACAGATAATCGGCATCTTCATCAATGCTACCCGTGTGATTAATTGGCATAGCTCGATAATGATAGGTGGATAACACATAGCGTTCGCTATTTAGATGCTCACTGATAGCACTGACTAGGCTTGATTTGGCTTGATTGGAAGCTGAATTTGGATTATCGCTGAATAATAGCTGAGTAGATGGTGCTGCCGATGCGTGATGATTGGTACCATTTGCACAAGCGCCAAGCATCGCAGCAGTAATCATCAAGCAACTTGCCTTTAGCACAAAGCCTTTTGTGGTCAGATTGTTAATAAACATATGACTTCCTGTAAATCGATTATAAACTTTTGATATTCTATCATTATTTTTATCACTGCGCCACACGGTATAATTCATCAATACAAAAAAGACCTTGCATCACTGACAAGGTCTTTTTAGTAAATAATTTTTAGATAAACTTAGTAATTACCTTGAGCGGTAAATATTTCATCCCAAGCCCAATCGGTAACCACGGCCACGCAGGGACATAGGCTTCATCGACTTTAGCTTCGATGGCTTTGATGATGACTTCTGCACCTTCTTCTTCTTCGATTTCAAAAGGCAAATATTTAGCACCGATGTTCAAATCAGTACGCACATAGCCTGGATAGATGGTCGATACGGTGATAGGTAGTTTTTCTTTAATCATATCAGCTCGGATACCTTCGGCTAGGCGAGCTAGACCTGCTTTGGCAGCGGCATAAGTGGTCAGATGTCGTGGTAAGCCACGCACGGCTGACATACTTGAGATGACGACCAACTGACCACTGTTTTGGGCACGAAATATCTGCATGGCAGCTTCGCACTGGGCGATGGCAGCGATAAAATTAGTCTCAGCGGTCGCACGATTGATATTAAATCGACCGTGACCGATGACACGGCTGTCGCCTACGCCTGCATTGACGATGATTTTATCAAGCGTACCGACTTCATCAGCAAATGCGTTAAACACTTCAAAAATCTGATCATAATCAGTCACATCCAGTCGCTTGGTATGTACACGGATGCCATATTCGGCTTCAAGCTCAGCTTTTAGGGTGTCGAGTCGCTCCAGTCGTCTAGCGCAGATCGCCAAATCATAGCCCAAATAAGCAAACTTGCGTGCCATCATCGCCCCAAGTCCGCTACTTGCGCCTGTAATCAGGACAGTTTTGCCCGCACCGATACCACGGATGTCTTTTAGATCTTTGATTTTACTAAATTGGTTGGCGATGGTGCGACCCAATTTATCAGCACGACTAAATAGCTCTTCTAATTTTTTCATCTAAGCTTCCATTGGTACAAAAGCATCTATTTTAGCACAGCTTGCTTTATCTGTGTAAGTTTTGATTGTATGCTTTGACTGACTGCCAAGTCAGCATCACCCAGACTGCCGTAAGTAGATTTATGGGCGGTTTAGTGTGCTGATGGCTTGATTGGTCAGTTGAACCGTCTTATCAATTGCTGCCGTGATACTGCTACTCATCTGATCTGCCAAGCCCAATTTTTCTGCCAGCGTTGGCTTGGTACGGGTGTGTAGTGCATAGACATTGTGCTTATCTAGTAATGACAAAATATAGGCATCAGATGTGCCAATTTCATCAATCAAGTCCAAATCCAGTGCATCTTGACCAAACCAAATCTCACCTGTGGCAATCTTCTCAACCGCTAGGCTTGGGCGATGCTTAGCAACAAATGCCTTGAACAGCTCATGGATACGCTCAAGGTCTTCTTGGTATTTGGCACGGTCTTCATCGGTATTTTCACCAAACATTGTCACTGTACGCTTATATTCGCCTGCGGTAAATTGCTCAAAGTTCACATCGTGTTTTTTCAAAAACTCATGGAAATTTGGCAATTGGCTCACCACACCCACCGAACCAAGCACGCCAAAGTCGCTTGCGATAATCTTATTGGCGGTACATGCCATCATATAGCCACCGCTAGCAGCGATTTTATCCACGCAGACAGTCAGCGTTAGCCCTGCTTCTTTGATACGAACAAGTTGTGCTGCTGCCAAGCCATAGCTTGAAACTTGACCGCCGCCACTTTCTAGGCGTAGCACGACTTCATCGCCTGCTTTGGCGATGCTGATGATATTGCTAATCTCTTCACGCAGATGTGCCACTGCACTTGCTTTGATATCGCCATCAAAATCAATCACATAGATGGTTTTATCATCTTTGGCACTTGGGGTGTCATCGGCTGGCTTGGCTTTATTTTTAAGCAATTTTTTCAGCTTGGCAAAGCCACAAGCCTTGTCGTCTTTTTGCTTAATGATGTCTTCAAAGTGCTTTTGCGACTGTTCTTGGGCTTTGTTCAGATGGATGATTTGTAATTCGACAGGTTTTTTGGATTGAAATAGCATAATTGTCTCAAATTCTACATAATAAATACATGATTTATCAGATGGTGGCATTGCGGCACAATTTAAAGGTGCTTTACAAAAAAACACATAAAACACAAATCAGCCTTTGTGTCTTATGTGTCAAAATTGGGCTATTTATCCCGATTAAGATTTTTTAGACCGATGCCACGAATCCGCCCTTTGTTATCGACATCACGGACGATGAGCGACCATGAGTCATTGAGCCGTACTTCGTCACCTTTGACAGGCTCGGTGTTAAACTGGCTAAGCATATACTCTTCGACAGTCAGATTTTGTGCTTCGGTCAAGCGATTAATCAGTTCATCATCAACCCCTGTCAGCCCTGCCGCTGTTGGTGCAACTGTAAAGACATCAAGCGCACTGGCTACAGGCAAGCGGCTAAGTTTACTGGTATTGCTAGCAAGGGTGCGAGTTGCCAGATTATAAAATGGCAAATCAGCAATCAGCACATGCGGAGACAGTAGCCAGTCGCCATAAAACTCGCTGTTTTTTTGGTATTGTGTTGCTGAGTTATTAAAAATCTTAGCAATGCTTGCGGCATAATCGCCACGCAGAGCATACCAGACGACATCGCCAGTTTTTAGGATGGTTTCATCCGTGACGGTCAGCAGTCGCTCATTACGCACGACGGCAAACACAGAAATCTCATGCGCCTTTACCTTACTTGTGATGCTTTGTGGATGGCGACCGATGGCAAATGCCCCTGCTTTTACTTCAAATTCATATAAGGTAATATTGGCTTGATCACCTACCCAAATCTCATGCTCGGCTTTAGGTTCATTATCCGTCGGTACCCATACTCGAAACAGACGAGACATCATCGGAATACTTGTCCCTTGAGCTAGTAATGACAAAATCACCACGCCAAAAGTAATATTAAACGCCAAATCCGCCCCAGGCACCTGCATCGTCACAGGGATGATGGCAAGCGTAATCGGCACCGCCCCACGCAGACCAACCCATGAGATAAAGCCAATTTCACGATAACCAAAGCGAAATGGGAGTAGCGACGACGCCACAGCAAACGGACGCGCGATGAAAAGTAGGAACAAGAAAATCAGCAAGGAATAATGCCATACTTCAAAGATGCTCGATGGCTTGACAAGCAAACCTAGCACCACAAACAGTACGGCTTGAGACAGCCAAGCAAAGCTATCCATCACTCGAAGCACATGCTCTGTCGCTCGCACTTTGGTATTACCAATCACAACACCAGTCAGATATACCGCCAAAAAGCCCGAACCACCAAGTAAGTTGGTCGCTCCAAAAGTCGCCATCCCTGCTGATAGGATTAAGATAGCATACATCCCATCAGCCAGATGTACTTTTGGCAAGAGTCGAGATAAGCCCCAACCGGCAATTAGTCCTGAAATTAAGCCGATACCGATTTGACTGATAAGCATTAATAGAATATCAGTGACGCCTTGACTGGTTGGGTCAAGATTCAGCGCGATCATCGCTGTGACAAGTAAAATCGCCAAGGGGTCGTTAGCACCCGATTCGATCTCAAGCGTTGCCTGTACACGGTCATTGAGCTTGACACCACCATGTCGCAGTAGCGAAAATACAGCCGCCGCATCGGTTGAACCGACGATCGCCGCCATCAATACGCCTAAGCGCCAATCAACACCCAGTAGCCAAGTGGCAAATACACCAAGCACAGCCACCGTCGCTAATACACCCCAGCTTGCCAAGGTGATAGCAGGCTTAAGTCCAACACGAAATGAATGCAAAGAAGTACGCAGACCACCGTCAAGCAAAATGCACGCAAGCGCCGCCTGTCCTATGAAGTTTGCCAAATTATAATCAGCAAACTGGATACCCATCACGCCTTCTTCGCCAGCAAGCATCCCCACCGCCAAGAAAAAAAGCAATAAAGGCACGCCGAGCCGAGCCGATAGCGTGCTCGTCATAATACTGATAAAAATCAGAATGGATGCAACGATATAAAAAATATTTAGGGTATCCATAATTAACACATTCCAATTCGTCGGTGGAAGAAACCATCCCCAAAATACAACAATAACAACAATTTAGTAAAGTTTACATCGTATCACAGCTTGACAAATTAGACCATCCATAAAATAACTTTTTTTAAATTGAATTTGTGAAATTCAATGATTGATAATGCCAATATAGCGCTAATATCCCAAAATATCACTGGGCAAGGCCAATCGTTCCACATCTGCCATACAGATAAAACTATCTAAGCTATGATATTGACTTGGTATCACAGTATGATTGCCCAAATGAATGATTTGTTATGCAACTTTTTGTATAAATTCTTGCAAAAATATCCGCCAATCACTTGCACCAAAATTCATTACAAGGCATAATGTATGGTTTACAAATACTATTAATCGTGATGGACAAATTCCAACGGGCAAAAATAAGCACCAAGATGGGAAATTGTGCCATTGTTTCATTTTCTTAAGGCAAAAATTCTATGATGCGTAGCACATATTGCGGTCAAGTGACCGAAGAGCTGATTGACCAAACCATTACCATTGCAGGCTGGGTACATCGTCGTCGTGACCACGGTGGCGTGATTTTCCTAGATATGCGTGATCGTGAAGGCTTATTGCAAGTGGTCATCGACCCAGATACCCCAGAAGCATTCGCCACAGCTGATGCTGCTCGTTCAGAATATTTGCTAAAAATCACTGGTCGTGTGCGTCGCCGTTATGCAGGCACTGAGAACCCAAATATGGTGAGCGGTCAGGTTGAGCTATTGGGCAAAGAAATTGAGCTACTTGCCAAAGCAGACACCCCGCCATTCCCGCTAAACGATGACAACATCACCGTCTCAGAAGAGCTACGCCTAAAATATCGCTTCCTTGATATGCGTCGCCCAGAGATGCAAGAGCGCATGAAGTTCCGTGCCAAGGCCACTTCGACCATCCGTCGCTATCTAGACGATCATGGCTTTTTGGATGTTGAGACGCCTGTACTGACCCGTGCGACCCCTGAAGGTGCTCGCGACTATCTTGTACCATCTCGCACTCGTCAAGGCAACTTCTTTGCCCTACCACAATCACCACAGCTATTTAAGCAGTTATTGATGGTGGCAGGTTTTGATCGTTATTATCAAATCGCTAAGTGCTTCCGTGACGAAGACTTGCGTGCTGACCGTCAGCCTGAATTTACACAGGTGGATATCGAGACGTCATTCTTGTCAGACGAAGAAATCATGGATATCGCCGAAGGCTTGACCAAAGATTTGTTCAAAACCATGCTGAATGTCGAATTTGACAAATTCCCACGCATGACTTATGCCACGGCAATGCGTGATTATGCATCAGATAAGCCTGATTTGCGTATTCCATTAAAACTCGTTGATGTCGCTGATATCATGCAAGGCGTTGAATTTAAAGTATTCTCAAGCCCAGCTCAAGATCCAAAAGGTCGTGTCGCTGCCTTGCGTGTACCAAATGGCGCAGAAATGAGCCGTAAGCAGATTGATGACTATACCAAGTTTGTCGGTATCTATGGCGCAAAAGGCTTGGCGTATATCAAAGTCAATGACGCCACCAAAATCAACAATGGCGTTGATCAAGAATCAGGTCTACAATCACCAATCATCAAAAACATGACTGATGAAGTGTTGGTTGAGCTGATCAAGCGTACCGAAGCACAAACTGGTGATATCATCTTCTTTGGCGCTGACAAAGCCAAAGTCGTCAATGATGCAATGGGTGCGCTACGTGTCAAAATCGGTACTGATTTGAATCTATTCACCTGCGAATGGGCACCGCTATGGGTCGTTGATTTCCCAATGTTCGAAGAAACTGACGATGGCAAATGGACTTCAGTTCACCATCCATTCACCCGTCCAAAAGGCTCAGTCGAAGAGCTAAAAAACAGCCCAGAAACTGCCCTATCGATCGCTTATGATATGGTGCTAAACGGTACTGAAATCGGCGGTGGTTCACTGCGTATCAACACCGTTGAGATGCAAGAAGCCGTCTTTGATGCGCTAGGCATCTCAAAAGAAGAAGCCGAGCTGAAGTTTAAGTTCCTAATGGATGCACTACGCTTTGGTGCGCCGCCACACGGTGGTTTGGCATTTGGTCTAGATCGCTTGATTATGCTCATGGTGGGCGCAAGCTCAATCCGTGACGTGATTGCTTTCCCGAAAACCAAAACCGCTGACTGCCCATTGACCGAAGCACCTGCTGCTGTGGATAATAAGCAGCTGCGTGAGCTTGGCATCCGTGTCCGTGAAAAAGAAAAATCAGAATAATCACTGATGACTTTTAGTTGGATAAAATACATTCCGCTACCAATCCTTCAAGGGTTGGTGGCTGTTTGTGCTTTTATTTGCCATACTTTTGGATTGAGCATTTATCGCAGTATCACGGCAAATTTGACCTTGATCTATCCTGATATGCCAGATAATGAACGGCATGCGCTTGCCAAAACTATCCTAAAAAATCAGCTGATGAATACGGTGGAGAGCCTGCGCACTTGGTCAATGCCACCAGAATGGTCGATTCGTCAAATCACCAAGGTGCATCATTCTGAAATTCTACAAGCGGGATTTGAGCATCCAAACGGCATGCTACTGATCGTACCGCATCTAGGCGTGTGGGAGCTGATGAATGCTTGGGTAAGTCAATATGGCAAATTGACCATCATGTATAAACCAGTAAAAAACCCACAAATTGATCGCTTTATGCGTGATAGCCGTGAGCGCATTCAGGCAAGTCTCGTACCGACGGATGCTACCGGTGTTAAGGCGATTTTTAAGACACTCAAAGCAGGTGGCTTTAGTGTGCTTTTGCCCGATCATGTGCCTGATGACTCAGGCGGTGTGGTTGCACCGTTTTTTGGGATTGAGACCATGACGGGTACGCTTGCCACCAAGCTTGCTGCCAAAACTGGCTGTGCGCTCGTTGGACTCAGCTGTATCAAGCGCAGCGATGGCGATGGTTATGAGGTCTTTTGCTATGCGCTGGACGATGAGCGCCTGTATAGTAAAGACGCCTTAGAATCAACGACTGCACTTAATGAAGCCATGCAAGCAATAATTGAGCCACATTTTACCCACTATATGTGGGGATATCGACGGTTTAAGGGCACGCCACTCATGCAAAATCCCTATTTGTTGCCACCACATGAACTAAAAACACTTGCAATCAAACTACAGCAAAGAACGAGAGCATCATGACAGACACCAACTACATCATCTGTATGAAATGGGGCACCAAATACGGCGCAGAATACGTCAATCGTCTGTATAATATGGTGGCTCGTAACATCACCCTGCCATTTACGATGGTGTGCCTGACCGATGACACCACAGGCATCCGTGATGAAGTGGTCTGCTATCCGATTCCTGAGCTGAATTTACCCAGCAATATCCCCGAGCGTGGCTGGAAAAAGCTGACCACCTTTAAGCCTGATTTATACGGTCTAAAGGGTACGGCACTGTTTTTGGATATTGACATTGTCATCGTTGATAATATTGATTGCTTTTTTACGCACAAGGCCGAGCATGATGACAGCGTGATGATTATCCGTGACTGGAAAAAGCCGTGGCGCATGGTGGGTAATAGCTCTGTGTATCGCTTTAAGGTGGGTTATAATACCTATCCGCATTTGCTTGAGTATTTTGAACAAAACTTTGAAAAAATTCGCAGTGAAGTGCGTCATGAACAGGCATTTTTGTCCAATTATCTGCGTGAGCATCATCACCTAGAGTACTGGGATGCGTCATGGTGTGTGAGTTTCAAATACCACTGCCTGCACAAGATTCCTTTGGCGTATTTTTTACCGCCCAAAAAACCTAGCGATGCCAAGATTGTTATTTTTCATGGTGAAATCAATCCACCTGATGCCATCAAAGGCGGTGGTGGTAAATGGTATCGCTATGTATTGCCGAGCGATTGGATTAAAGATGCTTGGCAGTAATGCTAAGCTTTAAAAGCGTTCATCATGAGCGTTTTTTTGTGCTTGAATGTATGGCTAAAATTGGTTTGGGGCAACAAAAAAGGCGCCTCAAACGCCCTTTTTTTATGCTACTTAATCAGCTTATTTGTAAGATAAACTACCGTTGTTTACAGTATTAAGGTAAAATACTGCAAATGA
>NZ_CAMCBS010000032.1 GCF_945873075.1 uncultured Moraxella sp. | reverse complement strand
TAGTTTGGGGTAGTATAACCTCTTATGGGGTGTCTGGGAATATTGTACCGGTACATACAGATTAGCTATGCAACCATCTATCGAGGGTTATACAAGGGCTTATTTGATGTGGATGGTAAGCTTGCCACAAGAAAGCTAAGGCACAAAGGCAGAACTCGTCATACCAAAAACCATGAAGAAAAGCGAGGTAAGATACCCATTACCCATCATCTTCAAGACAGACCACAGATTGCCAATGAACGCCTAAGAATTGGTGATTGGGAAGCTGATACAGTATTGGGTAAATCAGGCAAGGCTTGTCTTGTGACATTGGTGGATAGATGCAGTCGCTTTTTGATTTGTGCAACCGCTAAAGCCAAAAAGCAGAATTAATCAGTCAAGCCATCATCCGGGCTTTAGCCAATCAACCTGTGTTTACCATTACACCAGATAGAGGAAAAGAATTTGCCAAACACAAACAAGTAACGAGTAGTCTAAAAGCAAACTTCTACTTTCCACCACCAAGCCAGCCTTGGCAAAGAGGAAGTAATGAAAACACTAATGGGCTACTTCGGGAATATTTTCCAAAGCAACAAGATATTAACCAGTGGGATGATCAATACATACAAACAAAGGTTGCTAGACTTAATCTACGACCTAGAAAATGTTTAGATTGGCGAACACCTTATGAGGTTTATTATCAAAAGGTGTTGCAGTTGGTTTGACAATTCAAGGGCAAAATTATTTTAATAAGCGATGATAAAAGATGGCGAAAACAAGGCAATTGGGGTACAATATTTGGTTTAACTTAAATTGTATTTATTCCAACGCACCACGAGTGTTCTATGACTGCCAAAAAGCCGACTGATATTACTAAAATTCGCAACTTTTCTATCATTGCCCACATTGACCATGGCAAATCCACGCTTGCTGACCGCTTTATCCAAGTGTGCGGTGGCTTATCCGACCGTGAAATGCAGGCGCAAGTGCTAGACTCAATGGATATTGAGCGTGAGCGTGGTATCACTATCAAGGCGCAGTCGGTGACTTTGTATTATGACCACCCAAATGGCGAGCGTTATCAGCTCAATTTCATTGACACCCCAGGTCATGTGGACTTTAGCTACGAAGTGTCTCGCTCTTTGGCGGCGTGTGAAGGGGCGCTGTTGGTGGTTGATGCTGCCCAAGGCGTAGAAGCGCAGTCAGTTGCCAACTGCTATACGGCGGTGGAGCAGGGTCTAGAAGTTCTGCCTGTGTTGAATAAAATCGATTTGCCACAGGTTGAGCCTGAACGCGTCATCGAAGAAATCGAAGACATCATCGGTATCGAAGCGGCCGATGCGCCACGAGTCTCTGCCAAGTCAGGTCTTGGCGTCGATGAGTTACTACAAGTCTTGGTTGAGCGCATCCCTGCACCTGTGGGCGACCGTGAAGCACCACTACAAGCCTTGATTATCGATTCTTGGTTTGATAACTATCTTGGCGTGGTGTCGTTGGTGCGTGTGCGTCAAGGCTCAGTGGCAAAGGGCGATAAGATTTTTATCAAATCAACGGGCGAGAGCCATCTGGTGACATCCATCGGTGTCTTTACCCCAAAATCGCTCGAAACCGATGTCCTGCACGCCGGTGAAGTCGGCTTTGTGATTGCGGGTATCAAGGATATTCAAGGTGCGCCAGTGGGTGATACCATCACTCATGCCAAGACCCCTGATGTCGATAATATCCCGGGCTTTCAAAAGGTGACACCGCAGGTGTATGCAGGGATGTTCCCTGTGGATTCAAGCGATTTTGAAAAATTCCGTGAAGCCCTACAAAAGTTACAAATCAACGATGCAGCGCTGTTTTTTGAGCCAGATACATCAGAAGCGCTTGGCTTTGGTTTTCGCTGCGGCTTTCTTGGGATGCTGCACATGGAGATTATCCAAGAGCGTCTCGAGCGAGAATATGACCTAGATTTGATTACCACTGCGCCATCGGTGATTTATGAAGTCGTCAAGAAAAACGGCGACATCGTCTATGTCGATAACCCATCGAAATTGCCTGATGTCGGCGTGATTGCAGAGTTTCGTGAGCCGATTGCCCGCTGTCACATCCTAGTACCCCAAGAATATCTGGGCAATGTCATCACGCTTGCCATCGAGCGTCGTGGCGTGCAGGTGGATATGAAATTCATGGCTCGCCAAGTGCAAGTCGTGTTTGATATCCCAATGGGTGAAGTGGTGATGGATTTCTTTGATAAATTAAAATCCGCGAGCCGTGGCTTTGCGTCATTAGATTATAATTTTGAACGCTATGAAACCGATAAACTCGTGCGTGTCGATGTCTTGATTAATGGTGAAAAAGTCGATGCGCTGGCGATGATTTGCCACCAAGAGCACGCACGCCGCCGTGGTGGTCAGCTTGTTGAGAAGATGAAAGAGCTGATTCCACGCCAAATGTTTGATGTCGCTATCCAAGCTGCCATCGGTAGCCAAATCATCGCTCGTAGCACAGTCAAGGCAATGCGTAAAGATGTCCTTGCCAAGTGTTATGGCGGTGATGTCAGCCGTAAGAAAAAGCTACTTGAAAAACAAAAAGCCGGTAAAAAACGCATGAAGCAAGTGGGCAGTGTCGAAATCCCACAAGAAGCGTTCTTAGCGGTGCTCAAAGTCGATAGCTAAGACTTGGCGAGTGGCTTGATTGAATATTTGTACATATTTTATACCGATTGACTTATAAATGATACAAGCAGTTGTTATACTATGCCAACGGCAATTATGCCTAAGTATCACAACTGTAGGAGAGTTTGGTGGATTTTGATATTAATTTGATTCTTGTGCCAGTGACTTTGGTGTTTTTGCTGATTTGGCTTGTTGATAAATTTGCCCTAAAACAGCATCGTGCCATCAAGACGCATACACAGCAGACCAAGCAAGCACAAGATGCATTGTCAGCCAGTCAGTCGGCGCTTGAGCAAGCGTTGGCAGCTGCCAATATCAGCACGCCAATCAGTCATTTTCGTCCTGATGAAGCGACACCTGATGCGGTGCGTAAGACTTATCAAGCTCATCAACAAAACCTAGCCACAGTCGCAAGCTTGCAGGGTAATCCACCGAGCCAAAATGTCCTAGTACGCTGGGCGTATGAATTTTTGCCGGTGCTTGCGGTGATTGTCATTGTCCGCTCGTTTCTTATTGAGCCGTTTAATATCCCATCATCATCGATGGTGCCGACGCTTTATACGGGCGATTTTATTGTGGTCAATAAGACCGCCTATGGACTGCGTTTACCGATTACCCATACCAAAATCCTAGACACGGGTGCACCTGAGCGTGGCGATGTGGCGGTATTTCGCTATCCTGTGAATGAGAAAATTTATTTTATCAAGCGTGTGATTGGTCTGCCGGGCGATACGGTGAGCTTTGATAATGATGTCATCAGCATCAACGGTAAGCCTGTAGCGACCAGTGCGACTGAGTATCAAATGCCACAGCGTCTAACTGACCAGATGCTACCGCAGGCGATTAATGGCACACCGCTAAGCAGTGCAGAGCGAGCGACTTTGGGTCGTGAAGAAGAAAAATACGCCCGCTATCAGACTGAGACTTTGGGTGCGCATACCTATAAAGTGCGTTATGTGGGCGATGTTCATGCGGCACAAGCTGCACCGTTTTTGCTTGAGCATTCATCTGAGACTACCACATCGGCAGGCACTAAATGGTCAATCACCGTCCCAGAAGGTCAATATTTTGTGATGGGTGATAACCGTGACCGTAGTGAAGATGGCCGTTTTTGGGGCTTTGTCCCAGAAGCCAATCTATCAGGCAAAGCGACCTATATTTGGATGCACAAAGAGCCAGGGCTGAATTTGCCAAGCTTTGGTCGTAACGGCAGTATTGATTAAACAGTAGGTATCACTTGAGCGATATATCAACCAAGACCAAAAAAACAGCCAAGCCCACCGCCTTGCAAGCACAGCCGCATTTTGGCGATTTTGAGCAGGGCTTGGCGGTGCTTTGCCAAAAACTTGGTTATCAGTTTCGTGATTCGTCATTGCCGCGCCGTGCCTTGACACACCGTTCCTACGACCCAAAAAACAGCTATGAGCGATTGGAATTTTTGGGCGATGCACTGCTTGGCGTGGTGATTGCTCGTGGGTTATTTTTGCGTTATCCACATCATGACGAAGGCAAGCTGACTCGTATGCGAGCGACATTGGTACGCCAAGAGACACTCGTGCAAATCGCCGAAAAGCTTGAGCTATCACGCCATCTGATTTTGGGCGTCGGCGAGCGTAAAGGCGGTGGGCGACATCGTGCGTCAATCCTAGCAGATGCGGTCGAAGCACTGATTGCGGCGATTTATCTTGATAGCGATGATGGCTTGCTAGTTAATGAGTTGGTGCTGTCTTGGTATGGCGATTTGCTTGATGAAGTCGGACAAGAACAAGTGCTCAAAGATGCCAAATCCCGCTTACAAGAGCTGTTACAAGGCAATCGCTTGGCACTACCCACTTATGAGCTGATTGAGACACATGGCAATGCCCCCAATCAGACCTTTGTTGTGCGTTGTTCTGTGGCGGTCACAGGTGCAATCGCCATCACCGAAACGGGCGCATCACGACGCATCGCCGAACAAAAATGCGCTGAATTGATGATTAATCAGCTGCACAAACTTTCTATCACGATTTAATTATCCCAATTGTCCAACAAGGACGCAAGCTAAAAGGTAAACCATGACTGACAACACAAACCTGACCAACGAAGACACCATTGCGGCGTTTTTTGACAGCCAATCAACCCCGACCAATGACGCTTTTAAGGCTGGTTTTGTGGCGATTGTTGGTCGTCCAAATGTCGGCAAATCGACCTTGATGAACCATTTATTGGGTCAAAAACTCTCTATCACTTCTCGTAAACCACAAACCACACGCCATCGTATTCATGGCATCTTGACCAATGATGAGATGCAGATTGTGTTTGTCGATACCCCAGGTATTCATAGCAAAGAAGTGCGTGCGATTAATGAGCGCATGAATAAGGCGGCGATTTCTGCCTTATCGGATGTGGATTTGGTGCTGTTTGTGGTGGATGGTTTGCAGTGGCGTGAAGATGATTTATTGACGCTCGAAAAATTATCAGCGACCAATCTGCCTGTGGTGCTGGTGATTAATAAAGCCGACACCATTAAAGATAAATCACAGTTGTTGCCACACATCGAAAGCTTTAGTGACAGCTTTGACTTTGCGGACATTGTGCCAGTCTCGGCACTGCGTCGCCACAACCTTGAGCGTTTGGTGCAGGTGATTGGTGAATACCTGCCTGTTCGCCCTGCGATCTTTGATGCGGAGCAAATCACTGACCGCTCGGAGCGTTTTTTGGCATCGGAGATTATCCGTGAAAAAATCATGCGTACATCAGGTGATGAAGTGCCTTATGATTTGACCGTGCAGATTGACACCTTTAAAGATGAGCCTGCGCACCAAGACCCTGAGACGGGCAAATGGCGTCGTGCGGTGACTTTTATTGATGCGACCATTTTTGTGGAGAGAGCAGGTCAAAAATCCATCATCATCGGTGATAAAGGCGCTCGTATCAAGCAAGTCGGCATCGATGCTCGTAAAGATATGGAAGTGCTGTTTGACCGCAAAATCATGCTGACCTTGTGGGTGAAAGTCAAGCGTGGTTGGTCGGATGATGAGCGTGCATTAAATAGCTTAGGTTATTGATTTGACTTAAGCTTTTGGAAGATTATCATGCGTGCCACAGCGCTTAATGGCTATCTTTTGCACAGTCGAGCTTATCAAGAAAAACGGGCGATTTATCAGTTTTTCAGCTATGAGCATGGCGTGGTGCATGGCGTGGGCGCTCGGGGAATGCCACTGTTTGCGCCGATTTGGTTGATGGCAAATGGTGTCAATGCCCTAAAAAGCTTTAGTCAAATCAGTCTGGGCTTTCATCCAGATTTTCAGGCCATGTGTGATGGTATTGATGCTGATGATACCATCGCTTCAGTTGATGCGGTGAATTATCATCAAATCAAAGGGCGGGTGCAATATGCACTGCTGTATATGAATGAAGTGCTGTATAAACTGCTCGCCGCCGAAAATCCTTGTCATACACTGTGGCAGGTCTATCACACCAAAACGACCAAGCTACACGCACTCGACCGCCTAAAGCTTGGCGATAGTGATGAAATGCAGGCGATGCGTCTGTATTTACGGCAGTTTGAGCAGGCGTTGTTTGATGAGCTTGGCGTGGCGATGGATTATCAGATCGATGGACATGGCGAGCCGATTGCTGCGGATACCGTGTATCGCTTTGTGCCTTTGACAGGCTTTGTCCCCGATGTGGCAGGCGTGGCAGATCGCTATGGGCAGACGGTGAAATTAAGCCGATTACGCTATCGTGGCGATGAGCTGCTGATGATGGGGCAAGCACAGGGCGATGCCGATGCACAGCTTGAGTGGATGCCACAATTAAGCCAATTACAAAAAGAGCTGATGGATGCACTACTGGATTATAAGCCACTCAACAGTCGCACACTGTGGCAACAAAGCATCCGTTATATGAACCAATAGCATAAGGAAAAAGCCCATGAATACGCCCTTATTAGGTGTGAATATCGATCATATCGCGACGCTTCGTAATGCCCGTGGCGTTGGCTACCCTTGTCCAATCGAAGGGGCGCTGATTTGTGAGCAGGCGGGCGCTGAAGGTATCACCTTGCACCTGCGTGAAGACCGTCGCCATATCCGTGATGCTGATGTCTATGAGATGGCAAAGCGTCTGACCACACGCATGAACCTTGAGATGGCGGTCACTGATGAGATGCTGTCGATTGCCCTAGATGTGCGCCCTGCGTGGGTGTGCCTAGTCCCCGAAAAACGCCAAGAGCTGACGACCGAAGGCGGCTTAGATATCGCCAATTTGCCAAATTTGGGCGAATTTATCGGTCAGCTACAGTCTGCTGGTATCCAAGTGTCGCTATTTATCGACCCTGATATCCATCAGATTGATACTGCCATTGCGCTTGGTGCAGATGCCATCGAGCTGCATACAGGCACTTATGCGCATGCCACACTGGATGATGATACTGCCAAAGTCGCCGATGAACTTGGTCGTATTAAGGCAGCGGTCGCCCATGCCAAGTCAAAATCGGACATTTTGGTCAATGCAGGACATGGCTTGACACGCCAAAATGTCGCTGCTATCGCACAGATTGATGGCATCCATGAACTGAACATCGGTCATGCGCTGATTAGTGACGCTGTTTTTATGGGTCTTGAGCAAGCTGTTAAGGCGATGAAGCGAGCGTTTGTTGCTGTATAATTTGATGGTTATGCGATATGATTTATTTATCATGCCAATAAATCATAAACCGACAAAGCTTGTCATCAATTTGCCATAAATAAGCTTTTTCGCTTTACTTGATTAAAAATCGTACAAAATTTTTACTTGAAACATGAAAAATAGTAAATTTTCTGTAACATTGTGTAGTTTTTGCAAAAAAGTACTTGTAAATTCTGTCAATTAAAGGTAATCTTAGCCCATCTGTTTTGGTCTATACGATGCCAAGGCGGTGTATTGTCCAATTTTTCTGATTTTTTGATGATTGGCAATGGCAAAGCTTTGTGCTAAAATAGAACTTAGTAATGTTAAGTTACATTTTTCGAAAAACCCAACCGTTCCTTTGGAGGAATTTATGAAACTGAACAAAATCGCTCTAGCGGTTCTTGCGACGGCAGTAGCTCCACTAGCTGCTCAAGCTGGTGTTACTGTAACCCCACTAGTTGGTGCACACATCACCAATATGGCTGATGATGAGCAACGCGATGTACTTCGTACTGGTAAAGCGCTAAATGGTGATCGTTACGACGCTTCTCTACCGTACAACAACCAAGTAGCAAACCCAGTTAATCAAAACGGCGGTGTTGCTAAAGAAAGTAGCCTATATACTGGTGCTGCAGTTGGTGTTGAACTAACTCCATCTACTCAATTCCAAGTAGAATACGGCGTATCAAACGCTAACGGTGAAGCTTCTGAATACTCAGCAGACAGCAAAGCAAACCGTTTTGATGTTGAACAACAAATGATCACTGGTAACTTCCTAGTAGGTCTAGAGCAGTTCACTGGTTACAATGCTGACAACAAATTCAAGCCATATGTACTAGTTGGTGCTGGTCAATCTAAGATCAAAGTTGAAAACCAAGAGCAATATGTTGCTGACGCTACTAACGGTCAAGGCGTTGTAAAAGGCGAAACTATCAAAGCTGGTACTGAAGTTGCACAGTCAAAAGACACTATCGGTAACATCGGTCTGGGTGCTCGCTACCTAATCAATGATGCACTAGCACTTCGTGGTGAAGCTCGTGGTATCCACAACTTCGACAACAACTGGTGGGAAGCTCTAGCTCTAGCTGGTCTAGAAGTAACTCTAGGTGGCCGTCTAGCTCCTGCAGCAGTAGTAGCTCCTGCAATCGTTGAGCCAGAAATCGTTGCTGACACTGCAGCTGACACTGATGGCGACGGCGTACAAGACGCTCTAGACGCTTGCCCAGGCACTCCTGCGAATGTCGTTGTTGACGCTCGTGGCTGCCCACGCAATGTTGATCTGCGTGAAGACCTACGCCTAGAACTACGCGTATTCTTCGACTACGACAAGTCTGCTGTTAAACCACAGTACAAAGAAGAAATCGCTAAAGTTGCAGAAAAAATGCGTGAATTCCCGAACGCAACTGCACAAATCGAAGGTCACGCTTCTAAAGATTCAGCACGCTCAAATGCGCGTTACAACCAACGCCTATCAGAAGCTCGTGCGAACGCAATCAAAGCAGTTCTATCTAACGAGTTCGGCATTGCTCCAAACCGTCTAAGCGCTGTAGGTTATGGCTTCGATCGTCCGATCGCTCCAAACACCACTGACGAAGGTCGTGCAATGAACCGTCGTGTTGAAGCAGTTATCTCTGGTAATAAGGTAACTACTGTACCACAAACTAAAGACATGCAAGTTCAATAATCTAACGATTATTTACTAATATGTCCAAAAGAACCATGCCATTGGCGTGGTTCTTTTTATTTGTATCATTTAACTGTAATTATCAGTTGATTTATGGTATAATAAACAGTTTTCTTACACAATCATCTTTGATGATTCCATTTTCTACGGGCATTGCCCGATTTCCATTTTGATTAATATTGAGTATTTATGGCAAACGACATCAAGCACTTGCGTAATATCGCAATCATTGCTCACGTTGACCACGGTAAAACTACCCTAGTTGATAAACTTCTACAACAATCAGGCGCACTTGGCGACCGCTCAGGCGATATTGAACGAGTTATGGACTCAAACGCCCTAGAATCTGAGCGTGGCATCACCATCTTGGCAAAGAACACTGCCATCAAATGGACCGATGGTCGCACTGGTATCGAATACCGCATTAACATCGTCGATACCCCGGGCCATGCCGACTTCGGTGGTGAAGTTGAGCGTGTGATGTCGATGGTGGACTGCGTGCTTTTGCTTGTTGATTCACAAGAAGGTCCAATGCCACAGACTCGCTTTGTGACCCAAAAAGCCTTTGCTCGTGGTCTAAAGCCAATCGTTATCATCAACAAAATCGATAAGCCTGCTGCCCGTGCTGATTGGGTAATTGACCAAGTATTTGATTTGTTTGATAGCCTAGAAGCGACCGATGAACAGCTAGATTTCCCAATCGTCTATGCATCAGGCATCAATGGTATCGCAGGCCTTGAGCCAGATAATTTGGCATCAGACATGACGCCACTATTTGAGACCATCGTCGATATCGTCGAGCCACCAAAGGTTGATGTCGATGGCCCATTCCAAATGCAAATCTCAAGCCTTGACTATAACAGCTTTGTGGGGGTTATTGGTGTTGGTCGTATTCAGCGTGGTTCAATCAAGACCAATACCCCTGTGACTGTCATCGACAAAGATGGCAACAAGCGCAATGGCCGTATCCTAAAAATCATGGGTTATCATGGTCTTGAGCGTGTGGATGTGGATTTTGCGCAAGCAGGTGACATCGTCTGCGTGACCGGTCTTGATGCGCTTAATATCTCTGATACCATCTGCGACCCACAAAATGTCGAAGCACTGCCTGCGCTTAGCGTGGATGAGCCGACCGTATCGATGACTTTTCAGGTTAATGACTCACCATTTGCTGGTAAAGAAGGTAAATTTGTCACATCACGCAATATCCGTGAGCGCCTAGACCGTGAGCTGATTCATAATGTGGCATTGCGTGTCGAAGATACTGACAGCCCTGAGAAATTCAAAGTCTCTGGTCGTGGTGAATTGCACTTGTCAGTATTGATTGAGAATATGCGCCGTGAAGGCTTTGAGCTTGGTGTATCTCGTCCGCAGGTCATCATGAAAGAGATTGAT
This sequence comes from uncultured Moraxella sp., assembly GCF_945873075.1. Classification (GTDB taxonomy): domain Bacteria; phylum Pseudomonadota; class Gammaproteobacteria; order Pseudomonadales; family Moraxellaceae; genus Moraxella. The sequence continues at coordinate 4,803 of NZ_CAMCBS010000032.1, read as the reverse complement.
GGCGTGATGTGTGAGCCGTATGAGAATGTGACTTTTGATGTCGAAGAACAGCATCAAGGTGCAGTCATGCAAGAGATGGGCAACCGCAAGGGCGATTTGACCAATATGGAAGTCGATGGCAAAGGTCGTATTCGTATCGAAGCTACCGTGCCATCTCGTGGCTTGATTGGTTTTCGCTCGGCATTTTTGACCATGACGTCAGGCACAGGTATCATGACATCGAGCTTCTCGCATTATGGCCCTGCCAAAGGCGGTGCGGTTGCCGGTCGTCAAAACGGCGTGCTAATCTCAATGGTTACAGGCACTTGTTTGGCTTATGCGCTATTTAGCCTACAAGAGCGTGGTCGCCTGTTTGCCAAGCCGCAGCTAGAAGTCTATGAAGGCATGATTGTTGGTATCAACTCTCGCTCTGACGATATGGTGGTGAACCCAACCAAAGCCAAACAGCTGACCAACATCCGTGCATCAGGCTCAGATGACGCCATCATCTTGACACCAGCACTTGAATACACGCTTGAGCAAGCACTTGAGTTTATCGAAGATGATGAATTGGTTGAAGTGACACCAAAATCAATCCGTATTCGTAAGCGCTACTTGACCGAAAATGAGCGTAAGCGTCTTGGCCGTAAAAAAGACTAATCGATATTGGTAAGTGGATTAACAAAACTTAACACGCTTACCATCATTTGATACAGTTATTACGAAAAGTTGTGTTAAAATTGCACAACTTTTAAGCGTTATGCTGACATATTTTTACAAAAGTGCCAACAATTGCTAAAGCAGATTGCTTGTGCGCATTTTACCCCAATTAATATAAGAGAGTATGTTGCCATGAGTATGGTTCAAGAATTTAAAGAGTTTGCCCTAAAAGGTAATGTGATGGATTTGGCGGTCGGTGTCATCATCGGCGCTGCATTTGGTAAAATCACCACATCATTGGTTGAAGATGTGATTATGCCAATCATCTCATTCATCATGGGTGGCAAGATTGATTTCAAAAATATGTACATCTTGCTTGGCGAAGCACCTGCAGGTGTGGCGAATAACTATGACGCCCTAAAAGCTGCTGGCGCACCGATGCTTGCCTATGGTAACTTTGTCACCGTAGTAATTAACTTCATCATCCTAGCATTCATCATCTTTATGATGGTCAAAGGCATGAACAAGCTACGCAAGTCTGAAGAAGCTGCACCAGAAGCACCAGCAGAGCCATCAGAAGAAGTGCTACTATTGCGTGAAATCAGCGCGAAGCTTGGCGAACGCAAATAATCCATCTTGGATACTGACGCTCAGAATTTTCTGGGCGTTTTTTATTGTCTGTGATAAATCCTGCCAACCCAAATCATGACCACTCGGTCATCTTTGGCAAAGCAACATCGATAATCGAGTGTGTTATAGTAAGTGGCAATTACTGCCAAGCGATTGGCACGATTTTCACTCAATAAGGAGTATCCATGATTTTTCAAGGAAATAAAATTCAGGTTGATTTTATTGATCAAGCAGCAGGCATTGTTGAGTTCCGCTATGATGCCAAAGACGGTCATGTGAATAAATTTGACCAAGCGACCAGTCTTGAGTATGAGCAAGCGGTCAGTGCGCTAGAAGCTCGTGATGATATCAAAGGCCTAGTGGTGACATCAGGCAAAAGCGTGTTTATCGCAGGGGCGGACATCACCGAGTTTGTTGAGCATTTTAAAAAGCCACAAGATGAAATGCAAGCTTGGTTGTATGATTTTAACCAAGTGTTTAACCGCTTTGAAGATTTGCCATTCCCAAAAGTCGCCGCCATTAATGGCGCAGCACTCGGCGGTGGCTGTGAGATGACTTTGGTCTGTGAGTACCGTGTGATGGGTGTATCAGGTCAAATCGGTCTGCCTGAGACCAAGCTTGGTATTTTCCCGGGCTGGGGCGGTACGATCCGTGGTTCACGCTTGCTTGGTATTGATAATATCCTAGAAGCGGTGGCGACAGCGAAGTTTTATAAGCCTGCCGAAGCCTTGAAAGTGGGCTTTGTTGATGCGGTCGTGGCTGATGATCAACTGGTGGAGTCTGCCATTGATTTGGTCAAAAAATGCATCAAAGGTGATCTTAACTGGCAAGCTCGCCGCCAAGAAAAGCTAGAACCTGTCAAGCTCAATCAGCTAGAGCAGGCGATGGCGTTCAACAGTGGCAAGGGCATGATTTTTGCCAAAGCCAATCCAAAGCAATATCCTGCCATCGCCCTTGCGGTTGAGGCGATCGAAAAGCACGCCAATTTGACCCGTGATGAAGCGGTCAAGGTCGAAGTCGCAGGCTTTGCCAAAGCTGCCAAGACACCACAAGCTGCCGCTTTGGTCGGTCTGTTCTTAAATGATCAGCTGGTCAAAAAGCTTGCCAAAAAACACAGCGAGCAAGCACACGACATCCGTGAGGCGGCCGTACTCGGTGCTGGCATCATGGGCGGTGGTATCGCTTATCAAGCCGCAAGCAAGGGCTTGCCAATCATCATGAAAGACATCAAGAGCGAACAGCTTGAGCTTGGCATGAATGAGGCGACTAAGCTACTATCTAAGCAAGTCGAGCGTGGTAAATTCACCCCCGCCAAGATGGGTGAGACCCTATCTCGTATCCGTCCGACGCTGAACTATGGCGACTTTGGCAATACCGACATCGTCATCGAAGCGGTGGTCGAAAATCCAAAAGTCAAAGAAGCGGTGCTTGCTGAAGTCGAAAGCTTGGTCAAAGAAGATGCCATCTTAGCGTCGAACACTTCGACCATCTCAATCACTCGTCTTGCCAAAGCGCTCAAACGCCCAGAGAACTTCGTTGGTATGCACTTTTTTAACCCTGTGCATCGTATGCCACTCGTTGAAGTCATCCGTGGCGAGAAGACCAGCGAAAAAGCGGTGGCGACCACCGTTGCTTTGGCACAAAAAATGGGCAAAACCCCAGTTGTCGTCAATGACTGCCCGGGCTTTTTGGTGAACCGTGTACTATTCCCATACTTTGGTGCATTTGACCTATTACTCAAAGAAGGTGTGGATTTTGTACAGATGGACAAGGCGATGGAACGCTTTGGCTGGCCGATGGGCCCTGCCTATCTCATCGATGTGGTGGGTCTGGATACTGGCGTACACGGCGCTGAAGTGATGGCAGAAGGTTTCCCTGACCGTATGAAGCCTGATTATAAAGGCGGTATCAAGCATCTGTTTGAGAACAGTCGCTTGGGTCAAAAAAATGGCGTCGGCTTTTATAAATACGAAACGGACAAAAAAGGCAAACCAAAAAAACTTGCTGATACAACGACTTATGAGCTACTAAAAGCCGTACAAACTGACAGCCGTCAAGTGGATGACCAAGAAATCATCGACCGCATGATGATTGCGTTTTGTAATGAAACGGTGCGCTGCCTAGAAGATAATATCGTGGCATCAGCAGGCGAGGCTGATATGGCGATGATTATGGGTGTCGGTTTCCCACCGTTCCGTGGTGGCCCATGCCGTTATATCGACCAAATCGGCGTGGCAAACTATGTCGAGCTGTGCAACAAATACGCACATCTTGGCAAGGCATACGAAGCGCCAGCGAAGCTTGTGGCTATGGCTGCCAACGGTGAAACCTTTTACTAAAAAAAGATAAGGAATATTATAATGACAGTATTAAGTCCAAAAGATGTGGTCATCGTCGATGGCGTGCGTACCGCCATGGGCAAAACCAAAAATGGTATGTTTCGCAATGTGCGAGCAGATGAGCTATCAGCAAGCCTAATCAGTGCATTGATTGAGCGTAATCAAATCGACCCAAGCGAGCTTGAAGATGTGATTTGGGGCTGTGTGAACCAAACACTAGAGCAAGGCTGGAACATCGGTCGCTATGCATCACTGTTGGCAGGCGTGCCAAAATCAGTCGCCGCCCAAACCGTGAATCGCCTGTGTGGCTCATCAATGCAGGCACTACATACCGCCGCTGCACAAATCATGACCAATCAAGGCGATATGTTCATCATCGGTGGCGTCGAGCATATGGGCCATGTGGGCATGACACACGGCATCGACCCGAACCTAAAAGCATCTAAGCACTTCGCTCGAGCTTCAAACATGATGGGCTTGACCGCTGAAATGCTCGGTCGTCTAAATGGCATCACCCGTGAAGAGCAAGACCAGTTTGGTGTCAATTCGCACAAAAAAGCATGGGCAGCCACCACCGAAGGCAGATTTGCTAACGAAATCGTCGGCGTCGAAGGCCATGATGCTGATGGCAATCTACAGCTATGTACTGTCGATGAAGTTATCCGCCCTGATGCTAATATCGAAGCATTCCAAGCGCTCAAACCTGTCTTTGACCCAAAAGGCGGTACAGTCACCGCAGGCACATCATCAGCGCTATCAGATGGCGCATCAGCGATGCTCGTGATGAGCGCCGCCAAAGCAAAAGCACTGGGGCTAAAACCACGCGCCCGTATCCGCTCAATGGCGGTCGCAGGCTGTGATGCTGCCATCATGGGCTATGGCCCTGTGCCTGCCACCCAAAAGGCGCTCAAGCGTGCAGGCTTGTCACTATCTGATATTCAGACCATCGAGCTCAACGAAGCATTCGCCGCTCAAGGTCTATCGGTGCTAAAAGGCCTAGATTTGCTAGACAAGCAAGACATCGTCAATCATAACGGTGGTGCGATTGCCCTAGGTCATCCGCTTGGCTGCTCGGGTGCTCGTATCACCACGACGCTACTGAATGTCATGGAGCAACAAGACACCCAAATCGGTCTTGCCACCATGTGTATCGGTCTGGGTCAAGGTATCGCAACGATTATTGAGCGTGTGTGAT
>NZ_CAMCBS010000031.1 GCF_945873075.1 uncultured Moraxella sp. | reverse complement strand
ACGACCGCTAGACGCTTGGCAGGCGTGCCGATTCGCTTTGTGGATAGTGAGTTTGCCACCATCGATGATGTGCAGATGGCTGTTTGATGATGGGTGATGGGGGTGATTTTGATAAATTGCCCTTTAAAATTGCCAAAAAATCAAGTATGCTTGGTGTTAGGATTGAGTAAGGTTTAGTTAAGTTAGGATGGAGTTTATGCCAAGTCAGATTGCTCGGCAAGCATTCTTAGTGATGCTGTCATCGGTGGCGGCGAGTGCTTATGCGTCACAAGTAGATACAGCCAACGCCAGTGACACGACGGTCGCTGATACAGCAGTGAGTCAGGTGGCGGATAATGCCGATGCCATTGTTACAAATGATGTAGAAAATCGCACTTGGGTGGACAAAAAACACGCCCAAACTAAAGATTGGCTGGGTCGCACAGCGGACAGTGTTGATGGATGGTTTGGTAAACAAAATCCCAAGGATCCAGCACGCCTAAGCCTGCGTGTGATGATGGATACCACATGGAATGAATATGACGGCACCAGTATCAAGCCACGCATCCGCGCCAAGGTAAAGCTACCTACTCTAGAAGATCGCTTGAGTATCATGATTGGTGATGATACGCTCGATTATGAGCAGACTGGCGAAGGGGTGCATAATGACGAGCGAGTCAATACCCCGTACGAAAAAGACAAGCGATTCGACTCTCGACAAACTCGAGAAGACAACTCATCGCTTGCGGTTCGATGGTCAAAATTCCGTAAAAACACAGGTATCGATGTCGATGTCGGTTTGCGTTCAGATGATCTGTTTGTGCGTGCTCGCTACAAAAAAGACTGGCAATTTGCCAATGACTATTTTGCACGCTTTGAGCAGATGTATCGCTATGGCAGCCAAAGTGAGCATACTGCATTGACGACATTCACCGTCGGTCAGCCACAGTCGGATACACGCACGATCGCCAACCGCACTCGCCTATACTACACGCACGATGGCGATGAAGATATCGAGTGGGGTAACAGCCTGTACCAAGAGCATCTTTGGCCGTCTCGCTTGGGTGAGCGCACGCTCAGCTACGGCATCTACACAGGGGGTAATATCGAAGATAAGCAGGCGCATCTAAACACCTACGGCCCCTATGTCAGCTATCGTCAGCCGGTGTGGCGTGATTGGTTGTTCTTGCAAGGTGATGCCAGTTATTATAATAACAAAACCGAAGATCGTGATCATCATGTCTCACTGTTTGGTCGTGTAGAAGTGGTGTTTTGATGGTTAAATGGCTTGGGTAATGTTAAAAAAGGCTTGTATGATACAAGCCTTTTTTATTTAGATATTCTAAATTCCAAGCAAACGACAAATCACCCCATAATGATCTTCGAACATCTGACTGGCATCCAGCTGTGATAAGGGCAGCCAAAAGGCACGGCGAGCATCATCACTTGCTTTGATATTAGGCAAATTAGGATTGCTTGGCAATTCAAAATAATACGCCATCGTCACCGTGCGAGCACGGGCAGAGCGTTTGGGTGCATCAAACAGCTGGCTTGATACTAGGCTATTTTTTAAGATATTTTTATCAATATCAATACAAGTCTCTTCGATTAACTCTCGTACGCAGGCGTGATAAAAATCTTCAGTATTATCGACAAATCCCCCTGGCAGTGCGTACAGCCCACGACCGTACTCACCGCCCCGCTCAATCAGCAGAATATGCCCTGACTGCACGACGACAGCATCAGCAGTGATAAAGCTTGGTGGATAAGGCGCATCACGCCATGCGTCTTGGTAGGAGTGGATGTGGTCAAATTCTCGTTTGAGATTGGCATAATGGTCGGTTTGGCGAAACGCATCCAAAAACGCACGACTGGTGTCAGTCAGCACCGCACTTGCCGTGTGATAGGCGTGCAAATCATCCCCAAAATACACATGACGCAGTGGCGTGGCGGATAAGCCATTGTAATTATCCACCATAAAACTGCCATACTGCGGGAATAAGGCAAGATAGTATGAGCTGTCGTCTTTGGCGTGCCCGATGATGGCGATTTTTGGATTAATGGTGCTGGCGGTGGCATCGGTGATGGCTTTTTGGACGCCGATGAGCCATTTGTTATCATTATAAGTGGCGTCATGAATACCGACACAGTGGATGCGTGCGGCATCGGTAGGCGCAAAACTGCCCAAAATCATCGCCGTGCGTTCGCTTGCCGTAAAGGGGTTTTTTGGGGTGCGTGGCGAATTGGCTGAGCCGACTAGGATGATGACTTGTTTGGCGTAGTTCAGGGCAAGCTGGACGACATGCTGATGCCCTTGATGAAATGGCTGAAAACGCCCAATAAAAACCAAATAATCAAATTCAAAAGCATCACTCATATTTTATCCAAAAATCACAAAAAATTTCTTGATTAATCTAGAGTATGTTACCATATAGGACAAGTATTTGTATCATTCAAAGAGAATTTTTATGACAGAATTAAGCAGCAACATCAAAATCACCGACTCTGCCCAAGATTATCTAGCAGAGCTACTTGCCAAGCAGGAAGTTGAAGGCATTGGCGTGCGTATCTTTGTGGAGCACGCAGGCACACCACGCGCTGAGTGCTGTATGTCGTATTGTCAGCCTGATGAAGTGGACGAAGACGATTTGCACATCACTTATGACAAATTCACCGCACACATCGATGCGCCAAGCATTCCTTATCTGCATGATGCGGTGATTGATTATAATAAAGACCGTTTCGGCGGTCAGCTCACTTTCCGTGCGCCTAACTCAAAAGTGCCACAAGTCGGCGAAAATGCTAGCATCGAAGAGCGTATCAACTATGTGCTACAATCAGAAATCAACCCAAATCTTGCCAGTCATGGCGGTTCGGTTGAGCTACTTGAAGTCATCGAAGATGAAGCAGGTCTGACAGCAGTGCTTAAATTCGGCGGTGGCTGTCAAGGCTGTTCGGCGGTGGATGTGACCTTGCGTCAAGGCGTGGAAGTACAGCTTAAACAATCTATCCCTGAGCTAACCCAAGTGGTGGATAGCACCGACCACAGCGTGGCGGATAATGCGTATTATAAGTGATGAATTAATTATTAATTTATTGAAATTATAACAAAATATCCATCATCATGCTGTGATTGATGGGTATTTTATTGGATGTATGATGCATGATTTGCACAAGAAGTTTAAAAAAATCAACCGCCTATATTTATAAGCGGTTGATTTTTTTTGCTTTTATGATGGTGTAGCTTATAGTGTTTTGGTTTTAATCGCTTGATAGTCTGCCACACTTAGGCGGGGGCCGAACTGACTGACGATGGCAGCGGCGACTTCGGCGGCAAGCTTACCGCAGACGGGCAATTCTAGCCCTTCGGATAAACCATACAAGAACGCACCGGCGTAGTTATCGCCTGCACCGTTGGTATCGACGACTTGGCTGACGGCGACGGCATCAATGTGATGCTCGATGATGCCAGTATCGCCACGACAAGCGATGATGGCAGGCTTGTCTGAGTTGGTGATGACCACAAGGTTGCTGTATTTGAGCAGGGCATTGACAGGGTCGGCTTCGCCATCTGCTTCGGCAAATAGTGTCGCTTCTTCAAAGTTACAAAACACCGCATCCACGCCACGGTTAAGCATGGCTAATAGACCATCTTTGGCGAATTTGACCACAGCAGGGTCGGCAAAGCTGACAGCGACTTTGACACCGTGCTTGCGTGCGGTGGCGTGTAGCTGAGTCAGTGCATCGCTGACCGATGGCGACATGGCAAGATAGCCTTCTAGATACAGCCATTTGGCACTGCTAAGTGTCTCAAAATTGACATTATCCGCACAAATCTCGCTACTGGTGCCCAGATGTGTCTGCATGGTGCGCTCGCCATCAGGGGTGACGAGCACCGCACATGAGCCTGTGATACCATCACGATGTACCGCAAAGTCTGCATCGACCGTCACGCCTGATGCTTCAAGGTCGCCCAGATAAAAATCACCCATCTCATCACCACCGACACGGCAATGATAATAAGCACTACCGCCCAGTGAAGCAAATGCCACCATGCTGTTTGCGGCACTACCACCACCGGCTTGTTTGGCAGGGGTGATGCCTTGTTTGGCAAGTACTTCAAACAACGCTGCTTGGGCATCAGCATCCGCCAAAGTCATATTGCCGCGAGTCAGACCAGTGGCAGCTAGGGCATCTTCGCTTAGGGTAAATTCGGTATCAACTAGGGCATTACCAATGCCGACGACATCATACATAGCTTTCTCTTTAAAAAATCTAAAAAACACAATCAGTCAAGCAGGCCAATATCTTTGACCCACTTGACTGATTATCAGATAAAAAATTAACGGTTATTCGGCAGCCAACTGCACAACCAATAAATCACTATCAACATCAGGCAGGATGCTGTCAGCAGTTGCGCCTGCAATCCATGCCGACAGTCCAGTGCGCTTGTGGCGACCGATGACGACCAAATCCACAGCGTGCTGATCGCAATAATCCACGATGCCTTTGCGACCTGAAATGGCGGTCTTGATATTGACATGGTGCGCTTGCAGATGGTTGCGGTTTAGGACTTCGGCTAGGCGAACCCGAGCTTTTTGGCAGCGTTCATCATCAATCTGCTCATGCAGTGCCGATGCTGGAATCAGCTCATAGCCAAAGCCGAGCATGGTCTCTTCGACGATGTGCAAGACGGATAATTGGGCTTGTGGTTCTGCATCCAAAATCCACTTGGCTTTTTGTGCGACCAAATCGGTATCGTCTTTTAGGTCAGTGACTAGCAGTACATGTTGGTACATAAACACGCTCCTTTTGCTGTTTTGGTTGCCAATTTTCCTATACTTAGTATAACAAATATAAAGCGATAATTCAGCTGATTTGTGCAAAAATTTAGTATAGATTGTCAGGGCTTTGTAATAAGTCCATTAATTTTGGATTGATGAACAGTTTTTCTTTGCCGACCTGCCGTTCGGATAGGATGCCAATTTCGACCAGTTTTGATAAATAGCTACTGGCGGTTTGCCGTTTGGCGATGCCTTTATCGACCAAATTGGCGATGCGACAATAAGGCATTTCAAAAATCACATCGACAAGCTCTCGGCTGTAGATTTTTGGCGCTTGCTCTTGGATGGTCTTGGCGGTGATTTGGTACAAATCTTTGATGGCAAGAATTTTGGCAGTTGTCCAATCACTGGTTTGCTTGATGGCGGTCAGCATATACATCAGCCATGATTGCCAGTCTTGATGTGTGGTCACATCGATTAAACCGTGATAATAGCCCGCTTTGTTTTGGATAATATAGCGACTCAGATATAAAATCGGTGAATCTAATAAGCCTTTTTCGATTAAATATAAAATATTCAGCACACGCCCTGTACGACCATTGCCATCAAAAAAAGGATGAATCGCTTCAAACTGGTAATGTGCTACCGCCATCTTAACCAAAGGGTCGAGCTCGTCATCGGCGTGTAAAAATATTTCCCAGTTTGCCAATAGCGCCTTGATTTGTTGTGGGTCATCTGGGGGCGTGTAGATGGTCTGCCCTAAGCGGTTTTGAAGCTTAGTGCCGGAATGGGTGCGAATGTCTAGATGTACGCCTTTGATGGTGCGACAAATTTGTAGCGCAGTTTGGGCGGTGAGTGGACGGTTTTTGATTGCCAAAATGCCATCATACAGTGCCGTGCGATAGCGAAGTGCTTCTTTGGTTGCGTGGTCGGGTGCATTGTCATCATAAGCATATTGAAAAAGCTTATCGGTTGTGGTGATGATATTTTCGATTTCGCTACTGCCTTGCGCTTCAAGCAAGGGAATGGTGTTAATCAGCATCGCTTGATTGGGAATGAGTGCGCCTGCTTGCTTAAGCCCTGCAAGGCTTGCACGAGCTTCCACGCATAGCTTAAGCACGGCTTTGGTTTCAATATCTGCTAATGGTGGTAGGGGCGGTAAATGGTTATAAGGTGTATTGGCATCAAATGTCATAACTTGGCTCTCATGATGATATTTTTGCATTTTATCAACATGAGTGACCTGTAATGATGATGGCGTGTACATGACAGCCTTGTCATGTCGATAAAATTGGATTTTTTCGATAGGTTGTGATTATTATGTCGAAAAAATCCAATTTTGTAAATATAAAATCATCACATCAAAAGCGACACACCGCCACGATTATCCCGCAGTTTGGCGATGGATTCGGTTGTGCCATCGATGGTGAGTAGATACACATCACAATTATCAGGGCGGATGGTCAGCTCAAATGTGGCAAAAGTGGATTTATCAAGCACCTGCTTGCTGTCTTGGTGAAGTAGCTGCCAAATCAACATCCCAATCCACATCCCATGCCCAAAGACCACATAACTGCCGTCCGCCATCTCGCCAAAGGTCTGCCGTGCCGTGCGTACTCGCGCCACAAAGTCATCAAAACTATCCGTTTGTTCGCTGTCCTTGTGGTCATTTGACATCCGCCAAAACGCCTGCGCCATCGTGCGAATCTCGGATAATTCACGCCCGCTGATACGCTCAAATGTCAGCATATTAAACTCCTGCAAACTTGGTATGACGGTGGCATCAAAGCCAGTTTTGTGTAGATACGGCAAAGCAGTCTGATGTGTGCGGATATAAGGTGAGATAAACACACCGTTGATGGTTTCTTGGGATTTTGCCAAATAATCACACAGCCAGTCGCACAGTGTCAGCGCTTGAGCTTGTCCAAGTTCGGTAAGATTAATCAAGTGATTCTCACGGATAACCAGTCCTGCATTGGACTCGCTTTGCGCATGGCGGATTAGGTAGAATTTTTTCATAATAAATCAATCATTGGTTGGGTATCAATCGTATATGGCGTGCGTTTAACGGGTAAATCTTGTAAATCATATCAATCGCTGAATGATAAAGCTGATGATAAGCCAAGCACGCTGATAAGTTTTGTTGCTTTGTCATCATCAGACGCCCTAAATGCAGGCTTTTGTGTTAAAATAACGCACTTTTATCATGATTTGTAAGCATAACAAAAACTGCCCAAAGATACCACCTTGGCAAGCAGATATTTAGGATTGATATGACCATCTCAACAAAGGCGATGACGCCATCTACTTTTACACCATCCACCGAGCTACACCCAAGCTTTGAGCTGCTTGACACTCGCCGTATCGAAGCACTCGACATCACCGTTTTGACCACTCGCCATCGCATGACAGGGGCGGTGCATTATCATTTGGCGTGCCAAAATAGCGAAAACGCCTTGATGATTGGCTTTGCCACCGTGCCGATGACTTCTCGTGGCGAAGCGCATATCCTAGAGCACGTGGTACTGTGCGGCTCTGAAAAATACCCTGTGCGAGATCCGTTTTTTAGTATGATTAAACGCTCGCTCAATACCTTTATGAATGCGATGACGGCCAGTGATTGGACGGTATATCCCTTTGCCAGTCAGAATAAAAAGGACTTTTTTAACCTATTATCCGTCTATACCGACGCGGTATTTTTCCCCAACATTCATCCGCTGGATTTTGCCCAAGAAGGTATCCGCATCGAGCTTGATGATGATGGCAAACCACAGTACCACGGCATTGTGTTCAATGAGATGAAAGGGGCGATGAGTGGTGAGATTGATCAGTTGTATTATGCACTGACACCGCACCTATTTCCTACGACGACTTATCATTATAACTCTGGCGGTGATCCTGCCGAGATTCCAAAGCTTAGCCATGCTGATTTGGTGGCATTTCACCAAGCGCATTATCATCCGAGCAACGCCATCATCATGAGCTTTGGCGATATTCCTGTGTCAGAGATTCAAGAAAAACTTCATAATGATGCCCTAAGCCGCTTTGATGACACGACTCGTCCTGCCCAAGGCAAAAAATTCTCATCATCACTTGAGACACCGCTCACCGCCCCTGTGACGGTAGCAGATACTTATAGCAGTGACAGCGATGGCAAGCAGATGACGCACCATGTGCTGGCGTGGCTATTGCCAACCATCACTGATCCAAAGGTGCGTCTATCACTGCGTTTGGTCGAAGGGGTGTTGGCAGAGCATAGCGGTTCGCCTTTGCGTGCATATCTTGAGAGTCATCCGCATGGCACAGCACCAAGTCCGCTACTTGGCTTAGATGACAGCCATTATCAGATGGTGTTTTATGCTGGACTGCGTGGCTCGGATGCCGAGTATGCCGATGCGGTGCAGCAGGGGATTTTGGATTTATTAACTGATATTGCCAATCATCCGATTGCTGATGATGTCATTGAGACGATTTTGCACCAGATTGAGATTGATCAGCGTCATATCGGTGGCGATAGTATGCCCTATGGCTTGACCTTGATGCTCGAAGGCTTTAGCACGGCGATTCATGGCGGTGATCCGATTGATGTGTGGCAGATTGATGAGCATTTGGCATGGCTCAAGGACAAGGCGTTTGAGCCAAACTGGGTGCAGTCATTGATACGCACGCACTTGATTGACAATCCGCACCGAGTGCTACTGACTATGAGTCCTGATACGGATAAGGCAGCTCGCTTGATTCGTGATGAAGAGATGAAATTGGCAGAGCTAGATACACAGCTCACTGATAACGACCGAGCCACGATCCGTCAGCAAAGTGCGGATCTGCAGGCTCGTCAAGCCACCCCTGATGATGTCAATCTACTGCCGAAGGTGGATCTGACCGATGTGCCAAGCGATGTGGCATTTACCCACGCCACGCATACCACGCTTGCAACAAATATGGGCGATGTGCCTGTACATCTGTATCATGCGGGTACGAACGGGCTGTATTATTATCAGCTGATTACGCCATTGACTGGTGAAGTCGCTGATCAAGTGCTCAATAATCCGCTATTGCCACTGTATCTGGCGCTATTATCCGAAGTGGGTACGATCAAGCATGATGCACGCAGTTTCCAAGCGGTGCAAGCATCGCACTCATCAGGGGTGACGGCTCGTATCAGTCAGCGTACCAGTATCGATGATAAAGATCAAATGGGTAGTTATTTTGTGCTTGCTACTCGTGCGCTCAATCGCAAAACCGAAGCCATTGCACTGGTGTCCGAAGTGCTAAACGATACCATCTTTAGCGAAACTGATCGCATCCGTGAACTACTGCAACAAAAACAAAGCGGCTGGCAGTCTCGTCTGTCGGGCGCAGGGCACGCCTATGCCATGCAGACGGCAGTGCGTCAGATGAGCCGTCAAGCAGCGATTGAGTATGCCTATTCGGGTCTGCCAGCACTAGCTACGCTCAAGGCATTTTTGGCGCAGGCAGCCCAAGATGATTTGCAGTGGCAACTGCTAACCGAGCGACTGACAGCGCTACATCAGGCGATGATGAGCCTGCCAAAGCAGGTGCTACTGGTGTGCGAAGAGACAGCGAGCGAGACACTATTGCCAATCATCGCCGATCAGCTATCGGCACAGCCAAGCAGTCAGACAAGCTCACCATCAAGCACGCCGATGCTATTTGATGAGCTTAGCCATCTACTGCATGATGATAGCCGTGAAGACATCGCATGGCTGATCTCCACCAATGTCCATCATAACGCCGCTGCCTATCCTGCCACCACATCAGGTCATGCTGATACGCCTGCTTTGATGGTGCTTGCGCCATTTTTACGCAATGGCTATCTGCACAGTGCCATCCGTGAAAAAGGCGGTGCTTATGGCGGTGGTGCAAGCTTTGACAGCAATTCGGCATCGTTTCGTTTCTACAGCTATCGAGATCCGCACTGCCAAGAGACCTTTGCACACTTTGCCAAGAGTATCGATTGGCTGCTCACTACCGAGCATGATGATGAACAGCTGACCGAAGCCATCTTGGGTATCATCGCAGGCATGGACAAGCCGGGTTCGCCTGCTGGTGAAGCGGTCAAGTCCTGCTTTAGCGAGCTGCATGAGCGAGATCAAGCATGGCAACAGGCGATGCGTGCCAAGATTTTGGCAGTGACCATCGATGATCTCAAGCGTGTGGCGATGACTTATCTGAAGGACAAACCACATACCAAAGCCACGCTTGCCCCGATGGAAAAAGAACAAGCCATGAGCGAGCTTGGTTTTGTGATTAAAAAATTGACATAATAAAAGCGGGCTTTGGCTCGCTTTTTTTGGGTGGGTTTGTAATGGGTGATTGGTTGGGTGTGATTATTTTAAAATGCAACCCAAACACCACATCACCATTTCATCCCGATACTTTCGGCGCAGGCATAGCCGCTTGCCCACGCCCAAGCAAAATTATATCCGCCAAGCCAGCCTGTCACATCAAGCACTTCACCGATGAAATATAGATTGGGCTGTAGGCGAGATTCCATTGTCTTGCCCGAGACATCACGAGTATCGACACCGCCACGAGTGACTTCAGCGACTCGGTAGCCTTCAGTGCCACTGGGCTTGAGCGTCCAAGCGTTCAGCGTTGTGGCGATTTGGCGTAGGGTGTCATCTTTGAGATTGGCAAGCTCGGTGTCTTTGTGCGCTTGCCATAGATGATTTTCGAGTGCGGTGAGTAGTTTTTTGGGCAGGATACCTGCCAAAGCGGTGCGTACAAGCTGTTTTGGATGTGATTTTTTGGCGGATAATAACAGCTCGGTGATGTCCGTCTGCGGTGCTAGATTGATGGTGATGCTCTCGCCTAAGTGCCAGTAGTTGGACAGCTGGAGCATGGCAGGGCCAGATAGTCCACGATGTGTAAATAGCAGTGGCAGTGTGAAGCTAATCTTATCATTGGATGCGATGACATCTAGGCTTAGCCCTGCTTGTGATTTTATCAAATCGCCTGTGGCATCGGTAAAAGTAAACGGCACTAAGGCGGCTTCGGTCGGGACTATTGTGTGCCCAAACTGCATCGCCACCTGATAGCCAAAGCCACTTGCCCCAAGTGTCGGAATGGATAGACCACCTGTGGCAATCACCAGATGCTGACATTGATAAGTGGTGGTTGTGCCGTCTTTTTTGTGGGTGGTGCTAAGTACAAAGCCGTTATCATCGGTGGCACGAATGCTATCAATGACAGTATGCAGATGGATACCGACGCCAAAGTCTTGGCACTGTTTTAGTAGCATATCTAAAATATCTTTGGCACTGTCATCACAAAATAGCTGTCCATGCTCTCGCTCATGATAGGCGATATGGTGCTGATTGACTAGGGCGATAAAGTCATCACTGCCGTATTTGGACAGGGCGGATTTGACAAAATGCGGATTTTGGCTGATAAAATGCCGTGGCTCAACTTGGCGATTGATAAAGTTGCACCGTCCACCGCCTGACATCAGGATTTTTTTGCCGGCTTTGTTGGCGTGGTCGAGCACGAGCACCGATTTGCCAAAGCTTGCCACATTGAACGCACAAAACAGCCCCGATGCCCCTGCACCGATGATGATGGTATCGACTGTATGGCTCATAATGCGTGTCCTTGATGGTGGTTGGTGATGGCTTGGCAAATCTGTAAAGCTTCTGGTATCTGTACTGTCGCCAAAATCGCTATGGTAACATTTTTGCCACCCAAAAGCATTAACCATCATCGCCAAAATCCACAAAACTTATGGCAAATCCTGTCAAAATTAGGTATCATAAAGCAAATTTCTTGAGTGTGATTATGAGTACAGACACACCGCAGACCAAGCCTACATCGGTTTTTAATCTGCCAAACAACCTAACCATAGCACGCATTGTGATGATTCCTTTGTTTGTGGCGATTGCCTATTGGCCGCCGGCACTCGGTATCGGCGTGCCTGCGATTTCGGATAATGCCATCGCACGGCTTGGGATGAGTGAGTTTAGCGACAGTTTGCTGCGTCATTTTGTGCTGACTTTGGTGTTTGTGCTGGCGGCATTGACTGATTGGCTTGATGGCTATTTGGCGCGTAAGATGAATATCACATCGGCATTTGGTCGCTTTCTTGACCCTGTGGCGGACAAGCTGATGGTCGCAGCGGCGCTGATTGTGCTGGTGCAGTGGCATCCAAATATCGTGATGGCGACATCGGCAATTGTTATCATCTCTCGTGAGATTGCCGTGTCGGCACTGCGTGAGTGGATGGCGGAGCTTGGTGCACGCACGAGTGTGGCAGTGTCATATGTAGGTAAGCTTAAGACCACTTTCCAGATGGTCGCCATCACCGTGCTACTGCTCAACTGGGAATCGCTTGAGATGATTGGCTATACGCTGATGGTGATTGCGGTGATTTTGACCCTGTGGTCGATGATGATTTATCTCAAAGCCGCTTGGCCGTATCTTAAGCAGCCGTGATGTAGATGATAAATGTGATGATAAAAAGTCGGGAGTATTGCCCGACTTTTTTGTTTGGGTGAAAACTTGTTTGCTTGTCTGGATGACGGCTTGTTTAAGGTGCTTTAGCCGCCCAATCGCCGTCCCATATCATGCACCACCCACGCAGGGCCGATGAGCAAAAATTGCAAATCTTCAAAGAATGACGGCTTAGCGCCTTCGATTTTATGCCCGACAAATTGCCCAATCCAAGCGGCGACAAACAGCCCTACCCAAAACCACACCGATACCGGCAGATAATAGACAATCATCACGCACAGCGCCATAAACGCCAACATCTGCACAAATAACACCAACGATAACCGCAAATAAAAGAACAGTACACCTACAGCAATCACCGCCAATAGTGCAATATGTACATGATACAATAGCGCCACGATACATAGGAAAATCACCGGCACGCATAGCCAATGGATGGATTTGTTGGTGGGGTTTTGATGGCTGACGGCATAGTCATCAAGCCATGATTGTAGTGATTTTTGACTGACGAATAATGACACGGTAACTCCTTTTATTGACACTTCCAAGATTGTCTATACTGTACCAATTTTTGGACAATTTTCAAAGGATTTTTGCAAAAAATAAAGACCGCCACAGGGGCAGTCTTTGGCTGTCAAGGGATGCCTTTGGCGAGCTGTTCACTGCGATACCAGCCGTACAAACCCACCACTGCATTGACTTGATAAATCACTGTCTGTATGGCAAAGATGGTGTTGCCCGTCATGATATTGACGATAAGCCACACGGCATTGACTAGAATCCATAGCCACCAGTTGAACGAATAACGCAAAATCATCGTCGCCTGTGCGGTGATGGATAGTACAAAGCCAATGACATTAATCCAAAAAAAGTCAATCATCCCCAAAAAACGACTGCCATCATCGCTGATGACACCATAGCCCTGCGCCTGTAGCCAGCGGTTAATCGCAGGAAATAGCAAAAGCCCTGCGATGATAAAGACGATGGTCAATAGCCAGACATATTTGTTGGCGGATTTTGGCACCATATCGCCATCGGCATCGGTGTTGCTTGCCCAGTATTTGACCCCATAAGCATGGCTAAAGAAATTGAACAGTGGCGCAAGCATCAAGCCTACCGCCCCTGATGTCGCCTGTACCACCACTTCGCCTGCGGTGGCAAGCATCCCAAGCCCATTGCCTGCGATATTTTTGCGAAAGCTTAAGCCCACGACGCACAATAGACCAATGATGGATACCGCAAAATAAAACCAGTCGAGTGCCGTCTGCTCGGTCGTTGTCCAAAACCCAAAAAACAACGCAAGCAGTCCACAGCTGAACCAAATCAGCACCCAATACACGCTCCAGTCGTGCTTGCCAAAGCCAGTGATATTATCCAGTAGTGCGATTTTCATAGGGTGGCATCCTTTGGGTGTCGTGTAGAATAAGTCGGCATCTTGCCAAGTATGTGCGTATCAATCCACAAGACGGCTTGTTGATAGCGTGCGTGATAATTATCATCATCAATCACATGATGGCGGATGTCATGTCGAGCCAAGATATCAAGGAGCGTCTGGGCAAAGTGGCTACGAGCTTTGGTATCGCCAAGACGACGCATCCCATCGGCGACCCAAGCGACATTATTATCCAAATAAATGGTGAAATCTAAGCGAAAATTATCGGCAAGGCTTGCCACCACAGGGTGCGTGCGTTTTTCATATACTTCACAAAATGCCTGCGTCGTCGCAAAATCCGTATCGACAAGCGTAATGGGTGCGGTGGCAGCAGCGGTGGCATCCGTGATGGCTTTGGCGTGATTGATGGCAATCGGCAGATAATCACTGTACTGCAAGCCAAGCTCCGTACCGCCTAAGTGCGAATGGGTATAAAGCCGTCCCATCTCAAGTGCGACAGTTGCGCCATAGTGATTGGCAAGCTTATGAATGAGTGTGGTTTTGCCCGAGCTTTCGCCACCGACGATGCACACCGTCTGCGTATAAAAATAGCGACACGCAGGCGCAAGGCGGTCAAAATTCATCAAAGGATTGGTCTGTATCATCAAGCCATCATCTAAGGTGGCGGCGATGATGGCGGTCGGATAGGTGGATTGGCTCAAAGGGTGCTTGCTTGCGATGATGACATCATCGAGCTGTAAGGCTTGGCAAATCGCATCAATGCTGTGATTGGCATGGCGGCTGCTACGATAATCAAAGTCCACACTGGATAAGCCAAGACTTGCCACCGTATGCACTCGCACAAAGGCAAAATGCTGACACGCCACCTGCACCCATCGGGCGACATCACTAAGATTTGGCGTGCGACCGCTTGGCGTGGCGATGCCTGCGGGTGCGGTGATGACGATATGCAAGGTGTTGGCAAGCTTGCTGGCGTCGTTGATGTCGGCAAGATGACCCAAATGCAATGGGGCAAAATCACCGATGAGTAGGGCATTGCTCGCCTTTGTCATCTTGTCATCCTTTGTAAAGCTATGTTGTATTTTGTATAAGGGGGTGTTTTGCGCTTGAAATTGTTGATAAGAGCTACCATCTAAGTAGCAAGTCAGCTGGCAATGCACGCTTTGTACAAATATTACAAATTAACATTATACCTAAGTTGCATATTGCTGGCAAGTCATCGTTAATAACGACTAACAATTCATTATGGCAATCATCATACGGAGTGATTATATGGCAAAACTCATCAAACTTCACCGCTCACAGAACCATCGCATGATTGCAGGGGTGATGGGTGGTATCGCTGAATATTTGGGATGGTCGCCAACGATGGTGCGCCTAGCTTTTGTGATTATCTCATGTGCAAGTGCCGCCGTGCCGGGGATTTTGATTTATTTGGTGCTGTGGCTGATGATGCCAAACGCCACGCCGGCATCGTATGCAGATTATGGCGTCTATCGTTCGTAATGGATGTTGAATTTGTTCTGTGATATCCCATAAAGATGTCCCACAAAATCCGCCAAAATCTTGAAAAAGAATGGAAAAAATGCCCGTTGTTTAGTACAATGGGCATTATTTTTT
>NZ_CAMCBS010000030.1 GCF_945873075.1 uncultured Moraxella sp. | reverse complement strand
CTAGTTGATGAGTACTTCTTTTTTTGTTGCACTTGGATTGTAAATTCAGCCTATAAAAATTTCCCCACTGTTTGTGTTAATATTTCATGATAAGGATTGCTCATGAATCGTTTTGACTTTAGCACCGCCCCTTATAATAGCCTGACAAGCTCACAGCGTCAGACACTCGAAAAAGCTACCGACATCGTATTTTTTGATGATCAAGCGACCGTCATCCAAGCCAATGACAGCATTGATACTTTATATATCGTCATCAAAGGCATGATCCAAGAAGTCGATGCCGACGGCGAAGTGCTTGCGTTATATCATCCATCGGATAGCTTTGATACACGGGCGCTGTTTGAGCAGACTTATCGCCACAGCTTTATCGCCGTCGATCAAAGCCTACTGTACGCCATCCCAAAAAGCATCATCCGAGAGCTGATCGAAAAAAACAGCGAATTTGGGGCGTATTTTTTTGCCAATATCGCCGACAAGCTCCAAGCCCAAACTGGCAACAAGCGAGATAATGAGCTGGCCGGTCTATTCACTGCCAAAGTCAAAGACGCCTACCGCCCCTATGATGAGCTGTATAGTGGTAATATCAGCCTACTTGAAGCAGGCAAAGCCATGCAAAGCCACAAATCTAAATCGCTACTCATTCATCATGATGGGCGTATCGGGCTTGTGACCGAGTCACTGTTTCGTGATGTCATCACCCAAAGCGATGGCATCGTTAATGTCCATGAAGCGGTACATCACTTGGCACGCTTTGAGCTCATTAGCGTGGATATCGATGATTTTATGTTCACCGCCCTGCTTAAGATGATGAACCACCGTGTTCAGCGTGTGGTCGTCACCAAAAATGGCGACCCACTTGGCATTCTTGAGCAGGTGGATATCTTGGCGTTTTTGTCCAATCACAGCCATCTGATTGCCGAGAAACTCGAAGTCGCCACCACGCTCGATGAGCTGACCGCCGTCGCATCACAGATGACGAGCACCATCTCAGCACTATTTGCTAATGGGATGCAAGCCAAGCAGCTTGCTCAGCTGATGCAAGTGCTGAACGCAAGATTGTTCGAAAAAGCATGGCAGCTGATTGCCCCTGCTGATATCGTGGCGAACTCTTGTTTGATTGTTATGGGTTCTGAAGGGCGTGGCGAGCAGGTGCTCAAGACCGACCAAGACAATGCGCTCATCGTCAAAGATGGCATCGATATCGCCACCGTCATGCCCTATGCCGAACGGTTCTCAGAAGTACTGACCAGCTTTGGTTATCCACCTTGTCAAGGCAAAGTGATGGTCAATAATCCGACTTGGTGCCAAAATTTGAGCGATTTTCGTCAGATGGTCGGCTCATGGTGTCGCAGTGCTAGCGGTGAGAATATGATGAATTTAGCGATTTTTGTGGATGCCAAAGCCGTCGCAGGCGATACCAGCTTATTACAAGAAGTGCAATCATACCTGATTAATAATCTAAGTGATGATGTGGGTATGCTGATGGGCTTTGCCCGTGCCATCAATCAGTTCAACGAAGATGGGCAAGGGTTCTTTGCGCAGTTTCTTGGACAAAAAAAGCACAAGATGGATATCAAAAAGATGGGCACATTCCCCGTCGTGCATGGCGTGCGTGCGCTTAGCCTACAAGCCAAAATCAGTGAGACCAACACCTTTGAGCGTATCGCAAAGCTTGCCTCAATGGGTATTATCGAAAAACAGCTCAGCCAAGATGTCAGCGAAGCGTTGGCATATCTGATGCACACTCGCCTAAAAAATGGACTCACTGCCATCAAACAAGGTCAAGAAGTCCTACCCAACCAAGTCGCCACCGAACGCCTATCGACGCTTGAGCGAGACTTGCTCAAGGATGCCTTGCAAGTGGTGAAACGCTTTAAGGGCTTTGTCAGCAATCATTTCAACCTACAATATTCATAGGGGGAGATGATGTTTAATAAGCTTGTACAGCACTATTATCGCACCAAACTGCGGGATAAACGCTATGAGTTTTTGTACGACACGCATCCTGATGAGTTGGTCAGCTTTGACTGCGAGACCACGAGTCTCAATGTGGCAGAAGCACAAATCATCTCCATCGGCGCGGTCAAAATCCGTGGCAATCGCATCTTGACCAGCGAGACCTTTGAGATACTCATCAAACCCGAAGGCATGATGGAGGCGACTAATGTTACCATTCACGGACTACGCCCAAAAGATTTGACACATGGCACGACGGTTGAAGATGCCATTGAGCAGTTTTTGCACTTTGTTGGCGGTCGTCCGCTTGTGGGTTATTTCTTGGAATATGATGTGGCGATGGTGAATAAATTTCTCAAACCGATGCTTGGCATCAAACTGCCCCAACCACAAATCGAAGTCTCTCGGCTGTTTCACGCCCAAGAAACCAAGCACAAATACTATGATGCGGATGTGGATTTGACGATGGCAAATATGGTCAAGACGCTTGGTATTCCTGATTTGCCCCGCCATGATGCGCTCAATGACGCCATCAATGTGGCGATGATGTATCTGGCATTAAAGCACCGCCGAGTGTGATATCAGACGCAATCTTCGGATTGCGTTTTTTTATTTAATACTTAGGATGAGTATAGTTATAATGTAATAATACCATCAGAATTTGTATAATCTTTATGCAGTTTACCCACATTTTTGTTATATATTTATGCAAATTATCATCATTTAGTTATAAAATCTAGCGATAGAATCTCGATGATATTAGGATTTAACTTATTGAATCCTAATGAAAAATTATTTATCGGTCAAAAATATAGTTACAATTTAGTAAGATTATAAAATTTTATTGATACAAAAGACTTGCAATCAGCACAAGTTATGATATTCTATATTTATCCGTTTTGTATAGTCAATCCATAAGACATTGTTTGCTGTACTTGCTAAATTGTCAAATCGCAGATTGTGGTAATTGATCATGTCTCAAAGATGTTTGGTTGTTCTATAACATAAACCAAGACGGATTGACGACAAAAAAAGGAAAAACTTGCAGGGATTTGCTGTTTCTACCCAACACTGGCAACAACGCCAAATCCCTGTACTTTTCATAAGGAGTGATTTATGTCACAACATGATGCACAAGGATATTGGAAAGCCAATGTTCGTCTAATTGTTGTCTGCCTTGTCATTTGGCTGCTGTGTTCGCATGGCTTTGCGATTTGGCTGCGTCCGCTATTGGCAGGCATTCAGTTTGGTGGCTCAGACCTTGGTTTTTGGTTTGGTCAGCAAGGTTCAATGATTTGCTTTATTCTATTGATTTTCTACTACTCATGGAAAATGGCAAAAATTGATAAAGAATTTGGCGTCACGGAGGACTAAGCCATGAGTCAGTTTTGGATTAATATCATCTTTGTCGGTCTGTCATTCGCCCTATACTTCGGTATTGCGATTTGGGCGCGTGCTGGCTCAACCAAAGAATTCTATGTCGCTGGTGGCGGCGTACACCCTGTTGTCAATGGTATGGCAACCGGTGCTGACTGGATGAGTGCGGCGTCATTCATCTCGATGGCAGGTATGCTTGCGATGGGTGGCTATGCGGCATCTGCCTACTTGATGGGCTGGACTGGTGGTTTCGTACTACTTGCGTTACTACTTGCGCCATATCTGCGTAAGTTTGGTAAATTCACCGTGCCTGATTTTATCGGCGACCGCTTTTACTCAAAGACCGCTCGCTTGGTTGCGGTGGTGTGCTTGATTTTGGCGTGTACGACTTATGTAATCGGTCAGATGACTGGTGCAGGCGTGGCGTTCTCTCGCTTCTTGGAAGTTGATAGCACCACAGGTCTATTGATTGCTGCGGTTGTGGTACTGTTCTATGCGGTACTTGGCGGTATGAAAGGCATTACCTATACTCAGGTGGCTCAGTATGTCGTCTTGATGATTGCCTACATCGTACCTGCGATTTTTATCTCGCTAAACCTAACTGGCAACCCAATTCCACAGCTAGGTATGTTTGGCACGGATGTTGCAAGCGGTACGCCAATCCTACAAAAGCTTGATATGCTAGTTACCGACCTTGGCTTTGCACAGTACACCGCCGATGTACCAAACAAGCTCAATATGTTCCTACTAACCATGTCGTTGATGGTGGGTACAGCAGGCTTGCCACACGTTATCATCCGCTTCTTTACTGTACCAAAAGTCTCTGATGCGCGTACTTCAGCTGGCTGGACATTGATTTTCATCGCATTGCTATACACGACTGCTCCTGCGGTTGGCTCGATGGCGCGTATGAATATCATCAACACTGTCTATCCTGAAGGCCGTGATGCACCTGCACTGGTACACGCTGAGCGTCCTGAGTGGATGGTCAACTGGGAAAATACGGGTCTGCTCAAGTTCGAAGACAAAAACGGTGACGGCCGTATCCAGTACTACAATGACAAGAACGAAGAGTTCAATGCCACTGTCGCTGCCGAAAAAGGCTGGGCAGGCAATGAGCTAACCGTAAACAACGACATCTTGGTACTAGCCAACCCTGAAATTGCAAATCTACCAGGTTGGGTTATCGGTCTGATTGCTGCTGGTGGCTTGGCTGCTGCACTATCTACCGCCGCTGGTCTATTGCTTGCCATCTCGTCTGCCATCTCGCATGACTTGATCAAGAAAACCATCAAGCCTGACATCACTGATAAGGGCGAATTGATGGCAGCTCGTATCTCGATGACTGTAGCGATTGCGGTTGCAACTTATCTGGGTATCAACCCACCAGGCTTTGCCGCTCAGGTTGTTGCCGTTGCCTTTGGTATCGCAGGCTCTACACTGTTCCCTGCCTTGATGATGGGTATTTTCTCAAAACGCATCAACTCAGCAGGCGCAACAGCAGGTATGATTGTCGGTGGTGTGATTACTTGCGTATATGTATTCTTATACATGGGCTGGTTCTTTATCCCAGGTACGAACACTTTCCAAAACGTGGAAGCAGAATGGATCTTGGGTATATCGCCACTATCTTTTGGTGCAATCGGTGCGCTGATTAACTTCACCGTTGCGTTCATTGTTTCATCAATGACCCCACCGCCACCAAAAGACGTACAAGACCTAGTCGAAAGCGTTCGTTATCCAAAAGGTGCTGGCGCTGCAGTTGATCACTAATCAGCTCACCCACCTACCCAAAAGTCGTCCACATGGACGGCTTTTGTTTTTTGGTTTGGTAAATGACCAAATGACTCGCTCTATCACCACAGCCAATACAAGCGTTTAGCAAAACAAACATCATTATAATCAGACATAGGCATAGCAATACTTGCTTGCAAAACAAATGCACCCAAACTAATTTGAGTGCATTGTTATCTATTGCCAAGTAGTGATGAACAATTTGTTCAGTGTGGTTTGGCAATGAGTTTTTATTATGCTAAGCCCGCTTCTTTTTCAGCAGCTTCGACCGTTTGACGGATTAGCGTATTAATCGTCATTGGGCCAACACCACCCGGCACAGGCGTGTAAGCTGATGCCACCGCATCGATACCACCAAGCTCAATATCACCACAGCCGCCGGTATCCGTCGGGTGAAAACCTGCATCCACAACCACCGCACCTGGCTTAATCCAGTCTTTTTTAATCAGCTCAGGCACGCCGACCGCACCGACGACAATGTCAGCATTGGCGATATGGCTTGGCAAATCTTTGGTTTTAGAATGGCAGATGGTCACGGTGCAGTTGGCGTTTAGTAGCATCATCGCCATTGGCTTGCCTAGAATGGCACTGCGACCGACGACAACAGCGTGCTTGCCAGCCAGCTCGACATTGTAGTGATTTAGTAGATGCATGATGCCCTGCGGTGTGCATGAGCCATAAGCAGGCTCACCCATTGACATATTACCAAAGCCCAAACAGGTGACGCCATCGACATCTTTGGCTAGGCTGATACGATCAAAGCACGCACGCTCATCAATCTGCGCAGGCACAGGATGCTGTAGCAAAATCCCATGCACATCACGATTGGCATTAAGCTCATCAATCTTGGCAAGTAGCTCTTCGGTCGTCGTGTTCTCAGGCATCTCAACTCGGATGCTGTCCATGCCCACACGCTTACAGGCATTGCCTTTCATGCGGACATAGGTTGCTGATGCAGGGTCATCACCCACCAAGATGGTTGCTAGAATCGGTGTGCGATTTGTCTTTGCTTTGTACGCCGCTACACGCTCTGTAAGCTCATTTTCGATTTGTGCTGCCAATGCTTTGCCGTCTAATACCAATGCCATAAGTCACCTTTTTTGTTTGGGTCAAAAGAAATTTATACCACATAAATTATAGTCAATTTATGCCAAATTTACTAGCGACAATTCTCTATCGATCATAAAAAAAAGCCATCGAACAATCACGATGGCTTAAACAAAAAATCACAGACCGATTTCACCAATAAATGGTAAATGGCGATATTTTTGGTCATAATCAAGACCATAACCGACGATAAAGCGGTCTTCCACTTCAAAGCCCATAAACTTAACAGACATCTCAATCTCACGGCGTGATGGCTTACTCACCAAAGTGCATAATTCAATCGAATTTGGCTCACGAGTTTGTAGGATTTCGACAACTTTAGATAGCGTGCGACCAGAGTCGATGATGTCTTCGACAATCAGCACATCTTTGCCTTTGATTTCGCTGTCTAGGTCTTTGATGATTTTGACATCACCGCTTGATACGGTGCTTTTGTTAATATAACTTGACACAGTCATAAAATCAATTTCATGCGCCTTAGTCACTTCACGGCACAAGTCCGCCATAAAAATCACCGAGCCACGCAATAAGCCGATTAAAATCAGCTCTTTGTCGCTGTCTTTATAATGAGCATTGATTTGCTCGCCCAATTCTTTGACACGCTTTGAGATTTCTTCGGCAGAAATCATCACATTCATCTGACGCGGTTCGCTCATGGCTACTCCTAAGATAAAATTTGGATACTGATTACTTAAAATGAATAATTATGCGATACCCAACGCCATCTCCGATAACGCAAACTGGCGAATATCATTGAGCATTGTGGTATCAAAATTATGAATAAAAACAAAAGACAGTTTGCGTGATGGGTCACAAAACGCCACCGAGCCATTATAGCCCATGTGCCCATAGGCGGAATCGGCATTTTGTAGGCTAAAGACACGATGAAAGCCCATCCGCCAACGCATATTGGCAGGCATCACTGCATCATAGCCGTCTGTTTGAATACTACGCATTTTTGTCAAAGTCGCCGTATCAATCAGCGTCTCACCCTGCCATATGCCATCATTGGCGTGCATGGCATAAATCTTGGCAAGTGCATTGGCGTTTGAGACGCCATTAGCAGCAGGAATACACGCCATCAGCACATCCGAGCGATGATACTCAAGCCCGTCACGGCTGTTTGGCATCAGTGCGTTTTTGTAATTAACCAAATTCATGCGACTGGTGTCAAAATATAGGCGATTGACATTGGCGGTGTTGATGGTCGCATCACCGAGCGCACTTTGCCATAGTGGTGCAACGGGTAAGCTGCTAAAGGTCAGCAAAGTCGCATCGCTATCAGGCTTGAGCACCGGCTTACGGCGTGGCGTGCTTTGGGTCGGTAGTTCATAAAAATACCGTTCAGGCTTGGCAATCTGTCCAATCAAAGACGCATCCACTCCATAAAACAGCTCGCCGACCACCCCCAAAGGCTTGGCAAGATACTCATTCATCGCCTGCTGAAGTGGCTTACCTGTCACACGCTCAACCAAGCCACCCAGCACCCAGCCCGACACGAGCGCACTATAAGCACTGGCATAATGGTTGGTCTCTTGAGCTTTTGGTGTGCCAATTGGCATGGCAGCAACCTTTTGGCACATTCCTTGCCAATCAAGCAAATCATTGGCATCGGTGGTGATGCTTGTGATATCAAACAAACCTGCACTATGGCTAAGCACATCTTTGAGGCGGATGTGTTGTTTGTCATTTTGGGCAAATTCTGCCCAGTCATCGGCAATGGCTCGCTCATAATCAAGCAGTCCTTTTGAGACCAGCACCGCAATCAAGGTCGCCATCACGCCTTTACCGATAGAGAAGTTCACCGACAAGGTTGATGATGACCACGGCTGATTTGGCAATGACTCACCCACAGCGGTATCGACCACTTTTTGACCATCATGATACACCACGAGCGCACCGCCAGCAGGGGCATCATCGAGCTGTAATTTTGCCAAAATCTCATCAAAGTCTTGCCAATTAGCCATAATTTCTCTTATCTATTATTTATAAATTTTAAAAACATCAAGGATTACAAATACGCAATGCTACCGACCAAATGCGGCTTATCGCCTTTGGTGGCATAGACGCCAAATTCTACACCTAGCTCGCACGGTGCATCACTGATAAGCTCCACCGTCGATGGCAAAAATACAGGCAACTTAAATGACACATCCACACGATAGGCAGATGGCAGTTTGTAGTTTTTTGATAAAATTGCCAGTGATTTTGCCTTGCTCCACATCCCATGCGCAATCGCTTTTGGGAAACCAAAAGCACGAGCGGACAAGGGGTGCAGGTGAATCAGATTAAAATCACCCGAAACGAAAGCATAGCGACGGCCGATGTCTTCAGCAACCGAAATCATCTCATGCACACCGCTATCGACAGGCTCAAGCTTGGCCGTGACAGGGGCAGGCTTATCGGCAGTTGCTTTTTGGGCATCACGCTCTTGCTTGCTCTTTTTTTGGCGAGACAAATAAGTCGATACCCCTTCCCACACCACTTCATCATCGATAGATACTGTGGTGATAAAATCAAACTGCTGGCCTTTTTCATGTGTTTGTAGGTTATCTAGACGCACTGCCATTGACACAGTTTCGGTATCAAAAATCACTCGATGCTGCGTAACGCTGTTTTCGATATGTACAAGCCCAAGCATCGCAAACGGAAACTCTGGCTTTGCCATCATATTCATCTGCAAAGTCTGTGATAGCACCGCAAAATAAGTCGCAGGCACTCGCCCATCGTCCATGAACCCACAGATTTTGCGATATTCTTTTAAGTTGCTCTCATCAATTGCAAGCTTATCCACCGTATATACCGATGTCGGTAGCGTGCTTGCTTTGCTGTCGCCATGCGGTAGCAAGCTTTTGATGACGTTGGCATAAGTGGTGTGCATCTTTGGCAATTCTTTAAAATGCAAATCCGACATAATCCTATCCTTTGGCACTCGCCAGTAAACTAATACAACGCCCAATGAACATATCGGGCGTAAATTGCTTTGGTGCTAGATGCTAGATTTAAGCACCGAGCACGCTTTGACCGCAGACACGCACGATATTGCCATTGATACCGCCTGCCTTTGGCGATAGCATCCATGCGATGGTCTCTGCCACATCGACAGGCTCGCCGCCTTGACTCATTGAGTTCATACGGCGACCGGCTTCACGGATGGCGAATGGGATTTGACCGGTCATCTTGGTTTCGATAAAGCCCGGTGCGACAGCGTTAATCGTACGAGCCGAGTCAGACAGTAGCTTGGCGGTAGCTTCAACCAAGCCAATCACGCCTGCCTTGCTCATGGCATAGTTTGACTGACCCAAATTACCTGCGATACCCGAAATTGATGACACACAGACGATACGAGCCTGTGCCGACAGTCCATCATGCGATAGTAGATAATCATTGATACGAGCGATGGCGGCTAGGTTGATATTCATCACCAGATTCCACTGCTCTTCGCTCATATTGGCAAGGGTCTTATCACGAGTTACGCCTGCATTGTGCACCACGCCATCAAGTGTGCCACAAGCTTTAATGATTTGTTCGGCAGCGTCGGTCGCGGTGATGTCTAGTGGCAATGCATGACCGCCAATCTCACCAGCGACCGCCTGTAGGTCAGCTAGGCTTTGGGGTACATCTAGGCAATACACCTTGGCGCCTTCACGAGCCAGCACCTGCGCAATCGCCTTACCGATACCACGACTTGCGCCTGTGACGAGCACCTTTTTGCCGTTAAGCTCATCAGCAGTATCCGCTTGAGATTTTTTAATAGTAATCGGCTGCGCTGACACATAGGCAGACTTGGCAGAAATAAAGAAATCCAGCGTGTGCGGCAGCTCACTTTCTGCGCCTTTTTGGACATAGAGCACTTGGGCGGTGATGCCTTTTTTGAATTCTTTGGCGATGGATTTGGTAAAGCCAAGCACTGCTCGCTGTGCTAAGGCAAAGCCCACATCCGTGCCTGTACAGCACTCAGGGCGAGCAATGATGATGATACGGCCTGATGATTTGATACGACGGGCAATCGGATGAAAAAAGTCATACACTTGCTTGAGCTCATCGGCTGAGCGGATGTTGGTCGCATCAAAAATCGCCACCTTAAAGCGAGCATTCTCATCCGTCAGACGGCTCTCAAGCGATGTGGATTTGGCAGGATAGTCATCGCCTTGATTAGTTGCAACTTTGGCATCAAGTGCAGTCAGATACTCGCCAAGCAGTGCTCGCACCGATGCGTCATCACCTTGAGACAGCCCCAGTGCCACTTCGCCACGCAAAATCGGTTGACCAGCTTCATAGCGGTCTAGCTTGATTGGCACAGGCAAGCCAAGATTTTTGGCAACTTTTCTGCCGATAGAAGATTGCATCAATTCGCCATAACGATCACTCATGTCTTTCTCCTTTTTTTGCGTGGTGCTGATGGATGTCAAAGCATCAAATTCGCATCAATTCTTAGATATTAACTAATCATTTTAGCACACAATTTGGGCTTAGTATGTAAAACTTGGCAGATTTGCACCAAAACGGTGAAATTTTTCGCCTTTTTACTAACTTATAGTTATACAAGATATTTATTAAAAAACTATTTATTATCAATCAGTGATTTTTTCCCATTTTGTCGTTCATTAATGCTAAGCTAGAACCACTTTTCTACATTTCATTGACCAAAAAAAGGAAATTTATCATGTCATCCATCAAAAAAGTCGCCATCCTAGGTGGTAATCGCATCCCTTTCGCTCGTAGTAATGGCGCTTATGCTGACGCTAGCAATATCGATATGCTCACCGCTGCCCTAGATGGCTTGATTGAGCGTTTTGACTTGGCGGATAAGCCAGTCGGTGAAGTGGTCGCAGGTACGGTACTCAAGCACAGCAATGATCTAAACCTAACTCGTGAAGCGGTGCTAAACACTCGCCTGCCTGCAACCACGCCAACTTATGACATCTCACAAGCGTGTGGTACAGGCCTGCAATCAGCTTTTGCTGTTGCTAATAAAATCGCACTAGGCATCATCGATAGCGGTATCGCAGGCGGTACAGACACCACATCGGATGCGCCGATCGCACTCGGTGATGGTCTGCGTCGTGCACTGATTCGCCTTGGCAATGCCAAAACTGCCAAAGATCGCTTGAGCGCATTAGCAAGCATTAATCCAAAAGATTTGATTGCATTCCCCCAAAATGGCGAACCACGCACCGCATTGTCTATGGGCGAACATCAAGCCATCACTGCACTGGAGTGGAACATCAGCCGTGCCGATCAAGATAAGCTGGCTTTTGATAGCCATCAAAACTTGGCTCGTGCTTATCAAGAAGGTTTTTTTGATGATTTGATCACGCCTTATAAGGGCTTGACCCAAGACAACAACCTGCGTGCCGATACCACACTTGAGAAGCTTGGCACGCTAAAACCTGCCTTTGGCAAAAAGAACGTCAACCCAACCATGACCGCAGGCAACTCAACACCGCTGACCGATGGCGCATCGTGCGTGCTACTATCGAGCGAAGAATGGGCGGCTGCGCATGGCTATGAGCCACTAGCTTACATCACTCATCAGCAGACCGCTGCGGTGGATTTTATTGGTAAGCAAGGCTTGACCGAAGGGCTACTGATGGCACCTGCCTATGCCGTACCGCAGATGCTTGCTCGTGCTGGTCTTACGCTACAAGACTTTGATTTTTATGAAATTCATGAAGCCTTTGCATCGCAGGTGCTATCGACACTGGCAGCTTGGGAAGATGAGAATTTTTGCAAAACTCGCCTAGGCTTGGATGCGCCATTAGGTGCAATCGACCGCAGTAAGCTGAATGTCAATGGCTCAAGCCTAGCTGCAGGACATCCATTTGCGGCTACCGGTGGACGCATTCTGGCCACCGCTGCCAAGCTACTTGCCCAAAAAGGCTCGGGCCGTGCACTGATTTCTATCTGTGCTGCAGGTGGTCAAGGCGTGACTTGTATTTTGGAACGTTAAGGTTATTTCCACAAGAAAAAAGACTTGGCACACACCCAAGTCTTTTTAATTTAACCCTGTTTAAATCTGATATTCATGCACTGCGTCAATAAAGGCTTTGGCATGGTCAGGATTTGACCACTGGGTAATACCATGCCCGAAGTTCGCCACATAGCCTGTCTTGTCAAGCACATAAGCATCATCCAGCATCCGCTTGACTTCGGCACGGATGGCATCAGGCGTACCATAGATGGTTGCAGGGTCTAGGTTGCCTTGTAGGGCTTTTTTGGCGTTCAGCGCTGATAGCGTATGGCGTGCCTTATCCAGTGGCATCGTCCAGTCTAGCCCCAATGCATCGGCTTGGCTGTCTGCTTGGATATCTAGCCACAGCCCGCCGCCTTTGGTGAATAGCACCACAGGCACATCAGGATGGATGGCTTTTAGGCGTGCGACGATGTCACGGTTGTAGCGATGGCTAAATTCGGCAAATTGGCGATGACCCAATGCCCCACCCCAGCTATCAAAAATCTGCACAATCTGCGCCCCTGCACGGATTTGTGCATCCAAATAATCCACCACCGCATCAGCAATCTTAGCAAGGAGTGCGTGTAGCAGCTCTGGCGTGGCATACATCATCTGCTTGGTATGGCGAAACTCACGGCTTGAGCCACCTTCGACCATATAAGTCGCCAATGTCCACGGACTGCCCGAAAAACCAAACAACGGCACTTGACCATTGAGTGCCGTGCGGATGCTTGTCACCGCCTTCATCACATAATCAAGTGATGAGTTCATATCAATCTTTGGCAAGGCTGCGATGTCAGATTCTGTTCGGACGGTTTTTTTGAGCTTTGGACCTTCACCTTCGGCAAAATATAGACCCAAATCAAACGCATCAGGAATGGTCAAAATATCACTGAACAAAATCGCCGCATCGAGCTCAAATCGGCGCAGCGGCTGTAAGGTGACTTCGGTCGCCTTGTCCGTATCTTTGCATAGGCTCAAAAAATCCCCCGCCTGTGCACGGACTTCTTTGTACTCTGGCAAATAACGCCCCGCCTGACGCATCATCCATACAGGGGTTGTATCCACAGGCTCAAAGCGAATGGCACGCAATAGGCGGTCATTTTTTAGCGGAGCAAATTCGGTCATAGCTTATCCTAAATTAGCAAATTATTAGCAGAATGAATTTTAAATTTAATAATAACTATAAAATCGCCATTTCATCTCGATGCACCATCACCGATTTTTCGTCAAAGTGTGGCAAGATGTCATGGATTTGGGCGGAGCTTTTTTGGGTGATTAATTTGGCATCAGCGGACGAAAAGCCCACTTGACCCACTGCAATGCGGGTTTTGGCAGTATCGACAATCTCAACCACACTCCCTGCATCAAAATCACCCTGCACTTCGAGCACCCCAATCGGCAACAGGCTCTTGTGGTTGGTCGTGATGGCAGTTTTTGCCCCATCATCGATGATGAGCGTGCCTGCCATGCGGATGTGCGCAGCGAGCCATTGTTTCTTGGCAATCAGCTTATCACTGCTATCAGTCGTCAGTAGCGTACCGATACGCTCGCCATGTGCTAGGCGGATAATCACATCATCCACCTTACCACTGGCAATCACCGTTTGGCACTGGCTCATCGCTGCTAGGCGAGCTGCACGGATTTTGGTCAGCATACCGCCACTGCCCCATTTGCCACCATCGCCTGCGACATCAAACAAATAATCTGCCATCGCGCGCTCTTGTTCGATGAGCTTGGCATCAGGATTGGTGCGGGGATTGTCGGTGAATACGCCGTCTTGGTCGGTCAAGATGATGTACAAATCCGCATGAATCATCGCTGCTGCCATCGCACCCAAGCTGTCATTATCCCCAAATTTAATCTCATCATAACTGATGGTGTCGTTTTCGTTAATCACAGGCACGACACGCCATTCCATCAGCTGTGCGATGGTCTGCGAGATATTCAGATAGCGAGAACGATGCGCCAAATCGTCATGGGTCAGTAGCACCTGCGATGACTGCACGCCTTTTTGGATAAGTGCCTGCCACCAAGTCTCAATCAAACCCATCTGCCCAATCGATGCACACGCCTGCAATGCTTCGAGCTTCTTGGGTCGTTCAGGTAGATTCATCCGCACCACCCCTTCGGCGACTGCACCGCTTGAGACGAGCAGGACTTCATGACCGCTGTTTTGTAGTTCGGCGATTTGTCTTGCCCATTCATAGATCGCTGTGCGATCTAGCCCCCGACCGTTATTGGTCAGTAGCGATGAGCCGATTTTTACGACGATGCGCTTGGTTTTCATCTACTTATCCATGAACCTGTGATGTGCTTAGCCTTAGCTAGTACGGTGCGTACTCGACCTTGACATCATAATCATCTTCATTAAAGTCATCATCGTCATCATCACTGATGCCTTCACGCTGTGCTTTACGCATCGCACGATAGGCTTCTTTTTGGATTTCGGTGTTATGACGCACTTCTTCTTCGAGACGGCGGAAGCGTTCGGCTTGCTCTTCGGCAAAGATAGGATCTTCGATTTCACGCTCACGCTCTTCTTCGATGGCATTCATCAGATGAAACTTCACCGCATCCACGCCATCACCGGTCAAGGTCGATGTGCGAAACACCATGCCCGTCCAGCCAAGTCGTGCCACGATGTCAGTACAGACGGCGTTTTGGTCTTCTTCGGGGATTTGGTCAATCTTATTTAGGACCAAAATCTGCGGCAGTTGTGATAACTCATGCGAGAATTTTTCAAGCTCATTTAAGATAATCTCGGCATTCGCCACAGGATCTGAGCCATCAATCGGCTGTACATCGACGATGTGTAGCAGGCGACGAGTACGCGCCACATGCTTTAAAAAACGAATACCAAGTCCCGCACCATCAGATGCCCCTTCGATAAGACCTGGAATATCTGCCATCACAAAGGACTGATGCGTGCCGACATCCACCACGCCAAGATTTGGCACGAGCGTGGTAAATGGATAATCCGCCACCTTTGGGCGAGCTGCCGACACTTGGCGGATAAAGGTTGATTTGCCGGCATTTGGCAGACCAATCAAGCCAACATCGGCGACGACTTTGAGCTCAAGCTTGATGTTTTTGGCTTGACCTGGGAAACCCGGTGTCGCCTTACGGGGTGCTTGGTTGGTGCTTGATTTAAAGCGGGTATTACCAAAACCACCATCACCACCTTTGGCGATGAGAATTTTTTGACCCTTTTCGGTCAAATCACCAATCACCAAATCCAAATCGGTATCAATAATCGTCGTACCAATCGGCACTGCCAGATAAATATCATCCGCCCCTTTGCCTGAGCAGTTTTTGCTGCCGCCATTTTCGCCGCGGCGAGCTTCGAATTTACGAGTATAGCGATAATCCACCAGCGTATTGGTATTATCATCAGCGATGGCATAGACATCACCGCCTTTGCCACCATCACCGCCATCTGGCCCACCTTTTGGGACAAATTTCTCACGGCGAAAACTCACAATCCCATTACCGCCATCACCTGCTTTGACGCTGATCACAGCTTCATCAATAAAACGCATATCTTTTCCAACTGACTAAATTCTGACTAAAATAAAAAAATCTTTCGCCCGTGCGACCACCCACCGCACAAAATTTGGGCATAGTGATGTATTTTAGCACAGTTTGGCAGGTTTTGGGGGATTATTGAGCAGACAAAGCAAAACCACCAAAT
>NZ_CAMCBS010000029.1 GCF_945873075.1 uncultured Moraxella sp. | reverse complement strand
AGTTTTTTAACAAAACCCTCTTAGGGGTTGTTTGAAAATAGTTGACCGGTACAGTCTCAACATTGCCCTGTAGGAGATCTGCAACAAGCTTATCGCTTATTGCTTGAATTTTAGGGTCTGTGCTTGCTACGATAGCATCAATCACTTCTTGTCTTGCACCGTCCCAAGCACCGCTAAGATTACCTTTTTCAGTTAATGCTTCATTGTCAAAAGTCGAAGACAGCTCCAATTTTTCGTTAGTGCCACTACGATACTTATTGTCCCAAAGTACAACCGTATTGGTTCTTGGGTCGATAGAAATAATATCACTACCGTTCCTACCCACCTTATCACCCCATTTTAGAACAATATAACCTTCGTTTACAACGCGATTGGCAAGTTCAATTTCACCAAGATAGCCATTAACCTGAGAATAGACATTGGCATCGGTGCACTTGTCAAATCAATAATCCAAACTTACAAGGTTTAACCCCATATCCACTCAGCCAAACACAATACAAGCACCCAAACAAACACATACCGCCCTACCCACGCATTATGACGAAATGCCGCAAAGCACGCCAAGCGTTCTCGGTCTTTAATCAGATGATATTGATAACCAAACATCGCCACCACAGGCAGCACGCCAACAAGCACAAACCACCCAAGCACATCAGCAAAATAATGCCAAACCGCCACACTCATCAGCACCACAAAAACCACTTGCAACAGGCTAATAATCGCCACATCATAGCGACCAAATAAAATCGCCGTGGATTTGACCCCGATTTTCACATCATCATCACGGTCGCACATCGCATACTGTGTATCATACGCCACCGTCCAGCACATATAAGCCACGAACAGCACCCAAGTCCACACATCAGTCCACCCCTGCACAGCGACGAACGCCATCGGTATCGCCCAGCCAAATGCCGCTGCCAGCACCACCTGTGGCAAATTGGTGTATCGCTTCATAAATGGATACACAAACGCCAGTGCCACCGCCCCAAGCGACCAATAAAACACCGCCACAGGCAAGAAAAACAGCAGACACGCTGATAACAATGACAGCCCCACAAAAGTTGCTGCCGCTGTCTTGGCAGATAGTCGCCCATCGGCAAGCGGACGGGTATTGGTGCGCTTGACCTGTCCATCCACCTTACGATCGGCAAAGTCATTAATCGCACAGCCAGCTGCACGCATCAATACCGCCCCAAGCGTAAAAATCAGCACCACTTTGGCGCTTGGTGTCTGCCCCATGCCCCAGTACGCCAATAGCACCGCCCACAGTGTCGGGTACAGCAGTAGCTCCGTGCCGACAGGTTTGTCAAATCGGGTCAGCTGTAGCCATGCAAAAGTTTTTTGACCAAAGGTCATCGGTGCGTGGGCGTGATGGTTTTTCATGATGGATTAATGATTGTAATTTTATCTAAATACAGATTATGCATACACTGATTAATATCTGTCAAATCGGATAGCGTCGTTTTGCCATGATTGGATGGGGGTTTTGCCAGCTAAATAAGGTGCACTAAGCGGTCGCTTCACCACCACTCGCCCATCGGTCTGCCCTATCAATGATTTAGCATGGCTTAAAAGCTGATATTCATCATCAAGGCTAGGCGGTGCGACAAAACTGTGCAGGGCTTGCATATGTTTATTGACCTTGGCATCGTAGCTACCCTTTGGGAACATCGGGTCAAGATAGACGACATCAGCACCATCGCTGCAATCACGCACATCAGCATGGCGGATGGATAGCCGTGATAAAAGAGCTTGCCAATTTGGATTATCCTGCATATAGGCATATTCTGACAATAATAACAGTGCCATGATAGGATTGCTCTCAAGCATGATGACACTTGCGCCAGTGCTTGCAAGTATTAAGCTGTCATGCCCAAATCCTGCTGTGCCATCAATCACCGTCATCCCTGCTGTCAGCTTACACGCCTGCAAAATCAGCTCAGACTTACGCCCTGCTGATACCACACGGCGGGTCTGTGCTGTCCAATCGGGGCTAACTTTGATGATGTCATTACCTTGTCTTTGTATCAGTAATAATTTATCTTTTTCAAGCAGTAGCGCCTGCTGTGCTTGATACTCATCTAGCCCAAAGCCAAGATATTTATTATTAATCTTAGTTAATGTATAAAATGATAACTCGATCGGCAAAGCGTGCGTGCTGATGAGTGATTGGACAGGGGCTACTTGATTGGCATCCACACCAAAAATCAGCATCACACACTCCTTATTTAGCGAATTTCTACAATAAAATTTGGATTAGCCTTGAATTTGATAACCAAAGCCAAAAAACGCAATCAACACCACCACGCCTGTGATGATACGCAGCCATGCAAAAATCATAAAGTCTTTTTTGGACACCCAGCCCACCATCAAGCGGATACACAGCAGCGCCACGATGAACGACACCACTGTGCCAATGCCCAAAATCATCCAGTCGCTACTTGTTTGTAGTGCATCTTTGTGCTTGACCAAATCAAGCAGTGCCGCACCCACAATGACAGGAATGCCCAAAAAGAACGAAAACTCAGTCGCCGCCTTGCGTGATGTACCAAGCAGTAGCGCACCGATGATGGTCGCCCCCGAACGGCTCGTGCCCGGAATAAGCGCTAGGCACTGGCACAGGCCGATGTACAGTGCGGTCTTAAAGCTGATGTGTTCAGCTTCATCGGCGATGATTTTGCGGGGATTTTTCTCAGCGTAGATGATAAGTAGTGCACCGATAATCAGCATGGTCGCCACCACCAACGGATGAAACAGTACTTGGGTAATCACATCAGCAAACAAAAAGCCCATCACCATCACAGGAATGGTCGCCACAATCAAAGCAAGCCCCAGCTGGCGTGGCTTGGCAAGCCCTTCTGCCCTGCCGGTCAATAGCCCCATGAATGAATTCCACAGTCTGCCCCAGTAGTCATAAATGACCGCCAAAATCGCCCCAAGCTGAATAAAGACGATGAACAGATTGCGAAATTCACCGGTCAAAAAATTCATCAAATCCGCTGACAAAATCAAATAGCCAGTGCTTGAAATGGGTAAAAATTCTGCAATACCTTCAACAATACCCATGATGACGGCTTTGATAATCAGCAAAATATCCATAGTACAACCTAAGAAAAATAAAAAGATGGCGTATTGTACACCACAAATCTGAAATTAGGCTTAAGCCAAGCCCTATAGTTTGGAACTTATAGCCTATGCCTTGCCCTGCTCGGCAAGCGTTTTCCACGCATTATCACGCAGATACACAGGCAATGCACGCTCAGCGCTCACCGCCTGCCCTTGTTGATACGCCATCATGCCAAGCCGTGCGATATCCACCGCCGTCGGATGTGCTTGCACTATTTTGGCATGATTATGCTGTACAAGCGATGCACCATCACCGACGATGACATCGGCAATTAACGGACTATCATAATCAAGCAAGCTTTCATCGCCGATAACCTTGCCATCTGCATCAGTACTCAATGCGCCATGTTTGATGACAAATCGCCCCTGATAGACTTGGTTTTGGCGTGCATCCATCACTGCCGATAGCACAGTATTATCAGCAAAAGTTTCGTTTTGGCAAGCGGTATCGGCAAGCGTCGCCAAGCTTGATATACCCACGCACGGCGTATCGCCAGCCACCGACAACGCCTGCACCACCGCTGTATTGATACGAATACCGCTAAACGCGCCCGGCCCACGATTGAACGCAAGACAGTCTATCTGTGCTAATGACAGACCTGTCTGCGACAAAGCATTATCCACCATCTCAAGGATAATCTCAGTCTGCCCACGATTGCCTGCGATAGTCTTGTGGTAGAGCACCGTGTCATCTTGCACGATTGCCACCGAGCACTGCTCAAACACCGTATCAAACGCCATCAAGATTGCCATATCTCACCTTTTAAAAAGCTCTTTACCGACAAAGTTAAGACCCAAGCCATGACAGCTTGGGTGTCGTGATACCATGAGTACATCAGAAGCGTTTTTTGAACTGCGGTGGTAGCTGACCGCCCATTTCTTGCATTTTTTTCTGCATTTCTTCCATGCTTGGCATATCGTTTGGATTTAGCCCCAAATCCTGCATTGATTTTTGCATCTCTGCCATACTTGGCGCACCTTCGGCATTACCACCTTTATTGCCAAACAATGGGCCACCGCCCGACATCCCACGGGTCAAGCCCTGCACCGCTTTCATCATCTTGCCAATGCCATCAGGACGGCTGATCATTTTCATCATTTTTGCCATCTGCTTGTGTTGCTTGAGCAGGCGATTGACATCTTGGATTTGTTTGCCCGAACCTGCAGCGATACGACGCTTACGGCTTGGGGTGATTTTGTCTGGATTTTGGCGTTCAAATGGTGTCATCGAATGAATCAATGCTTCCATTTCTTTGACCTTTTCTTCTGGCTTGGCTTCTGCCATTGCTTTTTGGATATCCGCACCGCCTAAGCCTGGCATCTTATCTAGAAAACCTGCCATACCGCCTAGATTTTTCATTTGTTGGAACTGGGTCAAAAGATCTTCAAGGTCAAATTCACCACCCTTTTGCATCTTTTTCGCCATTTGTTCGGCTTTTTCGCGGTCGATTTTTGCTTCGACTTCTTCGACCAAACTCAGCACATCACCCATGCCAAGAATACGCTGTGCGATACGCTCAGGGTGGAATAGCTCAAGTGCTTCTAGTTTTTCGCCACGACCCAAAAACTTAATCGGCTTACCTGTAATCGCACGCACCGACAGTGCCGCACCACCACGGGCATCGCCATCAGTCTTGGTCAAAATCACACCAGTCAATGGCAGTGCATCATTGAACGCTTTGGCAGTATTGGCAGCATCTTGACCAGTCATCGCATCGACGACGAACAGCGTCTCTACTGGATTGACCGCTGCGGTCAGCTCTTTGATTTCATCCATCATCTCATCATCGATGTGCAAGCGACCTGCGGTGTCGATGATTAGGATGTCTTGGTACTGTAACTTAGCTTCATTGATCGCACGGCGAGCGATATCAATCGGCTTTTCATCCACCGATGATGGTACAAAGCTTGCTTTGACTTGCCCTGCCACTTGCTCAAGCTGCTTAATCGCTGCAGGACGATACACGTCGGCTGACACGAGCATCACTTTTTTGCCTTGTTTTTCTTGCAAAAACTTCGCAAGCTTACCTGCTGTGGTCGTCTTACCCGCACCTTGCAGACCCGCCAGCAGATAGACCATCGGTGGCTTGCCCGTCATCTCAAGCGATTGGTTCGCCGAGCCCATCATCTCAGTCAGCTCATCATAGACGATTTTGACAAAGGCTTGACCCGGTGCAAGCTCTTTTAGGACATCTTGACCGAGCGCCTGCTCTTTGACCTTGGCGACAAAATCTCGTGCCACAGGCAATGCCACATCCGCTTCAAGCAGTGCCATACGCACTTCACGCAGGGTATCTTTGATGTTATCTTCGGTTAATTGACCAGTGCCTGCGATATTACGCAAACTGCCAGAAAGTCGTTCTGTTAAGGTATCAAACATATCAAATCCGTCATTATAAAAGGGACAAACACACCAAGATGAATGCTTGCCAAAACTATTGCTACAAATAACTGCTATTTTATGCTAAATTAGGCAAATATTCCAATTTAATTGCACGAATCCCATCAATATTGACTATTTTTGCTGTATTTTTGCGTGTCAATCACGCAGCATAAGCAGGCTTGATGTGTTGATGGTATAACAATAAAGGGGTTTTTGTGCTGTTGATTTTTTTGAGTGTGGTGCTGATTTATACCGCAAGCAGTCTATATTTGGCAAATGCCTTGGTCAAGCAAAGCGCAATTTCAAAAGGCGCACTGCTTGGCGCACTGGGGATTGGGCTTGTTTTGCATGGCTGCTTATTATACCCACAAATCATCACTGCCGATGGGCTAAATTTTAATTTATTCAATACGCTCAATCTCACTGGCTTATTTTTCTTGCTGTTTTATGTGCTGTTTGGGCTGTATCGTCCGATTTTGAGTCTTGGGATTTTGGCAGTGCCAAGCGCCTTGATTGGCATCAGTCTTGGCTATATTGGTGACGCCACTTATGAGCCAATTGAACAGCTTGGCATTGGGCTACAAGTGCATATCCTACTGTCTTTTGCTGCTTATTGTGTGCTATTGATGGCGGCGGTGCAGGGCTTGCTATTACGCCTACAAATCCGAGAGCTTAAGCACAAGACCATTCACAGATTTTGGGTGTCTCGCCTGCCGTCCTTGCAGAGTATGGAGAGCCTATTATTTGATATGATTTTGATGGGCTTTGTGATTTTGAGCATTGCGCTCGGCTTAGGCTTTGGGGCGACTTATGACATCATGACACAGCACATTGCGCATAAGATGGTGTTTAGTGTATTAAGCTGGCTATTATATGGTGCGTTGATTGCCGGGCATTATCGCTACGGCTGGCGGGGTAAGCGTGCTGCGAATTTTGCCATCTATGGCTTTGCGCTGCTCGCCATTGGCTTTGTTGGTTCAAAAGCGGTGATGGAGTTGTTTATCCAATAGCACCCGTTTTATTGACCCAATTAGTCAAACTGCCCAAATACCAATTTGGGCTTTTTTGTAAAGTGGTAAAACATATTTTGTTACAATTTGGTCGCTTGAAAAATTCAGATACGATTTACGGTATCAGATAATTATCGGAAAATCCTATAAAATGGTGTATTTTTAACCACTTTATTGCTTAATTTATCAAGCTTGGGCGCAACTTTTTACTCGTCTATTTATAAGCTAAATCTAATCTTGCCTAATTGTAAAGTTTTGTAATCAGTGAATATTTTTTGCTAGCCATCGCCGATTTTATGCTATACAATGCCTATCAAATTTTTAATCACACAATTAAACCATGAAAATCCTTACAACCAAACTTACTCTAACCACCCTAACCGCTGCTTTGTGCAGCCTAGCGGCTCACGCTGAAATCACGACCACCATCCAGCCAGCTGGCGGGGTCACAGTGAGCATTCAGCCTAGCGCAAGCACGGCTAAATTCACCCAAAAAGCCACACTAAGCCAGTCACAGACGACAAGCTACGCAACTTCTGCATTAGTAAATAACTCATATACATCAAGTAATCAATCAAACTACTCTTCAAACTACTCTGCATTTGGCTCATCAAACTGGGACAGCGGCTACTCATCATACAGTTCATATGGTTATAGCCGTGATTCTTTTGATGATTTGATTCGTCAGTCATCAGCACGCTATGGCGTCGATCCTGCTTTAGTCAAGGCAATTATTCACACCGAATCAACCTTTGACCCAAGTGCTCGTTCACCTGTTGGTGCAATGGGCTTGATGCAGCTGATGCCAGGTACTGCTCGTGATATGGGTGTATATAATGCCTACGACCCTGCCGAAAACATCGACGGCGGCACCAAATACCTAGCTTATCTACAAGGCATGTTCAGCAACCCAAACCATGTCATTGCCGCTTATAATGCTGGTCCTGGCAATGTGCGTAAGCACGGTGGCATCCCACCATTTCGTGAAACTCGCAACTATGTGCAAAAGGTCAATGAACGCTATAACAATATTTATAGCTTAGATGCTAGCCTATACCAAGGTTTCAATGGTACTCGTACGACACTTGCGATGAATACACCACCAGCGAGCACCACCATCTCGCACACCAGTCAAGTTCTTGGTTCAAACAATTCAAACTAAGTCGATTATTTGACTGATATCGTGGTGATATTGCAATTACAATAAACTTTGTCAGTTTTTTGTATTTTAAGGCAAAATTTAGATATTTCTCTGAATTTTGCCTTTTATTTTGTCCGAATATCCTTATAATAATCAAAATAACTGACTTAAATTCATTTTAAAAGGAAATCATTCTCATGATGCGAATTGGTTTATTCTTATTAACCAACCTAGCGGTATTACTTGTCTGCGGTATCGCCTTTACGGTGATTTCAGCCGTGTTTGGCTTGGGCGGCGTCCATTCAGGTGGCAATCTGAATCTAATCTCACTGATGGTCATGTGTCTTGTGTGGGGTATGGGCGGCTCTATCATCTCGCTATTTTTGTCAAAATGGATGGCAAAAAAATCTACCGGCACTGTCGTGATTGAAACGCCACAAAATGGCACTGAACAATGGCTTGTCGATACCGTTGCCCGCCAAGCACAAGCGGTAGGCATTAAAATGCCTGAAGTGGGGATTTTTGATTCAACACAGCCGAACGCCTTTGCCACCGGTTGGAGCAAAAACAGCTCGCTAGTCGCCGTCTCAACCGGTCTGATTCACACCATGACACCTGATGAAGTCGAAGCCGTGCTTGCGCATGAGATTGGTCACGTTGCCAATGGTGACATGGTAACGCTTGCGCTGATTCAAGGGGTGGTGAACGCCTTTGTGATGTTCTTT
Source organism: uncultured Moraxella sp. (assembly GCF_945873075.1). GTDB lineage: Bacteria > Pseudomonadota > Gammaproteobacteria > Pseudomonadales > Moraxellaceae > Moraxella. The sequence goes on along the minus strand of NZ_CAMCBS010000029.1, from coordinate 7,885 downwards.
GCTCGTATTATTGGTAACTTTGTGGATCGTGCGATTTTCAAAAACGAAAGCGACAGCCCTGGCATTGCTTATTTTATCACCAGCATGGTGATGGATATCCTGCTTGGCATCCTAGCATCTGCGATCGTGATGTGGTTCTCTCGCCTGCGTGAATATCGTGCCGATGAGATGGGTGCTCGCCTAGCAGGTCGTGATAAGATGATCAGCGCGCTAAACGCCCTACGCCCTTCCGAAGCTCGTCCTGACCAGATGCCTGAAGCGATGAAAGCCTTTGCGATCTCATCAGGTCAATCGCAAGGCTTTAGCATGGCGAATCTATTCCGCTCGCACCCGACACTTGATGATCGTGTAGCAGCTTTGCAGAAGTTTCAAGGTTAATCTGTTAGCCAAATAAATCAGCCGTTCATATGAGCGGCTGATTTTTTATCGTCTTTATTATCATCTTTTTGGTGGTACGAACAATAGACAGCTTAAGCACAAGCAACTTCAAATCCCACTTCATCCCCCTGCATCACTGCTGTCACTGTCCCACCATCGGTCAGCTCACCAAACAGTATCATCTGCGATAGTGGCTTTTTGAGTTTATCTTGTATCAGTCGTGCCATCGGACGAGCACCCATCAAGCGATCATAGCCCTTATCAGCAAGATGGCTACGCACCGCATCATCGACTTTTAGAATGATATTTTTGGCAAGTAGTAGCTGGCTAAGCTCAGTGATGAACTTATCCACCACACCATCGATGACCGCACGGGATAATGGTGCAAAATTGACAATGGCGTCCAATCGATTGCGAAACTCGGGGCTAAAGGTGCGATTGATGGCGGCAGTGTTGTCCGTATGGTGACTTTGCTCGGTAAAGCCCATCGAATTTTTGCTAATCGCATCTGCGCCGACATTGGTCGTCATCACCAAAATCACCTGCTTAAACGACACCGAACGCCCATTATTATCCGTCAGTGTGCCATGATCCATCACCTGTAGCAGTAGATTGAACACATCGCTATGTGCTTTTTCTAGCTCATCGAGTAGCAGCACACAGTGCGGATACTGATTGATTTTTTCGGTCAAAAGCCCACCTTGATCATAGCCGACATAGCCCGGTGGCGCACCAATCAGACGAGATGCCGTATGTGCTTCCATGTACTCGCTCATATCAAAGCGAATCAGCTCAACGCCAAGCATCTTGGCAAGCTGTTTACTGATTTCGGTCTTGCCCACGCCTGTCGGCCCTGCGAACAAGAACGAACCGATTGGCTTATCAGGATTGGTCAGCCCAGAGCGAGCGAGCAAAATCGCATCGGTCAGCACATCCACCGCTTCATCTTGGCCAAAGACCACTTGCTTTAGATTGGCTTTTAGATTTTTTAGGATATGCTTATCATCAGATGAGACAGACTTTGGTGGAATGCGAGCGATTTTGGCAATAATACGCTCAATCAATGCCGTATCAACCACTGGCTTTGGTGCATTCTCATCAGCTGCTGCAGCTTGCTGATTGGTATTATCCGCAAGGTCGGTGCTGTCTGCTTGTGCGTGTAGCTTTAGGTATGCCCCCGCTTCATCGATGACATCGATTGCTTTGTCAGGCAAAAATCGCTCATGAATGTGCTTGTCAGACAGTCGCACTGCCGTCTCGATGGCATCATCGGTATAAGTCACCTGATGAAAGCTTTCATAATAGCCTTTTAGCCCACGAATGATGTCAATAGCATCAAGGATGGATGGCTCTTTGATGTCGATTTTTTGGAAACGGCGTGACAAGGCGTGATCTTTTTCAAAAATCTGCCGATATTCCACAAAAGTCGTCGAGCCGATACAGCGCATCTCGCCTTTGGCAAGGGCGGGCTTAATCAGATTGGACACATCCATACTACCATCCATCGAACTGCCTGCACCGATGACCATATGAATCTCATCAATGAATAAGATGGCATCAGGCAGCTGTTTTAGCTCATCTAGAAGTGCTTTCATGCGAGCTTCGAACTCACCACGAAACTTCGTCCCTGCGATCAGCGCACCCATATCTAGGCTGTAAATGGTCGCATTCGCCAGTGGCTTGGGTGCTTTGTTATGGACAATCAGCCACGCCAAGCCTTCGGCAATCGCTGTCTTACCCACACCCGGATCACCAACAAGCAAGGGATTATTCTTGCGGCGGCGGCACAGTATCTGCGCTGTACGCTCAATCTCATCAGCACGCCCGATTAGTGGATCGGTTTTGCCAAGCTTGGCTTGTTCGTTCAAATTAATCGTATAAGCATCAAGCGGGTTTTCTTTTGCACTTGTGCGTCGTTTGCCATCGACGGTATCGCCATCACCTTTTAGGGCATAATCCACCATCTTAGCACGGCTTTGTACCGAAATCTCCCGCATCACGCTTAGGATATCCACGCCCGATGACTGCAACAGCTCATTGGCAAAGCTTTCATCTTCCTTAAAAATCGCCACCAACAAATCAGTCGGTGCGACTTCTTCGCCTGATTGGCTTGATTGCACCTGCCAAATCGCCCGCTGCATAACACGGGTCAGGCTCTTGGTCGGCATAGGATCGGCGCCGTCACGCTTGGGGATATAATCACGCAGATAGTCCTTGAGCGCTGTCAAAATAGCCCCTGTATCCGCTTCGCAAGCTTCAAGAATCTGCACGCAGTTTTCGTCTTTTAATAGTCCAAGCAATAGATGCTCAACGGTCACAAACTGATGCCCTTGTCGTTTGGCATATTCATGCATAAATTCTTGAATTGCCAAAAAATCTTGATTAAACATAATTAATAATTTCTCTTATTATAATTTCTCAATCGTGGTCAATAGCGGATATTCTTCTTGCTCGGCAAGCTCATTGACTTCATCAACTTTCATCTCGGCGATGTCAAATGGCAATATCGCCACCACCGCACGCCCTGTCTCATGAATTTGCATCATCAAGCGATAGGCTTCATCCATATCATGCTCAAAAATCTCAACCAACACAAACACCACGAACTCCATCGTCGTGTAATTATCATTGTGCATCACCACCGCATACATCTGCGGGCGTGCGGTCATGGGCTTGGTTTGGGTAATCACACCAACAGAAATATCGCTTTGGCTGTGTTCATCACCACTGGCAAAAATCTTGTTCATTATCATATCCACACAATCATTGAACTCATAGTGTATCAAAAAATCAGCCAATAAAAAATGCCATAAGCGGCGATGATGACATCTCACTTATGGCAATGCAGACCAAATGCTGATTATTCAGACTTTTGAATTGGTCGATTGCTTGCGTTTGGCATTTCGGCAAGTGACGCAGGCGCATCGGTAATGATTTTGCCAATTTGCCAGTTGTAAAGCTGTTGGACTTTTTGAGTACCTGCCATCAGCTCAAGCTTCATCTGCTTTGGCTCAAAGCCTTCGGGCATGATAAAGCGACCACGAATATTCGCCACGCCTTTGATGTCATAGCTTGATGGCTCAAGCGGAATCTCAACCATGCTGGTGGCGTTTAGCAAAGTCAGCTTAGGAATCATCTTCACTGCCTTGCCTGATACATCAATCATCGCCACATCAAAGCGGTATTCAAAAGTGTTCTGCGGTAGCGAGATAATCTCTGATGCGATGATGTTGAGTGCCACACCGCCTTGCTCTGCCACAGATGCTTTGAGCAGTTCATTGACTTGCTCTAGCTGTAGATTGGTGGTTTTTAGGTCTTCGTATTCGCCACGCAGGCGCTCAAGGTTCGCCATGCTGATATCACGCTCTTGTCGAGCGGTGGCAGCATCTTGCTTAAGCTGAGCATTCTCTTGGCTAAGCGCTTGAGTATCAGCACTCACCGCTGCCACTTGTGGCATATTCTCGGCAGCATCAGATACCCCTTGGCGAAAACCAAATTTAAACCCAATCACCGCCACGACGAGCGATGCGAAAATCAGTGCCAGCATAAACAGCGCCAAAATCTGACCTGTTGCCCCACGCTCATGACGAGCTTTAGAAACTAAAAACTTATTTGGCATGAATGACCCAAACCATAATCTTGTGAAAAATGCCACTTATTATAGCAAAATTTCAGCGATTGCATATGCTTGATTTACGGTAGAATACGAAATTTTACAATTCATTCTCATTTAGAAAATAAATCAAAACCGACCAGTTGGTTTTTTAAATCGGCTTTTGGGGTTGGTATAGCTCAACCACCTTGCCAACGATGATGATGGCAGGCGCACTCACCCCATCTGCCTGCTGTTTGGCGACGATATCGCTAAGCGTACCTGTCAAGACCGCTTGGGTTGGTAGGCTAGCATTGGACACGATGGCAATCGGCAAATCACTTGGCAAGCCTGATACCACAAGGCTATCGACAATCTTAGGCAGTGCGTGCAAGCCCATATAAAATACCAAAGTCTCATCCGGCTGATACGCACTTTTTAACCCATCAAAGGCATCATTGGTCTGATAACAACCTGTCAAAAATCGCACCGATGTCGCAACGCCACGATGTGTCAGCGGAATGCCTGCACAGCTACCTGCTGCCAGCGCTGCTGTGATGCCACTGACCACCTGATAAGGCACGCCCGAGGCTTGGCACGCCAGCATCTCTTCACCGCCACGCCCAAAGACAAACGGATCGCCACCTTTTAGGCGTAGCACTCGATGCCCTGCCTTAGCGTATTGGACAATGAGTTCATTGATTTGTTCTTGGGTTTTGGCGTGATCGGCGCGTTTTTTGCCGACAAAGATTTTTTGACTATCACGGCGGCACAGCTCAAGAATCTCAGGCGATACCAATGCATCATACAGCACGACATCAGCCTGTTGCATCAGTCTAAGTGCCTTAAAGGTCAATAAATCAGGATCGCCTGCGCCTGCGCCGACGATATAGACTTCACCGCCTTGTTTGCCTTGATCAATAAAGCTATGCAGCTCATCATCCAGTGGTGCAATCTGACGATCTGCCAATGCTCGCTCAAATACCGATTCCCAAAAATAGCGTCGCTCGGTGATGGTCGGCAAGGCATCTTTGACCTTAGCACGAAACTCACCCGCTTTGGCAGCAAGCTTACCGATGCTGCTTGGCAAGCTACTTTCAATCTTGGCACGGATTAATCGAGCCAGCACAGGCGCTTTGCCATTACTAGACACGCCAATCACCACAGGATCACGATCGACGATGGCAGGGAAAATAAAATCGCACAATTCAGGCGTATCGACGATATTCACAGAAATGCCACGAGCCTGACAGTCGCCATGCAGAGCGACATTCGCCGCATGATCATCGGTCGCGCCGATGACGATGGCAGGCTGATAAGTGTCCAAATCGCTTGGCTCATAGTTTTTTTGGTGATAAGTTGCGCCAATTTTATTTAGAAAATTAATAAAATCTTCATCAAAATTCTTGGCAATGACCACCATGCGTGCTTGTGCCTTTGCCATCAATACCGCTTTGCGGTGGGCGACATCACCGCCACCGACAATCAGTACAGTTTTATTATTTAGATTAAAAAACAATGGCAAAGTATTCATACAAGCTCGCTTTTTATTGGTGAAAATTAACTAAACAATGGCAGACGATTGACCGACTCGCCATTATAGCCTGTGGCAAGATCGCTTAGGGTCTTGGTCAGTGTAGCGACTTTTTCATCAGCAACCACAAAAGCAGTTGCCCCTGATTTGACAAAATAATTCGCCTGATCCAAGGCGAACTCGCCTGCGATGATGATTTCACCTGTGTAGCCCTTATGGCGTGCATGGCGAATCAAGCTAAACACACGACCATCTTTAAAATCCGCCAAATTAAATAGTAGCGAGCTTGGTGTATCTGCTACCGCTGAGTCAATCTCATCAGGGGTGGTATCTGCTGTCAGCGCCGCAGCCAATTCTTCTTCGCTGATAGCGATACTCTCGGTGCGAGCATCACTATATACTTTGGTTAAGCTCATGATTATTCCTTGATAATAGTTAAATTTTTTAAATAATCGTTTTGATATATTACAGTTTGCCGCAAGCTTATCATTGGATAAATTATTAAAAAAATTGTAATAATCTTACAATAAACTTAGGCAAACTGTTTAATCACCAGGCAATCACACCCAAGCAAAATCAGCTATATACCGCCGCCTTAAATGGTGCTAAGCCTAGTCGTTCCACCGCTTGAGCAAAGGTCTCGATATGCTCATCGCTCTCGATACGCTCATTTTTATAGACATCGACGATGGTGGCAATCGTTTGTGCCACTTCATCAGCAGCGACCGCACGACCTAGGATTTGGCCAAGTTTGGCATTTTCGCCTGAGTTGCCGCCTAGGCTGATTTGATACCAGTGTTCGCCTTTTTTGTCCACGCCTAGGATACCGATATCACCGACATGGTGGTGTGCACAGGCATTCATACAGCCTGACATATTCAGGCGAATATCACCCAAATCATACAGATAATCAAGGTCGGTAAACTGCTTTTCGATAGACTCGGCGATGTTGTGCGTAGTGGCATTCGCCAAAGCACAATAATCAAAGCCCGGGCAGACAATCATATCCGTCAGCGTGCCGATATTGGCACGAGCTAGGTTGAGTGCAACGAGCTTTTGCCATAGTGCATATAGGTCGCTGATTTTGACATCGCCAAGCACCAAGTTTTGGTGATGAGTGGCACGAATCTCGCCAAGACTGTATTCATCTGCCAAGTCAGCAAGCGCAAACATCTGCGCATCAGTCACATCACCCGCTGGCACATACTCGCCATCAACCACGCCGGCTTTTAGCGAAATCACCACCGCACGATAGCCATTGACCTTATGAGCGACGGTGTTATGCTCATACCAGTTTTTGAACGCTTCATCAGATAGATAACCTTGTAGTACTTCTTGGGCTGACAATGCGTCGATTTGCTCATAATTTGGCTCGGTAAAATAGCTTTGCGCCTTTTCAAAATGCGCATCGGTCAGGGTCAAATCACCATCTTTGAGCGTTTGCCATTCTTCATCGACTTTTTGGGCAAAGACATCTTTGCCAAGACTTTCGACCAAAATTTTGATACGTGCCTTGTATTTATTATCACGGCGGCCTTCTAAGTTATACACACGCAAAATCGCATCCAGATATGACAGCAGATGACGGCGTGGCAAAAATTCATTAATCACCTTGCCAATAATCGGCGTACGACCCAAGCCGCCACCAACAAGCACTTCAAAGCCAAGCTCACCATCACGCTCAACCAAATGCAGACCGATGTCATGCACCTGTGTCGCCGCACGGTCAGCCTTAGTACCGATGACAGCAATCTTGAATTTGCGTGGCAAAAAGGCAAACTCAGGATGAAAAGTACTCCACTGACGGATAATCTCGCAATACGGGCGCGGGTCGGCAATCTCATCAGCATGAATGCCTGAATACGGGTCGGTCGTGGTGTTACGAATACAGTTGCCCGATGTCTGAATGGCGTGCATCTGATTGGCGGCAAGCTTGGCAAGAATATCAGGCACTTCTTCTAGCTTCACCCAGTTCAGCTGTAGATTGGTACGGGTGGTAAAATGCCCATAGCCACGGTCATAATCACGGGCAATCTCTGCCAAAGTACGCATCTGATTGCTTGACATCAAGCCATAAGGAATGGCAATGCGTAGCATTGGTGCATGACGCTGTACATACAGACCGTTTTGTAGGCGTAATGGCAAAAACTGCTCTTCTGGCAACTCACCTGCCAAAAAACGCTGGGTCTGGTCACGGAACTGGGCGACACGCTCATCAACCAATTTTTGGTCGGCATAGCTGTATTGATACATGATAATTTTCCTTTGGCGTTTGGCTAATTTGGTTATTGATGATAAGAAATGGATTGCACAATGTTAAGGCTTAGCTGTCAAAATTTAAAATTCAAAAATGGAATATCGGTAGATGGTTTGGGGATATT
>NZ_CAMCBS010000028.1 GCF_945873075.1 uncultured Moraxella sp. | reverse complement strand
GCCAAGCCATCAACCATTGCTTTGTGTTGCTTATTGCGCTTTGATTGTGGACGGATGATTAGAAAATAAAAAATCGCAAAAAATGCCACAGGAATTAGCAAATTCATAAATAGTGATTGCTGACCAGCTGGTGCGCCAGTGGTTGCGTGAGCAGCAGTGATAAATAGATCTAACATAAAAAACTCCTAAATTTACAATTTTCAATCAAATGCGATGACTTGCATAAGTGTCATGGTCTGCCAATCATTGACAACAAGCACTCAAGCGAAAGACAAAATAACTGATATCATAACATATTTTTGGGGTGCTGACATGGATTTTCGTGGCTTTTGCTGATTTTATCAAATCAATACTTGCAGTTATGCTAAATTTCACTTAATATGAGCACTAATTTTTTGTTATTTTATCCCCTTATGTCCCGACACCGAACCCGATTTTTTAGTCCATTCATTCCTTTTGCCATCATTGCATCGCTATGTTTGCCGACACTTGCCCATGCAAGCTTTGAGCTTGGCGGTACTAGTATCAATCTGATTTTACTGATCTTTTTTATCTCTTTATCGCTGATTGTATCGTTTATTTGTTCGGTATCAGAAGCCGTGCTACTAACGATGACGCCATCGTATATCGATACACTGCAAGAAGATCAGCCAAAATTGGCGGCGCTACTTAAAGATGTCAAAATTGATAATATCGAAAAATCCATCTCGGCAATCTTGACCCTAAATACCGTTGCCCATACGCTAGGCTCGCTGGGTGCTGGCGCTCAAGCGGTGATTGTCTTTGGTGATGTGTGGTTTGGCGTGTTTAGTGGTGTGCTGACGCTCGTGATTCTCATCGGTACAGAGATTATCCCAAAGACACTTGGCACGACCTATTGGCGTCGATTTGCCACCCCTGTGGCGTATTATGTGCGTGCGATTAACTGGGTGCTGATGCCGATTATTTGGATTACCGAAAAAATCTCTCGCCTATTGACGCGTGGTCATCAAGAAAGTAGCTTCAACCGTCATGAATTTTTGGCACTTGCCAATCAAGGCGAAAGCTCGGGGCAGATGAGTGAGCTTGAGACACGCATTATCAAAAACTCGCTAGCACTTGGCATGATCAATGTCGAAGATATCGTCACGCCCCGTTCGGTGGTGACAGCCTTTGATCAGAATATGACGGTGGGCGATATTTTTGCTTTGCATCCAAAATTGCCTTTTTCTCGCTTTCCGATTTTTGATGAAGATTTGGACAATGCCACAGGCTTTGTGCTCAAATCGGATTTGCTCATTGCCAAGGCAAACCAAGAAATTCATACGCCAATCAAACAATTCAAGCGTGATATCAGCTTTGTATTTGCCAAGATGAAACTGTTTGATTTGCTTGATTTGATGCTTAAAGAGCGTGTGCATATCGCACTGGCTGTTGGTGAATTTGGCGAAGTCAAAGGCTTGGCTAGTCTTGAAGATGTGCTTGAGACGCTACTAGGTCTTGAGATTGTCGATGAATTTGACCGTGTCGATGATATGCAGGCACTGGCTCGTCAGCTGATGGATCGCCGTATGGCACGATTAGGCGCAAAGCTTGAACAAGATGATGCATCTGATGATGCTGACAAATCATCCAATTAAGTACAATAAAAGGGGCATTTAGCTCCTTTTTTAATTTTTTTGGTAAATACTTTGGTAAATAAATAGCCATACCAAAGCTTAACTCTGTAAATCCATGTGAAAAAGTCAATTATTTTGCCACATAGACTTCCCATAATTGCAACAAAATGTTACAATTTGCCATGATGGCTTAAGCTTTGGGTGTTATTGTAGTATGCAGATAAATTTGATACCATCTGTATTGCCTAACTAAGCCATTTGGGATATCGCAGATGATTTTGGCTTGATATCAAGCATGACTAACAAAGGGTTGTCCTATGAAACACAACACCCGACATTTTCTCAAACAAACCTTAAATGCCAGTCTATTGACTGCAGCGATTGGCACATTAGGTAAACTTTCTGGCAAAAATCTTGGTAAGGGCGTAGGTTTGGGCGTGTTCATTACCGCTTTAGGGGCGCAGACACTGATCAGCACGCCTGCCTATGCAATGAGCGAAAGCGACATTAATGCCTACTCAAGCGCCATGCGTACAGCCGCCAATAATCAAAACATCGCCCAAATCTCAAAGCTCATCGCTGATGATGCCATCATCTCATTGACACGCAACAACAAGACCATGAGTCTTGGTAAAGAAGATTATTTACAGCTACTTCAAAAAAGCTGGGCAAAGGCATCCAATTACCGTTATCAGATTAGCATCAGTGATGTTGTTATCACTGGCAATCAAGCTCGTGCACAGGTCGTCACCACCGAAACTTGGATACAAGATGGCAAACCAGTCACCATCAAGACCGCATCTCGTGCTACACTGTCGCAAGTAGGCTCAAACACCGTACTACTTCGCTCTGTTGCACAAGTCACTGTCAATTAATCCACTTCATCGATCAACATCCTTTTCACCCATAATTCTTACACAATAGTTACCAGCAGTGTATTTGTGTAAATTATGGGTGTATTGTTTATGCTTCATGCCTTTGATAGGTTGATAAAATTATCAAAATAAGGCATTATTTAACTTTTTAGATGATTGTTCATCATTTGATTTTTTTTGCTGACTGATCAAAAATAAGGATAAATAATGCCGCACACAGCCCCCGCCAAGTCAAGTCGCCTACTTAAGCCACGCCTACTTAAGCCACTAAGTATCGCCATTTCTTCTTGTATCTTGGCAGCGTGTAGCAGTACTCCTACAACAAGCAGTCAGCCAACCACCACTAAAGTCATCCAAAAAACCAACACAGCCAATGGCTCTTATGCCGGCGTACTCGATCCGCAGATGCTCGATGCGCTTGAAGATTTGCTACAAGCCACCGATATGAGCATGGTAGAAGGTGATGAGCTTGCCGTATCTCGCTATGGTAACTTATGGGATCGTATCCGCCGCGGTTATCGCATCGGTGAAGTGACCAATGCTCGTATCGAAGCCCAAAAGTCATGGTTCTACTCACGCCAAAGCTATCTCGATCGCTTGACCGCTCGTGCATCACGCTATCTACACCATACCGTCGCCGAAGCCGAACGCCGTGGCATTCCGACTGAGTTAGCGCTACTACCGATTATTGAGAGCTCATACGACCCGACAGCTACGAGTAATGCCGCCGCCGCAGGTCTATGGCAGTTTATCCCAAGCACAGGGCGTATCTATGGTCTTAACCAAAGCTCAAGCTATGATGGCCGCCGTGATGTCATCGAATCTACTCGTGCGGCGTATGACTTTTTGACCAGCCTGTATAATCAGTTTGGCTCATGGGAACTTGCCTTGGCAGCCTATAACGCAGGGCCAGGGCGCATCTCAAAAGCCATCAGAGCCAACCAAGAGCAGGGCTTGCCAACCGACTATTGGTCGCTAAAATTACCTACTGAGACGATGAACTATGTGCCACGCTTTATGGCGGTCGCCCAAATCGTCGGTGCGCCAAGCAGCTATGGCGTCACTCTACCTGCTATTGCCAACCACAATCACTTCCGTACAGTGCCGGTCAATTATGGTGTAAGCTTGTCTGAAGTCTCATCCATCACAGGTATCGCCGTCGATGAGCTTAAGCTTCTAAACCCTGCACTACTAAGCCAAACTGTCGATGAGATGGGCCCAAACCGTCTGGTCATCCCAGACAGTCTGCCGACTTCGATGGATGCCAAGTTATCTGCATTGAAAGGCTTTGGCTATGGCGGTGATTATGTAGCGACAGCGCCTGCACAAAGTATTGATTTTGTTGTACCAAAATCAGGTGCGAAGGTCAATACCCAGTCACAACAAGAGCTGATCTTGGCAAATACGCTACCGACGACGATCGCTCAGGTCACTGCCAATAACACCATCATTCAAGAGCCAGCGCTTAGTAAAGAAGAACGAGAGTTTATCGTTGAGCAGATTAAAGTTGATAGCAAAAATACCGTTCAGCCTGTCAGCCCAGCCGATGGCAATATTCAGCTTGATGCCATTCAGACAGGTCAATCGGTGCTTGATGCTCGTGGCGAAAATAAAGTCATCAGCTTCTCTGGTAGTCCTGCGCCCAAGCCTGTAGTTCAGCCTGCAACACCGATTCCCCCTGCGCAAAGCATCACTGTACCTGCCACCGTCGCTCAGTCACAGCCCGTACTTGGTCAAAGCACGACCGTGCCGAATAACACCAATAACACACTGGATCCGACAGGATTTCAACCATCAGTGCGCACGCAAGCACCAAATGCAACAGCGCCAGCTCGTGTAAATACCACTAACACAAGCACGCCCAAACCCGCTCAGCCAAAACCTGTCGCCAAACCCGAAAGCTACACCGTACGGGCAGGCGATAGCCTAACTTCTGTGGCTGCTGCTAATGGCTTGACTGTGGGGCAATTGGCAAGTTATAACAATCTGCCTGTGGATTCTGGTATTTTAATTGGTCAAAAGCTATGGCTAGTCTCAGGCAAAGTCAAACCACAAGCCCAACAATCATCACAGCCATCGACAAGCAATCAAAACACACAAGCTCGTCAAACAACAAGCAATAACAGCAATCCTGCTACACATAAAGTCGTCGCTGGTGAAGGCTTGACCGTTATCGCTCGTAAATATAATGTCTCATTGCAAGCCTTAGCAGCTGAAAACGGCTTATCAATAACTGATAATGTACTAATTGGGCAAGTATTAAAACTGCCAAATGGTGCCAGTGTCAATGCGGTACAAACATCAACACAAGCACAAGCAAGCAGTACAGCCAAACAAACACCTGCACCAAAAGTCGAAACCAAACCCGAAAGCTACACCGTACGGGCAGGCGATAGCCTAACTTCTGTGGCTGCTGCTAATGGCTTGACTGTGGGGCAATTGGCAAGTTATAACAATCTGCCTGTGGATTCTGGTATTTTAATTGGTCAAAAGCTATGGCTAGTCTCAGGCAAAGTCAAACCACAAGCCCAACAATCATCACAGCCATCGACAAGCAATCAAAACACACAAGCTCGTCAAACAACAAGCAATAACAGCAATCCTGCTACACATAAAGTCGTCGCTGGTGAAGGCTTGACCGTTATCGCTCGTAAATATAATGTCACACTACAAGCCTTGGCAGCTGAAAATGGCTTATCAGTGACTGATAATGTACTGATCGGACAAGTATTAAAACTGCCAAATGGTGTAAGTGCATCAAATAGCAACAGCAGCAGCAACAATACCACCAATACAACGAAAGCTACATCACAAAGCACGACACAAGCGGCAAGCACACCTGCATTGAATATCGCCACCGAAAGCTATGTCGTTAAATCGGGCGAAAGCCTAACCGCCATCGCCAAGCGAGCAGGTGTCAGTGTACAAAACTTAGCATCACTCAATGGTCTTTCGCCAACCGCTAACTTACTCGTTGGGCAGCGTATCAAGCTACCAAAAACCACGACTAGCTACACTGTCAAAGCAGGTGATGGCTTGATTTCATTGGCAAAACGCTATGGTATTAGCGCCGATGAGCTTGCCAAGATGAATGATCTTGAACCAAATGCCAATCTACGCATCGGGCAAGTGCTCACCGTGCCAAATAAATAATCATATCAATGCCAAAAGCCCCATCATTACCGATGGGGCTTTGTTGTTATTTGTTATGTCATCTCAAAACTAAATATTAGCACCGATTAAAGCACTACTCAATCATTCTAGACGCCGTCTCAATTCTTGACGATAACTTCTCTGTTTTGTTCTTTGTTGGCATTGTATTGCTTGATGGCTTCAAGGTAGGTGCGAATATTGGTCACATAAGTGATACATTGGCGATAGCGGGGTGTTTGCTGTTCGTGTTTATGCAGATAAGCATAAAAATTGAGCCATAGATTGGGATCTTTGCCACTATTTTTGAGTGTTTCTTGAATGTTTTTGACTGCATAAGGCCCCATATTATATGCCGCAAGCACAAACCACAGCCGATCTACTTCAGGTATATGCGCAAATTGTTCTTGTAATTGGCTTAAGTACTTTGCGCCACCATGAATGCTTTGTGCAGCATCATTGCGATCTTTGACACCCATTGCACGAGCAGTGTCTTGGGTGAGCATCATGATGCCCTGCACGCCAGTGGGTGATGTGGCATTGGCATCCAGATGCGACTCTTGATAACCAATCATCGCGAGCAGCTGCCAATCATGATCAAACTCTTTGGCGCTGACCTTAAAGCCATATTCATACAGCGGCAGTTTTTGGATGGCATCAGCAAAGTGCTTGGCATTATAGGCATTATCAAGCAAAGTATCATCATGAAACTTTGCCAAATAAGTTAAATCTTTTTGAAATTCATTATCACATAGATATTTACCAACATTACTTGCAATGTCGCTATCGGTGGCACTGATAAATGCCAAATGCTCATCGATGCCTGCTTGACGAAAAATCGCCATCTCTTCACTGCTGCATGCCAGTGGACTGACGATAGCATCTGTGATTTTTTGAGCTTCTGTGACGCTTAGCAGCGCCAAATCTACATCACCTGACTGCAAGGCATCTAAAGCCTGTGTACGATTATCAAAGCTGAGCATCCGAAGCTCAATGCCCAAATGGCTAGCATATTGGCGGGCAACATCGTAACCAAACCCATGCATTAAACCGTCTTCATCATACACAGTACTACGACCACTGACAGTCGCCACTGACAGTACTTGAGTCTGCGTCAGTGTCTCAATACCACGGATGACTTTTGCCTTGACAGCGTTGTCTTGACCGACGATTCCAAACAGCGGAATCAACACCAATGCACCGACCGCCACGCCGATACCAGCACGATAATAATAATGCGGATGCGTCGTGCGATAACGGTTCAGTTTGCGACTAGCGAGTACCGCTTGCAGCTTGATGGGATAAAGAATGCGATTTTTGATAAATGCCCAAGTGCCCGATTCCAAGTCACGACGAAAAACCACACGAGTTGGCGCTGTGCGGTAGGCGGATTTTGGTCGAGTAGGGTGCTTGTCTTGGTCGCTCATCAACGCTCCAAATCCCCATAAGATGCGATTTTAAGCATTGCAATCACGCTTGACGCATCTTTTGGACAAATTTTTAACTTTGAATTGCTATACTATGCAAAAAAATACGCCAAAGTTCAATTCAAACCAACACAAAATTACAATAATCCGCCATAATTTTAACAAAAATCGTCAAAATTATACTATTTTATCAATATAATTTAACAAATATCATTATATTTATTAATGTTAAAAATTGAGATACATAATTACATCTATTGTCAAATGAAATTTGTATGAACAACTGTTATGATAATGTCATCGCTAACAACAGGTGCATCACGCAGGATTAAAAATATCAACAAACTTCGTCGGGATACCCAATGATGCTTGCACCACCCGCCCAAGCTCACGGATACCGCCACGCTCGGTGGCATGATGACCTGCGGCAAAATAATCAATGCCCATTTCACGGGCAAAATGCGTGGTGCGCTCGCTGATTTCGCCAGATACAAAGGCATCACAGCCCATTTCATACGCCTGTTCAATCATATCTTGTGCGCCGCCTGTGCAGATGCCGATTTTGGTTAGGATACGGTCTTTTTCGCCTGCGTTGATATGTAGGGGTGCAATACCCAGTGTATTGCTGATTTTTTGGGCAAAATCAGATGCGCTAATCGGTGCTGTGGTGGCGACATTACCTACAGGGTACTTCTCATGTGGATACAATGCACCGACAATTTGCAAATCCAGCTCACTAGCAAGGACGGCATTATTGCCGATGACAGGGTGGGCGTCTAATGGCAGATGATAGGCAATGAGTGAAATGCCATTTTGCATCAGGCTGCGAATGCGTGCGCCTTTCATACCGACGAGCGGGGCGGGTTCACCTTTCCAAAAATAGCCATGATGCACCAAAATCGCTTGGGCGTTTTGGGCGATGGCGCCATCAATCAAGGCTTGGCTTGCGGTCACACCTGTGATGATGTTGTTGATTGGCACGCCTGCATCGACTTGTAGTCCATTTGGGCAATAATCGCTAAAATTACTCGCCTGCAAATATTCATCACAAAAACGGGTCAATTCTTGGGCGCTGATGGTGGTTGTCATGGTAGTTTTCCAAAATTTATTAATTTAGGCTATTGTAATGACTTCATGGGTGATTGGCAAGCTTGGCAAGGGTTTTTGGATTTTGCTTGACCCACTTTCATCACTTAGCTATCGCCAATGAGTGCGGTGCTGTTGATATGATGATAAAATTTAGAAAAATTCATTAGACTAATAATTACCAAATGTATCCACCTTGAAAAACTTGCTTGATACGCCCATGATATACTTCGCCATCAACTGCATATCAACTGCAAATGACACCATCTTGCCATTAAAAGGATAAACTATGAACCAAAAGCCAATTCACCAAAAACAACAAGGCTTTAGCGCTTGGGCGATTTTGCCTTGGCTACTTGCCATCGCTTTGGCGGCTGTGCTGTGGCTCGTCTATGAGCAACTGCAAAATACACGCACGCAAGTGGATACACTCAGCCAACAGCCTGCCCAAACCGTCTGGCAGCCCAAAGTCGCCGATAATACAGGGGTCAATCCCGATACGCCAAGCCCTGTCAGTTCTTATCATAATGCGGTCAGCCTAGCAGCGCAGTCGGTTGTCAATATCTACACCACACAGCGTATCAGCCGTAGCCCTTATGCCAATGACCCTGTACTTCAGCAGTTGTTTGAACAGCATTATGGCAAAATTGAACGAGAAGAAAACAGCCTCGGCTCAGGCGTGGTCGTCTCAAAAGATGGCTATATCATCACCAATGCCCATGTTATCGAAGACGCCACCGAGATTACTGTGGTGTTTCATGATGGCTCAAAGGCTCATGCCAAAGTCATCGGGCGTGATGTTGAGAGTGATTTGGCGGTCATTCGTGTTGAGCGTAGCGACCTTGTGCCGATGGCGTTTCGTGATACCGCCATCCAAGTGGGCGATGTCGCCTTGGCTATCGGCAACCCCTTTGGCGTGGGGCAAACTGTCACCCAAGGCATCATCTCAGCGACAGGGCGTGCTGGGATTGGCGTTAGTAATTTTGAAGATTTTATTCAAACAGATGCCGCCATCAACCCGGGCAACTCAGGCGGTGCGTTGGTCGATGCCAATGGTGCACTAATCGGTATCAATACCGCCATCTATTCTCGCTCAGGTGGCTCAATGGGTATCGGCTTTGCCATCCCGACAACTATCGTCAGCCAAGTGATGAATGATTTGATTAATAAAGGCTATGTCAGTCGTGGCTGGATTGGCGTGGAAATCGCTCGCACCGCCGACAACCCAACTGCTATCGACACCCAAGAAGGGCTATTGATTGCCCGAGTGCTCGCAGATGGTCCAGCTGATAAAGCAGGTATCAAATCGGGTGATGTGTTGCTTGCTTTGGATGATATTCAGCTGACCAATGGCAATGCTTTGGTGAATTTGGTTGCCAAAAAAGCACCAGGCACACAGATGACTGCAATCGTTCGTCGTGGCAGTGAAACGCTCAATCTGCCAATCACACTTGCCGAGCGTCCAAACCCATCTGCCCAAGTGCCAACTCAAACACCAAGCCAAGCGCAGAACCAAACCACACCATCAACGCCACAGGATGCACCTGCGCAAAATGCACCAAATAGTGCACCGCATGACGGCAGCTATGAAGCTCAGCTCAATCACTTATTTAATGAGCTCAAAAAGCTACAAAATCAGTGATAACTTAAGTCAAAAAAACCGAACTGTGATGGTTCGGTTTTTTGTTTGGTCTTCACAATCTTATTTTGGTATCACAAGCTGCATTCTACGATTAAAAAACCGTCTCACCACAAACAATGCCGATAGCGTACACGACAGCGCACTGCCTGCACAAATAAAAAACATGGTAATAATCTGATAACGCACCGCCTGCGTCGGATCAGCACCGGCTAGGATTTGACCTGTCATCATTCCTGGTAGGCTCACCACACCCACCACCATCATTGAATTGATCGTTGGCATCATCCCGCTACTGATGGCTGTGGCGATGGCGCTGTGGCACGCTTCATAAGGGGTTGCTGACAGCGATAACATCGTACGAATCTCAGCCTGCTCGCTGTGCAGATGGTCAATCAGCCGTCCTGTGGTCAGCGAAATGGCAGTCAGCGAGTTACCCAAAATCAAGCCTAAAATCGGAATGATGTACTGCGGTGCATACCATGGCGAAACCTGCAAAATCAGCACCATCGCCACGAGCGTCACCACACCTGTCGCCACGCCTAGTGAGAGCAGGGTATCGGTCAATAGTCCACGATAGGGGCGTTTGATGCGTTTTTTGGCAGAGATGGCAGCGATGAGCGTCATGATGGATAATATCGTCAGCACTTCGTACCATGCTTCGCGGGCAAAGACCCATGCTAGTATCAGCCCGATTAGGCTAAGCTGTGCTATCGTGCGGATACTTGCGACGAGCAAGGTCTTGGCAAGTCCTAGCTTAAGATAAACGGATATCCCAATCGCTATCAGCACAAGTAGCGATGCCATCAGCACATCAATGATATCTAAAGTCATACACACTCCAAGCCATCGGGCTGTGCACACTCAAGCCGTCCTGCCGTCATCTGCCACGATATCGCACCCAGCATATCCACTTCATCCGCACGATGGCTAATCCAGATATAAGCACGATGTGCATCAAGCCACTCATGCACGAGCGTCATCAGCACGCCTGCACTCACCGTATCGAGCGCTGCGGTCGGCTCATCAAGCAGTAGCACCGTCGGCTCAAGCTGCAGCATACGCAAAAAATGCACGATTTGACGCTCGCCACCAGACAGTTTGGTGATGTCTTGATAAATAAAATCAGGTGCTTTGCCAAATCGTGATAGCCATGCTAGATGCTGATGTTCATCAAAGTGCTTATTTTTATGATGGCTAAAGCGGTAGGGTAACTTCAAATTATCCAATACCGTGCCATCCATCATCACAGGCGTCTGAGTCAGTAGGGCGACTTGATGACGCCAAACTTGCGGTGGTATCATCGCTTGATTCTGCACTGTTTGCGTATCTAGCAGAATTTGACCTTGTATTAGTGGTAGTTGTCCTGCCAAAGCAGACAGTAGCACGGATTTACCTGCGCCTGATGCGCCTGTCAGCACCACCTTATCACCGCCATAGAGCACGCCTGAGACATCATCGAGTAGCACACGAGTACCCTGTGCGTCATTATCTGTGATAGATATATGATTAAAGCTTAATAAAGGATGATTTGACATATCAGTAAAGCTTAATTATGATGACAAAGATTTAAGCGTCTGCACAAAGGATATCGGCAGTCGGTGCGGACGAATGGCCTTGCCATCATTACGCACACAAGCAAGGGTGATACCGCCTGTGGTCGCAGGTTTGTCACTATCAGGTCGATAGATGCTTTGGGATAGGATTAGGCTTGCAGGCTTGATAGTCAGGCTATCTACAGTAACGCTTAGCTCATCATCAACCAGCAATGGGGCGATGTATTTGAGCTCGGCTTGACTTACCACAAAATGCACCGCACCGCCTTGACCATGTGTATTTGCCGTGCCTTCGCCATCATCGGATAAGTCAAAAAAGTAGCCATCATAACCCAATGATGCCAACCAATCACGGCGACAATTTTCAAAAAAAGTTAAATGATTGGCATGATAAACAATCCCACCTGCATCAGTGTGATTGATATAGACTTTGTAATTTTTTTGATAAATTGACATCACGATTTCCCTATAATTGCCCAAAGATAATCAATGAAATTGGCTTACTATTGTACACCTTTTATCCGCTTGGGTGTTAGTATTTTACAAGAGTATCTGGTAGATGCTGATGCAACAAAACTTTGTACAAAAAATTTCGCCATTTGCCCCAAAAATTGTTACAATAGCCTAATTTTTTGAAAATAAATACATTAGGCGCATAATGATGACTACTTTTGTCAGTTTTAATATCAATGGGCTGCGAGCTCGCCCGCATCAGCTACAAGCCGTCAAAGAAAGCTTGAATGCGGATGTTATCGGACTTCAAGAAACCAAAGTGCATGATGAAGCATTTCCGCTTGAGATGGCAAGCGAGCTTGGCTATCATGTGGAATTTTTTGGGCAAAAGTCGCATTATGGCGTGGCGCTCATCTCCAAGCAAGCACCGATGTTTGTACAAAAGGGCTTTCCGTTTGGCGATGCCGATGCCCAGCGCCGACTGATTCATGCACGCTATGACTTTGGCGGTCAGGTGGTTGATGTGCTAAACGGCTATTTTCCGCAGGGCGAAAATCGCAGTCATGAGACCAAATTCCCCATGAAGCGTGCGTTTTATGCCGATTTGAACCGCTATATCACCGAGCTAAAAAGCGATGGCAATGAGCTTATCATCATGGGCGATATGAATATCTCGCCACTGGATATCGATGTCGGTATCGGTGAAGTCAATGCCAAACGCTGGCTTGCCAAAGGCACTTGTTCGTTTTTGCCCGAAGAGCGTGATTGGTATCAAGCTTTGATGGAAACGGGATTAAGCGATACTTATCGATTGTTCCGACCTGATGCCGCCGATGAGTTTAGTTGGTTTGATTATCGCTCTCGTGGCTTTGAAGATACGCCGAAGCGTGGACTGCGCATTGACCACATTTTATGTACAGATGGGCTAAAAAATCGCTGTGTCGATGCCGGTATCAGCTATGATATTCGTGGTATGGATAAGCCGTCTGATCATGCGCCGATTTGGGCGAAGTTTGATTTGTAAGGTGATTTGCACAGATTTGATTTGCAAAGAATTTGGGTGTTTGACTTTTGTTGGATTTTTGGGTAAATTCAACAGAGATGATGGCATGGTTGTAATAGCCAAAACTTCACATAGCTTATCAAACGTCTTATCAGATGTCTTTGATGGCAAATGATTAAACTGATTTTTTTAACGAAACCACTTTTTAATAAAACAACAAGGAGCACACTCATGGCAGTTGGTGATATTAGCATTCCACAGACGATTTATCCGATTTCTGGGGTAAAAATCGGCACGACCAAAGCGCATGTGAGATACGCTGACCGCCGTGATTTGGTGGTGTTTGAGATTGCTACAGGGGCGACGGTGGCGGCCGTCACCACCCAAAATCAGTTTTGTGCTGCGCCTGTGCAGGTACTTCGTAAGCACATTGCAAATACAGTGCCAACACATCTACTCATCAATACCGGCAATGCCAATGCTGCAACGGGTGCAGATGGTGTCGAGCGTGCGCTGGCGACTTGTGATGCTTTGGCAAATAAAGCAGGCGTCAGCACCCAAAATATCTTACCATACTCAACAGGTGTCATCGGTGAAGCTCTGCCAAGTGATAAAATCATTGCAGGACTGGACGGTGCGTTGGCGGATTTGTCCGAAAATAACTGGCTAGATGCTGCACACGGTATCTGCACAACTGATACCATCCCTAAGCTTGCTAGCGAAAAGGTAAGCATTGATGGCGTGGACTACCACATCACAGGCATCTCAAAGGGCGCAGGAATGATTCGCCCAAATATGGCGACGATGCTTGGCTTTGTGGCGACCGATGCCAAGATTGACCAAGCCTTGCTCCAATCAATGCTCATTAAGCTGACCAATGCGTCATTCAACCGTATCACCATCGATGGCGATACATCGACCAACGACTGCTGTACGCTGATTGCCACAGGCGCGGCAGGTGAGATGAGTGAGAGTCATCCTAAGTTTGATGAGTTTTATGCGGCGCTTGAGCGTGTATTTGTCCGCTTGGCAACACTCATCGTGCGTGATGGTGAAGGGGCGACCAAGTTCATCACCGTCAAAGTCACTGGCGGTAAAGATACTGCCGAATGTGCTGATGTCGCCTATGCGGTGGCACATTCACCACTGGTTAAGACAGCGTTTTTTGCCTCTGATCCAAACTGGGGACGCATCCTAGCAGCAGTCGGCTATGCAGGCGTCGAGCTTGACCAAAGCCGTGTCAATGTCGCACTCGATGAAGTATCCATCTGTGAGCGTGGTGGATTGGCGACAGGCTACACCGAAGCGCGTGGCAGTGAAGTCATGAAGCGTCCTGAGATTACCGTGCATATCGAGCTTGGGCGTGGCGATGCGACCGATACGGTTTATACCTGTGATTTGTCTTATGACTATGTGAAGATTAATGCGGATTATCGCTCATAAGTGATGTGGTTAAGCAAAACAGCTATTGTTAGAGATTAACAATAGCTGTTTTTTTACTTGCTAAATTATCAAAGCTTCTGATAAGATACAGTAATATTTTTGTTGCAAATTAGAAAGGTTTGCTCGTATCAAAAGGAGTTTTTATGAATCGTGCTTATCGAGTGATTTTTAACCATGCCACAGGCGTATGGCAGTGCGTGAGTGAGTTGGCACGCAGTAAAGGCAAAAGCAAGTCATTTAAGGCATTGGCATTAGTCAGTACTGTGATGGCAAGCTCACAGGCGATGGCGGTGGATTATACCACGAGTACAACGCTAGCCAATCCCTATAACCTAGATGGTTCAGACAGCATTTTGCAAGCCACTGTTAATGGCACTGAGATTAATATTGGCAATAACGCTCAAGGAACAATAACGGCAAATAATGGCACACTCAATGCAAGTCAGTATCTGCGATTTGGTTTTCATAACGGCAGTCAAGGTAGTGGCACATTTAACAGTAGTGACATTAACACCAAAGACGAAACCGTCATTGGATTTTCGGGCAATGGTGATGTCAGCCTAACCAACTCATCTGCACTAACCACCAAACAATTATCACTTGGTATAGATGTAGGTACAACGGCTAAGCTAAGTGCTACGGACAGCGCAATTA
The DNA here is from genome assembly GCF_945873075.1 of uncultured Moraxella sp. Classification (GTDB taxonomy): domain Bacteria; phylum Pseudomonadota; class Gammaproteobacteria; order Pseudomonadales; family Moraxellaceae; genus Moraxella. Next base: position 5,179 of record NZ_CAMCBS010000028.1, on the reverse strand, counting down.
TTGTCGGCAATCAATCTGCTAATGATGGCAACTTGGTCGTGGGCGTTTCAGGCATTGGCGAAATCACCATCACTGGAAAAGCTATCAATCCCACATCTTATCCTTACAATCAATATTCATCCGATTTAGCCGTTTATGGTGATGCTATTATCGGTGCATTGCCAAACAGTCAAGGTAAAATCAACATTGACGGCTATACAGGGTTCAATGTCGCCAAAAATCTCATTATCGGAGCAGGCGGTCAGGGTGAAGTCACTTTTAATAAAAACTCACCAGATTCATCAGGACACACGAGAACAGACAAGATTTATATTGGCGGTTATGAAGATTCAGTTAATAACGCCCAAACCACCAACGGCAAAGGCACTTTATCTTTGATTGATAGTGATTTGACTGCCAATGAGATTATTGTGGGCAATACGGGCAGTGGCACTCTGAATTTACGCATTGATGATGTTGCTAATTTTATTTCAACCTTAACTGTCAATCAAATCAGCCGTAATCCAAATTCACAACTGTCTGAAATTTATCTCAACGGCGGTGAGATTAGCATAGAACTTGACCAACCCAACTTATTTGCCAATTTTACCAAAGATAATAAAATCGAGATTGGCGAAAAAGGCATCGGATTTGTCACAGGTGACCACCGTGTTAACAATCCAGCATCTGCCAATGTCACCATCGACCCCAATGCAGTCATCACAGGCAATGCAGGTAGCTTTGATATCAACAATCCTGATATCCCGGGCGGGTTTTTCAAAAGCGGGGTTGGTACATTAACGATTTCTGAAAATACCAAACAGTTCGCTGGTGATATCGCTATCACTCGTGGCACGCTAAAAATTGATGGTAATTACACCATGAACGGCGAAAATCTCATCATTGGTCTGATTGACTGGAATAGTGACGATACTTTTGATAATAAAGACGAATACGGCAAATTAATCGTGACAGGCAAGGCTGATGTAAGTAACGGTAATTTGGCTGTTTATGTGGATGAATTTATCAAAAATGGCATAACCGCTGACACCGTCGTCAAAGATGTCGTCACCGCAGACAAACTGGTCGGTCAATTTAAGCAAGTGACTGACAACAGTCCTTTGGTGACTTTTTATGCGGATTATTCTGATCCAAATAAAGTTCATCTCACTTTAGTTAAGCCTGTCAATCAGCCAGAACCTGTGGTGCCACCGACAGTTGAACCTGCCACGCCACCAGTCACACCACCTGTGGTAGAACAGCCGGTAACACCACCTGAGACGACCACACCAGAGCCGACGACACCAGAAACACCTGTTGAGCAGCCATCAGAACAGCCGGTAGAGCCACCGACCGAACCCACTCCGCCAGTGACTGAGCCAACGCCAGTCGTGCGTGATGTCAATTTCGTCACTGCAGTGAATGAAAATCACAACACCGACTCAATGGCACTGGCAGCACATCTAGATCAGATCGTCGCCGATGGTTCTGCGCTGTCTGATGCACTACTTCGTGATACGGTGAATTTTGATTCTGCCAAGCTATCACAAGCGGTCAGCGAGCTTGAGCCGCTGATGATGGGTGCGACCAATCGTATTTTGCGTGATGTCAGCAATCAAGCAGCGCAAGCCTTGTTTGACCCCACCATTTCTCGTGAGCGGGCATTTTGGGCGACACTGATCGGTAAGGATGGTCAGCTTGATGCCAAAAATACAGGACTGCTTGGCTATGACAATACGGATTTTGGTGCCATCACAGGTATTGATACTATGCTTGATCGCACTCGTGTCGGCATCGCCATCGCCTATGTCCAAAGCGATGCCGATAGTACAGATCGCCATGATCACAGCCTAAGCGCCAAATCCAAGTTCGGTATGATCTATGCCGATCACGATGCCAATGATGCCACGCGTATCTATGGTCAAGTCGCCATCGGTCGCAGTGACATCGAAGGCGAGCGCAAGATTAGCACGCTCACTCAAGCCATCGCCAAATCTGACTATCAGGCCGATATCATCAATGCAGGCTTGGGCGTGGAATATCGTCTTGGCAATAGCACTCGCAATATCACGCCTTTTGCTCGCTTAGACTATGCACACATCCGCGCTGATGGCTATCAAGAGACTGGTGCAGGCGCGTACAATCTTAGCGTAGACAAACAGTCCTATGAGAGACTCCGCACTACTATCGGTACCAAATTCAACCAAGCCATCACACCAAAGCTTGGTATCACAGGTACTTTGGCAGCTGCCTATGATAGCGGTGATGATGCTACTTATATCAGCGCAGGCTTTGATGGGGCAGGGTCATCGACACGCTTTGTCACGGCATCGGATGCGACCGATCGCACCATCGGCATCGCAGGGCTGGGTATCAATTATCAGCTGACACCGATGGCAAGCCTTTCTGCAGGCTATCAAGGTCAATGGCAATCAGGCTATGACAGCCACTCTGCCAATATTGGCTTTAAGGTACAGTTTTAAGCCGACCCAAAGAAAAATATCCAAGCATTCAAACGCTTGGATATTTTTTATTACAATGACATGGCGACAGTTATGATGTATTTGTAAGTTAAGTATAGTCATGACTTTGTAAATGTTGGCACAACACCACATAAAACTTGTGAGCGGCATCAGACAGTGTGCGTCCACGCAGTCGATATAAGTATGATGCTCGAGTGATGCGTGGCGCTGACAGTACTCGCATTTCAAGGCCATTTTGGGCGACTCGAGTGCGAGAATAAGGCAGGCACAAGGTCAAACCCAGCTCTTGACTCACCATGCTAAATGCCGTCGTCAAAAAATTGACCTGATAAGCAGCATCCTTAATCATCATTGCTTCATCATTTGGCAAATCAGCGCCCAACAGCTCTGAGAACATGCCCGCCATCGTGATCAATGGTTCATGTCGAAGGTCTTTCCATTCGACACTGTCACGCTGTGCCAATGGGTGAGTGGGCGGCATCACCACATAAAATGGCAAATCAAACAACAGCTCAGACGATAAGCTGTCAGCGATATTACGAGCAGGGGCAATCCCAAAATCCACTTCGCTTGACGCCACCGCATCGATGACCGCATCGACCGAGCAATCTTTCATCGATACCTTGATATTAGGATATGCCGCCACAAACTCTGCGATCACTTTTGGCAGAATCGAAGCTGCCAGCTGCTGACTGACAGCGATATTCACCACACCGCTTTCGAGCGCCTTTAGTCTGCCAACTTCGGTGGTCATGTTTTCAACATCATACAAAATCTTGGTCGCCATCGGATAGATGTGCTGACCCGCCACCGATAATGACAGCTTGCGAGTCGTCCGATCAAACAGCCGCAGCGCCAGCGTACTTTCAAAATCCTTAATCAAGCCACTTAATGCCGACTGTGTCAGATGCAGATTCTCTGCCGCTTTGGTAAAGCTACCTGTTTCTGCTACAGCTTTAAAGGCGCGTAACTGTCGCAGGGTAATGTTATTTAAGTTCATAATACACATCCCATACTCATTTTGCATAACTTATCATAAATATCGATAAATAATCAAGAAAATCCCGTTTTACCTTTTGGGCTTTTTTTGATGAAATGATACCAAGATTAATGCAGTCGCATTTTTCATTTACCAAGTCGGCTCAATGAATATAAAGGAGTATAACTATGACAATCACCCAAGGCGTGCATCATGTTGCTTATCGCTGCAAAGATGCCAAAGAAACGGTCGAATGGTACCAAAAACATCTGGATTTGGGCTTTGTGCTTGCCATCGCCGAAGACAAAGTACCATCGACAGGCGAGCCTGATCCGTATATGCACATCTTTTTGGATGTCGGCGGTGGCAATATTTTGGCGTTTTTTGAGCTGCCGACCAAAGCTGAAATGGGGCGTGATGAGAACACACCGCTATGGACACAGCACTTAGCGCTCAAGGTCAAAGACATGGATACGCTACTTGCCACCAAAGAACGCCTAATCGCTGGCGGTGTCGATGTGCTTGGCCCAGTAAACCACACACTGTTTCATTCGATTTATTGCTTCGACCCCAATGGCCATCGCATCGAGCTTGCTTGCGATGTCACCACTGACAAAATGGCAAAAGCACTCGATAAAGTCAAATGGGATATGTTAAACGAATGGGCAATCACCAAAAAAGCCCCACAACACGCACGCTGGGTGCATGATGGCACAGAGCCACCTGATGTTTGATTTTACCAACTCACCAATGTCATTTTTAAATCAGTATTTTTAAATAAGGAATATTATATGAAATTAGCAACTCTAAAAAAAGGTGGTCTTGATGGTACTTTGGTCGTCGTTAGCCGTGATTTGAGCATCTGCCGTGAAGTCGCTGACATCGCACCGACGCTACAGTCTGCCCTAGACAACTGGGATGAAGCCGCCCCAAAACTACAAACGGTCTATCAAGAACTAAACGATGGCAAAGATGGTGTAGCATTCGACCAAACTGCTTGTCATTCACCACTGCCACGCGCCTATCAATGGGCAGACGGCTCAGCCTACCTAAACCATGTGGAGCTGGTGCGTAAGGCTCGTAATTCAGAAGTGCCTGCGTCGTTTTATGAAGATCCACTGATGTATCAAGGTGGCTCAGACAGCTTTATCGGCCCACGAGATGAAATCGTCGCCAAAGAAGCATGGGGCATCGATATGGAAGCCGAAGTCACTGTGGTGACAGGTCGCGTTGCCCTAGGTAGTACGCCCGAAGAAGCCGCTAAGCAGATTCGCCTTGTGATGCTGGTCAATGATGTCTCACTGCGCAATCTGATTCCGGCAGAGCTTGCCAAAGGCTTTGGCTTTTTCCAAAGTAAGCCTGCATCAGCATTTAGCCCTGTGGCGGTCACCCCTGACGAGCTAGAAGATTGGTCGGATGATGCCAAGCTACATCTGCCACTGGTCGTACATCTGAACGACAATCTATTTGGTCGCCCAAATGCCGGCATGGATATGACCTTTGGCTTTGGTCAGCTGATCGCCCACGCTGCCAAGACTCGCAACCTAGCAGCAGGTACGATCATCGGCTCAGGCACGGTGTCAAATAAGCAAGACAGCCTATGGGGTTCAAGCGTGGAGCATGGTGGCGTCGGCTACTGCTGCCTAGCCGAACTGCGTATGTATGAAGCCATCGAAGGCAAGCCACAGACGCCATTTATGAAAGGTGGTGATGTGGTGCGTGTGGAGATGTTTGATAA
>NZ_CAMCBS010000027.1 GCF_945873075.1 uncultured Moraxella sp. | reverse complement strand
CCGCTACTGCACACACATGGTGATTATAGCTTTGCCAATCACAGCAAGGCAAATGCCTATCTTGAGATTGATGTCAAAGCCTTTGAAGACAACATCACTCGCCTACAAAAGACGCTCAAAGACAGCACCAAAATCTGCGCCATCATGAAAGCAGACGCCTATGGCAATGGCATTGATTTATTAATGCCAAGCATCATTAAGCTTGGCGTACCTTGTATCGGTATTGCAAGCAACGAAGAAGCTCGTGTGGCTCGTGCACATGGCTACAAAGGCATCATCATGCGTGTACGCCTAGCAGATGCTGGTGAAGTTGAATCTGCGCTTGATTACGACATCACCGAGCTGACCGGTAGCCTTAGCCACGCCCTAAGTCTAAATGACATCGCTCAAAAACACGGCAAAACCATCAATTATCATCTGGCACTAAACTCTGGCGGCATGGATCGCAATGGCATTGAACTTGGCAATAAAGCCGGTCAAAAAGACGCCATCGCCATTACCAAGCTTGACAATTTGAACATCACCGGCATCATGACACATTATGCTAATGAAGATGAAGATTTTGTCCGTGAACGCTTGGCAAAATTCAACGAACAAAGCCAATGGTTAATCAAAAAAGCCAAGCTTGATCGCAAAAAACTTACCCTGCACACCGCCAACTCATTTGCCACCATCAGCGTGCCTGAGAGTCATCTGGACATGGTTCGCCCTGGCGGTCTGATTTATGGTGATACCATCGATGCCAAGCCTGCTTATAAGCCGATTATGAGCTTTAAGACCAAAGTGGCATCTGTGCAGTTTTATCCTGCGGGTACGACCGTCGGCTATGATGGCACACATACACTGACCCGTGATTCATATTTGGTAAACCTACCATTTGGCTATTCTGATGGCTATCGCCGAGCCTTTACCAATAAAGGTGCGGTACTGATTGGTGGTGAGCGTGCACCTGTAGTTGGCAAGGTGTCGATGAACACCACAATGGTTGATGTCACTGATATCGTCGCTAACAAAGGTGTTAATATCGGTGATGAAGTTGTCATCTATGGCGCACAAGGCGATGCTCGCATCAGCCAAGCTGAAATCGAAGACATCAATGGCGCACTACTGGCTGACCTTTATACCATTTGGGGTAATTCAAACCCACGCCTAATCAAGCCTGAATAATCACAATATCAGCCATTTATCATACCAGATAAGTGGCTGATTCTTTGGAAAAATACGATGATTGTCCGAGATAAATCCAATAGCCTAAAACTGCTTTTTGTATGGCATGGCACAGTACTGCCCAAAGTCTTACCCACCATCTTAGGCATCATGTCGTTATCGATGGTTGCTTGGGTGTTATCGCATTTTCAATTATATTCGGTGACTAGTGTTCCAGCAGTGGGATTTACCCTGTTTGGCGTGGTGATTTCAATTTTTCTTGGCTTTCGCAACAATGCCTGTTATGACCGCTGGTGGGAAGGTCGTAAGCTATGGGGTGCACTGATTGCCAATACTCGTCACCTAAGCCGTGATAGCCATTTTTTGCCCAGTCATGAGCGTGAAGTGCTATTGATGGATATGCTGCTGTTTGTTGCACTACTGCGAGATCGACTGCGGGGACAGCCTATTTGCCGAGCGCAGTTTGGTTATCGTCATATCGATGATGCACGGCTCGATGCGCTTGATCAAGAAATCAACGCACCACAACGAGTGCTTGAAACCATGCAAAAACAGCTAATCGATACCGTCAATCAAGGCAAAATCAGTGATATCATCTACATGAGCATCCAAAAGCATCTGATTGAGATGGGTAATATCCAAGCAGGGTGCGATCGTATTGTCAGCACGCCTTTGCCTTTGCCTTATTCAGTGCTACTACATCGTGCGGTATTTTGTTTTTGCTGGATGTTGCCTTTTGGGCTTGAATCGGTCATGGGGATTTGGACGCCATTTTTGGTGGGGTTTATGTCTTATTTGTTGCTTGGGCTTGATGAGTTAAGCCGTCAGCTTGAAGAACCATTCGGTAGCGATGATCATGATTTACCCTTAGACACCATCGTGCGACTGATCGAGCGAGAAACCTTATCATTACTGGGTCAGCCATTGCCAGAAACCTGGCAAGCAGATCGACATTATAATTATTCTTAACTTGATTTGGATGACGAATTTTATTAAGATATTTCTAAATTTTTATTATGTGAATCTATTATGACTACCACACCAACAGTCGCTGTAATTACTTCATCCATCGGTCGTCTATCACTGCTTAATACCATTGATTGTATCAAAAAACAAAGCTACCCTTGTCGCCACTATGTTTTTGTGGATGGTGAGCAACATCATCAAGCAGTCAAGAAGATGCTCAAAGCACATCCTGAGATTGTCGTCACTTATCTACCTGTCAGCACAGGTGCGACAGGTATGTGCAACTCCATCATCAATGCCATCGCCCCATTTATCGCCACCGAAGATATCATCTGCTATGTCGATGATGACAATACCGTGAGCGAAGACCACATCAAACATCTGGCCGAAGCGATCAGTCATCACGATTCTGATTATGCGTATTCACTACGCTATTTGGTGTCCAAAGAAGATGACTATCAAGTCGCTGACAACCTAGAATCTCTCGGCTTTTGGTCATTGCCAAATCAGCACACCATCAGTGTTGATTTTCAATTAAATAACAAACAACAAAATTTCAATCTTATCCAAACACGCAATAGCACCATGCTGATTGATACCAATTGCTATGGATTTCGCCGTAAGTTGGCACAAACGCTTGCCAACATTTGGATGATTAATGGCAAGCATAATGATAAGAATATCACCGAATTTTTGTTCGCCAATCCAAAATTCACTGGGGTATGTACAGGCAAACGCACCGTATATTATAAAGCAGAATTGAAAAACTTTGTACAGCCACCACAAAATATCTACGATTATTTTGAAGCCACAGACATCAAAGACCAACGCAACTTACAGCGCCAATTATTCTTGTCTTATATCAATTATATTGACACCATCACGCTAGGTCATCGTCCATGGGAAACGCCAACTGTTTTCAAAAATGGTCAATTAATCACCATGGCAGACAAATAATCGACAAACTTTCACCAAAACCAAAAAGATGCTAAAATAGCACATTTAACACCACAACCCCAATCTTAACAAGCCATCAAAATTTGTACGCCTGTTAAGATTCTTCTTGTGCTTTATCAAGGATTTGTACGCCAAATGATTCTCATGATCGACAACTATTGCAGTTTTACTTATAATATTGTTCAATATTTTGGAGAACTTAAGCAAGACATCACCGTTTGGCGTAATAACGAAACCACACTTGATGAGATTATCGCGCTTGCCCCAAAAGCCATCGTACTTGGCCCTGGCCCATGTAGCCCAACCGAAGCCGGTGTGACGCTTGAGATTCTTGAAAAGCTCTCTGGTCAAATCCCCATCTTGGGCGTGTGTCTTGGTCATCAAGCCATCGGTCAAGCCTTTGGCGGTCAAGTGGTGCGAGCTGGTGAAGTGATGCACGGCAGGCTTTCCAAGATTCATCACACTGCCCAAGGCGTGTTTGCAAACTTGCCAAATCCATTTACCGCCACCCGCTATCATTCATTGGTGATTGATAAAAATACCTTACCTGAGTGTTTAGAGATTACCGCTTGGACAACTCATGATGATGGCAGTATGCAAGAAATCATGGGCGTACGCCACAAGACGCTCGATGTCGAAGGCGTGCAATTTCACCCCGAATCCATCCTAAGCGAACATGGCTATCAGCTGTTTAATAACTTTCTAAAACGCTGTGGATTGGCTGTGCTTGATGATGACAAGCTCCCTGAAGTTGCCTAATTGACAAACCCTTAAGGAAATCTATGCAAACTGCCATCAAAAGCCCAAGCGACATCGCCGAATTGTCCGATGATGCCATCCATGCCATCTTGACCGATGCGCTTGCCAAGCTACTCAAGCACATTGATTTGCCCGATGCGCATATGCGTGAAGTGATGCTCATCATCATGCAGGGGCGTTGTCCTGATGCACTGATGGGCGCGCTGCTCATCGCCCTGCGTGAAAAAGGCGAATCCATCGGCGAGATTAGCACCTGCGCCAAGACCATGCTTGAGCTGGCTGATACCATCAGCATCCGTGATGCCAATGCTGTGGACATCGTCGGCACAGGCGGTGATGGCTCAAACCTATTCAATGTCTCAACCGCATCCGCCTTTGTGGCAGCGGCGGCAGGCGTGACCATCGCCAAGCATGGTAACCGTGGCGTCTCCACCGCTTCAGGCTCATCAGATGTGCTGACTCAAGCAGGCGTCAAGCTGGATATCGCCATCAATAAGACTCGTCAAGCCATTGATGACATCGGCATCGGCTTTTTATTTGCGCCAAATCACCACCCTGCCATGCGCCATGCCATCGGTGTGCGTCGTCAGCTCAAGGTACGCACGATTTTTAATATCTTAGGTCCATTGACCAACCCTGCTCATGTCAAGCGAGCAGTGATTGGTGTCTTTAGCCCTGAGCTGTGCGAGCCGTTAGCGTATGTCTTTGAAAAGCTTGGGCTGCATCATGTGCTGGTCGTGCATTCGGCCGATGGCTTGGATGAATTTAGCCTAGCGACCGCCACCCGAGTCGCCGAGCTCAAAGACGGTCAAGTGCGTGTCTATGACTGCAACCCCGAAGACTTAGGTATCGCATCCAAGACCTTACATGGCTTACAAGTCGCTTCATCCGCCGAAAGCCTTGCTCTTATCAAAAAGGCCCTGCAAGCAGGTGATGCTGATGCCACCATCCAAAAGGCTCGTGAGATGATTGCCATCAATGCCGGCGCTGCCATCTATGTCGCAGGACTGACAAGCACACATCAAGACGGCGTACAGCTCGCCCTAGAAGTACTAAGCAGCGGTAAAGCATGGCAAAAATTAAGCGAATTTGCCGCCTTTACCCAAAGCTAACTGATCAAATATTTTAATATAATTAAGAACTCTTATGACCAATACACCAAGTATATTACAAAAAATCGTCGCCACCAAATTTGACGAAATTGCTGCTGCCAAAGCCAGTATCAGCCAAGATGAGCTACTTATCAAAGCCAAAGCACATACGCCACGGGGCTTTGCTAAGGCGTTACGAGCCATTGACACCAGCACAGGTGCTATCGGCGTCATTAGTGAAGTCAAAAAAGCATCGCCATCAAAAGGCATCATCTGCCAAAACTTTGACCCTGTCATCGCCGCCACAGGCTATGAACAAGCAGGCGCAACTTGTCTATCAGTGCTTACCGACCGTGATTATTTTCAAGGTCATGATGACTATCTGATCGCTGCACGCTCTGCCGTGAGCCTGCCTGTACTGCGTAAAGATTTTATGGTGGATGAATACCAAATCATCGAGTCTGCCGCCATCGGGGCTGACTGCATCCTGCTGATCATGGCGTGCCTAGATGATGACACCGTCCATCATTTGCACAAGACTGCCATTGATCTAGGGCTTGATGTCTTAATCGAGATTCACACCCAAGATGAGCTTGAGCGAGCATTACGCCTGCCAAAATCATCGCACAATATCTATGGCATCAATAACCGTGATTTAAATACCTTTCAAGTCGATCTTGAACATAGCATTTGCCTAAGTCAGCAGCTGTTTGCCGCACTCGGTGATGATGCTTTGGTGGTGAGCGAAAGCGGTCTGAATGATGCTGATGACATTCATTTGATGCAAAGCAACAACATTCATCATTTTTTGATCGGTGAGCAGTTTATGAAAACTGATAATGCAGGCAATGCCCTTGCCAAACTGCTAAGCACCATCTAGCCTACTATTGTTTAATTTTATTGATATATTATAAATACTGGATCATCTTATGAGCGAACAAAAAAAACGCATTTTAACAGGTATCACCACCACAGGCATTCCACATCTAGGTAACTATGTCGGCTCAATCCGCCCTGCCATCGCATCTGCCAAAGCCGCAATGGATGCAGGCGATGGTGATGCTTTTTTCTTTTTGGCGGATTATCATGGCATCATCAAATGCTTTGATCCTGAAGAAATCCACCGCTCAACCCGTGCCATTGCTGCAACTTGGCTCGCCTGCGGTCTTGACCCTGAACAAGTCACCTTTTATCGCCAATCAGATATTCCTGAGATTCCTGAGCTTGCTTGGGTACTCAACTGCTCATGCGCTAAAGGACTCATGAACCGTGCACACGCTTATAAGGCAGCTGTCGATGCCAATCTAGCCAAAGAAGATACCGATCCTGATTTTGGTATCAGCATGGGATTGTTTAGCTATCCTGTATTAATGTCAGCAGATATTCTGATGTTCAACGCCACTCATGTGCCTGTGGGCAAAGATCAGATTCAGCACATTGAGATGGCTCGTGATATTGCAGGGACTTTTAATTTTAAATACAAGCCACTATTTACTGAGCCAAGCGCCGTCGTCGATGAAAATACACCGCTATTGACCGGGCTTGATGGTCGCAAGATGTCAAAAAGCTATGGCAACACCATTCCGCTATTTGGCGATGGCAATCCGCAGATTGACCCCGAAAAAGCACTCAAAAAAGCCATCATGCAGATTGTCACCAACTCGCAAGCACCCGAAGAGCCAAAAGACCCTGACAACTGCACGATTTTTGAGATTTATAAGGCATTTGCCACGACGGACGAAATCAACGAACTTGCCGAGCAGTATCGTCGTGGTATCGGCTGGGGTGATGCCAAAGAAATCCTGTTTAACAAAATCAACAGTGAAATCGCCCCCTACCGTGCCCGCTATCTTGAGCTGATGAATAATCCAAAAGAGCTTGAAGAAATTCTACAAATGGGTGCGGTCAAAGCACGCCGTCAAGCCCAAAAACAGCTGGATAAGACACGTCGTGCTATCGGTATCAAGCCATTAGCCAAGCTTAAATAATCCATGAGCGATACAGCTTTGTCCGCACCGATGGACGGCCAAACGCAGACAGAAACAGGCGTGCGTATTTATGACACGCCTGTACTGAGCCTGCCTGAAGATTTGTACATTCCACCACAGGCGTTTGCTATTTGGCTTGAGCAGTTTGCCGGCCCGTTGGATTTTTTGTTGTATTTGGTTAAGAAAAATAATTTTGACTTAACCGAAACTGCCATTTTGCCGATTACTGAGCAATACCTAAGCTATATCAATGACTTAGACGAAGAATATTTTGAGCTGGCAGGTGATTATCTACTGATGGCGAGCACATTGATTGCCATCAAATCTGAGCTACTATTGCCACAGCCTGAAATCACTGATGATGAGATCAGTCCAAAGGCTCGCTTGATTCAGCGGCTCGAAGAATACGCCCAAATCAAAGAAGCGGCACAGCGTATTGATCAGCTGCTACGCCTTGAGCGAGATGTGTTTTTGGCATATGCCAGCTTCCCAAGTAGCGAAGCGATGCAACGAGAATTGCCCAATTATTCACCGCAAATCTTGGTTAATAGTCTTGTGAATATGCAAATCCGCCCTGATTTTAGCGGACATACGGTGAAAATTGACCCTGTGCCACTGCCTGAGCGCATTGCGATGATTACTCGTACGATGAGCGAAAAAGGCGTCAGCACCTTTGCCGAACTACTAGATAAATCGCAAGGCAAGCTTGGCATTGTGGTGAGCTTTGTGGCGGTACTTGAGCTGATTAAGCGTGGCTTTATTGGCTTTGACACACCCGAAATCGAAAGCTTTGATGATGACTTTGATCACAGTGAAGTCAAGTCAAATAAATCAAAAAAACGCCAAGCACCGAGCAATTTTGGGCGAGATTTACGCCATCAGACACTACACTGGCTACATTAATTTTTTAGGATAATTATGACCGAAACCGCCAACGATTCTGCCTTTATCCAAGCGCACCAAAAAGCTGAAGTGTTTAGTCGTTATATCGAAGTCTTGCTCCACGCCAGTGAGTCACCATTGACCGATAACGACCTAAAAAAGCACCTGATGATGAGCAACAGCGAGCTGACCGCCGCTCTTGCCGTGCTGCAACAGCGTCTATCATCAGGCGTTTTGACATTAAACAAAACAGCAAGCGGCTATCGATTGCAAATCAAAGACAGCTATAGCGGTCTGATTCAGCAGGTCTTTCCTGAGCGTCTAGAAAACCTAAGCCAAGCGCTGCTTGAGACCTTGAGCGTCATCGCCTATAAGCAGCCTGTCACTCGCTCGGATATTGAGCAAGTGCGTGGTGTGACGGTGTCAAGCCACATCCTGCGGCAGCTGTTTGATAAGGGCTGGATTATCGAAAATGGCTACAAAGACACGCTAGGTCGCCCTGCACTACTACACACCACCAAGGCATTTTTGGATGCATTTGGGCTAAATAGCCTAGATGAGCTACCACCATTGCCAGATTTAGAAAGATTGAATGCGCGATCAAATTAGCCTTTGCTGACAAGTATAGATTGCCAAAGCTAATAAAAAAATACCGCACAGCATCAAAAACCATTTGAAAATCTACCAAGCAAATTAAACGCTCAAGTAGGCAGTTCACCCAATGCTTGCCTATCAGTTGGTTTTTATTTATAATTTATCTTATCTAACACAAGCTTAGCGATTTTACATTTCGCTTGCTATGGCATTGGTCATTAATAAGGATAATAATGGAACAAATTAAAACTTTATTACAATCTGCCGACAGCCTAATCATCAGCGCAGGGGCAGGCATAGGTGTCGATTCTGGCTTGCCTGATTTTCGGGGCAATAGCGGTATGTGGCAGGCCTATCCCGAGCTTGGCAGACAGCAGATGGATTTTGCCAGTATCGCCAATCCGCAAGCTTTCGCCGAAAATCCCCGCTTGGCTTGGGGATTTTATGGTCATCGCTTGGCATTGTACCGCAAAACCGTGCCACACGCAGGGTTTCACCATCTATTAAAAATCGCCGAACATCTTGATTTGCCATACTTTGTCTTTACCAGTAATGTGGATGGGCAGTTTGTCAAAGCAGGATTTGACCCCAAGCGAATCTATGAATGTCACGGCTCTATTCATCATCTGCAATGCACCAAGCCTTGCTGTGATGAGATTTGGACTGCTGATATCGAGCCTGTGATTGACAATGAGAAATGCTTGTGGCTTGGTAAGTTGCCAAGCTGTCCGCATTGTGGCAGTCTTGCACGACCCAATATCCTAATGTTTGGCGATTGGCATTGGATTGGCGCGCGTAGCGATGAGCAAGAGTCGCGCCTACAGCAATTTCTTGGCAAGCACCAAAACCCTGTGGTCATTGAAATGGGTGCGGGGGTTGCGATACCAACCGTACGACGATTTGGTGAGCGTTTCGCCCCCAATCTAATCCGTATCAACCCACGAGATCATGCCCTGCCCGCTCGTGGTGGCATCAGCTTGCCTATGGGCGCAAAAGCAGGCGTTGAGACGATTTGGCAGTCGCTTATCGGGTGATTTTGGGTAAAGCCTTGGTACGCAGGGTTTGTAATTAACCGCCATTCAAATTACAAACCAACACCCAAAACGCTTTGCGCCATTTCTTAAAATCCTGTATAATGAGAAATTCAACATTGCGAAATGTTATTATCCACTTATCAGGAAATTTATCATGACTGAACAATTCACCCCCGACATCACTGACAGCATCGACGGTAAGCCCGTTGGTGAGAAATTACAAAAACTGCTGGCTCGCATCGGTCTAGGTTCTCGCCGTGGACTTGAAGAAATCATCAAAGCTGGCCGTATCTCCATCAATAGTAAAGTTGCCACCTTAGGCGATCGCGCCACCTTGACCGACGAAATCCGTGTCGATGGTCGCCCTGTCCGCCTAAAAGCCGAACGAGAAAAACGCCGCCGTGTGCTTGCCTATTATAAGCCTGAAGGGGAAATCTGTTCTGTCAGCGATCCTGAAGGTCGCCCTACGGTATTTGACCGCTTGCCAAAGTTGACTGGCGATCGCTGGGTGATGGTGGGTCGTCTTGACATCAACTCATCAGGACTGCTGTTATTCACCAATGACGGCGAACTTGCCCATCGCTTGATGCACCCATCGAGCCAAGTGGTGCGTGAATATGCCGTGCGTGTACTGGGCGAAGTCACCCCACAAATCGCCAGCACTCTGACCGCAGGTGTCGAGCTTGAAGATGGCTTTGCCAAATTTGACGACATCAAAGAAGGCGGCGGCACAGGTGTCAATAAATGGTATCATGTCACCATCAAAGAAGGTCGCAAGCGTGAAGTACGCCGTATGTTCGAAAGCCAAGCCCTAAAGGTCTCGCGCCTAATTCGCACCCGCTATGGCACGATGATTTTGCCAAAAGAGCTACGCACTGGTCGCTTTATTGAGCTGGATGCCAAAGAAATCGGCAAACTGGTCGAATCTGTCGGTCTGCGTCAGCGTCAAGGCACGGGTCTGAACACCGCCACCAAAGAAAAACAAGCCCGTATTCACAAAAAACCACTCAAATCTCGTGAAGTGCGCCGCAAAAAGCACGAAGAATACGAACGCCGTCAAGAACGCCAAGAGCGTCGCCCATCACAAAAGACGCCATCATTTAAGACGGCGAAATTTGTTAAAATTGATTAGTTTTTGTACATGATGATTACGGTGGTGTATGCTAAGCCTGCACCACCTTTTTTCTTGATTATTGATTTTATAAATCACAAATCCCATCGCTATCATACAAATAAATAGGCAGGATAAGCATTTCATAAACACAGTTTTTATGTAACGCAATTCTTGCTACCATCACAAATTTCAGTTACAAAAAAGTCAAAATTCCCCATCAGCACAAAAGCCTTATCAATCAAGGCTTTGGCAAAAAATACGCCAAATCAATCACAAAAAATATTTTTTGACAAGCTTTTATTTTGAGAATTTTTCGGCTATATTGTGCAAAGTTTCTATCATCAATACTAGATATGGTATTTTTGATACTCAAGCTAACTACTATGGATAGCCTAGTCATCGGCGATATAAGCCGTTGAAAATTCATCAAATACCACCTTGTTTTCTATCAATTACGGATACACGAGCGACATGACACATATTGACAAAATCAAAGTGACCAAACGCGATGGCCGCCTAGAGCTGATTGACCTTGAAAAAATTCATCGTGTCATCAACTGGGCAGCAGAAGGCTTGCAAAATGTATCCGTTTCTCAAGTTGAGCTAAAATCTCATATCCAATTTTATGATGGCATTCGTACCCGTGATATTCACGAAACCATCATCAAAGCAGCAGCAGACCTAATCAGCGCTGAGACACCTGATTATCAATATCTAGCAGCTCGCTTGGCGATTTTTCATCTGCGTAAGATTGCCTATGGTGAGTTTGAGCCACCACATCTATACACCCATGTCCAAAAACTGACCGAGCTTGGCAAGTATGATAAGCACATCTTGGCAGATTATAGCGTTGATGAATTTAATGAGCTTAATGACTATATCGACCATGCACGTGATATGAACCTTGCCTATGCTGCTGTTGAGCAAATGATGGGTAAATATTTGGTACAAGACCGTGTGACCAAGCAAGTGTTTGAAAGTCCGCAGTTTTTGTATATCCTGGTAGGGATGTGCCTATTTGCCGCTTATGATAAGTCTGAACGCCTTGACTATATCAAGCGTTTTTATGATGCGACCAGCAATTTTTATATCTCGCTACCGACACCAATCATGGCAGGCGTACGCACCCCAACCCGTCAGTTCAGCTCATGCGTACTGATTGAATGTGGCGACAACCTAGATAGTATCAACGCCACTACATCAGCCATCGTCCGCTATGTTTCACAGCGTGCTGGCATCGGTATCAATGCTGGCGCAATCCGTGCACTAGGCAGCCCAATTCGTGGCGGTGAAGCACAGCACACTGGCTGTATTCCATTTTTCAAAATGTTCCAAGCGGCGGTCAAATCCTGCTCACAAGGCGGTGTGCGTGGCGGTGCCGCAACCCTATTCTATCCGCTATGGCACTTAGAAGTCGAAAGCCTACTGGTGCTCAAGAACAACCGTGGTGTCGAAGACAACCGTGTTCGCCACATGGATTATGGTGTACAGCTGAACAAAACCATGTACACTCGCTTAATCAAAGGTACAGAAATCACCCTATTCTCGCCATCGGATGTACCAGGTCTGTATGAAGCGTTCTTTGCTGATCAAGATGAATTTGAACGACTATATACGCTATATGAAGCCGATGACAGCATCCGCAAGCGTAAAGTTTCTGCCAGAGATTTGTTTAGCCTAATGCTACAAGAGCGTGCCAGCACCGGTCGTATCTATATCCAAAATGTCGATCACTGCAACACGCACAGCCCATTTGACTCAAGTATCGCACCGATTCGCCAGTCAAATCTGTGCATGGAAATCGCACTGCCGACCGCACCGCTTGATAATATCAATGACGAAAAAGGCGAAATCGCCCTATGCACCCTATCAGCGATTAATCTTGGCAAAATCGAGCATCTATCAGACATCGAAGAGCCTGCTGAGCTGATTGTGCGTGCACTAGATGCCTTGCTTGATTATCAAGACTATCCTGTCATCGCCGCCAAAAAAGGCAGCATGAACCGCCGTACGCTTGGCGTGGGCGTCATCAACTATGCTTATTATCTTGCCAAAAATGGCACTCGCTACTCGGATGCAGCGGCGCTAGGGCTTACCCATCGCACCTTTGAAGCATTGCAGTATTATCTGCTAAAAGCATCTAACAAGCTTGCCAAAGAACAAGGTGCTTGCCCGTGGTTCCATGAGACCACTTATAGCAAAGGTGTATTGCCGATTGACACCTACAAAAAAGACCTTGATAGCATCTGCGCTGAGCCGCTACACTTAGACTGGGAGTCTCTGCGTAGCGACATCATGACCTATGGACTGAGAAACTCCACTCTATCAGCACTGATGCCATCAGAAACCAGCTCACAGATTGCCAATGCCACCAACGGCATCGAGCCGCCACGCGGCCTTGTGTCTGTCAAAGCAAGTAAGGATGGCATCCTAAAACAGGTCGTGCCTGAGATTGAACGCTTGGCTTCTCAATATGAGCTACTGTGGAATATCCCTGATAATAATGGCTATCTACGCCTAGTGGGTATTATGCAAAAGTTCATTGACCAGTCCATCTCGGCGAACACCAACTACGACCCTGCCAAATTTGAAGGCAATAAAGTACCGATGAAAGTCTTGATTCAAGACCTATTGACCGCTTATAAATTTGGCGTCAAAACCCTGTATTATCACAACACCCGTGATGGTGCAGACGATGCTCAAGGCGACTTGGACGACGGCTGTGCAGGTGGTGCGTGTAAGCTGTAAGCTGTATGATTAGGCGCTGCGTTGGCAGTGCTTAATTTTTTGTGCGTTTATGCTATAATAAGCCGATTTTCACCATTTTTTAGGATTGATTATGAACATTCAAGCTCTCATGCAACAAGCCCAAGCCATGCAAAAGCAAGTCGAAAAAAACGTCGAAGCTGCCAAAGCAAGCCTTGCCTCCAAAGAAGTGCACGGCGAAGCAGGTAATGGTTTGGTCAAAGTTACCATGACAGGTCGCCATGTCATCAAACGCCTATCTATCGACCCTAGCCTAATGGGTGATGAGCCTGATATGATTGAAGATTTGGTCGCTGCTGCTGTCAATGATGCGGTTCGTCAAGCGGATGCATTGTACGAAGAAGTGATGGCTGGTGCAACCACTGGCATGGGCCTACCACCTAGCATGAAAGGCTTGTTCGGCTAATCATGCTCACCCCAAAGCTTGACAAGCTCATCAAAGAGCTACAAATCCTGCCCAGCGTCGGACAAAAATCCGCTCAACGCATGGCACTACATCTCTTAACCAAAAAGCGTGCTCAAGGCATTAGCCTAGCCCAGACGCTTGAGATTGCCATGCGTGAGATTGCCGAATGTAGCCACTGCCATTCGTTCAGTGATGATGAGATTTGCCCCATCTGCGCCGACCCACGCCGTGATGATGGCCTACTTTGTGTGGTTGAGAGTGCGTCCGATGTGATGGCAATCGAGCAAAGTGGTGCTTATCGTGGCAAGTATTTTGTGCTTGGCGGCCATCTCTCCCCCATTGATGGCGTGAATGCGGACGATTTGCACATTGACGAGCTTGTCTTTCGCGCCAAAAATCAGCACATTCATGAGCTGATTTTGGCGACCAGTGCCACCGTCGAAGGTCAGACGACTGCATTTTTTATTTATGATGCGGTGCGTCAGCACATCCCGACCATCACCCGTCTCGCTCAAGGTATCCCAATGGGCGGCGAGCTTGAATATGTCGATAGCCTAACTTTGCACCAAGCACTACAAAATCGTGGCTCAATTTAACAACCGCTTATCCATCTTATTTATCCCATTTTTCGCTGAAAATTCATCATCTTATGACCGATACGCCCAATTTTGATTTCCCAAAAGCCACCATCACCGAGCAAAATCTCAATGAGCTTGACAAACTGCCTGTACATTGGGTGCAGACCGAGCATGAGCTGTATCAGCTGATTGATGAGATTGACGGCGTTGATGTCGTTGCTTTGGATACTGAGTTTATCAAGCGTACCACTTATTATCCGATTTTGGCATTGGTGCAGGTCAATACCGGCAAGGCGATTTATTTGGTGGATGCGCCAAAGCTTGATTTGACCGAGTTTTGGGAAGCGTTAATCGAAGTGCCGACGATGGTATGGTATGCCTGCGGTGAAGATTTGGGCATTTTTTATTTGCTTGCCAAATGCCCTGCTTTGGCCAATGTCTTTGATGTGCAAATCGGCGTGGCTTATCTGACGGGCAAACTGCAAGCTGGCTACAGTCAAGCGGTGAGCGAGATTTTGGGTATCGAAGTGGATAAAGGCGAGAGCCAATCCAACTGGCTGACCCGCCCTTTGACCAGTCATCAAGAACGCTACGCCGCCAATGATGTACGTTATTTGCTTGCGCTGTATCAAGCGGTACAAGATGAACTGACCAAGCGTCAAGTGCTTGACTGCGCCATCGAAGACAGCCATCACTACGCCCGTGAGCTACATCAAATCCAAAATCAAGCGGACGATACGCTGTATCTTGACCTATTAGCGCCGATTTATAACCGCCGTCAAATCGGCGTCCTGCAACAGCTCACCCAATGGCGTGAGGCTTTGGCACGGGCGACCAACGAGCCCAAGACCTTTGTGATTGGTAAGCAAGCGTTGCGTGAAATCGTCCTTGAAATGCCTGACAACATCAAGCAGCTAGCACGCACCACCATCAATCGTGCCGCTCTGCGTCGTTATGGCGAAGAGATTGTGCGCATCATTCGCCAAGTCAAAGCCACAAGCGAAGACAACTTGCCACCGCTACCACCGCCAACTTATCATAGCAAAGATAAGCCGTTCAAAAATCCGCTCAACGACATCATTCAAGCCTATGAGCTCAAGCATCACATCCCTGCCAATTTGCTATTAAAAAATCGCTGGGTAAATGAACTGCTTGTCGTTGCAGCTTATGATGGTGATATTGAGACTCTATCGCCAGAATTGCTCGGTTATCGCAAAGCATTGGTTGTGGATGAAATTTTGCCCCTACTAAGAGAATACAAGGCACATATTTTGCAAGTATTTGCCCAGCCTGTGTATGAGCCTTGATTGGCTGATAAGTGATTGGCTTGAAATGGATTTATTGGTTGATAGGTTGCCTGATTGATAAGTGACTTGCTTGATAATTAAGCTGATGGATTGGCTCAATGATGGATAATTTAACAATCAACATCCGCATAATAGCTATTGTAAGTGGCAATCAGGTGGTACAAGTCCTTAATTAGTCCTTAATTGCTCGTCTGCGAACGCACAAGCGCAACCAAAAATTCCATCAGCACCGCCTTATCAACGGCTTTGGTATTAATCACATAGTGCTTATCAGCCAGCGCTATCTCAACGCTATAATACACCACACCTTTTTTGTCCAAAAACCGCTCAAAGGTCATCGGCACGCCAAGCACCTGTTCATTCATCAGCTCATCAATCAGCACCAAGGGCTTATCAGCACTAAGCTTGGATTCGATGATTTCGATGCGACCTTTGGTATTGGGATTCTCATACAGGCGGTACATTGCCGAATACGCATTTACCACCATCTCGCCTTCGTACTCACGCCCTGTCAGCACAAAGCCCGCCGGCACAAGCGTGCGAAGCGGTGCAGGGGTGAAATTCAGCGGCTGCTTACGCCCAAAACGATAAGTCATCTTGGCATGGGTCGCCTGCTTAAACTGCGTCGTCAGCACCCCTGCCTTACTGCCATCATGGTGCAGTCGCTCGATTTGGGCACTGATTTGTGATGAATTGGCAACATTGGCATCAGCCAGCTTGACATAGTGCACATAGCTTGGCTTGGCGATGCTTTGGACTTGTGGCGTGCTGACAGGGATGGTTTCGGTGCTTGCTTGCACTTGCTTAGATGAACCACGCCAAAACAGCACACCCGTACCAACACCAAGTACGCACGCACTCAGTGCCAATACCGCTAGCGTGCGTTTGTTGCCAAGTTTCTCAAAATTCATCCGCACAGCCCTATTCATCACTTTTGTCAGTAAATAAAGAAAGTTGCCCATCATTTGCCAAATAGCTGACGCACAGTGTGCCCGTCGCCTTACAGCAACACGCCAGCACTTCGTCATCATCAAGCATAGCAATGGGCGGCTTGATATAGTACAGCTCGCCTGTCTTGGCGGTGACACGCATACGGCATGAGCCACAATACCCCTGACGACACTCATAACGCACCTTCTGATGCTCAGTGCGTATCATGCCATCTAGCAAGGTTTCATGCTCATGCAAATAAAACCGCATCTCGTCTGTAAATACCCAGCCCATAATTTCGCTTATTATTGTATCATTTCACTGATTGATAAAATCAGTTGGCAATTTGGCGATATTACCCAACATCGCCCAATATCACCCAACTTTGCATCGCCTAATTTTGCATGGATAAAATTAGGCTTGTTATCAACAAGCCCATCTCGCCATTTGCCAATTATAACTCAAAATCATCCAAATCCACATCATCCAAATCAGCATCAATCTGACCGACTAGATATGTGGTGATTTCGGTTTCTTGTGGGGCGACTTGAACATTATCCGATGACAGCCAAGTGTTAATCCACGGAATTGGGTTGTTTTTGGTCTCAAAAATCGTCGGCAAGCCAATCGCCACCATGCGAGTATTGGTGATAAATTCGACATATTGGCACAGAATATCACGATTAAGCCCAATCATTGAGCCGTCTTTGAACAGATAATCCGCCCATGCTTTTTCTTGCTCGGCAGCACTACGGAAAATCGCAATCGCTTCTTCTTGGCACGCTTCAGCAATCACCATCATCTCAGGGTCGTCTTTGCCTTGACGCATCAGATTGATGATGTGCTGTGTGCCATTTAGGTGCAAGGCTTCATCACGGGCAATCATCTTGATGATTTTGGCATTACCTTCCATCAATTTACGCTCGGCAAAGGCAAATGAACAGGCGAACGACACATAAAAACGAATCGCTTCAAGCACATTGACCGCCACAATGCACAGATACAGCTGTTTTTTAAGATTGTGTAGCGTAACTTCATAAGTTTCGCCATCGACTTGATAAGTGCCTTCACCATGCAAATCATACAGCTTGGCACAAGTGTGCAAATCATCATAGTATCTAGCGATGTCGGTCGCACGCTCTAGGATGTGCTGATTATCAATAATATCATCAAAAATCTTGCTCGGGTCATTGACGACATTACGGATAATATGCGTATAGCTACGAGAGTGAATAGTCTCGCTAAACGACCAAGTCTCAATCCAAGTCTCAAGCTCAGGAATCGACACAAGTGGCAATAGCACCACATTCGGACTACGACCTTGGATACTATCGAGCAAGGTTTGATATTTTAGATTACTTAAAAATATATGCTGTTCGTGAGCGGATAATTCAGCAAAATCGATGCGGTCTTTTGAGACATCAATTTCTTCGGGACGCCAAAAGAACGAGAGTTGCTTTTCGATTAATTGCTCAAAAATCGGGTGTTTTTGTTGGTCATAGCGAGAGACATTGACCGGCTGACCAAAGAACATTGGCTCTTTTAAGACGTCGTTTTTATTTTGGCAAAAAATAGAATAATGCATGACTACACCCAATTTAGCAAATCACACTCACCCCCAATTCGTTCGATGAGCAACATTTCAAATTGGCTATATTACCACAAATTGATGCCGTTTTGGCAAGTTTACTTTGATTTTTGTTTCGATTATCCAGCCAGCACATCAATGGCTTATATGGATTGGCATGGCGACCAATTTTATGCTTTATTATGAAATAAAATTCATCAAACAGTTATATCGCTGTGTGATAACTGAAATATTTTATTACATTTGTCACACTGAAAATCAAGGAGTTAATGGGTAAAATCACATCATCGATGATAGATTTCATCGGTGATTATTAATTATTAGTTAATCATAAAAAGGTGATTGATGATGAAAACTGTATTTAAATTCATCCCAGTAATCGCACTTGCTCTTGGTAGTACAGCAGCTTTGGCAAACTCTGCCCCACATTCGGATGCTGACCAAGCCCGTAAAAATACCGTCAAAACTCGCACGGTAAGCTACAGCTGTCAAGGTGGCAAAAGAGTCGCTGTCAAATACGGCTTTAATAAACAAAATCTACCGACCTATGCTCAAGCATCTTTGAATGGCAAAACTCGCTTTATGCCGATTAATCTAAACCGTAGCGATGCCATCGGCACGGTGTTTGGCGATGAAGACAATTTTAGCCTAAGCGGTGCTGTCGATGCTGATTCGCTCACCTTTAAAAATGTCCGCAAATCAAGCGTCAATATCCAAAGCCCGGGTTCTGAAATCATCTATAAAGGCTGTACAGCCCGTAAACGCTGATATGCTGGCTAGCAAATCTTAAAAATTAATCCACAAAAAAATGGTTCGAGCATATTGCCGAACCATTTTTTAACATCACTTTAGATTACAGTGCATCCAAGCCCCGTGCCAAATCATTGATGATATCACGAGCATCTTCAAGTCCCACAGACAGGCGAATCAAGCCATCAGTCACGCCCGCTTCGATGCGCTGCTCTGGCGTCATGCGAAAATGCGTGGTGGTCGCAGGATGGGTGATGGTCGATTTGGCATCGCCTAAGTTATTGGTAATGCTAATCACTTTGGTGCTGTCAATCACCTGCCATGCCGCTACTTGGTCTGCCACTTCAAAGCCAATAATCGCCCCAAATGCACCGCCTGCGACATCCAATGCGGTATGTTGGCGTTTGGCAATTTGGTGGCTTGGATGGCTTGGCAAACCCGAAAAATGCACTTTTGTCACCTTAGGATGATTGGCAAGAAATTCGGCAACTTGATTGGCATTCTCGCAATGTGCTTTCATACGCAGTGACAAGGTCTCAAGCCCCTTTAATAGCACCCACGCATTAAACGGTGACAGACTGATACCACCGGTACGCACCACGCCAAACGCCTTTTCCATCAGCTCATCCGAGCCAACGAGCGCACCGCCAAGCACTCGCCCTTGACCATCGATATATTTGCTTGCCGAATGAATGACCACATCCGCACCTAGCTCAAGCGGTTTTTGGATGGCGGGTGTAGCAAAGCAGTTATCGACGATTAATAGTGCATCGTTGTCATGTGCAAGTTTACTTAAAAATGTCAAATCAGCAATCTGCGCCAAGGGATTGCTTGGGCTTTCGCAGTACAGCACCCGAGTGTTGGGCTTGATTGCCTGTGTCCATGCATCATTATCAAAGCAATCGACATAACTAACTTCTACGCCAAACGCCTTAAAATAAGTATCAAACAACGCCACCGACGAGCCAAATAACTGCTTGGCACACAGCAGATGGTCACCTGCTTTAAGGTAAGCTAGACACATGGTCAAAATCGCCCCCATGCCACTGGCGGTCGCGACACAGCGTTCACCATTTTCAAGCAACGCTAAACGACGCTCAAAGGCACGCACCGTCGGATTGGTATGACGGCTATAAACATTACCCTTTTTATTGCCATTAAAATGGTCGGCAGCATCAGCAGCCGAGCGATAGACATAGCTACTGGTGGTAAAAATCGCTTCACTATGCTCGCCTTCATCGGTGCGGTGATAGCCACCACGCACCGCCAAAGTTTGCTCAAAAAAGCCTAAGCTTGGGTCAAGAGCATCAGATTGCCAGTTTGGGTCAAGTTGGGTCATAAGTTATCCTAATTGTTGAAATTTGATGGTAAATATACGCACTTAGCATAGCATATTTTTGGCAAAATAGCAGTAATTCGCCACGCTGTCAGAACCCCGCTCAAGCCTGATGGCATCGCATAAATTCCTGTTTGGAAAATACAAAGTCTATATTGGTGTTAGAGTTTCATAATGAATTTTTGTAAAGTATGCTGGTTTCATAAGCTTTGACTTATGATGAATATTCAATTATACAGGTAATGACAATGACAACTTTTAAAAACACCAAAATCCTAGCTGTAACCTTAGGTGCAAGCCTTGCCCTTGCCGCTTGCTCAAAAGCCGAACAAAAAACCGAAACCGCAGAACCTGCCAAAACCGAAACCACAGCGGCGGCAGGCGGTATTGAGCTACTCAATGTCTCTTATGATGTGTCACGAGATTTTTATAAAGATTATAACGAAATCTTTAAAAAGCACTATTTAGCACAGCACCCAGATGCCAAGATTGAAATCAAACAATCACACGGTGGCTCAAGTAAGCAAGCGCTGTCTGTTAAGAATGGCTTACAAGCAGATGTGGCGACCATGAACCAAGGCTCTGACATCGAGCTACTGGCTGATGCCAAATTGGTTGATGCCAACTGGCGTCAAGAATTCCCAAATAACGCCATTCCATTTACCAGCACCATCGTATTTTTGGTGCGTGAAGGCAATCCAAAAGGCGTCAAAGACTGGAACGACCTAGCCACCAAAGGCACCGAAATCGTCATCGCCAACCCAAAAACCACAGGCAATGGCCGCTATGCATTCTTGGGTGCTTATGGCTATGGTCTGCATAGCTTTAACAAAGACGAAACCAAAACCAAAGAGTTCGCCAAACAGCTACTTAGCAATGTCAAAGTCTTTGAAAACGGTGGCCGTGCTGCAACCACCACCTTTGCGCAGCGTGGCATCGGTGATGTGCTCATCACCTTTGAAAACGAAGCCAATGTCATCAAAGGCAAATTTGGCAATGTTGAGATTATTTATCCAAGCTACACAGTCAATGCCGAGAACCCTGTCGCCGTCGTCAAATCCGTCACCGACAGCAAAGGCACGACTGACGCCGCCAAAGCGTACCTAAACTACCTATACAGCGACGAAGCGCAAGAGCTTGCGACCAAATTCTACCTACGCCCAAGCAATGCTGACATCCTAGCCAAGCACCAAGACCAATTCCCTGTGATGACGACATTTTTCCCAAATGAAGTCTTTGGCGACTGGGCAAGCATCATGAGCACCTATTTTAGCGAAGGCGGTATTTATGACCAGCTTGCTGTAGAAGCTCAAAAGCAATAAACCCACTTTTATCCATCATCACAATCAGCCAAGTGTTCGCTTGGCTGATTTTTTATGCTTGGGATTTTAAAGCAGGCAATTAATTTGGAAAAAGGCATTTGCTCACTTATGCCATTTTAGAATAATAAAGCTGGATTTTTGAGTTTTAAAAATTTGATCATTATCGCTAAAGTAAGCACATCAAATCTCACTGCTTTATTTTTAAGGAAATGACAATGAAATACGCCAAAAGCCTAAGTCTAAGCGCACTTGCCATCGCAAGCATCATCGGTCTATCAGCTTGCTCAAAGTCTGAACCAGCCCAAAGCACCCAAGCAGGTGCAAGCGCCAATCAGATTGAGCTACTCAATGTCTCTTATGATGTCTCACGAGATTTTTATAAAGAATACAATGAGTTATTCATCAAGC
>NZ_CAMCBS010000026.1 GCF_945873075.1 uncultured Moraxella sp. | reverse complement strand
CTTGAAAAAGAATGGAAAAAATGCCCGTTGTTTAGTACAATGGGCATTATTTTTTTATCTTAATTTCAAATGAAAATCGGGCGATAACTCATGACTTTTCAACAAATTATTCTCACTCTTCAAAACTACTGGGCGTCTCGTGGCTGCGTCGTGTTGCAGCCTTATGATATGGAAATGGGCGCAGGCACATTTCACACGGCGACCTTTTTGCGTGCCTTGACGCCTGAAAAATGGAACGCCGCGTATGTACAGCCATCTCGCCGTCCGACCGATGGACGCTATGGCGATAACCCGAACCGTCTGCAACATTATTATCAATTCCAAGTGGTGCTAAAGCCAAACCCTGCCAATATCCAAGAGCTGTATCTCGGCTCGCTAGAAGCGTTAGGGATTGATACCTTGACTCATGACATCCGCTTTGTGGAAGATAACTGGGAGAGTCCAACGCTTGGTGCATGGGGCTTGGGCTGGGAAGTGTGGCTAAACGGTATGGAAGTCACACAGTTTACTTATTTTCAGCAAGTTGGCGGTATCGAGTGCTTCCCTGTGACCGGCGAAATCACCTACGGGCTTGAGCGTCTTGCCATGTATATCCAAGGCGTCGATAGCGTCTATGATTTGGTCTGGACGGATGGTGAATTTGGCAAAGTGACTTATGGTGATGTGTTCCACCAAAACGAAGTGGAGCAGTCCACCTACAACTTTGAATACGCCAATGTAGATAAGCTGTTTGAATTATTTGATTTTTATGAAAGCGAGGCGGACAGATTAGTGGCGGTGAATTTGCCACTGCCTGCTTATGAGATGGTGCTAAAGGCAAGCCATACCTTTAACCTGCTTGACGCTCGTGGGGCGATTAGTGTGACCGAACGCCAACGCTTTATTCTAAGAGTGCGTACACTTGCCCGCAAAGTGGCGGTCAGCTATACCGAAGCCCGTGCCAAACTTGGCTTCCCATTGGCGGACGAAGCGCATAAAGCAGAAGCACTGGAGAAGTGGTTGCCGAAAGAGAGTGGTGAGTGATTTTTAAAGTTTTATAAAAGCAGGTTGATAAAATTATGAAAAAGTTTGCAATAAAGGTGTTATGCGGTTTGGGCATTCTGTTTAGTATGAACGCTCATTCGGCTTTTGATTATTGGCACATTAAAGAAAATAACCCTGATGAATATACTTACAATATTGCTACATCTGGACCCAATTTCTTTGAGATAACTATCAAATGTTATCCAAATAATACAGAGAAATCTACAATCATTACTTATAATGACGATATTAGGAAGTTTGATGGGCATCAACCATTAACAGGGGTAGAATATTCGTTTGTTCTTGATAATGTATCAGGCATACAAGTTGATGGTGAGTATTTAAAGATTAATATGAATGATACGACCAGCTTAAAGCCACATATCAATGGCTTGCATAATACAACTTTTCTGAGCAATATTGGTACAGCTGAAGTGTTTGTCGTTGCTAAAAATAATAAGATGTTAGCATTATTCACGCCTTCAAATGTCAAACCACCAAATATTGCCAAAAATTGTATTACTGCTAAATAAGATAAAGTTTTGATAGATAATTTATTGCAAGCAGTAAAGATTTAAGCAGGCAACCTATTTTACCCTATTAAATTTAGAGACCATACAATGAAAAATTTAATGTTAATTGCCTTGCTCGCCACTTTTTTAACCGCTTGTGGTATGGTTGGCAATAACGACAATAACGAGCGTGAAAACGACCGCACCGAACAGTCCGACCGCCAAGAGCATGAAAACGACAATGACAATGATCGTGACAGCGACCGTGACAATGATGACGACAATGAGCGTGATGGCAGTGGCAAGCGTGACAACGACCAAGATGGCGACCGTGACGATGGCGATCAAAAAGACGATTAAGGCTTGATAAAGCTAAATTATCAAGACGTAAACATGGAGTAATGATGAACAATCCCATAGAAATCTACCAAACCGCCACGGGTGATGCCAAGGTGGAAGTGCGTTTTGATAATGATACTGTTTGGCTGTCTTTACAGCAAATGGCAGATATTTTTGGGCGTGATAAGTCGGTGATTTCACGTCATTTAAAAAAGATATTTGACACAGAAGAGCTGGATCAGCTTTCAACTGTTGCAAAAAATGCAACAGTTCAAATTGAGGGCGAACGCACTGTTGAGCGTAATATTGATTATTATAACCTTGATGTCATTATCTCAGTCGGATATCGTGTAAATTCTAAGGCGGGCGTTGCTTTTCGCCGTTGGGCAACTGCTCGTTTAAAGGATTATTTACTTAAAGGTTATGCGATTAATCAAGAACGCCTTGCTAAAAATGCTCATGAGCTTGAGCAAGCGTTGGCATTAATCCAAAAAACTGCTCAATCGCCGAACTTAACCCTTGATGGTGGTCGTGGTTTGGTGGATATTGTCAGTCGTTATACGCAGACATTTTTGTGGCTACAGCAGTATGATGAAGGTTTGTTGTCCGACCCCAAAGGTGAGCTTGGTGGTGCTTTGCCAAGCTTGGATGAGGCACGGCAGGCATTGGCGGGACTTAAAGCGGATTTGGTGGCAAAGGGCGAAGCAACCGAACTGTTTGCCAAAGAGCGGGGCGATGGACTGTCTGCGATTTTGGGTAATTTGGAGCAAACGGTGTTTGGCGAGCCTGCTTATCCAAGCATTGAAGAAAAGGCGGCGCATTTATTGTATTTTGTGATTAAGAACCATCCTTTTGCTGATGGTAATAAACGCAGCGGCGCATTTTTATTTGTGGATTTTTTGCATAGAAATGGACGATTATTCATTGCAGAAAATACACCGATTATCAATGATACGGGTCTGACCGCTTTGGCACTGCTGATTGCAGAATCCAACCCTGACAACAAAGAAACGCTGATTAAATTGGTTGTGCATATGCTACAGCCACGATGACTTTTAAATAAATTAAGCGATTGAAATTAAGGTAAATTATGACCACAATCCTATTTGAACTTGGCACCGAAGAGCTGCCACCAAAAAACCTAAAGACCTTGCGTGATGCCTTGACGGACAATGTCAAAGCCGCCTTGGATAGCCAAAACATCACTTATCAAGCGATTAAGCCTTTTGCTGCACCACGCCGTCTAGCGCTACAAATCGTCGGCATCAGCGACAAACAGCCTGACCGCACCGAACAAAAACGCGGCCCTGCCGTCAAAGCAGCTTTTGATGCTGATGGCAATCTGACCAAAGCAGGTCTTGGCTTTGCAAGCGGACTTGGCATCACCAAAGATGACATCATCACCATCAGCACCGACAAGGGCGACTATATTGGCTATGAATTGATGGTGCAAGGCAAGCCAACCACCGAGCTTTTGCCTGCCATTTTCCAAAAAGCCCTAGATGATTTGCCGATTGCCAAGCGTATGCGTTCAGGAGCGAGCAAAGAAGAATTCGTCCGCCCTGTGCAGTGGGTGGTGTTGATGGCTGATAATGCGGTGATTGACGCCACTATCCAAGGGCATAAGGCGGGCAATCTGACCCGTGGACATCGTTTCCATGCGCCAGATTTTGTTGGGCTTAGCCATGCTGATGACTATGAATCTGTGCTACATAATGCCAAAGTCATCGCTGATTTTGATAAGCGTCAAGCATCTATCAAAGAACAAGTCGCCAAGCTGTCTGATGAAGTCGGCGCAGTTGCCATCGTACCTGATGAGCTACTTGATGAAGTCACGGCATTGGTGGATTTGCCGGTGGCATTGCGGGCAAGCTTTGAAGAGCGTTTCTTGGCAGTACCTCAAGAAGCCCTAATCAGCACCATGCAGGCGGATCAAAAGTATTTTTGCTTGACGGATACCAATGGTAAGTTACTGCCTTACTTTGTATTTATTAGTAATATTGAAAGTAAAGATCCAAGCCAAGTGATTTTTGGTAACGAAAAAGTCGTACGCCCACGCTTATCAGATGCTGAGTTTTTCTTTTTGCAAGACCAAAAACAGCCCCTATTTGCCTTAACCGAGAACCTAAAAAATCGCATTTTCCAAGACAAACTTGGCACGATTTGGGAAAAATCAGAGCGTATCGCAAGCTTGGCTGCGATGATTGCCACCCACATTGGTGCTGATTCTGAGTACGCCATCCGCGCCGCGCATTTGTCAAAATGCGACCTTGCCAGTACGCTGGTCGGTGAGTTCCCTGAGCTACAAGGCGTGGCGGGTACTTACTATGCTCGCCTAAATAACGAGCCATCGGCGGTGGCAGATGCCATTGAAGAGCAATATTTGCCAAAATTTGCCGGTGACAAACTGCCTGCCACCGACATCGGCACCGCCCTTGCTTTGGCGGATCGCATTGATACGCTCGTTGGGATTTTTGGGATTGGTGAGATTCCAACAGGGTCAAAAGACCCATTCAGCTTGCGCCGTGCATCGATTGGTGTACTGCGTATTTTGATCGAAAAACGCCTAAACTTAAGCCTTGGCGAGCTGATTCGTCAGGCATTGGCAGGCTACGGCGATAAGCTTAGCGATGCTGCCAAGACCTTTGATGAAGTGATGGACTTTATCAATGCCCGCTATCGTGCGATGTACAGTGAGCAAGGCGTGGCGGTCGATACCATCCAAGCGGTGCAAGCGATGGATATTGATGTGCCGATGGATTTTGATGATCGTATCCGTGCGGTCGAAGTGTTCCGCAGTCTGCCACAAGCGGGCACACTTGCGGAGAATAACAAGCGTGTCGCCAATATCCTAGCCAAAGCCGATGTCGCTGTCAGTGATGCGGTCGATGAATCGCTATTGGTCGAAACTGCCGAAAAATCACTGTTCGATGCGGTAAAATCTGCCCAAACGGCGGTTGCGCCACTACAGGCTGCCGCTGATTATCAAGCGATTTTGACGACTTTGGCAAGCCTGTCAGAGCCTTTGACGGCGTTCTTTGATGGCGTGATGGTCAATAGTGATGATGCCAAGCTCAAAAACAACCGTCTAGCACTGCTACAACAGGTGCGTAATCTGTTTATGCAAGTGGCGGATATTAGCTTATTGCAAGGTTAATTGCCCTAATGCAAAAACACCATCGGCTCAAGCTGATGGTGTTTTTTTGTTTGGTATATCAAGCACTTACAACTGCTTAGTCCCAAAAATCTTATCGCCTGCATCACCCAAACCCGGAATGATATAGCCGTCTTCATTGAGATGGCTGTCTAGGGCGGCGGTGTAGATTTTGACATCAGGGTGCGCTTCATTGACCGCACGCACGCCTTCGGGGGCGGCGACGAGCACTAGGGCTTTGATGTTGGTGCAGCCGTGTTTTTTGAGCATATCGATGGTGGCGACCATACTACCGCCTGTGGCTAGCATCGGATCTAGGATGAGCGCAGGGCGACGGTCGATATCATTGACAAATTTCTCAAAAAACGGCACTGGCTCAAGCGTCTCTTCGTCACGCTGTAGCCCCACGACCGAGATTTTGGCGGTTGGCAATAGGTCTAGCACGCCATCAAGCATCCCAAGCCCTGCACGCAGGATAGGAACGACGGTGACGGTCTTGCCTTTGATTTGTTCGCCTGTGATTTCACCGCACCAGCCTTGCATGGTGAAGGTTTCGATTTCAAAATCACGGCTAGCTTCATACGCCATCAGGCGACCTAGCTCATTGGTTAGGGTGCGAAATTTATAGGTGCTACTGTCTTTTTCACGCATCAGCGATAGCTTGTGTCGCACGAGTGGGTGATCGATAACTTGAATATTCAGCTCGGTGGTCATAAAATGCCTTAATTATCGTATTATTAAAATTATATAAATAAATCGCTCGGATTTATGGCGTCATGATAGCAATTTTTGGCAAAAATTGCATCAGTTTACCGATAATTTTCTCTCAATAATCATACAAACTCATCGCCACCACGCTTGGGCAGGGAGCGGACAGTTGCCATGCGGTCAAGGTTGCATCATCAATCTCATCACTGATGGGCAAAAACACCGTGCTACCTGTGCCACTCATGCGGGCGGTGGCTTTGGCATCTGTCTCTAGCGTACGCAGATACTCCAGTGCCGTGCGTGTTGCAGGCGAGCTATCAAGGGCAATCGGCTCAAACACATTGCCAAACTCAGCCGTCAGCACCTTACCATAGTCATCATAGCGTGTGTCAATGTCGGCGAGCACAGGGCAGTTTTTTTGAAGTGATGGATGACCAAAATACTGCGCCGTAGATAGATGGTCAGGTGGCAAAAGTAGCAAATAGCGTGCCGATGGCAGATGTAGTGTGTTCAGCTGCTCGCCAATCCCCATTGCTAGCGCATCGGCTTGATGAGCATGGCTAAAGATAAAAAACGGCACATCTGCCCCAAGCTTTGTCCCATAAGCAATCAGCGTATCCGTATCTAGCCCAAGTTGCCATAGCGTATTGACGGCAAGTAGTGTCGTGGCAGCATTACTTGAGCCGCCACCTAGCCCTGCACCGGTGGGGATTTTTTTGTCCAGATGGATGGCGATGGGGCGTGCCTTGTCCGCATGGTGCTTGGCAAGTAGCTGTACGGCTTTGACAATCAGATTATCATTGATATCATCGGTCAAGGTGTCCGCACCAGTCAGTGCCACAAGTGGTGATGTGGTATCGTCAATGAGTGAAAAACTCATCCAATCGCCAAAATCAATGGCGCGAAACACGCTTTGCAACTCATGATAGCCATCTTGACGCTTGGCGGTGATGTGCAAAAATAGATTGAGTTTGGCGGGGGAAAATAGCTCAAGCATCCAAATTTACCTGTCAGTCTGCTTATTGATGAGTGATGGTCATCACCACACGATGTCCGTCCGTATGGGTGATGCGTAGGCGATTTGGCTGTGCGCCTTTGTATTCAAAATTGGCTGTCCATGCGCCATTGACCGCTGTCGCTAGGCGGTTTTGGGCGTCATAAGTCTGGGTGCTGTCGCTAGGCGCACTGCGTCCGACAATCCAATAAGGCAGCTGTGAAATCGGCGCTTGCCAACCGGTCGCACTCAGTAGCAATTCTTCGGGGCTGTCTGCGCTGATGAGTCCCGTGCGTTCGCTGTTTAGAGTGGCGGTGCGTCCATCGTAGCGAATTTCGGTTGCGCCGATACCGAGTGCGCCGGTCAAATCGATGCTAAAGCGGTCATCTTCTTGCGCCCAAGCATAAAAGGCACTACCGCCTTGTGCGCCTGCGTCTGTCTGTGTGGTGATGCCAATTTTGCCGGTGGTGCTAAAGCGGATAGGCGCATCGGCGGTTGGCAGGGTGCTTGGGTTGGTTGGTTTGACCGCTTGAGTGCTGGCACAAGCAGAGAGCAGTAGTGCGGATGCGCAGATGGCAATTAGGCTGATTTTTTTCATAAAAAAATCCTTGAATATTATCAATAAAATGCGTGAAATTTTTAAAATACTTAATAGATTTGGCTGTCGGCGGTGCTGTTTTGACCCACGCCAAAACGAGTTTGCATATCGGCAAGCAGGGCATTGACCGATGCCATATCGCCTAGCCCTTGATAAGCACGCAACAAGGTGATGCCGACATTGAGCGTTGGCGAGACATCATAAGGGGCTTGTAGATAGTCGATGACCGCTTGATAATCGCCTTTTGTCAAGGCGTGATTGCCAAGCACGAGTAAGGCATCAAGCTGTAGCTGGCTGTCATAAGCTGGGTCATCAAAGCTGATGTTGCTGATTTGGCGGGCGGTGTTGAGCGCTTCGCTGTCGTCAGGGTTTTGGCTTAGGCGGAATTTGGCGTCGACAAGCTGATATTCTGGATTAAAATCATCAATCTCAAGCAGTTTGTCAATCGCTTGGCGTTTGTCTTCGGGTTCAAGCTCATCTTCAAGCAGTTTGTAGCTTGCGTACAGTAGCCTGTCATCATCGGGATATTCACGATTGGCAAGGGTTAATAGGTCTTTGGCGTGTGCCTTATCGCCTTGACGCAGATAAATCTCGGCTTGTAGGATGTAGCTGTCGGTGGCATAGCTTTCAAAATCATCACGCAGGCGAGTCAGTGTGCTGATGGCGGCATCGGTGTTGTTTTCCATCAGATAATAGCCGACGACTTTGGTGCGGGCATCAAGTATATGCTCGTAGTGATTGACCTTTTCATAATGCTGTCGCGCGTGGGCGATGTCACCGAGTCGCTCATAGCCGATGCCCATATAGTAGTGAGCTTGACTTGCCAAATTCGGGTTGTTTAGTAGTGTCTGTAACACGGCGATGGCATCGGCATTACGCCCGCTATCAAGACCCACCAGACCCGCTAGGAGCGTGACATCAGGGTTATTGGTCTGCTTGGTGGCAAGGGTCAATAAATTCCATGCGCTGGTTAATTCGCCTTTTTCGATGAGATAGCGAATTTCGTATAGGTACAGATCTTTTTCTTTGGGTAGTTTTTTGCGGACTTGATGTAGATAAGTCCACAGCTCATCCATGCGATTGGCTGCACGCAAGATATCTAGCTTTAGGGTGATGAACGCCAAGTTATTCGGCTCAAGCTTGAGCGCTTGATTGACATGAAGTCGAGCCGCATCAAGCTCACCAAGCCCCATCAAGATACCTGCTCGTAGCACCGAGATGGATGCGTTATTTTCGCCAAGATTTTGTAGTGCGTACAACAGCGCACGCTTGTCATCGGGATTGGTGGGGATGACGCCGGTCAAAATCTGCCCAAGATCCGAGCGGGGATCATAGTGCAAGATGGTCGAAATCATGCTAGCAGCTTGGCTGTATTCACCTGCTTTGAGCGCCAAATGCGTCACATAAAACCACGCAGGAATATGCTCAGGGTTCTTATCCTGCCAAGCGGTGGCAAAGGCAAGCGACTCAGCAGGCGACTCAAACTCAATTGATAAGCTCAGTGCACGCTCAAAGACGCTTGTGGCGTTATTTTTGAAAGATTCTGCCTTATAAATGGTCAAGGCTTTGCCAATCTCACCCCGATCGGCGGCAAATTCTGCATCGAGCAGGGCATATAAATCAGGCGTATCAAGCATAGGCTCAATATCCCCTGCAATCAAGGTATCATCGAGCAGTACCGCAGGTAAATCAAGCGCATCATCTTGGATATTGCCCTGCAAGGTATCGCTATTGGCAGTGCCATTGGTTGTGGCATCGGCATTGTCACTGATATCTGAACTGACATCGATACTATTTAGTGTATCTGTTGGCGTATCTATTGGTGTATCTGCATGGCTGTGATTGACATCGCTATTGCCATCACCATTACCATCGCTATTACCATCCGTAGGACTCTTTGTCTCTGTGGCAGTTTGGGTGGGTGTATCGCTGTTGGTGCTTTGGGCGGATTTATAAAAAGGTAATAAGATTTTTAATAAAGGGTCAAACACATTGGCGTTGGCAGCAGGGCTAACAATGAGTGCGCCAATGCCGATAGTCGTGATAGCGATGGTCAAAGGTCGCTTGATAAATGACTTGGGCGAGCTTGTGTGCAGAATTTTTGGTGATGATGACTGCTCATGCGCACGGCTTGTGGCATGATGGCGAGCAAATAAGCGTGTGTGCCAAAATTTTTTCATCATCGCTCAATTATCAAAATCAATCAGCTTATTATAAAAGGATTTTGGATAAGTGCAAATAAAACTGTCAAAATCTGCACCCAAATGCACAAAAATCGCACGCTTGGGCGAAACCTGTGTAAGAATTGACCAAAATCCATCAGTAAAACTTGTAATTTGTTAGGCAGATAGCAATAAAACTGATATAATACATCGTTTATTTTCTTAACCACTGATTTTCATCTGCATGGGTTGCCTATGAAACTTGCCGTCATTGGCGTCAATCACAAGACCGCACCTGTTTCGCTACGGGAAAAGCTGTCGTTTGGCTCAGACATGGGGCAGGCGATTGGCGAGTTGTCGCAGTTGGTCAAGGGTTGTACCATCGTTTCTACTTGCAACCGCAGTGAGCTGTATTTTGGTATCGAAGAAGATGCCGATACTGCTGATGTGGCTGATGGCGAAGATGTGCCGTTGTCAGCAGGGATGCAGGCGGTCAGTCAGTGGCTTGCCAAGTTCAAAAATATCTCATACGACGAGATTGCCCCTTATTTATATACCTACGAAAATTCTCGAGCGTTGAACCATTGGCTGCGTGTCGCAGCTGGGCTTGACTCAATGATTTTGGGCGAGCCACAGATTCTTGGGCAGATTCGCCAAGCGGTGGCGATTTCTCGTGAGCATGGCGGGGTGGATAGTGAGTTTGGTTGGCTGACTCAGCAGGTGTTCGCCGCAGCTCGTACGGTTCGCCGTGATACCAAAGTCGGTGCGCAGGCGGTGACTTTGGGCTTTGCCACAGCCAAGCTTGCGACGCAGATTTTTGATGACCCAAGTAAGCTGACCTTGTTGGTGGTGGCAGCAGGCGAGATGAATCGCTTGGTTGCGCATAATGTCGCAGCACTTGGCTTGCACAAAATCATCATCGCCAATCGCAGTGCCGAGCGAGCGCAGAATCTAGCTGATGAGCTGACACAGATGATGCGTGATAGCGGTCGTGCGACGCAGATTGAGATGGTGGGGCTAGATAGATTGGGCGAAGTGCTATCGCAGGCGGACATCGTCAGTAGCTGTAGCGGTAGTATGCAGGCGCTCATCGATGTGGCGATGGTCAAATCCGCACTCAAACAGCGTCGCCATCAGCCGATGCTATTGGTGGATTTGGCAGTACCACGAGATATTGAGCCTGCGGTAGGTCAGCTTGACGACATCTATCTGTATTCGGTCGATGACCTACAGCATGTTATCGCAGGTAATATCGCCGAACGCAAACAAGCCGCCGTCGAAGCCGAACTGCTCGTCGGGCAACTGGTCGCTGATATCGAAGCGCAAATGCAAGTGCAAATCGCTCGTGGTCGCATCAAAGACTACAGACAGATGGCAGATGCACACAAGCAGCGTCTATTATCCAAGGCATTGGCGCGTATCGATGATGGTGATGAAGCCAAAGCAGTGCTTGAGCATCTTGCTCATGAGCTGAGTCAGACACTCATGCATAGCCCATCACGGCTGATGCGTCATATCGCCAAGACCGCCGATGTGCAGACGCTTGAGATGGTGTCGGATGCACTGATTCATAGTTATCGAGATAAGCAGGTATAACGCCTGCTTTTTTGTTGCTTATCATTTCTCAACTAAATAACCAGTATTTGACTTGTCGGTCGCTTGATTTTTTGGCGTGCGCTTGGTACAGTGTGGGTATCGGATTTTGATAAGGATTGACACTACTGATTGATAAAACGGTAGTGGCAGTCCAATTTAACAAGACAAGGAGTACACCATGCCTGCATTACGACACGACATCGACCCTGATGGACTTTTGGAATATTCGGTGGTCTATACTGACCGTGCACTCAATCATATGTCAGCACAGTTTCGAGCAGTGATGACTGATTTATCTAGCGAGCTAAAGGCGCTGTATCATGCCGATGCTGTCGCCATCGTGCCGGGCTCTGGCACATCAGGCATGGAAGCGGTGGTGCGTGCTTTGGCAGCGGACAAGGACTGCGTGGTGGTGCGTAATGGATGGTTTAGCTATCGCTGGACACAGATTTTGGATGCCACAAAGGTTGCCAAATCCGTAGAAGTATTCAAGGCAAGCCAGTCGGATAGTGACGGCGTGGTGCAGTTCGCCCCTGCGGACATTGAGATGGTGACGGCATATATCCGTGAGCATCGCCCGCAGGTGGTCTTTGCACCCCATGTCGAGACCGCATCTGGCATGATGCTGTCTGATGACTATATCCGCGCGCTGGCTGATGCGGTGCATGAAGTCGGCGGTCTGCTTGCCATCGACTGTATCGCATCGGGCTGTATTTGGCTTGATATGCAGGCGCTCGGTATCGATGTGCTACTGTCTGCACCCCAAAAAGGCCTATCAAGCACCCCATGCGCAGGGCTTGTCATGCTCTCAGACATTGCCAAAGAAGCCGTGCTTGCCAGTACGCCATCAAGCTTTGCACTGGATTTAAAGGCATGGCTAAATATCATGCTAGCTTATGAAAATGGCGGTCATGCCTATCATGCGACCATGCCAACCGATGGACTCAAGCAGCTGCGTGATGCACTCTTTGAAGCCCGTGACATCGGCTATGATACCCTAAAAACTGCCCAAATCAAGCTCGGCACACAAATCCTAGCTGTGCTAAACGCCAAAGGCATCCAAAGCGTCGCCGCACCATCTGCCCAAGCCTATGGTGTCGTCGTCTGCCATGCGCCAAGTGATGCGGTGCATAAGGGCGCAGCCTTTGCCGAAGTGGGCGTCCAAATCGCCGCCGGCACACCGCTACAGGTCGATGAGCCGAGTGATTATAAGTCATTTCGCATTGGGCTGTTTGGGCTTGATAAGCTCATCGATGTCGATGGCACGACCGAGCGATTTGCCCGTGCTGCCGAGCAAGTGTTTGGCTGATAATGATGTGAGCGATGATAAAAAGGACGGCGATGGCTGTCCTTTTTTTGCTGTGTGAATTGAGCGTAGGGCAGTTGTTTGTATTTGACAAAAATTACATCCATGCGTAACCGCTTGTTAAATATTGTAAATGGATAATTAAATCGATTGTAAATGCCAAGCGATGGCGTATAATGATGCTAAGCATGAGTTCATGCGATTTTTAATCGTCTTTTTAAGGAATGCGCCATGACAACTTGGTTTGAATTGAGCAAAAGCTCAGACGGACAATTTCATTTTTCACTAAAATCAGACACAGGCACTTTGCTAAAAAGCGAAGCCTACGCTGCCAAAGCATCAGCGCTAAACGGTATCGAGTCAGTCAAGAAAAACTCAAC
Source organism: uncultured Moraxella sp. (assembly GCF_945873075.1). Taxonomy (GTDB): domain Bacteria; phylum Pseudomonadota; class Gammaproteobacteria; order Pseudomonadales; family Moraxellaceae; genus Moraxella. The sequence goes on along the minus strand of NZ_CAMCBS010000026.1, from coordinate 9,375 downwards.
CGAAGATGGTCGCTATGAACGCAAAGAAGCCAAAAACGGCAAGCCGATGTTCAACCTAAAAGCATCAAACGGTCAAGTCATCGGCACAAGCCCAATGTTTGCTGATACTACTGCATCAGAAGCGGCGATTGAGCTTGTCAAGCAAACCGCAGGCGCGGCCGAGACTCGTGAAATCACAAGCGAAGCATAATTGGGCAAATCGCCACAAAATGACAAGTTTGCCTTGAAAAATCAACGGGCTAGGTGTATGCTTAGCCTGTTTTTTGTGTTTTTTAAGGATAAAAAATGAGCCTAAATCAAGCTGCTTATGAGCAAAATTTATCAGTCATCAAAGACTTTGCGCCCCAAAGTCTATGGCAATGGTTCGCCCGTATCTGTGCCACCCCGCACCCAAGCTACCACGAAGAAGCGCTTGCCAATGACATCGTGGCATGGGCGACATCTCGTGGCATGACAGCCTATCGTGATGGCGTGGGCAATGTGATTATCAAAAAAAGCGCCAGTGACGGCATGGAAGATTATCCCGTCGTCGCCCTGCAAGCACACCTAGATATGGTGCCCCAAGCCAATGCTGATACGGTGCATGACTTTGCCACCGACCCAATTGCTCTGCGTATCCATCCTGATGATGGCGAGTGGCTGATGGCGACAGGCACGACGCTTGGTGCGGATAATGGTATCGGCATGGCAAGCTGTCTTGCGGTATTAGACAGTGATGACATTGCCCATCCACCGCTTGAAGTGCTATTGACCATGACCGAAGAGACGGGGATGGTGGGCGTGTTTGGGCTACAGCCACAGACCTTGTCCGCCCAGATGATGATTAATACCGACACCGAAGAGATTGGCGAAGTGTATATCGGCTGTGCGGGTGGTATTGATGCGGATATGAGCCTACAGGTGGATTGGCAGGCGTCACAGTTTGATACGGCGTTTGATTTGACCATCAAGGGCTTGCGTGGTGGACATTCAGGGATTGATATTCATAAAAATCGTGGCAATGCCATCAAGATTATGGCACGCATTTTGGCAGATGTGCAGGCACGCTTTGTCGATAGCTTTGCCATCAGTGCCATCACAGGTGGCACGCTTAGAAACGCCATTCCCCGTGAAGCATCGGTGAGTATCGCCTGCCACACCGCTGACAAAGATAGCATCTTGACCATCATCCGCCAAAGCATCGATACCATCACCCATGAGATTTGCCAAGTCGAACCCAAATTCACCACCATCATCGGCGAGAGCAATGCCCCAAGCCAAGTGCTTGATGCAACAAGCACTGCCAAAGCGATTCATCTGATGAATACCCTGCCAAGCGGTGTGGTGCGATATAGCGATGTCGTGGCTGATACGGTTGAGACTTCATTGTCATTTGGCAAGGTGGTGCTGACGACTGATACACTTGACTGCACGCTACTGATTCGCTCATTGATTGAGTCGGGCAAGGCGGCAGTATGTCAGACGCTCTCAAGTATTGCCACGCTTGCTGGTGCTGATGTGAAGTTCGACGGTGATTATGTCGGCTGGACACCGGATACCGAGTCTGCCATCACAGCGACCACCATGCGACTATATACTGATATTCTGGGGCGCGCGCCACAGATTAAGGTCATCCATGCAGGGCTTGAGTGTGGATTGATTAAGACCAGCCATCCTGCGCTTGACATCGTCTCTATCGGCCCAACCATCAAAAATGCCCATTCACCCGATGAGATGGTACATATCCCGTCGGTGGCGACCTATTGGCAGCTATTGACACAGATTTTGGCAAATGTGCCAAAGGCATAAAACGACAAATCGCTTAGCAATAACCGCTCAAATTGCCGATTTGGGCGGTTTGTCTTAGGTGTAAAAAAACCGTCTGAAATTATCCAAACGGCTTGTGATGTATTAAGATAGGATTACAAATTATCCTTCATAAACTGCACCATCTTATCCCAGCTTGCCTTGGCGGCGTCGGCATGATAGCCCAAATCCACGCCGTTTTCACGAGCGCGGTCATCAGCGTGCGGATTGCTAAAGCCGTGCTTAGCACCTTCATAGACATCAATCTCGTGGCTGACTTTGGCAGCGGTCAGCTCATCACGCAGTCCATCGATGGCAGCCATCGACACCATGCTGTCGGCAGCGCCGTGGGCGACGAGCACTTTGGCGGTGAATTTGCCTTCGACGGCAGGCGTGATGGGCGTAGGATTGCCGTGGAAAGTGGCGACGGCTTTGAGCGGTATGCCTAGGCGTGCCATATCCAGTGCGATTTTACCACCAAAACAAAAGCCGGCAATGCCAATGCGTGCGCCATCGACCTGTGGCAATGCCGCCACCGCATCAAAAATCACTCGACAGCGGTTCATCAGCTCATCTGAGTTTTCAAGCATCTGCGTCATCCATGCGTTGGCTTGGTGCGCATCGGTGGTCATTTTACCATCGCCATAGATGTCCATCACCACCGCCACAAAGCCTGCTTTTGCCAAGCGTTCGGCGACGGTCTTTGGATGCTCGACCACGCCCCACCATTCAGGGGCGACAAGCACGGCAGGGGATGTGCTATTGGTTGGCGTGTCGATGGGCATAGCGACATAGCTGTGTAGTGGCGTGCCATCTGGTGCGGTGGCGGTTAGGGTGTTTGTGCTGATTGTCATGATGTATGTCCTTAAATAAACCAAAATTCACGGATGTGTAGGGATAACTTAACAAGGGATTTTAGCCAAGTCAAGCGGTTTTTTTGGGTGGATTTGGGGTACAATATTCAACCACAGACACCACAATAGACACTTTGATGGCTACCAATGATTATGATGACAGACAATCAACTTCGCCCACGATTTTGGGAAACTTATCCGCTGGATGAACTGAGCAATGACGAATGGGAAGCGCTGTGCGATGGCTGTGGCGTGTGCTGTTTGGTGAAGTTTTTGGACGATGACGATGTCCGCTACACCGAATACACCGATGTGGCGTGTCAGCTACTTGACTGCACAACGGGGCATTGCTCGGACTATGCCCACCGCCAACGCACCGTGCCTGACTGTATCCGCCTGACTGCGGCGGATTTGCCAGATATGCTGTGGCTACCCCGTCACTGCGCCTACAAGCGTCTATATTTGGGGCAACAGCTACCGCCTTGGCATAAGCTACTCCACGACGGTATCAACCACAAAGCAGGCTTTGCCAAAGTATCATCAGCAGGTCGCTGTGTCAGTGAAGTGGGTATGAGTGATGAAGCCATCGAAGAGCGTATCATCCGCTGGGTAAAGCTCTAAAGATAGGTTTGTATCGTGGCTTGGCGGACGATGAGCGGTACAATTGTACGCAAAATTATCCAAAATCCGCAAAAAGCCACTTGAATAATCTGCATCAATACGCTAAATTAAAAGCGAAAATTTCAATAACACGAGGTTAAATTATACCGCTGATGTCTGATGACAATTCGAGTAGTTGGTCAATGCGAGGGCTTAAGCGTTGGTTATCCACCGCGCCTGAGACCCGAGATGATTTGCTAAAATTGGTGCAGGAGTCGCGCCAGTTTCTAGAGCCTGATACGGTCGATATGCTAGAGGGCGTGCTGGATTTGCCTGCCACACAGGTGCGTGAGATTATGACGCCACGCCCACAGGTGCACGCTGTGGCGAGTGATGATGATTTATCCGACATCCTATCGGTGGTGCTTGAGACGGAGCATTCTCGCTATCCGGTGTTTGATAGCCATGATGATAATGCGGTGCTTGGGATTTTGCTGGTCAAAGATTTGATTCCACTTCTCAAAAACAAAGCCGATGGCATTGATACGCCACTTCGTATCTCGGATATCGTGCGTAAGCCTTTGTACATCAGTGAGACGGCTCGTTCAGATACGCTGCTGCGTTCACTACAAAAAGCCCAAGTGCATATGGCGGTCGTCGTCGATGAGTTTGGCTCGGTGTCGGGCGTGGTGACGATGGAAGATTTGCTCGAAGAGATTGTCGGCGACATCGTCGATGAGCATGATGACATCGATGAAGATAGCGATATTAATAATATCGTCCCACATCCCGATAAGGCGGGCGTGTGGCTTGTGCAGGCATCGACGTTGATTAGCGACTGCAACGAAATCTTGGGCAGTCATTTTGATGATGCTGATGTCGATACGATGGGCGGGCTTGTCATGCAGGCGCTTGGCTTTGTCAGCCATCTAGAAGGCGAAACCGTGCTGATTGATGATTGGCAAATCACCATCGTCGATGTCGAAGGGCGATTTATCCACCTGCTTGAGCTGACTTTGGTAGCGCAGGCGGAAGCCGAAGAATAAGTGATGTTGTATTGTCATAAAAAACGCCGAAACTGCATGGTTTTGGCGTTTTTTTGTCTTAACAGAAATTTGAAGTGGTAATTGCGTTATTGGTCAGCTTTCATCATCGGGGTAAAATCAGACCATTGTTCTACTCGAAAGGCACGAATATCTCGAACCGATAGGCTAAACCACGGTAGATTTTTGAGTGCTTGGATTGCCAAGAATAGATTTGCCATATCTTCGCTTTGGTTGGTGTATAGACTGCCTTGGATTCGCTCAAAGCCAAATTTCTTGAGTGTGCTAGCAATATCTGCATACACCTGTGCAACGCCTTTTGGGTGATGATTTGCGGTATCAGACACAATCAAATCAAACGAAATAGCAAACATCTAAACGACCTTTTCACTACTAAGAATATCAGAAAGCTTGCAACTTTCTAAGGTGTCAGACTCAAGAATGCGAATCTGCACCCATTGATTATAATCATCCACATTATCAAGGGTTTCTAAGACTTCAAAGGCGACACCATATTGACCAAATTGGCGATATTCCCCTTTGGTGATGAGTGGTGCGGTTTGATTAACTGATGATTGCATAATTCCCCCGAAGTTATTTGGGTGTTGATTTAGTATAGCATATTTTATCGGATACAGATAAAGAAGGTGAAAAATCGCATTATTATGCATCAATATTCGCTAATTTTTTCAAAATCTGCTACACTTAAGCGTTTATTCCAAGTGATGTTAATTAGTCGAGAGTTCTCATGAGTACAGCGACCGCAAGTACACCCAAACTAATCCGCAACCGCAAACAATCCACCCAAGCCAAAAGCCTGCCGATGGCACTTGCTATGCCGATTGCACTGCTGGCAGGGGCGATATTTAGCTTATCGCTTGCGCCGTATTATCTGTATCCTATCGCCATCATCTCGCCGATGGTGCTGTATGTGCTACTACTTGGCGCAAAAAACCCAAGACAAGCATTTTGGCTGGGTGAAGCCTATGGCTTTGGCACTTGGGCGGTGGGGGCGTTTTGGCTGTTTACATCCATCCATCAATACGGCGGTATCCCTGCGTGGCTTGGCTATGTGATGATTGGGCTGATGGCGCTGATTATGGGGCTGTTTCATGCGGTGATGGCATGGGCTTTTGTGCGATTTACAGCACGCCAGCCATTGGCTTTTGCAGGTCTATGGGTGGTGCAAGAGTGGCTTAAGACTTGGTTTTTGACTGGTTTTCCGTGGCTGTTTGTCGGTTATGCCTTTACCGAAGTGACATGGCTCAATGGCATTGCGCCGATGGTGGGTGTATTTGGGCTGTCGTTTTTGGCGGTGCTGTTTGGGGCGGCGACCATTGAGCTGTTCCGAGCTCGTGGGGGCTATATGCTCATCAGTGCGGTGCTGACGGGTATTGCGGTGCTATTGAGCCTTGCTAATATCCACTGGACGACACCGACGGGCAAATCAAGCAGTGTATCGCTCGTGCAGGGTAACATCCCCCAAGATATGAAATGGCTTGCCGAGTACCAAATGCAGACACTTGGCATCTATGCAGGGCTGTCGCAGTCAGAGTGGGGGCGTGATATCGTCATCTGGCCAGAAGCTGCCATTCCAATCCTTCAAGATGACGCATGGCCATTCATCGCCGAAGTGGCAAATCATGCTTATGAATCAAAGAGTGCTTGGGTGACGGGCGTGCCTTATCGTGAAATCCATCAAGATGGCGCAGGTATGGATTTGTACAACAGCGTGATGGCGTTTGACGGTACGCAAGCAGGCGTGTACAAAAAACAACGCCTTGTGCCATTTGGCGAGTACATTCCGTTTGGTGGTCTGCTTGATATTTTGCCAAATCTGGCCGGTATGCAAAACGCTCAAGGCTTTAGCCGTGGCACTGATACGCAGTCGCCACTGATTGCCAATGGTGAGAAAATGGGCTTGGCGATTTGTTATGAAGTCGCTTATCCTGATACCACTCGCCGTAATGCCATCGATACCGACTTTTTATTGACCGTGTCCAATGATGCATGGTTTGGCACATCAGCAGGTCCGATGCAGCACTTGCAGATGGTGCAGATGCGTAGTCTTGAGACGGGTCGCTACTTTGTGCGTGCCACCAATAATGGCGTGACAGCGATTATCAATGAAAAAGGTCAGGTGATTGCAAGCCTACCGCAATTTGAGCAAGCGGTATTGCGTGGTGATGTGCCGAGCATGACAGGCAAGACGCCATTTATGATACTTGGTCATTATCCAGTGCTAATTATCAGTATCTTATTGATTTTATTAAGCATCTTGGCAAATCGCATGAATAATACCAGTGCCAAAAAAGAAAAATACTATACCGCCAAAGGTGTCGCTGACCGCTGAATGTGATGAATAATTCCTTAAATATTAAAAGGAATTGTACAAAAAGCGATAATTTGGTATATAATAGAGAAAATTTATTTCTTGTTTATCACAAAATTAATTTCCAACCCATTTTAGGCAGGTGACTTATGGCACATGATGCTTCACAAAATAACCCAGTAAAAGAATCAGTTACGGCACTCGCAGGCATCGTGCTATTGCTAGTGATTATTGGCGGTATTGCTGTATCAGCATGGCTACGCCCAGCAGGCGAGCATCAGCCAGCCGAGACAGCAGCGACCGAGCAAGCAGCCGCAGAACAAGCACCAGCAGACGCTGCAGCACAGCCTGCTGACACAGCTGCACCTGCAGATGCGACCGCTCAAGCAGAAGCACCTGCTGACGCCGCTGCACAACCTGCGACCGATGCTGCAGCACAGCCTGCAGACGCTAAAGCAGAAGAAGCCAAGCCAGCAGAAACAGCGACCGAAGCTAAGCCTGAAGCGGCCGCTGAAGCCCAACCTGCTGACGCTAAGCCAGCTGAAGCAACTGCAGAAGCTAAGCCTGCAACCGAAAGCAAATAATCCCAAGCGGATATTTCAAAACCCTTGTTTCTACAAGGGTTTTTTGTTGGATTAATCAGCTTTTATGATAAGCCTATCAACAGCCCATGATTTTAAAGCGGTCAGGCTTATGATAAAATGCACAGGATTTGGGCAGGCTTGCCTGTGTTTGGATAACTTATTTTAGATAATTTATTTAGATAGATTATTTTGGATAACTTTTGGTTAATTTAGGATGGTATTATGACTGATTCGGTTCAAGTGCGTCGTGAACGCCTACAACAAGCTCGCACATTGATGGCAGAACATGGCGTGGATGCGCTGATTATCCCATCGGCTGACCCACATATGTCGGAGTATTTGCCGGTGTATTGGCAGGGTCGTGCATGGCTGTCGGGCTTTACAGGTTCGGTGGGTACGCTGGTCATCACTGCGGATTTTGCTGGGGTGTGGACGGATAACCGCTACTGGGTGCAAGCGCCGATTCAGCTAGATGGCACAGGCATTGAACTACAAAAAATGCAAATCGGTCGCCCGACTTTTTCGACCTTTTTGGCGGATAAGCTACCAAGTGGCGCAAAAGTCGCCATCGATGGCAATGTCTTGTCAGTCAATGAATCAGACACCCTAAAGACAGCCTTTAGCGATAAGGGTATTGAGCTTGTGACCACCCTTGATTTGCTTGCCAAGATTTGGGCAGATCGTCCAAGCTTGCCGACCGATGCCATCTATGAGCATCCTGCCGAGTTTGTCGATACCAGTGCTGCTGATAAGCTTGCCAAAGTCCGCAGTGCCATGAGCGAAAAAGGCGCAAACGCTCATCTAATCAGTAGCCTAGATGACATCGCATGGCTTGTGAATCTGCGTGGCAGTGATGTGGTGTTCAACCCTGTATTTTTGGCGCATTTGCTGATTACCGATACGACAGCGACTTTATTCGTGGATCAAAGCAAGCTTAACGACAGCATCAAGGCAAGTCTCACCGCCGCAGGCATCGCTACAGCAGATTATACCGCCATCATTGATGCCATCGCCGATGTGCGTGGCACGCTACTGATTGACCCTGCTCGTGTCTCGGTTGGCACACTCTCAAAGCTACCTGCCGATACCGCCATCGTGCGCGCGATGAACCCAAGCACCTTGCTCAAAGCCATCAAATCGGATGCCGACATCGAGCATATCCGTGAAGCGATGCGTCAAGACGGTGCGGCGTTGTGCGAGTTTTTCTCAGAGTTTGAAACCAAGCTTGCCAATGGCGAAAAGCTGACCGAGCTTGATGTCGATCGTATGCTCAACGAAGCTCGTAGCCGTCAGCCACATCATATTTCACCAAGCTTTGGCACGATTGCAGGCTACAAGGGTAATGGGGCGATTGTCCATTATTCAGCCACCGAAGACAACTACAGCACCATCGAAGGCAATGGCCTGCTACTGATTGACTCAGGTGCACAGTATTATAACGGCACGACCGACATCACTCGTATGGCAAGCTGTGGCACAGTCAGCGATGACGAGAAGCGTGATGTGACTTATGTATTAAAGGCGCACATTGGGCTAGCGCAAGCGCATTTCCCAGAAGGGCTGCCATCAGGTCAAATCGATGTGCTGGCTCGTATCCACCTATGGCAACAGGGTCTGGACTATGGTCATGGCACAGGTCATGGCGTGGGTTACTTTATGAATGTCCACGAAGGCCCGCAGGTCATCTCGGTACACGCACCAGCGACACCTGAGCGTGTGCTCAAGCGTGGTATGATTACCACCAATGAACCGGGGCTATATCGTGAAGGCAAATGGGGTATCCGCCTAGAAAACTGCGTCGTACATATCCCTGCTTATGAGACTGAGTTCGGCACTTTCTTGAAGTTTGATGATTTGACCCTGTGTCCGTTTGACACTCGTCTGATTTTGCCAGAGCTTTTGACTGCAGAAGAAAAAGCATGGCTCAACAGCTACCATCAGCGTGTCCATGATGAGCTGATTGACCGTGTGTCAGGCGATGCCAAAGCATGGCTGATTGAACGCACCAAAGCGGTGTGATTGTTGGGTTGATTTAATAAAAAATCCGTTTATAGTATTGATTATAAACGGATTTTTTTATCTTAATAAATGGGCTAAAATTGAGCTATGTGCTTGACAAACTCTTTAAAATCGCCCCAACTTTATCCAAACATTCTTGATATTCATCATCCATCTGC
>NZ_CAMCBS010000025.1 GCF_945873075.1 uncultured Moraxella sp. | reverse complement strand
AGACCGCTATTGACGACGATATAGCCATCTTTCATGGTCAGCTGACCTTCAAACAGTCCTGTATTTGGCTTATGACCGATAGCGACGAACATCCCCATCGCATCAAGCTGCTTGGTGCTGCCATCGACGGTTGATTCGATGATCACGCCTGTGACACCCATGTCATCACCGATGACTTCTTTGACTTGATGATTCCATTCGATTTTGACATTGCCATTATTGGCTTTTTCGAATAGCTGGTCTTGTAGGATTTTTTCAGAACGCAGGCTATCACGGCGATGGATTAGGGTTACTTCGCTTGCGATGTTTGATAGATACAGTGCTTCTTCGACAGCAGTATTGCCACCACCGATAACCACAACTTTTTGATTTTTATAAAAAAATCCATCACAAGTAGCGCAAGCAGAGACACCTTGACCCATGAATTTTTGTTCAGAGTCTAGTCCTAGATACTGCGCAGTTGCGCCTGTGGCGATGATGAGTGCATCACAGGTATAAGTGCCGTTATCGCCAGTTAGGGTGAATGGGCGGTTTTGTAGATCAACTTGATTGATGTGGTCATAGACAAGCTCAGTGCCAAAACGCTCAGCGTGCGCCTTCATACGATCCATCAAGCCATTACCGGTCAGGCCGTGCGCATCGCCCGGCCAGTTATCGACTTCGGTGGTGGTGGTTAGCTGCCCACCGACTTGCAGACCAGTGATGATGACAGGCTTTAGGTTGGCACGAGCGGCATAGACAGCAGCAGAATAACCTGCTGGGCCTGAGCCTAGGATAATAAGGCGATGATGATTTGACATAAGAATTCCTTGATCGGTGAATAATACAGTCAGTATATAAGACTCCCTAGGTGGATTACAAGTCAATGATATTAAATATGGCGATTGATTCTGTCAAAAGGGCGTGATGACAATAATCCAACGCAAAACTCATTGGTAAAACGGTGTAAATTCGCTATAATGTAGAGTTCGCCATTTATCCATATTCATAAAAGCGTGCCATCGTCACGCATCAACCGATCGACAATCATAAGATGACTTTTTTTGAGCGTATTGCGCAGTTTGATTTAGCACAGTCATTAGGCAAAAAACTACCAAGCATCAAGCAAATGGTGCTTGGCGGTATTGGCATTGTTTTATTTGGCTATTTGTTTTTGATTTTATTATCGTACAATCCTGCTGATCCGGCATGGTCGCATGTCAGTTCGGATGCGACCGTGACCAATATCGGCGGTACGGTCGGTGCGTGGTTGTCGGATATTTTGCGCACCTTTTTTGGGTGGGGTGCTTGGCTGATTGTGCTATTTTTGGCGTATGAGCTACTTCGAGTGATTGGCTTTCGTACGCAGGTGGCTTGGCTGTTTCGTCTATTGGCTTATGGCTCATTGCTTGGGTCGGTGTCGGCGCTACTGTCGTATGGCGCAGGGCTAAAGAATCCTGATTTATCCACTGTGGTTGGCGGTGTGTTTGGGCATGAACTCCAAAGTGCGATTGCAGGGCTGTTTGGTGCAGGATTTTCGGCATTGTTTTTTATCGCCTTTATTTTGGTGGTGTCGGCATTGACCTTTGAGATTCGTTGGCAGTCGGTTTCTTCAGCATTTATTGCGTGGCTGATGCCAAATAAATCCAAATCCGATGATATGTCATCAGCAGACGAGATGGATGATAAGTCAGTGCAGGTACTGGTAGATGATGATGTCGATATAGTGGATGATGGCGTAGCGGATACAGATGAAGTGGCGTATGACTATGTGCCGCATAATCATCATGGCGCATTTGAGAGCTTTGTGAAGCATTCTGGCGTGCAGCAAGATTTATCAAAAATCCACGAACAAGAACAAGCGGCCGAACAGACTGCCAAAGAAGTATCGGCGGCAGAGCGGTTTAATCGGATCGCTCGCCAAGCCATCAGCCGCTCTGCGATTAAGCCTGATATGCAGTCACCACAGGCGACATCTGATGCTCCTACAGTGCAGGATGAAGTACTCATCGAGCAGGTGTCAGCGGATTGGCAGTCACCGCACAGTGCAGCATTTACCCAAGATACACCGACAGCAGATACGGGTGATGATGTCGATGCTGATGATGCTGATAATAATCTATGGCAAGATGATACGCCATCAGCAGATGACAATTGGCAAACTGTACACAGTGATTGGCAAGCTGATGCCGATATGCCGATGGATGATGGCTTTGATGATGACGATGATGCAATGTGGGATGATGCACCTGCACCGCAGACAGCGAGCAAATCTCGTGCGATGGATACGCTTAGCTATCGTATGAGCTTGACGCCACTGCCTGAACTTGATTTGCTTGATAAGCCAAATTATGACCAAAAACCCGTCGTCACCGAAGCACAGCTTGCCGAAGCGTCAGAACTGCTTGAGATTAAATTACAAGAATTTAACATCAAAGCCAATGTCATCTCGGCGATGGTCGGCCCTGTGGTTACTCGTTTTGAAGTGGATTTGGCACCGGGTGTCAAGGCGAGCCGTGTCAGCCGTGTGGCGCAGGATTTGGCACGCTCGATGTCAAAGGCATCACTGCGTGTCGTTGAAGTCATCCCGGGTAAGCCGTATATCGGCATCGAAGTGCCAAATAAAGAGCGTGAAATGGTGCGTCTGATTGAGCTACTCGACACGCCAGATTTTCGCGACCCTGACAAACAAATTGCCATCGCCGTGGGTAAGGATATTGGCGGTAAGCCTGTGATTGCCGACCTTGCCAAAGCGCCACATATGCTGGTCGCTGGTACGACAGGCTCGGGTAAGTCAGTCTTGGTGAACTCATTTTTATTATCCATGCTACTTAAATACACGCCTGATGAGCTAAAGCTTGTACTGATTGACCCAAAACAGCTGGAGCTTGCCAACTATGGCGATATCCCGCACTTATTGACACCGGTGATTACCGATATGAAAGATGCAGTGGCAGCACTGACTTGGTGTGTCAATGAAATGGAGCGCCGTTATCAGCTGATGAGTAAGCTTAGGGTGCGTAAGATTAGCGAATTTAACAAAAAAGTCGAACACGCCGAAAGTATCGGCGAGCCGATTTATGACCCGCTATGGCAGATGAATGATAGCGTCAGTCAGTCCAAGCCGCCAAAGCTAAAACCACTGCCGACCATTGTCATCGTCGCTGATGAATTTGCTGATATGATTATGCAGCTTGGCAAGACTGCCGAAGAGCCAATCGTACGCCTTGCCCAAAAAGCTCGTGCCGCAGGTATTCACCTACTGCTTGCCACGCAGCGTCCGACGGTCAATGTCGTGACAGGTCTTATCAAGGCGAATGTGCCTGCTCGTGTGGCACTTAGAGTAAACTCAAAAGTCGATAGCCGTACCATCATCGAAGAAGGCGGCGCTGAAGATATGCTTGGTCATGGTGATATGATGTTCATCGGGCCGGGCAAAAATAACCCAGAGCGTATGCATGGCGCATTCGTTGATGATGATGAAGTCAACCGTGTCTGCGATGCGTGGCGTGAGCGTGGTAGCCCTGATTATATCGATTTGTCCGACAGCTACACCTTTGAAGGTGAAGGCAGTGGCGATATGGGCAGTGGTGGCGCATCTGCTGATGAGTTGTACGAAGCGGCGGCTGCCTTTGTGGTGGAGACGCGCAAGCCATCGATTTCGGCGGTACAGCGCAAATTTAGTATCGGCTACAACCGTGCTGCTCGCCTACTTGACCAAATGGAAGAGCGTGGACTGGTCACAGCGATGGACCACAGTGGCAAGCGCCAATTATTGTTATAGGTGAGAGATGGATTTATCAAGTGGGGCGATAGCGACCTTAGTGGTGCTTGGCGTGGCAGGCTTTGCCATTGGTAATTTTATGGGTGCACGGCCAAAGGCGTATGAGACACGAGTGGCGGATTTTCGCCTGATGGCACGGCAATTTGGCATCTATCCTAAGCTTGTGGCGTGCCCAACTTGGCTAACTGCTCGTTATGATGCCATGCGTATCGCCAAATCAAGTGATGCAAGCTTGCCAAGCACCAAAAAAACCACACCAATGATTGCGCAGTACAGCCTTGTGATGGATGAGTTATCCTTGCCGATGGCGCAGTATCTTGCTTGTGATGGCGTATGGCAGCTGATGGATATTGGCGTGGTCAATACCCCAAAAGGCGAGCGTCAAGTGCGTGCGCTTGATGGTGCGCCGATTGAGCTACCTGATGGCATTGGCGGGCGTGTACTTGGATTGTCCATCAAGGCAAATACCATTGCCCTGTATTGGCTGGATGATAAATACCAATTTAGCCACAAAGCGCATAAGCTGGATAAGGCACAAGCGACGACGGATTTGACGGCGATGCAGGCATCGTTGCAGGCGTGGGCGATGCGTGTACAGCAGGCATAAACCCAAAAAATCGCCAAAATTTGCAATTGTGCATTGACTTTTTGATAAAAATTTCGCTAAAGTAATTGACAAATTGCTCATTACCCCCTATAAAGGCAGTTTTAGTAACATTTCTTCGCAAGGGATCATTGCGAATTTGGATAATATTAAGGCAAAGACATGGCAACCACCAAAAAAACCACCACCAAAGCTGCGGCAAGCACGACCACAGCCAGCGCCAAGGGCAAAGCCTTGGTGATTGTGGAGTCGCCTGCCAAAGCCAAAACCATCAATAAATATCTGGGCAATAACTATATCGTCCGCTCAAGTGTCGGTCATGTGCGTGATTTGCCTGTCGGTGGCACGACGACCAAGACTGCCAAAGCAGACGACGAAGGACTGTCCCGTGAACAAAAAGCCGAGCGTGCGTTGGTACGCCGTATGGGTGTTGATCCTGAACACGGCTGGAAGGCGGTTTATGAAGTCTTGCCAAATAAGACCAAAGTCATCCGAGAGCTCAAAGCACTTGCCAAAGATGCCGATAAGATTTATCTGGCGACGGACTTGGATAGAGAAGGGGAAGCGATCGCTTGGCACCTAAAAGAAGTCATCGGCGGTGATGATGCCAAATACAGCCGTGTGGTGTTTAACGAAATTACCAAAACCGCCATCCAAAACGCCTTTGAGCACCCCGATCAGCTGAACATCGACCGTGTCAATGCACAGCAGGCACGCCGTTTCCTTGACCGTGTGGTCGGCTTTATGGTGTCACCACTGCTATGGGCGAAGATTGCTCGTGGCTTGTCAGCAGGGCGTGTGCAGTCGGTGGCGACTCGGCTAGTCGTTGAGCGTGAGCGAGAGATTCGTGCCTTTGTCCCTGTGGAATATTGGGAAATTCATACCAATAACAGCGCAGCAGGCGAGACATTACGCCTAGAAGCCACCAAACAAAATGGCAAAACGCTCAAGATGAGCAACCAAGTCGAAGCCGATGCTGTGGTGCAAGTCCTACAAAATTCAGCCTTTGTGGTCTCAAGCATCGATGAGAAACCAACCCAATCACGCTCATCAGCACCATTTATCACATCGACTCTACAACAGGCAGCCAGCACTCGCTTGGGCTTTAGCGTCAAAAAGACCATGATTCTGGCTCAGCGTCTGTATGAAGCAGGTCACATCACTTATATGCGTACTGACTCGACATTTTTGAGCCAAGATGCGCTAAATTCGGTGCGTGGCTATATCAGCCAAAACTTTGGCGATGCTTATTTGCCTGATAAGCCGAATTTTTATGGCAACAAACAAAACGCCCAAGAAGCGCACGAAGCCATCCGCCCATCATCGGTAGCGGTCAAATCATCACAGTTAACCGGCATGGAGCGAGATGCGCAGCGTCTGTATGAGCTGATTTGGCGTCAGTTCGTCGCTTGTCAGATGACACCTGCTCGCTATCAATCGGTGAATTTGATTGTCACTGCGGGCAATGTTGAGCTCAAGGCAAAAGGCCGTACACTTGTGTTCGATGGCTATACCCGAGTACAGCCACCTGCCAAGAGCGATGATGTGCTATTGCCTGCGGTCAAGGTCGGCGAGAGTCTGCCACTGATTAATGTTGAGCCATCACAGCACTTTACCAAGCCACCTGCTCGCTATAGTGAAGCAAGCCTTGTCAAAGAGCTTGAAAGTCGTGGCATCGGTCGCCCATCGACTTATGCATCGATTATCTCAACCATCCAAGAGCGTGGTTATGTCAAGCTTGAAAATAAACGCCTATATGCCGAGAAAATGGGCGATATCGTCACCGAACGCTTGGTGGAGAGTTTCCCTGATTTGATGGATTATGCCTTTACCGCAGGGCTAGAAGATAAGCTCGATGAAGTGGCGGTGGGGCACGAAGACTGGAAAGCGGTGCTGGATAATTTTTATCATGGCTTTAAGACCAAGCTAGAAACTGCCAAATCCAGTCACGGTATGCGCCCGAATGACCCAACCAATGTGCCTGATATTCACTGCGATATCTGCACTCGTCCAATGCAGGTGCGTACAGGCAGTACGGGGGTGTTTTTGGGCTGCACGGGCTACAATCTACCACCAAAAGAACGCTGCAAAGGCACCAAAAATCTGATGCCGGTATCGGCATTTGAGTTCGATGCTGATGATGACTCAGCCGAAGTCAATGCGCTGATGGAGAAAAAACGCTGTCCAAAATGCAATGCAGCGATGGATGGCTATATCGTCGATGGCGGGCTAAAGCTACATATCTGCGGTAATAATCCTGACTGCGATGGCTATTTGCTTGAGCAGGGTGTCTTTGAAGTTGGTGGGGCGACCAATGATGCGCCGACCATTGACTGTGATAAATGCGATGGACAAATGGAGCTTAAGACTGGTCGCTTTGGGGCGTATTTTGCGTGTCGCAAGTGTGATAATACCCGTAAAGTGCTCAAAAATGGTCAAGCTGCGCCACCACGCATGACAGCGATTGCTATGCCTGAACTACGCTCGCAGAAGTTCGATGACCATTATGTGCTGCGTGAAGGGGCAGCAGGGCTGTTTTTGGCGGCATCAAAATTCCCGAAAGTGCGTGAAACTCGTCCGCCAAAACTCACCGAACTGCGTAGCATCAAAGACCAGCTAGAGCCAAAATTCCATTATCTGTTTGATGCGCCTGATGTTGATGATAATGGCAATCCAACCATCTTACGCTGGAGTCGTAAAAACAACGAGCAATACATCGGCTCCGAAAAGGACGGCAAGGCGACTCGTTTTGCCCTAGTCTGGCGAAATGGTGCTTGGGTGAGTGAGTAATTGGAAGAATAAACCATTCACTGCATACATGAAAAAAGCAAATCCATCGTGGATTTGCTTTTTTCGTTTCTATAACGGATAAAAAATTGGTCAAGCAATTCACTTGACCAATTTGTCTCAAGCATCAACTTGAGCGCCAAAGCAGATATTAAGCCTTGCGATCAGGTAGGCTGATGTTCATCTCAAGGACATCAACGCTGTCTTCGTGGCGATGATTGATGTTTAGATCATCAATATTGACGCCATTGACATATTTGCCGACCACTGCCAAGATTTCTCGTTTCATCTGCTCGATACGCTCAGCGGTCAAACGAGTATTTAGACGATCATGGCTTGCAACGATGACTTTTAGGCGATCTTTGGCGATATCGGCACTGCTTGGGTTGCTATTACCGCCGCCAAAAAGCGAACTCCAAAATCCTTTTTTCATCATTAACCCCCAAATAGTCGTTCAAAGAAACCTTTCTTTTTCACTTCTAGATGACGCAGTGGCACTTCTTCGCCCAAGAAGCGAGCAACGATATCTTCATAGCACTGACCAGCTGCTGAGTCGGTGAAATGAATGACAGGCTGACCTTGGTTCGATGCTTCTAGGACAGTGTTGCTCTCTGGGATGATGCCGATGAGTGGCACACGCAAAATTTCATCAGCGATGGTGCGATAGTCCATCATTTCGCCTTCTGAAGCACGAGTTGGGTTGTAGCGAGTGATGACCAGATGTTCACGCACGCTGCCGCCTTCTTCGACTTTTTTGGTGCGGCTTTGTAGGATGCCGATGATACGGTCAGAGTCACGCACTGATGATACTTCTGGGTTGGTGACGATGAGTGCTTCATCAGCATGATACATGGCTAGCTGTGCGCCACGCTCGATACCGGCAGGGCTGTCGCAGACGATGTAATCAAATGCCAAATCTTCTGACAGCTCTTTCATGACTTTGGCGACGCCTTCGTCGGTCAGTGCGTCTTTGTCACGAGTTTGTGACGCAGGTAGGATGAATAGGTTTTCGTATTGCTTGTCTTTGACCAGCGCTTGGGTCAGCTTGGCATTACCGCTGATGACATCGACAAAGTCATAGACGATGCGGTTTTCGCAGCCCATGATAAGGTCAAGGTTGCGAAGACCCACATCAAAGTCGATGATGACAGTTTTAAAGCCACGCTTGGCAAGACCTGCACCAAATGATGCGCTGGTAGTGGTTTTGCCCACACCGCCTTTACCTGAAGTTACTACGATGATTTTTGCCACAATGGCACTCCTTAACTGATAAAATCGCTCAAGCGGTAGGAAAAATTGTTCCAAAAATAAGACCGCCATAAATTTGCTTTAGGATAGCATATTTGGCGGTCATCATCAATTCATCTGATGAATTTTGTGCGATGAAAATGTTAATTTTTGCTAATTGCTGTTATGTTCACAGATGCTTATAACTGATTTAATAAAGTGAACACCAAGCCCTTATCTTCATCATAAGTGACTTGTACGGCTTGGTCAATCATCTCGCTTGGGATGGCGTCACGCAGACAAAAAGTCCCTGCGACTGATACCAGCGATGGATTGAATTTTTGGCAAAAAATGCGTGCATTCTTATCACCTGTCGCCCCAGCGACCAAGCGACCCAGACCACGTCCATAGACATGCAGGCTATTATCGGTGATGGCTTCAGCGCCGTCATTGACACCGCCGATGATGGTCAAATCGCCACCAAGATGCTGCAGGCTCTGACCCGAGCGTAGCATCTGCGTATGAATACCGCTACTAAGCTGTACGCTGTGGTCTTGGGCGGTGACCAAGGTTGCGCCTTGTTGGGTGCTTGATGCTGCCGCTGAGACAGGTTCGGCGTCAGGTTTGGCGTCTGTACTGCTTGTATTGTTGGTATTGTCGCTTGAGCTATTTTGGGCAGGTGTCGGGGCTGGCTCGGCTTTGATGGCTTTGTCTGCTTTATCAGAGTTTGGTAGGCGTTCGATGCGCTTGCCATCAGCAGGGAAAATCGCCAAACGCAATTCTCGTGCCTGATCATCAAGCACGCCACTGACCACGCCGATTGGTTGGACATTGAGTAGCCATAGCATATCAATCAGTGCATCAAGCTCAATATCGACATCACTATCAATGACGATGGGCAGGCTGTCGGCGATTGGGTTGTCTTCGAGTGCACGACCGAGTTCGGTGCGGATTTGCGCCAAATCATTGGTGGTGATTTTTAGACGGCTAAAGGTCAGCATTTTGCCATATAAGGTGACGGCTTGGGTCATAGATGTACCATAATTCTTAATCAAGTTATCCACTGATTGTAACATTTTTTTGGTGATGAAAAAATAGCAAATATGAGTAAATTACACTTGACAAACCATCCAAAATACGGTTTAATATGCACCACTTTGGCGTGATAGCTCAGTTGGTAGAGCAACGGATTGAAAATCCGTGTGTCGGCAGTTCGATCCTGCCTCTCGCCACCATATTAAAAAAGCCTTTCGATGATGTCGGAAGGCTTTTTGTTGTGCAGGATTTTGTTGCGTGTTATACGCTGTGGTGTTATAGTTAAAAAAATTTGCAATTTCAAGGATGCTCACCGATGTCACATACAGCTAGCCAAAATTCTGCAAAAACCCTGTACTTATTCGTCCCTGCCATTCGCCTTGATCGTGTGCCAAAGGCAGTGGCAACGGGCGCTGATGTCGTCATCATTGACCTAGAAGATGCAGTGGCGCATGACCAAAAAGTCGATGTGCGTGCCCAATTAATCGAGTTTGATGCCACAAGTAATCACCGCTATTGGCTACGGGTGAATGGCAGCCACCAAAGCGATCATGCGTATGATTTGCAGTGTGTAGCCAAGCTAAATAAGGTTGATGGCATCGTCCTGCCAAAGTGCCAAAATCCCGAGCAGGTTGAGTATCTACACCAAGCGACAGAGCTACCTGTGATTGCGGTGGTGGAGACGCCTGTCGGTGTGGCGAATATCGCCAAGATTGCCACTGCGCATGGTTTGTATGCGATGAGTTTTGGTTGTTTAGATTTATTACACTCACACGGTGTGCGTATGGGCTCGCAGGCGGCAGCGACACTGTTTGATAAGATTCGCTGTGATTTGCTTGTGCATTCACTGGCTAATGGTGTGCATCCACCGATTGATGCGGTGTTTGTGGATTTTGATGATGAAGATGGCTTAATGGACTGCGTGCGACATTGGGCGGATTTTGGCTTTGGCGGGCAGATGGCGATTCATCCCAAGCAGATTGCCATCATGAAACAAGCTTTGGCCACCAGTGATGATGAACGAATTTTTGCCCAAAAAATCTTGGCAGAATATCAGCGTACAGGCGATACTGTCTTTGCCATTGATGGGCGTATGGTGGATTTGCCGTTGATACTGTGGGCAAAAGATATCTTGGGAGATTGTTAAGCCAAGCTTATTATAGCTAAGCCAAACCCATCACGCTCGCTCAGTCATAATCGCAATCACTTGGCTGATGTCGCTAAGACCTGTAGCCACCATAAACAGCCGATCCACGCCCAAGGCGATACCGCTACACTCGGGCAGGTCATCACACGCTGCCAATAAATACTCATCAATCGGCATCTGTGGCAGACCCAGTGCGGCACGACTGATATTATCCTGCTCAAATCGTGCTCGCAGTGCATCACCATCGGCGAGCTCATCATAAGCATTGGCAATCTCGATACCATTGATATACAGCTCAAAGCGCTTGGCGACTTGATGACCATCAGCATCGATTGCCATCTTGGCAAGTGATGCGGTGGCAGGCGGATAGTCGGTGATGAGCGTCGGTGTCTCGCAGCCTAATGTCGGCTCAACAAGATGGCTAAATAATAAATCCAGCCATCCTTGATGATCGTCGCCCATATCCAGCGTGATGCCATGCGATAAGGCGCAGGCTCTGAGCGTATCGATACTTGCGGATAATGGGTGAATCTGCGTGCTCTTGATAAAGGCATCACTATAGCTAAGCTTAATAATATCCATCGGCTGATCAAATACGGCCGTCAGTAACGCTTGCAATTCATCTGCCAGCATATCTAAGTCAAACTCAGGTCGATACCACTCAAGCATGGTAAACTCGATGTTGTGCTTGTGGCCTTTTTCATTATCCCGAAATACTTGGCACAGCTGATACATCGGCACTTGATAGGTGGCAAGCAGTCGCTTCATGGCGAACTCAGGCGATGTATGCAGATAACCTGTTTTTGGGCGACCTTGATAATGAAAATTCACCGACACCGACTCGATAAACACATCGGTATTACCATGATTTGATAAAATCGGCGTGGTGACTTCCATGACATTACGTTGATAAAAAAACTCTCGAATCTTACGCAAAAATTCTGCCTTTTTTTGGGCATTGGCAAGGGATAAAGTAGGCTGATAAGTGCTTGGAATCATATAGATTTTCTAATAAAATAAGTGTGGTTATTTGGCGGTTTTACGCTTGATTGGGTTGATAAATTTGGGATAAATTGGCAGTTTGGTAAGTTTTTATTTAGCTAAATCAGCTGAATTGAGCTTGGGTTTGTTAAAGCTTGGTTAAATTTTGATTAAATTAACCAAGCCACTCACGGCGTAGCTGATAAGTCTTACGCAGATGGTCAAAGTCAGCACCTTGTACGCCTGTATCGGTGCAGACGGCTCGTAGGCTCTTATCATCTTTGGCGATGTCATAAAACTGTGCCAGCACCGCTTTGTCGTCATCATTGCCAATCAGCTGATTGATTAACTCATCAAACTGATACGGATTGGACGGTAATAGTGGTGCGAGCGTCTGACGCACAGGCAAACCAAAACACTGACAAAACGCCTGATAAATCATATCTGTGCCACGCAATTTGCCTTCGAGCGTATAGCCTGCGATGTGTGGTGTGGCAAGCTGTAGTGCACTCATCAGTGGTGTGCTGATGGCAGGTTCGTGGGGAAATACATCCAAGATGACCTTACGCTGTGTGCGTTTGATGTCATCTAGTAGGGCGGCTTCATCGATAATCTCACCCCGAGCGGTATTGATCAGTAGTGCTGATGGCTGCATCTGTGACAGCGTCTCTTGGTTGATCATGCCAAAGGTCGGGTGGCTACCCGTGTGCGTCAGTGGCGTGTGAATGCTGATGACATCACAGCCAAGCACGGTATCGAGCGTTGCATGATTGATATCTGATGGGGCGATCAAAGGGTCATAGCCGACAACCTGCCAGCCGAGCCCTTTGGCATATTCTGCCAAAGTACTGCCGATATTGCCAAGTCCGATGATGCCCAGTCGAATCGGCGTGGTGCGATAGGCAGGATAAGTGTGCAAGATGGCGGTGATGACATATTGGGCGACCGAGTGCTTACTACAGCCAGCAGCATTGGCAAAGCAGATACCGTACTGCGCCAAAAAATCAGCATCCACATGATCCGTGCCAATAGTGGCCGAGCCCACGAACTTGAGCGGTAGGGCGGATAGCTCACCCAGCTTATCCGCTGTCATCTGACTGACCGAGCGGATAAATAGCGCATCAGGCTGATATGTCAGCAGGGCATCACGGTTGATATCACGTCCCTTTAGCTTGATGACTTGGATGTCATGATGGTGTAGATAGTCATCGATATTGGCGATATTTTCATCAGCGAGTACGGTTAGCATTCGGTGTCCTTTTTGGTGGTATCGGTATTGGCTGTGTCATCGGCATTGATGGCGTCGTGATTGATGATGGGTGTGGGTGTGGTGTCGGCCAGTAGTGCCTTGCCATCAGCCACCGCAAAGCCGGTACTACGACTGGCAAAAATCTCATTCTTGTGCTGACTGATCCACTCTCGCCATACCGCCAGCATGATGGCAAGTAGGACAGGGCCGATGAATAAGCCGACAAAGCCAAATGCCGTCAAGCCACCAAGCACCCCAATAAAAATCAAAATAAACGGAATCTTGGTCGCACCGCTAATCACCATCGGGCGAATCAGATTATCCACCCAACTAATCACAAGCATCCCCCACAGCCCCAAGCCAATGCCTTCGGTGGTATGCCCTTGGGAAAGTAGCCACAACGCCACACCACCCCAAGCAAATGGCGTACCAAACGGAATCATCGCCACCACAAAGGTAATAATGGTAAGCAAAATCGGATTGGGCGCACCGGCAACAGCATAGCCAATCCCAGCCAGTAGCGCCTGTGCCAATGCCGTCAAGCCAATGCCATACACCACCGCACGAGTCGTGGCAGTCACCGAATTGATATAATGATCAATGCGATCGCCGATGATGTTACGCAGAGCTTGGCGAATCTGCCGTACGAGACTCATGCCATCACGATAAAAGAAAAATAGCGTCATCAGTGCCATACCAAGCTTGGTAAGGTTCTTTAGCACCGCATCAAACGCCATTTTGCCATAATACAGATGCGACTGCGCCCAGTTACGCACGGCTGCCATCGATGCTTCAGGGTCTTTGTTAATTTCCCATAAAAGATTTTTGATTTGCTGACCGATGACAGGTAAGTTCTTGATATTTTCGGGCAAATCAACATAGCCAGCTTGTAGGCGACGCACCGCCATGCCATAAAAGCTGATGACTTCTTGTTGTAAGAAAAACACGCCCACCAACAGCGGCACACCAATCAACAGCGAAATCCCCACCGTCATAATCAGTGCGCTAAAGGTCGGGCTAAACTGCACCTTTTGATAAAAAAATCGATACAAAGGATAAGTCACATACGCCAAAATCGCTGCCCAAATCGCCGGCGAAATAAAAAACTGCACCACTTGAAAGCACAGAATAATGAGCAGAGTGAGTAAGATGAAAGTGAGTAGGCGCTGAATGACGCTTTCTTTAGTCCATTGTTCAATCATGATGGTGGTATCTTAAAATTTTAAAAAATTATTTTGCTTATTATGCACCAATTTTGCCAAAATAGCTTGTCTGATTTGCACCAATTTTGCACTTTTTTCTTGCTGTCTTTTGGCGGTTTAGCAATATTATTATTGTTAAAGTGATTAATAATAAAAATTAACTATTTTTGGCAGGCTTAACCAAGCGATTAAGCCCATCGGCAAAGGCTTTTTTGTCCTTGTCTGAATACGGTTTTTGTCCACCCATTTGGCTTGGGTCAAGCACGCCTGTGCCACGCATCATATCCATAAAATCACGGCTGTTGAGCTTAAGCTTAATCGTCTCAAGGCTAAACACTTCGCCCCGTGCCGTCATTGCCCATGCGCCTTTGTCCAGTACTTCGCTGGCGAGCGGAATGTCGCTTGTGATGACGCCATCGCCAGTCTCTACCGCTTGGGCGATGTAGGTGTCCGCTACATCAAAGCCATCGGCAACCACCACCGATGATAAGTGCGGTGATGGCGGCAGGCGAGTGGGGCGATTGGCGACAAAGATGGCAGGTACGCCTGTGCGATTGGCGGTCTTGATGATGAGTTCTTTGGCGATGGTAGGGATGGCATCGGCGTCGATATAGAGTTTCATAGGGTTGTCAAAGTTGCTTAAGATGATAAATAGTGATTGTCAATATTTTGCAATTTTATTTATCAAATTATAAATAAATACTGATTAAATCTATCGATGAATTTGGGATAAACCGATGGACTTATGTTTACAAAAAAATCCGCCCATCAGAGCGGATTGAGTGGATTAGCAGTTCACCAATAGGCTTTCGGCTTTTACCACAGCATCGGCTTGGCGTTCATCCCCTGTCATCACCGTGATATGGGCGATTTTGCGGCCATCTCGTTCGGATTTGTGATAATGATGATAATGCACACCATCGATGGCAAGGACATCGGCGCTGTTTGGATATTTGCCGATGACATTGAGCATCACTGATGGATGGCTGATGGCAGTATCGCCAAGCGGTAAGCCTGCGACGGCACGGATATGGTTCTCAAACTGACTACAATGCGCGCCTTCGATGCTCCAGTGTCCTGAATTATGCACGCGTGGGGCGATTTCATTGGCGAGCACGCCATCATCGGTGACGAATAGCTCAAGCGCCATCACGCCGACATAGTCCAGATGCTCAAGCAGTTTTTTGATATTGGACTGTGCTTGGGCGGTCAGATGCTCGGTATCGGCAGCAGGGGCGGTGGTCTTGGCAAGAATACCGCTTGTGTGGACATTCTCAACCAGTGGATAGTAGCGGATTTCGCCTGTTTTGCTACGCACAGCGATAATAGAGACTTCACGGCTAAAGTTGATAAAGCCTTCGGCAATCAGCGGTGCGGACTTGGTCGCATCACCAAGCGTCGCCCACGCATCATCGATGGCGTCCTGTGATTTTAGGACGAATTGACCTTTGCCATCATAGCCGCCACGACTGGTCTTGAGCACGAGTGGCAAGCCAAGCTTCTCGGCAGCTGTCTTGATGTCATCTATCGTATGCACCGCCATGAATGGGACGGTTGCGATATCTAGCTGATTAAATAGCGTTTTTTCGTTTAGGCGGTCTTGGGCGACTTCGAGCGCGCGAGCAGAGGGAAATAGTCCGCCTTTATTTGATAATTCGCCCAAAGTTTTGGCGGTATCGACAGGCGTATTTTCAAACTCCAAAGTAAAGACATCGCTTGCCTTGATAAACTCATCAAGCTCATGCGTCTTGAACACTTGACCATATAGGGTGGCAGGCGGGTTGTCCGCATCTTCAAGAAAGACACAGCGATAACCAAGTGGCAAAGCAGCTTCGGCAAGCATCATACCCAGTTGTCCACCACCTAGAATGCCGATGGTGTGAAGTGAATTTGTCATAGTTGATCTCAAATTAAAAAATATCCGAAATTTTATAAAAAACTTCGGATATTATCGCATATTTTTGACCGAAAATCTTGGACAAAACACAAATTTTACCAGTCTGTCTATCAGCTTGGCTTAGCCGATAATCCCCGGGATTGGATTAGCAAGCACGGTCTGGGTTTGCTTATTTCTAAATGCATCTAATTGCGCTGCTAGATTTTCATCGTGCAAGGCTAGGATTTGGATAGCAAGTAAGCCTGCGTTGAACGCCCCTGCTGTACCGATGGCAAGCGTGCCGACAGCGACACCTTTTGGCATCTGTACGATGGAGAGTAGGCTGTCCCAACCAGAGAGCGTGCTGGATTTGACAGGTACGCCTAGCACAGGTAGAGCGGTCTGGCTGGCACACATTCCTGGTAGATGAGCAGCACCACCTGCACCTGCGATGATGACTTGTAGGCCTTTGCCTTTGGCGGCTTTGGCATAGTCAAATAATTTGTCCGGCGTACGGTGGGCAGAGACAACTTCGCACTCAAATGCCACCCCAAAATCCGCCAAAATCTGAGCCGCTTCACGCATCGTCGCCCAGTCAGACTGTGAGCCCATGATGATGCCGACTTTTGGCGTGCCGGCTGGCGAAGTGATTGGTGCAGGTTGATCGCTCGATGACATAGGATTTCCTTATGGTGATTAAAAGAATAAATTAGCACATTTGGGCAAAAATGGCAATCAGCCGTGTGCTAAGTTTTGGGCGTAAACCCATGAATCAAAATCTATTTAACCCAAAAACTGCACAAAGCCATCATCACACAAGGCAGGCTTATCCGTATCAAACTGATAAGCGGTCAAAAATCCTGTACTGCCTGCCGAATAGTCAGTACACACCACCTGTGATGACAGACAAGTCGGCGTACCATCCAGCCAATAATGCCCAATAAAAATCGGCTTATCGGTCAAAATCTCAAAATCCATCGGCAGTGGCTTATAATCTTGGTCACTGGGCAGATGCATCACCGCACGACTGCCGAGCATTGCCACTTGGCTCAGTGGTAAGTTTTGCCAATCATCGAGCCACCATTTGATACGAGTGCGGGTGCGAGTGATATTATGCCCATCGATGAGTACGATGCCATCAGGTAGCGGGGATTCGATGCCTTTTAGAATACGCTCTAGAGCGACAAACTCACTGTTGTCCTTGATGGCGGTGGCGATGATGCCTTGATGGGTGATGCGCTGATCGGGGGTGAGATAGGGGGCGAGTGCTGTCATGGCTTTGGCGTCCCAGCAGGCGTGCACAACACAAAACTTATCAAACTCAAGCCACAGCGGCAGCTCATACAATCGGCTAATCCAGTGCCAATACTCATCACTGCCAAGCGGTAATTCATCCAAAAACGCCTGATGCTGATGCGTGTTCGACGCTGTGCGTGCTCGGCAGTAGTCGCCATCAGGGTGGGGTGTGGCATAGCCGATGGCGTTGTATTCATGATTGCCCATCACGGCGAGTGCTTGACCATGATCAATCATATCAAAGACAATCTGCAGGGTATCGACTTGACGAGCGCCACGGTCAATCAAATCCCCGATAAAAATCGCCTGATGATTCGGCGGTGCACGATAGCAGTCGCCATCATGTTGATAGCCCAGCTGTGTCAATAGCCCAATCAGCTTATCTGCTTGCCCGTGTATGTCGCCGATGATGTCATAAATCATAAAATTACCCCCATTTTGAACTAATATACCAAAATGCAGATGCTTTTGCCACGAAAACCGTTTATCATGACATCAAAAATCAGCCATTCATCAATAAGGGCAATGCTTTGACCGTACTACCCATTCTCTACCAAGACGAGCACATTGTCATCATCAATAAGCCTGCTGGGATGCTTGTGCATCGTTCATGGCTTGATAAGCATGAGACGGTGTTTGTCATGCAGACACTGCGTGACCAAATCGGACAGCTTGTCTATCCTGTGCATCGCCTTGATAGACCGACATCGGGGGTGCTACTGTTTGCATTAAATAGCGACATTGCTCGGACATTATCTTTGCAGTTTGAGCAGCATAAAGTGACCAAGACTTATCTGGCGGTGGTGCGTGGGGCGATGACGACAGACGGACGCATCGATTATCCGCTCAAGGTACGACTGGATAAAATCGCGGATAAATTTGCTGATAGCGATAAGCCACCTGAGCCTGCCATCACTGACTATCGGGTACTGGCGACGAGTGAGCAGCCCTTTGTGTCGTGTCAGCGGTTCACCACTTCTCGGTATTCGCTGGTGGAGCTTACGCCCATCACAGGGCGTAAGCATCAGCTTAGACGGCATATGAAGCACATCTTTCATCCCATCGTTGGCGACACCACCTATGGCGATAAGGTACAAAACCGTGCCATCATCGCCCATGTCGGCACAAGACGGCTACTCCTGCACGCTTATCAGCTCAGCTTTCGTCATCCGATGACAGGACAGATGATGAGCATCACCGCACCTGTGGATGATGAGTTTGGGCGGCTGATGGATGCGTTTGGGTGGGGTGATAACACACCCATCTGATGACAGATGGGTGGTGGATCAGTTGGCGAATAGGCAGACGGTGTTGAGCATGAGTTCAGCACCTGATCCTGGAACGACTCTGTGCCAATTGGCAGATGAATACCGGCTAAAGTCAGGGTTGTTGAAACTGTCAACCACCCTGCCTTGTTTGTCATAGTGGACACTGTATTCTAAGTTAAATTTGCGAGCACGGCAGTCAAAATAGTATAAGTTTGTAGATGTCCAATATTTTTTGCCACCCGCATCTTGTGCTTGTTTATATACACTCTGCTGCCATGCGGTCATCACAGATGTGCCATTGACTAGCGTGTCTGCTTGGATGCTATCTAAGTCAATGTAAAGTTTGTCAGTGTTGTTTTCGCCAAGCTCAAACCAATTCACCGCCATTGCTTGCTGTGTCATGACTGTGGCAAGTATAGCTATCAATAATTTGTAAGATAAACTACCGTTGTTTACAGTATTAAGGTAAAATACTGCAAATGAACATTCATAAAAACACACGATTGCTTCCCTACCAACGGGAAGCCATTTGGACTGCTTATCACAAGAACAAGCAGTCAGTTACTTCACTGGCATTGGAGTACAAAGTATCAAGACCTACCATTTACAAAGTCTTAAAACTTGCTCGTGTTAAGCTACTCAAGCCCCAAGCCAGTACCAACAATCGCTTTAAACAAGCCAAATATGGTATTAAACGCCTTGCTAAAGTTGAACAATCCATACAGGATAAGCTCAAAAAGCAAGCCAAGCGATACAATAAGTCCTATCCTGGTGAGATGGTGCATGTGGACACCAAACGCCTGCCCTTGCTCAAAGGACAAAATGCCAACAGTCCTAGAGAATATCTATTTGTTGCCATAGATGACTATTCTCGCGAATTGTATGCTGACATCATGCCGGATAAAACAGCCTTTAGTGCAACACAGTTTCTTGTAGAACAAGTGATAGAGCCATGCCCCTACAAAATTGATGTGATTTATTCTGACAATGGCACAGAATATAAAGGCACAAAAGACCATGAATTTTCTCAAGCCTGCTATCAAAACAACATCAATCAAAAATTTACCAAAGTAGGTAGACCACAAACCAACGGCAAAGCTGAAAGGGTCATACGAACATTAATGGAGCTTTGGCATGATAAACATGAATTTGTCAGCAGTGAGCATAGAAAGCAAGAATTAACCAGATTTCTTAATTTCTACAACACTGTTAGACCGCACTCATCTTTAAGTAAGAAAGATGAGACTACTGGCAAGACTTTAACTTTTACTCCTTATGAGTGGTTAGAGTTTTATTTTAAGCAAAGTGTAAATAACGCTTGAGTTTCTTACAAATAATTTTTTCATCATAAACTCCCAAATCTGATTAATCCAAATTAACACTGCCAAAAATTATCCTAAAAATAAGGGGTGGTGTCAAGGTGGGGATGTTGTGAATGTGTAAATTATCCTAAAATGGGATTATCCTAAATTAGAATAATAATGTCAAGTATCATAATCATGGTACTGACTTATGAAAACCATTTATCAAGATGAATACAGACAGCTGATTGATGTGCTTATTACTGCACGCAAACAACAAAATCTCACTCAAGATGAAGTCGCCAAGCAACTGCACAAGCCCCAATCCTATATCGCCAAAATTGAGAATTTTGAGCGTAAGCTTGATGTGCTTGAGTTTGTAGCATTGTGCCGTGTGCTTGGGCTGACACCCAGCCAAGTACTGATGATGATTGAGCAGATTTCGTAGATACACTATACCAATAGCAAAATATCATGTATGATAAATGAACGATATTCATCTGGAAAAATTTATGATTACTTTATATCACCTAGAAAAATCCCGTTCGTTTCGTATCGTGTGGCTATTAGAAGAGCTGAAATTGGCTTATGGCTTGGATTATCAGCTGATTAGCCATGAGCGAGATGAGCGTACTTATCTTGCGCCCAAATCTTTTAAGAACATCCACCCAATGGGTAAGGCACCGATATTGGTGGATGATAGCCTGCCTGATGGTGAGCAGGTCTTGGCAGAGTCGGCGCTGATTATTGAGTATTTATTAAGAACTTATGATAGTGAACAGCGGTTTTATCCAGTGGGTGATAAGGCGTGGCGTGATTATACTTTTTGGCTGCATTTTGCCGAAGGGTCATTGATGCCGCCATTGGTGATGGGATTGATTTTGACCAAAGCAGGTCAAAAAGCACCGCTGTTGGTCAGACCTATCGCACGCAAGCTAAAGGCAGGGATTGACCAACTGATTCTCAAAAATAACATTGATTCGGCACTGTCTTTGATTGAAGAGACGTTGACACGCTCGCCATGGTTTGCAGGCGATGCGTTTACAGGGGCGGATATTCAGATGTATTTTGCGGTGGCGGCAGCACGACAGCGTGTGGGTTTGGCAGGTGGGAGTGCGACCCAAGCATGGCTTGAGCGATGTGAATCACGAGCAGGATTTATCCAAGCGGTGCAGCGTGCAGGTTCGCCGTTCTAGGAGTTGAGTTTTAAAATAAAAAAATGGCATAACCATTGCTGATTATGCCATTTTTTGCTTAAGTTTTGATTATTTTACATCAAAACGATCGCTATTCATCACTTTGACCCACGCATTAACAAAGTCTTTGACAAACTTTTCTTTTGCATCATCTTGGGCATATAGTTCGCTATACGCACGCAAAATTGAGTTTGAACCAAACACTAAATCCACACGGGTTGCTGTCCATTTTACAGCACCTGTTTTGCGGTCGCAAATGTTATAGCTATTGCGTCCTGTTGGTTGCCAAGTGTTGTTCATGTCCACAAGATTGCGGAAAAAGTCTGTACTTAGCACGCCAACACGGTCAGTAAATACACCATGTTTGCTATCGCCATAGTTTGCCCCTAAGACACGCAAACCACCGACCAATACAGTCATTTCAGGTGCAGTTAAGCCCATCAGTTGCGCACGGTCAAGTAACAATTCTTCTGGTTGTGGTGCGTAATGTGCTTCTTGGAAGTTACGGAAACCATCATGAATTGGTTTTAAGTATTCAAAACTTTCTGCATCGGTTTGCTCAAGGGTTGCATCACCACGACCTGCCAAGAATGGGACAACAATCTCTACACCTGCATTTTTGGCTGCTTGTTCAACTGCTGCTGTACCACCAAGCACGATTAAATCTGCAATGCTGACTTTTTTGTCAAGGCTTGCTTGTAGTGTTTCATAGACAGCTAGGACTTTTGCCAAGCGCTCTGGTTCATTGCCCATCCAGTCTTTTTGTGGAGCAAGGCGAATGCGTGCACCATTTGCACCACCACGATAGTCCGATTGACGGAAGGTGCGTGCTGAATCCCAAGCGGTTGCCACAAGTTCAGCAATGCTTAACCCAGTCGCCAAGATTTTTGCTTTTAATTCGGCAATTTCAGCATCGCTTAAGGTATAATCCACCGCAGGGATTGGGTCTTGCCAAATTAAATCTTCGCTTGGCACATCTGGCCCTAAATAACGGCTTTTTGGCCCCATATCACGGTGTGTCAGTTTAAACCATGCACGAGCAAAGGCATCATCAAATGCAGTTTGGTCATTTAAGAATTTTTCAGAAATTTTGCGATATTCTGGGTCGCGAATCAGTGCCATATCAGCATCTGTCATCATAATTTTGCGCTTTTGGCTTGAGTCAAAGGCGTCAACAGGCATATCCTCAATGTCCATCTCTGATGGCTCCCATTGGTGAGCGCCCGCAGGTGATTTGGTCAATGCCCATTTATCATCGTATTTAAATAGAAGTTTGAAAAATTCATTGTCCCAACGAGTTGGATTGGTTGTCCAAGCTCCTTCAATGCCTGATGTAATCATGCCAGGTTTTTCGTAGCTCCAGCCCAAGCCTTGCTCAGCGATGTCAGCCGCTTCAGGCTCTGCACCAACTTTAGACGCATCGCCGTTGCCATGTGCCTTACCGATGGTATGACCGCCAGCGGTTAAGGCAACGGTTTCTTCATCATTCATACCCATGCGTGAGAAGGTGGTACGCATATCTCGTGCGGTTTTGATGGGGTCAGGATTGCCATCTACACCTTCAGGATTGACATAAATCAAGCCCATCATTACTGCTGAAAGTGGATTTTCAAGTTCACGACTCTCTGTCCAGCGTGTGCCTTCGCCACCTGATTTAGCCAGCCATTCTTTTTCGCTACCCCAATAGACATCTTTTTCAGGGTGCCAAATGTCTTCTCGACCAAAGCCAAAACCAAATGTTTTTAATCCTGCCGCTTCATAACCCATTGTACCTGCTAGGATAATTAAATCCGCCCAAGATAAGCGATTGCCGTATTTTTGTTTGATTGGGTACAATAAACGGCGTGCTTTATCAAGGTTAGCATTGTCAGGCCAACTGTTCAATGGGGCAAAGCGTTGATTGCCTGTGTTGCCACCGCCACGACCATCTTGGGCACGGTAAGAACCTGCTGCGTGCCACGCCATACGAGCCATCAAACCGCCATAATAGCCATAATCTGCAGGCCACCAGTCTTGGCTATCACGCAAAAGGTTGCGAATGTCTTGTTTTAGTTCTTCAACGTTTAATTTTTTGACTTCTTCGGCATAGTTGAAGTCTTCACCAAGCGGATTTACTTTTTTGTCGTGTTGGTGCAAGATGTCTAAGTTTAAGGTTTTTGGCCACCATGCAAGTGGGGTTTGTCCCTCAGTAGTGTTACTGCCGTGGACTGGACAGCCTGTGATTGATGCGGTCATGAGATGCTCCTTGTGAGTAAAAGTTGGTAATCGGTGGTCACTGCACCGATATAGCCATCTTACCATGTTAAAAAATGTACAACAGTATTTTGATGTATCCAATTATAAAGCGATTGTATCAATAGATAAAATAGATTAATTTTATATTTTTAATTAATTTTTCAAATCAATAAAATCACCCAATTGTCAAAAATCACTGCTAAAATGAACCGTTCGGACAAATTTATGCTAAACTAAAACTCATATTCTTGATGGAGAACCCCATGACCCT
>NZ_CAMCBS010000024.1 GCF_945873075.1 uncultured Moraxella sp. | reverse complement strand
TCTGTTATTTTTGTGTTATAATAGTTGTGCTTATGTGTCGATAACTTTTCATAATAGTATCGCACAAATCTAAGTACACAATATTTGTAAAATATTATTTGTAAGATATTTGCGGGCAATTGCCCGTGTGGTTTTAAGGAGTGTGCCATGGGAGAAGTGGCTACTGGTGTTTGGATTTCGTTGGCGGTGTATTTTATTTTGATGCTCGCCATCGGTGTCTATGCCTATTTTAAACAAAAAAACGATGTCGAAGGCTATATGCTCGGCGGTCGTGATCTTGGCCCTGCGGTGACGGCATTGTCAGCGGGCGCATCGGATATGTCAGGCTGGCTATTGCTTGGCTTGCCGGGTTATATGTACGCATCGGGCGTTGTGAGTATTTGGATTGCGCTTGGTTTGACCATTGGTGCATTTGCCAACTATCTATTGGTTGCGCCACGCTTGCGTGTCTATACCGAAGTGGCGGATAATGCCATCACTTTGCCTGACTACTTTGCCAACCGTTTCCATGACAAATCGCATCTATTGCGTATCGTGTCGGCACTGGTCGTCATTGTGTTCTTTACCGTTTATACCGCAGCCAGTCTTGTGGCAGGTGGTAAGCTGTTCGAAAGCTCGCTGGGTCTGTCATATAGCCTAGGTCTGTGGGTGACGGCAGGTGTGGTTGTGGCTTATACGCTATTTGGTGGTTTCTTGGCGGTGTCATTGACTGACTTTGTTCAAGGTGTCATCATGCTGATTGCCATGCTACTTGTGCCTATCGTGGCATTTAGCGAAATTGGCAGTGTGTCAGAAGGCTTTGCCATCGCCCAGCAGGCGAATCCTGAGGTCTTTAACTGGATGAATGGTGTCACCGTCATGGGTGTGATTTCCTTGATGGCGTGGGGCTTTGGTTACTTTGGTCAGCCACACATCATCGTGCGCTTTATGGCGATTCGTTCGGTCAAAGATGTGCCTGTGGCGACTGCCATCGGTATGGGCTGGATGATTCTAAGCCTCATCGGTGCATTGATGGTGGGCTTGGCAGGTGTGGCTTATATCGCCAAGACTGGTCAAAAACTGGATGACCCTGAGACCATCTTCCTAGTATTCTCGCAGATTCTATTCCATCCGCTGATTTCAGGTTTCTTATTGGCGGCGATTTTGGCGGCGATTATGAGCACCATCTCATCTCAGCTATTGGTTGTATCAAGCTCGCTAACCCGTGATGTGTACAAGCTATTCTTGGACAAAGAAGCATCAGAAGCACGCCAAGTCTTGGTCGGTCGTATCTCGGTAGTCATCGTGGCACTGGTCGCAATTATGCTCGCTGGCGATAGCAACAGCTCAGTATTGAAGCTGGTTTCGCACGCTTGGGCGGGCTTTGGTGCGGCATTTGGCCCATTGGTCATCCTAAGCCTAATGTGGAAACGCATGAACCGCAACGGTGCATTGGCAGGTATGATTGTTGGTGCATTGACCGTGATTGTGTGGGTATATGGTGGCTTTGAAATTGGTGGTCAGCCTGCCAATGATGCCATCTACTCAATCCTACCGGGCTTTGCGTTCAGCTTTATTGCAACCATCGTGGTCAGCCTAATGACTGCACCACCTGAAGCGAAGATTGTTGCGCAGTTTGAAGAGATGGAAAAAGGTCTAAAAGGCTAATTTCACGTTCTACACAATACCGCCACTTGGTTTAAGTTGGCGGTATTTTTTTTGGTAGTTTTATCAAGTCTTATTAAGCTGTGTTCGCTTATGCAAAGTTTGCAAAGCTTGATGGGATTGGCTAAGGCTTGATATAAGAATTAAAAATTGCAGATAAGATAAGGCAAAAAAATCCGCCAAATGATGTATTTGGCGGATTTGCTTGTTATGAATTTGAATCAATCATCGTTGCTTAGACATCGTATTCAAACATAGCGCTGATTGACTCTTCGTTATTGATACGGCGTAGCGATTCGGCAATCATCGCAGCGATGCTGACTTGGCGGATATTGCCACAGGCTTTGGCTGCATCTGATAGTGGAATGGTGTCAGTGACGACCAGCTCATCCAGTGCTGAATTTTTGATGGTTTCAATCGCTTTGCCTGATAGTACAGGATGGGTGATGTAGCCCACGACACGGCGTGCGCCATTGTCTTTGAGTGCTTGAGCGGCTTTGCACAGCGTACCTGCGGTATCCACGATGTCATCAACAATCACGCAGTCACGACCAGAGACATCACCGATGATGTGCATGACTTGTGATTCATTGGCACGGGCACGGCGTTTATCGATGATGGCAAGGTCAGCATCACCCAATAGCTTTGCCATTGCACGAGCACGCACGACACCGCCGACATCTGGTGAGACGACCATTAGGTTGTCATAATTTTGTTGTTTTAGGTCTTTTAGTAGGACTGGTGTGCCGTATAGGTTATCCACTGGCACATCAAAGAAACCTTGAATTTGGTCAGAGTGCAGATCCACCATCATCACACGGTCGATACCAGCGATTGATAGCATATCAGCGACGACTTTGGCAGAGATCGGCACACGAGCTGAACGAGGGCGACGGTCTTGGCGAGCATAGCCAAAATAAGGAATCACCGCAGTGATACGACCAGCGCTCGAACGGCGTAGCGCATCTGCAAGCAAGATGACTTCCATTAGGTTGTCATTGGTTGGCGCACAGGTTGGCTGTAGGATGAAAACATCTTTACCACGCACATTTTCTTTGATTTCGATGGCGATTTCACCATCAGAAAAACGAGTGATATCTGCTTTACCCAATGGAATGTGAAGATTATCAGCAACGGTTTGGGCAAGCTGTGGGTTGGCACTACCTGAAAAGACAGCCATATATGACATGGGAAGAATCCTATAAAAGCAAATCGAAAAAAGCTAAAATACAAGCCGATTAAGTGTATATTTTAGCATCTTTGGGGCGAAATTTGCAGGGGGTGTGATAATTTTTAGTGATTTTTGTAAAGTTTTTTGCTGGCAAAGGACAAAAAGTGCAAAAAAAATCAAGCCGACCATTGCTGATCGGCTTGATTGGATTTGGCAGAGGTAGCTGGACTCGAACCAACGAATGTCAGGATCAAAACCTGATGCCTTACCAACTTGGCGATACCCCTAGATGCAAATTTTTTTATAAAGATTTGCGAACTTTATCCAAAACAAACAGGAGGCATTTGTTTGGAAATATGGCAGAGGTAGCTGGACTCGAACCAACGAATGTCAGGATCAAAACCTGATGCCTTACCAACTTGGCGATACCCCTATATAGGGCGATAATTATACCGAAATTTTTATCCTTTGCAAGTGTTTTTGGGAATGATTTTATCAAAAATTTATAAGATTTTGATTTTTAATGACTTTTTATATTGATTAAGCCTTATCCAGTGTCAAATCACCATCCTTAATCCAGCCTTTGGTGCGCATGACTTTGGCAAATACCCAAGTCAGCAGTGCAGGGAGTAGCACATGAAAGGCAATGATCAGCCCCCAAGTGCTAAGGCTTGCCCCCATAGCATCGAGCGTGCCAATTTGCCCGACAAGCCCTGATGTACCCATGCCTGCACCCGATGGGATATTGGTCATGCCAAACATCGCCGTGGCAAAAGGCGCTAAAATCGCCCCAGACAGCGTCGGCGGTAGCCAGATTTTGGGATTTTTTAGGATATTCGGCATCTGAATCATGCTCGTGCCAAGCCCACAGGCAACCGCACCGCCCATGCCATTATCCCGATAGCTCATCACCGCAAAGCCAATCATCTGCGCCGCACAGCCCACCGTCGCCGCCCCTGCTGCCAAACTGCCCAAGCCTAGACTGATGGCGATGGCAGCACTTGAGATAGGCAAGGTGAGAATCAGCCCCATTGCCACCGCCACGACGATGCTCATGATGATGGGGGAGAGCTCTACCGCCCACATGATAAACTGCCCCAATGAAGTCATCAGCTCGGCAATCAGCGGACTGACAAATCCTGCCACCGCCATGCCGACAATCAGCGTTGTCGCTGGTGTGACGATGATGTCAAGCGGTGTGATGTGATGGACAAGTTTACCAAATTCTGCGCCAATCAGCGCCGCTACAAATGCCCCCACAGGCCCGCCAAGACTTGCCCCTGCAAAGCCTGTGATGATACTGGTAAATAGCACAAGCGGTGGCGATTTGAGCGCATAAGCGACCCCCGCGCCGATGGCTGCACCCACCATACTCTGCGCCTGCGTACCGATGTCAATGAGCCAAGGCAAGTTTGCCCAAGTGCCGATATTTTTGATAATTAAGCCCAAAATCAAGGACGAAAACAGCCCAAGCGCCATAAAATTGAGCGCTTCGATACCGTATCGTTGCCATGAGATGACGATATTTTGGCGTTCTAGATGTGCCTTGAGCGAAAAAGCGGTCATGTGTCGTCCTTGTGCGGTGGTGTGCAAGTGTATGACAAAAATGATTAAAATTTGAGCAATTATAATTCAGTGGTGAATAATTAGCAATATTAAATTTTAATTATACAAATTTATATGAATATGGGTGGGTAATTAGCCATAAAAAAGCACAAACCGTGATGATTTGTGCTGATGATTGCCATAGACTTGATGGCTTATTTTTTGGTTGGGCGACTCCAGCCATCGATGGTGGCTTGGCGAGCGCGAGCCAATGACAGCTTGTCTTCTGGTGCATCTTTGGTGATGACCGAGCCTGCGCCGATGGTTGCGCCTTTGCCGACTGTGACAGGGGCGACTAGGCTTGAGTTGCTACCTACAAAGGCATTGTCACCGATGATAGTGTTAAATTTATTGACACCATCATAATTGCAGGTAATCACCCCTGCGCCGATATTGACATCAGCGCCTAAGGTGGCATCACCGACATAGCTTAGGTGGTTGATTTTGCTACCCAGACCGACTTGGGTTTTTTTGGTTTCTACGAAGTTGCCGATTTTAACTTTGTCCGCCAGCACCGTTTTTGGGCGTAGATGCGCAAATGGCCCGATGGCGACATCAGCGCCGATGACGCTGTCATCAATGACGCAGTTTGGCTTGATATGCGTGCCTGCGCCGATGGTGGTGTTGCTAATCACATTGCCTGCGTCAATCTGCACGCCATCACCTAGACTGACATCACCGATAAATACGGTGTTGATGTCGATAAACACATCATTGCCTGCTGTCAGTGTGCCACGAATATCGACACGGCTTGGGTCAGCGAACTGTACGCCGTTCACCTGTAGAGCTCGGATTTGGTGCGCTTGATAGGTGCGCTCAAGGGCGGCTAGCTGAATGCGGTCATTGACCCCTTCGATTTCAAACTCGAATTCTGGGGCGATGGTAGCAATGGTCACGCCATCAGCGACAGCAAGCTTGACGATATCGGTGAGATAATATTCGCCTTGGGCGTTGTCATTGCTTAGGATGGGTAGGTATTTATGCAGTAGGGCATTGTCCACGCAGTAGATGCCACTGTTAATCTCGGTGATGGCTTTTTGGGCGTCGGTGGCGTCTTTTTGTTCGACGATGGCGACCACTTTGCCATCTTCACGGATGATACGCCCAAGTCCAAATGGATTGGCGACATTTAGGGTCAGCATTGAGATGCCGTCAGTGTTCGCTTCGACCAGCTTAGTCAAGGTGTCCGCTTGGGTCAGTGGCACATCACCGTACAAAATCAAGCTTTTGCCATCACTAGGCAGGTGTGGCAGTGCCATCTTGACTGCATGACCTGTGCCAAGCTGTTCAGCTTGCTCGGCAAAAGTCACGGCATAATCCGCCAAATCCGCCTTAACCATTTCACCACCAAAGCCATAAATCAGCACCGTGCTGTCGGATTGAATGCTTTGGCAAGTATCAAGCACATGGCGAACCAACGCCTTGCCTGCTAAGGTCTGTAGCACCTTAGGACGGCGAGATTTCATGCGTGTGCCTTTGCCAGCAGCTAGGATGATGGTGTGTAGGGTCATGGGATTTTCCTTAAAATTATGTCAATCCATCAATTTTAACAAAAATTCATGAGATTTTGGCAAAAATTTGCACAGGTTTGGTTGTGGTTTTGTTATGCAATCAGACAGTTTACAAAACTTCAATATCGCTCAACGCACCAGCTATTTATAATGCAATACATACAAATTCACCCATAAGGAAAACTGTATGAAAATCAATTATTATCTGAATTTCACCGCTGATGAAGTAGATGAAGCGACACGCCTATATCATGCGCTGTCTGATGGCGGTACGGTGGTTGTGCCACTCGATAAGACCTTTTGGGGTGCGATGTTTGGCGTGATTAAGGATAAATTTGGCATCCAATGGATGGTGAACTGTCAGCTATAAGTCATTGATTTGGTTGATAAACTGCCGTTGTATGGTTTATCAGCCAAATGGCACAAAGCTAAACACCGCAATCACCGTAATCATCCCTGCAATCACGCCTGCAAGCACATCATCAAGCATAATCCCAAAACCGCCCGAGACATACTTATCCGCCCAGCTAATCGGTGCAGGCTTTAGCACATCAAACAGTCGAAATAACCCAAAACCAAGCGCAATGACAATCCAAAAAGTCACGGAACTTGGATAAAACTCACTCATCTGCCCAAACTGATGTAGCACAAATACCGTTGGTAGTAGGCTGAGCCACATACCTACCCATTCATCCCACACGATGTGCGGATCATCTTCGATGCCCATCAGCTGTGATGTCTTGCCACAGATGTGGCTACCGATGACAAGTCCAATCAGTGTCACTGCCAAAAACACCCAAAACCCCGCCCAAATCAAAGGCAGGGCAATCACCAATCCGCCAACCGTCCCCCAAGTACCAGCAGCACGGCGTGGCAAACCTGAACCCAAGCCGATGCCAAGCCAATAGATGCACTTGTCAAAGCGGCTTGCACTCGGTGGGCAAGGTGGGCACTGATTGGATTTGTAGATGTCGGGTTTGGCTTGGCTCATGGCTTTCCTATTTGACAAAGTCACGCTTGTAGGCGATGTGGTTTTGGATATTGGTCAGGGCGTCGTTTTCATCCCAAATTTGCAATTCCCACGGATAATAAAAGTTGCTGGCATTTTTGAAATACACATGGATGCCAATGTAGCCATCCACATCTCGCAGATACCAGTTTTTTAGACCGTATTTTTCTTTAAATTCATCCAATTTATCCAAAATCACAGCAATATCCGCCGATGGCAGAACAATGCGAGCACCAAAAATATCATTTAAGATATTATTCACAGGATATTGATTTTGTCTTGCCAAATAGCGAGCGATTTTGGCGTGGATGCTTTCGGAAGTTTTGACCCGATAATAAAAAGCGATATCTTTGGTGTCGGCAAACAGCAGATAGTCGTTAATCGCTTCGTGCAGGTTGAGCCGATAAGATAAAATATGCTCGATGGGAACATTTTTTAGCGTATGGCTTAAATTGACCTTTTGCACCTTGCCTGTTTCAAAATAATCTTGTGAATATTTGGCATGAATCAGATTAATTTCACGAATCAGGCGTTCGGTTTTTTCAAGATTATCGCTCATATCATCACCCTAAAAATGCTCAAACCCTTTGATATCAAAGGCTACTGCTTGTCCATGCTCAAACAACCGTATGCCACTATCTGCCATGATTTCTCCGATGGCATGGATGGATAAATGGGGAAAATCCGCTTGAAATTGGGCAAATTTTTCTTTACTTATCGTAAAGCACAGCTGATAATCATCACCGCCATTTAGAATGTGCTGATATTTTTGGGCAAAGGGCAATTGATCCAATGAGTCATCGCAAGGTATGCTGTCCAAATATAGCTTTGCACCCACGCCACTACCGCTTAGGATATGCCCCAAATCCTGCCCCAAGCCATCAGAAATATCAATCATGCTATTGGCATAGCCACGCAAAGCCTGCCCAAGTGCCACCTGTGGCTCGGGATAATCCAGTGCTGTACGAAGCAGGCTTGCCTGTCCTGATGGGATTTCGTACAAGGCAAAAGCAGCACTGCCAATCTTACCACTGACGCATATCACATCATCAGGCTTAGCGCCTGTGCGTGTGATGGCATATCCTGTCGGCACAAAGCCCATCGCCGTCACGCTGATGGTGGTGGTCGGTGCATAAGTGGTATCACCGCCAATGAGCTTAACGCCATAGCGATCACAAATCGCATACAGCCCATCGGCAAAATCTGCCACCCAAGCTTCATCATAGCCAGGCAGGCTCAAAGCAAGGGTGATGCTGTGGGGCGCTGCGCCCATTGCAGATAGGTCGGACAGATTGACCGCCACCGCCTTATGACCGATGGCGTGCGCTGGTGTGTCCATTGGATAATGGCGATTTGCCACCATCGTGTCGGTGCAAATAACAATCTGCTGACCGACAGGCGCATCAACGACGGCACAGTCATCACCGACACTGATGGCGATATCAGCAGCGGCTTGATGACGGCAAAAATGCCGAGCGATGAGCGAAAATTCGGACATAATCAGCCGTTTGATTTTTTCGCTTGATCAGCTTTGACTTCGGCTTCACGCACGACTTTGGCGTATTGGTCAAGCACAGCATTGATGAGCTTATGAGCATCGGTCGCCCCAAAATGGGTGTTCAATTGCATGGCTTCATCAAGCACGACTTTATAAGGGATATGCAGACTGTATTTGAGCTCGTACGCACCGATGAGTAGTACGGCTTTTTCGATGGGATCAAGGCGATCAAAGCTACGATCGATGTAGCTTGAAAATTCCAGCACCAATTGATCTGCTTGCTCTGGGATTTGGCGCATCAATTCATGATAATAGCCCAAATGCACGGTATGCATGGCGTTGTCCGCACGAGTGCGTGCAGCGATATTATGCGGTTCGTTGCCGCCCATCAGATGGCGATCGACTTTTGAGAATCGATAATCGGTCAATAGCCATTCATAAAGACCCTGTAGGGCGAAACGGCGTGCCTTACGCACAGCGGTGTGAGTGGTCTTGTAGCCAGTGTCTGATGGGATGATGTGGTCTGTCATAAACGATGTCCAATAATGGCAAAAGGATGCGTATGGCTTACTATACCATAAATTAGCCAGTGCATAAATCGGCAAATTGCCCAATTTGCACGGCTTGCCAAGCATCCGATTGCAAAGCAAAAGATCAATTAACGCTGTTAAATAGTGCAGAATGATGGCTCATTCGTGATGCGTCGCTTAAACGCACCAAGCACACCCATCTATGATGGATGTGCAGGATGGGGGATTAGATGGCTTTTAGTACTGATACCATCTCAAGTGCAGTCATCGCCGCTTCATAGCCTTTGTTGCCTGCTTTGGTGCCGGCACGCTCGATGGTCTGCTCGATGTTCTCGGTGGTCAAGATGCCATTGATCACAGGGATGCTGTGGTGTAGCGCCACATGGCTTAGACCTTTGGCAGATTCGCTTGCCACGATGTCAAAATGCGGTGTCGCACCACGAATGATTGCACCGAGCACGACGATGGCATCGTATTCGTCCGAAACCGCCATGCGTTTGGCAAGTAGTGGCAATTCAAACGCACCCGGTACACGCACGACATCGATATTTTCGCCTTGTACGCCGTGGCGAACTAAGGCATCGATTGCGCCTTGAACCAAGCTTTCAACCAAAAAGCCATTAAAACGACCAACAGCGATACCGATGCGGACATCTTTGTTGTTGTCCAATGCGCCTTCGATATGAGTGATGGCGGCTTTTTGTGCAGTATAAGTTGTCATTGTGTTATCCTAATTTTAAAAATATATCAATCGTTGTAACGGTGCTATTTTAGCATAGATTAGCCGTCTTTTTAAGCGTGATTTTGCAACCTTTGATTGCAAAATTGATGGTTTATCCACTTTGGATGATTGATTAAAACTTGCCTAACTGATTTAGCGTGGCTCAACCAATCGCATCGGGATGCCTTGAGCTGCCATAAAGGCTTTGGCTTCACCGATGGTATAATCACCAAAGTGAAAAATACTTGCCGCAAGTACCGCATCAGCACCGCCCAAGGTCACGCCATCGGCAAGATGCTGTAAATTGCCCACGCCACCTGATGCGATGACAGGAATATTGACACTGTCAGCAATGGTGCGAGTCAGCTCAAGGTCATAGCCGCGGCGTGTGCCATCACCGTCCATGCTGGTGACGAGCAATTCGCCTGCGCCACGAGCGGTCATTTGTTTTGCCCATTCGATGGCGTCGATGCCTGTTGGCTTACGACCACCGTGGGTAAAGATTTCAAAGCCCATACTGCCATCAGGCTTGGTCACTCGCTTGGCATCGATAGAGACGACGATGCACTGATTGCCAAAGCGTGCGGCGGCATCATTGACCAAATCAGGATTGGTGATGGCAGCAGAGTTGATGCCGACTTTGTCTGCGCCAGCGTTCAGTAGGTTTCTGATATCTTCGATTTTACGCACGCCACCACCGACGGTCAGTGGAATAAAGATGGATTTGGCAATCAGCTCAACGGTATGATAAGTAGTATCTCGCCCATCGGATGTGGCGGTGATGTCCAAAAAGGTGATTTCGTCTGCGCCTGCGTCATTGTAGCGTTTGGAGATTTCGACAGGGTCGCCTGCATCTTTGATATTGATGAAATTTACCCCTTTGACCACACGGCCGTTTTCGACATCAAGGCAAGGAATCAGGCGTTTGGCAAGCATGGCGTATCCTATGGCGTAGTTGAACGATGAGTCAAGCACTGATTTGACGGGCTTATGCCAGAAATAATCACTGCTTAATCCTAAAATAACTTGGCAATTTTATCAAAAAATCATTAAAATATCAGCAAGTTTTTATCGCAGGGCGATTTGCCCGATTTGTGCTGATTGTAGGAAATCTTATGTCTGTTTATACCCATTTGTCCGAAGATGAATTTTTTGCGTTTTGTGGTTTGTTTGGTGTCAAATTCAAAAAAGCCATTCCCATCGTCCAAGGGGTGAAAAATTCCAACTGGTTCGTGCAGACAGATGGCGACGAAGGCAATGAGTTTTCTTATGTATTTACCCTATACGAAGAGCGTGTGCCTGCTGATATTATAAAAATGGCAACCGTCATGCACGCCTTAAAGGATAAATTACCGATTGCCCCACCGCTTGTCAAGCTCACCGCCAAAGGCAATCAAATCGGCGAAGACTGCGTCATGCGTTATGAAAATAAAGCGATTTTGGTCGTGCCAAAATTGGCAGGCAGTCATCCAACACAGACAGACACCGTGATGTGTCATGAAATGGGTAAGGCGTTGGCGGTGCTGCATGACACCTTGACCACGCTACAGCCTGCCGAAGACTATGGCGTGCCACTGTATGACTGGGCAAGGGTCAAAGAGCGTGAAACTGCCTTTATGCCAACCGATGAAGCGCGCTTGATGAACGACATTTGGACAGCATATGCCAATTTGCCAAGCGATTTACCAAAAGGGCTTTGCCATCTGGATATGTTTACTGACAATACTTTGTGGGATTTTAGTGCACAGACGCCACGCTTGACCGGCTTGCTTGATTTTACTGAAGTGTCGGTGGAGCATTATTTGATGGATGTGGCAATTACCATCAACGATTTTTGTACCACTTGGGGTAATGCCACCGATGGTGAGAGCGTGAATTTTGATACCGAGAAGATGGATGCCTTTGTGGCGGGATATGAGAGTGTGCGTCCTTTGACTGATGACGAAAAGACCGCCTTGCCTGTGATGCTAGCCTATAGTGCGACCATCTTTTGGCTACTGCGTCTCAATGTCATCCACTACAACCGTGAACAAGGGCGTACGGGCGATGATATT
The DNA here is from genome assembly GCF_945873075.1 of uncultured Moraxella sp. Classification (GTDB taxonomy): domain Bacteria; phylum Pseudomonadota; class Gammaproteobacteria; order Pseudomonadales; family Moraxellaceae; genus Moraxella. Next base: position 12,067 of record NZ_CAMCBS010000024.1, on the reverse strand, counting down.
ATGGTAAAAAATCCTGATTTGATGAAACGCTTAGCAAGTTTTCATTGGGGGCGTGTCTGATGTGCCAACTTCTAGGAATGAACTGCAACACCCCCACCGACATCGGCTTTAGCTTTGCAGGCTTTCGCAAGCGTGGCGGGCTGACCGACCATCACGAAGACGGCTTTGGCATTGCGTTTTTTGAAAAAAATGCCCATGAAGCAGGCGTGGGTTTGCGCCAATTTCATGATGATAAGCCAAGCCATTCATCACCGATTGCTGATTTGGTGAATAATTACCCCATTCGTGCGATGAATGTCATTGCTCATATCCGCAAAGCCACGCAGGGCAGTAACAGCCTTGCCAATACTCACCCCTTTGTGCGTGAAGTATGGGGCGAGCAGTGGGCATTTGCGCATAATGGGCAGATGACCGAGAGTTTTGTCAAACGCACCGAGCGTCTGATGGCGAACGGCAATGCCGAGCATTATACGCCTGTGGGCACGACTGATAGCGAATTGGCGTTTTGTTATCTATTGAACCGCCTAAAAGCCACCTTTAAAAGCCGTCCATCGGACGAAGCGTTATTTGCCTTTTTGACGGCGCAGTGTCGCTATCTGTCTGCCAATGGCTTGTACAATTGCCTATTATCCAATGGCGATTGGCATTTGGCATATGCGGGCAGTTTATTATTTTATCTGACTCGTAAAGCACCATTTGGTGAAGCCAAACTGTCTGATGGCGAGATGACGATTAATTTTCAGGATGTCACCACCGAAAATGACAAGGTAACGATTTTGGTCACTGTGCCTTTGACGGATAATGAAAAATGGCAACAGCTTGCCGTCGATGAGTGCGTGATTTTTAAAGATGGCGATGTGGTATTTCGTGATACACCCAGCAAAAAAACCTATATGAGCATCGAAGAAGGTATCGCCTTGGCACGCTCGGTAGGGGCAAGTGTCTGATGGCAACTGCCAGCTTTGCCGATGCGTTTGCTACCATTGACCAAGCGCGTCCTTGGCTAGCACCATTTGTTCGTATGCATCAGGCATTTGGCATGGATGGTAAAGTGCCATTGTCTGTATGGCTGAATGAGTATTTTAAAGAAAATCATTTATCGCTAGCAAGCCACACAGGGCGAGTGCTTAGCTTTACCGACCAAAGCGATTTGCCACATGGCGTGGCGTATGAACGCTATATCGGCGAGACAGGCAAAATCCCCACACGGGATAATCTGCACGATTGGTTTGGGGCGTGTATTTGGGCAAGTTTCCCAAAGTCCAAAGCCATGCTAAATTTTCATCACCTAAAGCATCTGGGCGATGATGCCACAGGCAATGGGCGTAATCGTGTGCGTGATGCCATCACGGTATTTGATGAAAATGGTATTATCCTAGCGGTGAGTGATGATGCGATAGGGGAGGGCATTGCCGAGCGTTTGTGTCAGTTTGATTGGACGGGGTCGCTTGTCGCCCCAAGACAGTTTTGGTATCAGCCAAATACCGATGAGCAGGCAGCTGTCCATGCTCAAGCCGTTATCTTTGGGCATGCACTATTAGAGCAGCTGATTCATCCACGCAAAAATCTGTGCGGTCATACGCTGATTGTCCCGGTGGATGGCTCGTTTTTTAAGATGTCTTTTGCCGAACGCTTGGCGATATTGGATGAGCGTGTGTCAGTGCAACTGAATCATTGGCTGTCCAATCCCGCTACCACGCCAAGAGACTTACAACCCTTGCCTGTACTTGGCGTGCCGTATTTTTGGGATGGGCAAGATGCTGACTTTTATCAAGATACCAGCGTATTTCGTAGTGGGCGTAGAGTATGATGAAAATTGCCTTATTTTTACACTTAATCGGTGCAAGCATTTGGGTGGGTGGACATCTGTATCTACTCATTCGCCTGATGCCAACTTTTGTGCGTAAGCAAGATGTGGCAGGCTTTTTAACATTCGAAAAAAGCTATGAACCGCTTGGCATGACGGCTTTGGCGGTGCAAATCATCACAGGCTTATATATGCTAAACGCCATCACACCTGTGGCTACTTGGCTGACACCGATGGGGACTTTGACCGCCTTGATTCATGCCAAATTAACTTGGCTTGTGCTCACCATCATCACTGCATTACACGCCAGATTCCGTGTGGTGGCAAGGCTTGAGCAGGGCAACTTTACCGACAGCACGCTTAAGGTGATGGCAGTTCATGTGGGCTTGATTTGTCTGTGGTCATTATGCTTTGTGGCGACAGGGATGGCGTTTCGGTTCTAGATTAACCCATCAGCTGACGAGTGATACGCGCCAAGCCACGCCACAAATCTTGATGGGGTGGGGTAAGATAATACAGCACGCCCAGCACCAGATATAGGCAAGCATATTGCACGAGCTTGTCTTTTTCAAACAGCTTAATCGCTGTGCCAAAGGATTGTTTGAGTCGCAGACCAAACGCATCCACGCTATAAATCTCATCTAGTAGCAAATGCACCATTGCACCGATAAATAGCACAAGTCCAAACAGCCAGCTGACAAAGGCTGTCAAATGTAACCCATAAAATGCCCCACAAACCACCGCCAAAGCAAACGCCGCCATATAAGGAATCGAGTGCACCATGCCACGATGTGTGGTCAGACGGCTAAAGGTTTCAAACACCCCAAATCGCAGTACCAAAAATCCCACCACCCAGACCATCAGCGAATGCAATATCAGCTCATCACCGCTATAACGATTGGCGTATAAGATGGTGATGAGTGTTGATGTGATGAGCGAGACGACCAAAAATCCCTGTGCAGCAGGGCGTGAATGCTCAAGGTCAATATCGGGCAACAAACTGCCAAGCGTACCAATGATGGCGCACAGTAGTGCTGTCGTCAGCCCATACAACTGCGTGCTAAAGCCTGCAACAGCAACACCAACGCTTGCCAATGCACCAACGCCAAGATGAGTATGAAAATTTGCCATAATGCTCGGATAAATGCCGTATAACAAAAAAGCCAGTCGCTATATGACTGGCTTTTTGCTCTCAGATGAGAAGAATATTGGCATCCCATAGGGGATTCGAACCCCTGTTACCGCCGTGAAAGGGCGGTGTCCTAGGCCTCTAGACGAATGGGACGCAAGGTTGTTATTTTTATTTTTAATCAAAACTTCGTTAGCTCGCCTTGCTGTACTACTTGTACTATCTGCGGCTCGCTGCCTAGTTTTGATTTAAAACTAAAAATAACTGAATAGTTATAGAATGTAAGAAAATGCCTAGGTGCTTACATCTATCATTAGCGATTTGGTGGAGCTAAGCGGAGTCGAACCGCTGACCCCTTGCATGCCATGCAAGTGCTCTACCAACTGAGCTATAGCCCCGTGCTAATGAGTGCGTATTATACAGTAATTTTTTGGAGCGTCAAGCCTTTTTTGCAAAAAATTTGCGAATTTGTCATAAATCCCATAATGCTTTGATTTTGTTCATAAATTATCAATAAAAAACGGCACATCGATGACAGATATGCCGTTTTGTGCTTGCTATAACTCAGCTATAACCAACCATAGCTAAGCCAAGCAATTATTCATCCGCCAAGAAATTTGGCAAAGTTTTGTTCTTTTCTTCAAGCTTTTTCAGCTTTTTCTTGCCAAGACCGCCAAGCACTTCGGTGGCATGGCGCAGGCGAGCCAGCGTCATATCTGCACCAAGCACGAACATCGAGTTCATCACAGGGGTGCTTGATGTGCTACCGGCAATGGCAACAAAGAACGGCTGCATAAAGTCCTTAAGCTTAATCTCAAAATTCGCCGCCAAGCCCTTGAGTACCTTATAGATGTTCTCTTCGCTCCATTCAGGCAGGCTCTCAAGTTGCCATGTGGCAAGGTATAGGATTTCAAGCAGTTGTTCGGTATCAAGTGATTTATGTGCAAAATCTTCGGCGGTGACATTTGGTAGGTTTTGGAAATAAAAACCCGCCCAGTTGATGGCATCAGATAATAGATTGATGCGTGGCTGAATGGCTTTGGCGATGGCGGTAAGTTTATCATCATCGCTTGCCCATGCTAGGATGGTGTTTTTTAGATTTTCTACATCCATCGCACGCAGGTATTCGCCGTTTAGCCAGTAGAGCTTTTCGATATCAAAGACAGGGCCACCAAGCGAGACACGCTTGATGTCAAAGCTTGCAATCATCTCATCTAGGGTGAATTTTTCTTGTTCATTTGGCAGGCTATAACCCATACGACCCAAGTAGTTCAGCAGGGCTTCAGGCAATACGCCAGCATCACGATAGTAGGTGATGGATGTTGGGTTTTTGCGTTTAGATAGCTTGGATTTGTCAGGGTTACGCAGTAGTGGCATATGGCACAGTACAGGCATCTCCCAACCAAAATATTGATACAATAGCTGATGTTTTGGCGCTGATGGCAGCCATTCTTCACCACGCAACACATGGGTGATTTGCATCAAATGGTCATCGACGACATTGGCAAGGTGGTAAGTTGGCAGACCGTCAGTCTTTAGCAAAACTTGCATATCGACCTGCTCCCAAGGGATAGCAACTTCACCACGCAGCATATCATGAATGGTGCACACACCTTCAGTTGGCACACGCATACGAATGACAAATGGCTTGCCGCTTGCGGCTAGTGCATCCGACTCTTCACGGCTAAGATTGGCGTAGCGACCGTCATATTTGACCGGCAGACCTTGTGCCATCTGCGCTTCACGCATGGCATTGAGCTCTTCGGGCGTACAAAAACAGCGGAACGCATGACCGTCATCAAGTAGCTGTTGGGCGTATTTTTTATAAATTTCACTACGCTCTGACTGACGATACGGTGCGTGCGGGCCGCCGACATCAGGACCTTCTGACCAAGTCAGCCCCATCCATTTTAGGGCATTTAGAATCATTTGCTCGGATTGGGCGGTTGAACGCACTTGGTCGGTGTCTTCGATACGCAGGATAAATTCGCCGCCCATCGATTTGGCAAAAGCTAGGTTAAATAGTGCAATGTAAGCAGTGCCAACATGGGGAAAGCCCGTTGGACTTGGGGCGATACGAGTACGAACTGGACGAGTCATAATAATCTCAAAGTAATCTCAAAATAATTTCAAAAATGGCTAAGATAATGCATAAATTGTGGTTATGATACCAAATTAGCACGATTTTTGGTAGCTGAAGATGGCTGAATGCTGACGGATTGGCAAAGCTGTTTAAAATTAGTAACAAACGCATACAAAAAACCGCCACATTTTCCCCAAAAATACACCAATTACTGCTAAAATAGTAAGGTTATATTTCCATGCGATTGTTTAATAAAATTTACTTTATGGTGAATTTATTAAATTTTGAAATATAAGCAAGTAATTTGGTGAATTTTGATAAATCATGATGAATTATCAGTCAATGAACGGCTGTCAATTCGTTAAAGCGTTAAAACTTAGCCAAACTAAATTAGCCAAGACCTAAAACAACCCAAACCAAAACCAACACAAGGGGCGATATGTCAAGCCAAGCCACAGCCGATTTTAGTCATACTACTGTCCTACTCGAAGAGACGGTGGCGATGGTGCTTGGCGTCAAGACGCTTGCCGATGTGCCAAAGCGTTCGGTATCAGGCATCTATGTCGATGCGACCTTTGGGCGGGGTGGGCATAGCCGATTGTTGCTTGAGTATTTGGCAGATGATGCTTGCCTTGTGGTGTTTGACAAAGACCCTGAAGCCATCGCTGTGGCACGGGATTTAGCGCAGGTGGATGCCCGCATTAAGGTGGTGCATGACAGCTTTGCAAGTCTATCAGATAGCCTAACGGCACTTGGCATTGATAAGATTGATGGCTTGATGGCAGACCTTGGTGTGTCAAGCCCGCAGCTGGATGATGGTGCTCGTGGCTTTAGCTTTATGCGAGATGGGGCGGTGGATATGCGGATGGATACCACGCGTGGCGAGCCTGTGTCGGCGTGGCTGAATCGTGTGTCTGCTGATGAGCTTGCTGATGTGCTGTTTGAATATGGCGAAGAGCGTCATTCACGGCGTATCGCTCGAGCAATCAAGGCGATGGAAAATTATGACTCTACCTTGGCACTGGCAGAAGTCATCAAACAGGCACATCCAAACTGGCAAAAAGGCAAGCATCCTGCCACCCAAAGCTTTCAAGCGATGCGGATTTTTATCAATAATGAGCTTGGCGATGTCGATGATTTTCTTGACCAAAGCATCAGGGTGCTAAAGGTAGGCGGTGAGCTTGCGGTGATCAGCTTTCATTCGCTTGAAGATCGCCGTATCAAGCAGTTCTTACAAAGACATAGTCGTGGGCAATACGAAGAAGATGCGCATCTGCCGATGCCGCCTGTGCGTCCCAAATACTTTGGTAAGCCAAAGCGAGTCGCGCCAAGCGATGCCGAAGTCAAAGCCAATCCCCGTGCACGCAGTGCGTGGCTGCGTGGCGCAACCCGTAGCGATGTGGCGTGGATCCAATAATCAAATTGCAATATAATAACCTAATCAATCCAACTGGCAGATATGCAAATGAGCAACCCAAAAACAAGCACTTATCAAGAGATGCCATCGATGATGCGTATGAATCTAACGACGGTGCTGCGTATAATTTTGGCGATATTGGTGATGCTGATTTTGTGGTCAGGCATCAAAGTTGTTGAACAAACTCAGCTGCGTCATCAGGTGCATATCGATATTCGTAAGCTTAATGTTGAGATTGAAGATTTACAAACCGAAGAGCAACGGCTGATGATCGAGCAGCAAACCTTTAGCGCCACACCGCAAGTGGCAAGCCGTGCCGTGAGTGAACTTGGCATGTTTTTCCCAACGGGTGAAAATCGCCGAGTTCTACCCCCTGCGGCAAATCCTGTGGATGTGAGCGAGAAGGGGCAGGGCGATGAGTAAGTCAAATCAAGCATCGCAATCAACACGCAAGACCGCACCAAAATCAGCTGTGGTAACAGCACCGCTACGCCGTAAAAAAGCGGTAGAGTCTGATACATTTTGGTCAAAAGTGAAGTCATTTTTTGGGCTTGGTCCAAAAAAACGCCGCTCAGCATCTTTGACAGTCAATTCAGATGATGTGATTCGTATTTATATCATTTGGGCGATTATGCTACTAGGGTTTGTGGCATTGGTTGCGATGGCATTTTATCGGCAAGTCATTGATGCCCCAAGACTCAAGGCGGCAGCGGAAGGTAGGTCAGTGACAACTCGAACGGTGACATCACCGCGAGGGATGATTTTTGATCGTAATGATACACCGCTAGCAGCAAATGCACCGCTTTTGACGGTATTTTTTGATGCAGAAGCCTACGCTGCTGAATATTACCGGCTGAATAAGATGCTCCAAAATGTCAGCTCGGATACTGCCAAGAGTAATATCAGCAAAAAGCTTGATGCGCTTGATTTGGTCAAGGTTGCAGCTGCCACAGGCTATCCACTTGAAAAACTACAAGCAGCAGTACAGATCAATGACAAGCTTGACTATCAAGCTGATGATATCGATGCTCAAATCGCCGCTGCCATGCCAAAAGCTGCAGGCAGACGACGAGTAGTGCTGCTAAATCGTGTATCACCTGAGATTGCCGCTCCTGTGCTTGAGTTGAAAGTTGGTGGCTCAATTGGTGTTGATCAGCTTGACCAACGCTATTATTTGCAAGCTGAGCCCAATGCTCAAATTATCGGCTTTTTGGGTCGATCGCAGAATGATGATTCTTTGATTGGTCGAGCAGGGTTGGAAGCGCAGTTTAACCAATATTTGACAGGTAAAGAAGGTAAGATCGTGCTGCTGCGAGATCGCCTAAATATGCCTATTAGTGAAATTTCTGTATTAAAAGAACAGGTCAAAAGCCAAGATCTACATCTGACCATCGATTCTCGCTTGCAGTATGTCTTGTACAAAGAACTTGAGCAGGTCGGTCGTTTGCAATCTGCCCGCTCAAGCTCAGGAATGGTTGTCGATGTGCAGACAGGTGAAGTGCTAGCGATGAGCTCTTGGCCGTCGTTCAATTCAAATAATCTATCTGACCGTGACGGCGCCAATGAACGCAATCGTCCAGTGATGGATGTCTTTGAACCAGGTTCGGTAGTCAAGCCATTCACAGTGGCGGCGGCGCTTGAGTCTGGCAAATACAGCACCACAAGCATCATCGATACCAACCCAGGCAGTCTGAGTGTCGGTGGCTATACTATCCGTGATGGTAAAAATTATGGCGCAATCACTTTGGCACGCTTGATTCAGCGTTCAAGTACCGTCGCATCAGCAAAAATCGCTTTGGCACTACCTAATGATGCCATTGTCAATATGCAACAAAAATTTGGCTTGGGTCAAAAAACAGCACTCAACTTCCCATCAGAAGCATCGGGCACGCTCAAAGTCCCGTCGGCAAATGAATTATCACGCCGAGCAACGCTCAGCTATGGCTACGGTCAGGAAGTTACTTTGGCTCAGCTTGTGCAAGCCTATGCAACACTTGGTAATAATGGTGTGATGAAACCGCTTAGACTGGTTCAAGATATTGATCAAGCAGAGTCTAAGCAAGTGATTTCGGCAACGCACGCCCAAGAGATTGTCAAAATGATGGAGTTGGTCACTGCCCAAGGCGGTACGGGTGCGCGCGCCGCCATCAACGGCTATCGTGTCGCAGGCAAAACAGGTACATCACGCCGTGCCAATCCGAAAGGGGGTTATTATACCGATCAGCATCGTGCGGTATTTATCGGTATGGCACCGGCGTCCAACCCACGCTTTGTCGTGGCGATTTTGGTGGAAGATCCACGTAAGCAGTCATACGCAGGGCAGGTGTCTGCACCAGTATTTCATAATGTCATGAAAGAGGCGTTGCGTCTTTATAATGTCCCTTATGACAAACCGCTGTATGCAGAAACGCCTAAGGCTGACACGGCTAAAGCTGATGAGCCAACCAAAAAACAACCCTAAGAATATCAGAAAGGAAATCTTATGCGTGCAGTGAATTTTAGTGAAATTATCAAACGAGCAACTGATACATCCCACACGGTGACATCAGAAATCGGCTTGTTGCAGTTGCAGTCATGGTTTGCACCAATCTTGACGCATCAGATGGTTAATTTTTGTTTGGATAGTCGCAAAATTAGCGAGCAAGACGGCTTTGTTTTGCTTAAAAGCACAAGCCAAGATGCACAAGCATCCATTGACAGTGCCAATCGCTACATCCAAGCCGTCAAAGATACTGCAAGCTTTATCATCAGTGAGTTTGATGCAGATGTACTTGTGCTTGATGGCGTATCCATTCCTGTAGTGAGCTTGCCAAGTATTCGCACGATTTTGGGTGATTTGGTGGCGGCTCGATTGCAGCTTAATGGTGCTGTGCCACTGCCAACGGTCGTTGCTGTTACTGGCACTAATGGCAAAACCACTGTCAGTCAGCTCGTCGCTCAGCTGTGCCAATCATCAGGCGTGTCATCTGCCATCATGGGTACGGCAGGTAATGGGCGATTGGGGCAGTTGGTGCAGTCGGCGAACACCACAGGCGATGTGCTGACGGTGCATGAATTTTTGTATCAAATGGCAAAAGAAGGCGTGCAGATGGTAGCGCTAGAAGCCAGCTCACATGGACTGGATCAATATCGCTTGCAGGGCGTGCCTGTGGCAGTGGTGATTTATACCAATTTATCCCACGACCATCTCGATTATCATCGTGATATGGATGACTATCGTGATGCCAAGGCAAAGCTGTTTGATAAAGCATTATTCCCAACGCTACAATACGGCATCATCAATGCCGATGCTGAATATCAGTTATTTAAAGATACTAAACAATACCCTGTGTATCGCTATAGCCAAAAAGACAGCACGGCTGAATATTTTGCCAAGATGGTCACCCCAAGCTTAGATGGCGTGGTGATCGATGCCAATACCGCACATGGCGAGATGACGGTGCATAGTCCACTGCTTGGCTTATTTAATGTTGATAATTTGCTGGCAAGCATGGCGGCGTTTTTGGCGCTGTATCCAGACAAGGCGGATAGCTTGCCATCACTCATCACGAGGCTACAGGGTGCTCGTGGACGAATGCAGCGAGCTGTTTCAAAGACTGGCTCGTTCATCGTCGATTATGCACATACACCTGATGCACTGGTGCAAGTACTCTCAAGCCTACGCAAGCATTGTGATGGCAAGTTGATTGCGGTGTTCGGCTGTGGTGGGGATCGTGATCGTACCAAGCGACCGTTGATGACACGAGCAGGACTTGATTTTGCTGATCATGTGATTTTGACAGCGGACAATCCCCGCTCCGAAGAGCCATCTGCCATCCTAAAAGATATGCAGCAGGGTCTGTCTTGTGAAGATCATTACAAAATTACCATCGAAGCCGACCGTAAAAAAGCGATAGAATTAGCGGTTCGCACAGCCTGTGCCAATGACATTGTGGTGATCGCAGGCAAAGGGCATGAGACTTATCAAGAAATCAAAGGCGTGCGTTATGACTTTGATGATATGGCGATTTTGGATGACTATTTGGCCAAGTATGGCAAATAATTTGAATGTATTTAATTTTTAAAAGTTAAGGCGATATTATGACCGCTTCCACTGCCGATTTGCCAAGCTATATTTGGCAAGCAGACAATTTACAGCAAGCCACACAGGGCGTTTGGCACAAGCTTGATGGACAAGCAATCACTGCGACCGCCATCACCACTGATACCCGCAAAATCGGTGCGGGCGATGTGTTTTTGGCAATTAAAGGTGAGCGATTTGATGCGCATGACTTTGTCAAAACTGCCCAAGAAAACAGTGCAGTCGCACTGATTGTCGAGCGTGAAGTGGACTGTGATCTACCGCAGTTGATTGTCAAAGATACCAAGCTTGCCTTGGGGGATTTGGGCAAATATCGCCGTGATCAGCATCCTGATTTGACCGTCGTTGCCTTGACTGGCTCAAGTGGTAAGACGACGACCAAAGAGATGATTGGGGCGATTTTAAGCCAAATTGCGCCGACCTTGATGACGCGTGGCAATCTCAATAACGACCTTGGTGTACCCATGATGCTACTTGAGCTTAGCGATGAGCATCGCTTTGCGGTGATGGAGTTGGGCGCTAATCACTTGGGCGAGATTGCTTATACTGCCAATTTGGTGCGTCCTGATGTCGCAGTCGTGCTCAATATCGGCACGGCACATTTGGGTGAGTTCGGCGGTCGTGCCAACATCGCTCGTGCCAAAAGCGAGATCTATACCGCACTGCACGCCGATGGTGTGGCGGTACTGCCTTTGTCTGACGAATTTTATCCGACTTTGGCGGATGAAGCTGCCAAATACACCGAGCAGGCATTAAGCTTTGGTGAAAAATCTATTGCCATTGATGAAGCAGGACTGGACGATACAGACTGTCAAGCACTCAAAGCAGAAGGTGTTGAAAGCGTGCTAATGATGGGCGATTTGTTCGCTGATGATGTTGAAAGTTTTGCAACGCATTGTACATTTACTCTAAATACCAATCTTGATGTGGATGATGTCGAAAGCCTACCTGTGCATCTACCTTTTATCGGTGAGCATAATGTTGCCAATGCGCTGGCGGCAGCGGCAGCAACCTTTGCGCTGGGTGTGGATCTACAGACTATCGTCAAAGGGCTTGAGTCGGCAGTACCGCCAAAAGGTCGCTTGACCCGTATCAGCTTTGGCGAGCATGGCTTGATTGATGATACGTATAATGCCAATCCAACATCGATGATGGCAGCAGCTCGTGTGCTTGAAGCTGAAGAAAATACCAAGATTTTGGTGCTTGGTGATATATTTGAACTGGGTGATGCTGCCGATAGTGAGCACGCAAGCTTGGGTAAGGAGTTGGCAACGCTTGGCATCGATCATGTATTGACCTTGGGAGTGCATATGGCACACACCGCCGATGCCATCAATACCATCAAGCCGATTGCGACACATTATCAGGATAAGCCAGCTTTGCTGAAGGATTTGCAGGAATTACTAAACCAAAGTAAAGCCACTGTGCTATTCAAAGGCTCTCGTGGCATGGCAATGGAAACATTGATTAATGAGTTGACCACCGTCTAAGACTATAAGATACTTTAAGGAAAAATTATGCTTTATTGGTTATTGCAACAAACAGACATC
>NZ_CAMCBS010000023.1 GCF_945873075.1 uncultured Moraxella sp. | reverse complement strand
GATCATCTTGAGTTGGTGAGCTTAAATCAGTATTTTTATCATTGAGTGTCAAGTAACGATCAAAGCTCATTGTAAACCCCCTTAGTAGGCAAGCCACTAACGTATAGATAGTCAACCAAACTAAACGCTGGTAGATCGGATTTTGCTCGTCGCAGCCTTCGAGCATTCTTAAGATCATCGTAGCTCCAACCACCTAAGGCGCAGATATATTGATGCGTTCTCTTTCCATCAAAAATTATTTCGCTTTGTTCAAAAAGCATTTGCTCAATATCAGGCTCTATTTTGCACCGCCTAACAAACAAGTCGCATAATTCTAAACCTATGGTGCGCATTAGCATCTTATCTGATACAGCCTTATTGGTTTTATCAATTTGAACATTGATTTCTGGCTGATTTATTTGACGAATAAAAGCCAGATAATTTTGAGTCAATAGATACTCGGTAGCTGAAAGCTTGACAACAACAGGCAGGTGTTGGTCTGGGTCAATATCTAGCATAGGCATAGGCATAGTCGCGCCGTACCTACCTATCAGTTCAGCCATAGGGATGCATTTGGGATGGATACGGATATGATGCCTTTTGATTTTCTCAGATTTTTTATTTGTGGATTTCATAATCACTCCTTTTATTGTATTGATTTTCTTATCAATCAAATCACCTGTATTGTACAATAATATTTATAGAAAATTCAGAATTTTTATTAGTATAATTGCAAAGATAGTTTGCTAAACGTTACTATAAATGACATAAAATAACAATACCGCCTGAATATTTCCAGACGGTATGTTATTTTTCTAAAATATCTCTTAATTCTAACCCATTTGTATATCACTCACCCCGTTGGGAACTGATGTACAAAGTAAGATTCTAAATCATAATACAGTTGATCAAAGGTGTAGTCATCAAGCGTTTGTTCGCTTAATGCTTCTACTTGACCCATCACCCATCGCCAGATTGCCAAGTAGTTTTGATAGCACGGGCTGACACCAAGAAAATAACACAGCCCATGCCCTTCTTGGATGTTGAGTGAGATAATCAGCTGCTTGGTCAGCTTACTGGTCAATTGCATGGCTGTCATTGAGTTAAGTGATTGATTATGCATTGGTTGAGTGTTTGCAAATAGATTGTTCATAAATACATTCCTTAAAATCAGTCATTGAATTAGCTGGCTTGTTCAAGCTGGCTGTTTAGTAGTAATGCCTCAAAAGCACTGCCATCACGGCGAGTGGCGTTTGGCACATAACGGCTATACACCTTAAATAGCATCATGGTATTGACATGACCCATTTGCCGTGCAATCCATTCAGGTGCTTCTCCTGCTGATAGCCACAATGTCGCAGCTGTATGCCTGGTCTGATAAGCACTTCTTGGCTTTAACCCAAGGTTTTTTAGGGTTGGATGCCAAATTCGGCGATTGACATTGTGATAGTCAAGCGGCTCTCCGGTGTGCGAACAAAAGACAAATTTGGATTTGCCATAACTCACCTGATACTGCGCTTTGAGCGCCTCATAGACAAATGGCGACATCATAATCTCACGATTAGATTCTAGTGTCTTAGGTTCACTCATCACGCCATTGACCAATGCTTGTCTGATACGGATTTCTTTTCTTTCAAAATCCACATGTTCCCATGTCAATCCATCAATTTCACTTGTGCGCATACCGGTAAAGAATCGTACGATATAGTAGTTTTTATAATCAGCTCGCACACCGTGGATGAATTGCCACACTTCATCAATACTAAACGGCTCAATCTGTGATTTTGGTGTCTTTAACTGCTTAATATCTTCACAAGGATTGTCAAAGTTGTAGCGTTTTGACGCCTCTTTTAGTATCATAGTCAATGTGGTCATAATTGCATTGATTCTGGCTGCAGATAGGGTGTTCTTGGTATTATTGTAGGTCACTTTGGCCAGAGAGCTACGAAATGCCAAGACATCCGACTTTTCAATCATAAATAAAGCCCGATTTGCAAACTTAGGCAATAAATACTTGTTTAGGATAATCATAATTTTCTCCTGATAAGTTTTACGCCATTCAATCTGCTTTTCTTCAAACCACAACTCTGCAAACTCTTTAAATAACGGCGTATCGCTTTGCAGACTTAATCGTCGGTCATTGAGTGCATCAAAATAGGCAGCCTTATCACTCTTTGGGAAATAATGCTCATAACGAAAGCTACCCAATAAAATCTCCGCTTCCATCTTCTCAAGCACCTTGGCAAGCTTTTTACGATTTGCCGGTGTGTCAGTCAGATTGGTTGTTTCTCGGCATCGTTTGCCCATATAGTGAAAATCAACAAAAAGCAAACTACTACCTTTTCTGGTTCTGATTGATGCCATATTCAGCCTCCTTTTTTACTGTAGCGCCATACCATTAATACTACCCATAATGCCAGTACGCATATCTTTTTCAATCTGCTCCCAGATATACAAGATCTTGCGACCGCCAAATGGTCTAAAGTAATGAATGCCTTCAATCAATACAGAATCCTTTAGCTGATTGCGAATGGTACGCTCATCATATTTAATCATCTGCGAAAGCTCTTGAGTGGTGAGGTAGGTTTGTGTCATAATGATTACCTTTATCATGTGATTTAGTTCAACTATCATTAGCTATTTGTACTATAACAAAATAGCTTCTCTGTATAAGGTTGTATTTTTTACCATTTAGATGGTAATTTTTACCTTATGTGCGTAATATACATGATAATTATCACAAAGTAAAGCTTTTTTACCATAAAAAAGGTAATTTTATGATTATTAATCGTTTTCCAGTAATTTTGGCAGAAAAAAGACTTCGAGTGGCTGATGTTGTCAGGGCGACAGGGATGAGCAAGACGACGTTGCATAAGTTATATAACGACGACTCATCACGTATCGATTTTGAGACGCTTGATAAACTATGTCGCTTTTTAGAAGTGCAGGTTGGGGATTTGCTTGAATATAAGCATGATGATTTGTCACAATCAAAATAGGCTTAGGTCAAAGCTCAGCTTATAATCAATCGATGTATATTTTGACTTAATAATGTAGCTTGCTACTTAAAATTGAGTTGGGGTATTTTTTCCAATATTTTGATTTATTGAAAAAGAGCCAATAGGCACATTTTAGGCACAATTTGGGCACACAAAAATTTGCATGTGCCCAACTTATCAAAAGTGGTCACACAACAGCACAAATAAACAACCGCCCAAACCCTTGATTTTAAACAACAAAAAAGCCCAAACCGTTCGATTTGGACTTTTTAAAATTTGGAGCGGGAAACGAGATTCGAACTCGCGACCCCAACCTTGGCAAGGTTGTGCTCTACCAACTGAGCTATTCCCGCATATCAGCGTTTTGCTTATTTGCTTAGCACCTGTCGCTGTATGGGTGCGTATTATACAGGATAATAATCTGCCGTCAAGCGTTTTTTGTAAAAAAATTGGATTTTTTTCAAAAAATTTTCTGATTGATAAAAATATCATTGAATATCAATAAGTTAAACACTTATCAAACACCAGTCACCGACAGACCGATACCCCATTTGGCGAACCATGTCGCTTCATCGCTGATGTCGATGACACACGCCTGATGCTCTGGCTTATCGATTTGGACTTGGATATGCCAATGCTGGTCGCTGGTGATGTCAAGCTTGAGCTGTTGTTTGCCAAGCTCGGTACGGCTGTGATTGGCAACGACGGCGATACGCAGTAGCAGGGCGAGCGTTGCCAATTTGCGACCGCCGATTTGTTGCAAGATGTCCAAATCATTGGCAGTGATGCCACGACGATGATAGCGAACCAGACTTGAGAGTTTTTGTTGGTCGGTACGGCTAAAGCCTGCCATATCAGCGTGCTTGAGCATATATGCACCATGCTCATGATAGCCGCTGTGCCCGATGGCTTGTCCGATTTCGTGTAAGAGCGCCGCTCGTTTGAGTAGTTGCTCATTGTCCAAGGATAGATGCAGGGTATCAGCCACTTGGTCAAAGAGTGCTTGGGCGGTTTTGGCGACTCGTTTGGCTTGTTTTTTGTCCACGCCAAATCGCTCCATCAACGCCAAAACGCTATCATCACGCACATCATCACTGCCAAGACGGGATAATAGGTCGTACATGACCCCTTCACGCAGTGCACCGTCACAATAGCGCATCAAGCGAATGCCAAAGACCTTCATCACAGCGAGTAAAATCGCCACCCCAGCAGGAAAAAACGCCTTGCGGTGCGCCTTGACACCAGCAAAATCAATCTCATCGACATGACCGCACGCCACTAAGGATGCACGCAGCTGCTCCACGCCTGCGATGGTAATATCATCACCGAGCCCAAAGCCTGCCAAAGCTTGCTTGATGACTTTGATAGTGCCTGATGAGCCAAGTACTTCTTCAAAGCCTGTTTTTTTGTAGCGGTTGGCGTGCTGAATGATTTCTTTTTGGGCGGCGTAGATGGCTCGCTCAAAGGCGATGTCACTGATTTGACCATCTTTAAAAAACCGCTGAGTAAAGCTTACCGAACCCATCTGCGCACTCTCGGTGAGTAGGGGGGTGAGCCCTTTGCCGATAATCAGCTCGGTTGAGCCGCCGCCGATATCGACGACCAGTCGCTGGCGTGTGCTGTGGCTTGTGTGGCTGACGCCCAGATAAATAAGTCGGGCTTCTTCTCGTCCTGAGATGATTTCGATAGGCACAGGCAAGATGGCATTGGCTTTTTGGATAAAATCGGCACTATTGATGGCTTGGCGTAGGGCATTGGTGGCGACCACACGCACCCGATTGATAGGCACATCGACGAGCCGACCGGCAAAGCGTGCCAAGCAATCTAGCCCACGAGCTTGGACGGATTCGGATAAGTGATTATTCTCATCCAGACCTGCACCAAGCTGTACTTTTTCGCTCATCGAAGCGACTTTTTTGAGCTTATCGCCGTGGCGTTCGGCGATTGCCAAGTGAAAGCTGTTTGAGCCTAAATCCACCGATGCCAGTTTGTCGAGCTCTTGTCTGATTAGGTCCATGTCTTATCCTAGGCTTGGCGTTGGCAACACAGTATCTGTGGTGGCTGACAGTCGGGTGGATTTGCCATCAATGAGCTTGGCTGATGGGAATATAATGCGAAAAGTTGAGCCTGCGCCTTCTTTGGATTCAATCTCAAGTCTAGCATCGTGCTTATTGAGCACGTGTTTGACGATGGCAAGCCCAAGCCCTGTACCGCCTGTGGCACGGCTACGACCGCTATCTACTCGATAAAATCGCTCTGTTAGGCGTGATAGATGTTCATGGCTGATACCGATGCCATCATCAATGACACTTAGGTGTGCCGTATCGCCCACTTCTTCCCAGATGATATCAATCTCACCGCCTGCAGGGGTGTATTTGATGGCATTGGTAACAAGATTTAAAATCGCACTGTACAGATACGACTCAATGCCGATGATGTTTTTGGCGGTGTCAAGATGGACATCAATCACATGGCCAGACTGGTTACTGGCTTGGGCGTTGTCAAAAACCTGCATCAGTAGCCGTGGCATATCCACCATCAGTTCAGGCTTACTCTCATCACTCTCAAGCCGAGATAGCATGAGCAAATCATTAATCAGTTCATTCATACGCACGGCTTGCTCTTGCATGAGTTTCATGCCCCGTTGCCACACAGGGGGAATGTCAGGCGTGTGGGTGAAATTTTCTAAATACCCCAAAATCACCGTCAAAGGCGTACGAAGTTCGTGCGATACATTACCTACAAAATCCGTCTTCATCTGCTCAAGATGATGCAGGCGTGTATAATCTTGGATACTAATCAGATGCCCATTGTCAAATGGCAAAATCCGCAACAACAGCACATCGCCTGCCACACATGGCGACGGCGCACGAAACTCATAAGGCTCGCTTGGGCTGGTATCCAGATGTGTCGTGATTTGCTTGGCGATATCATTGCCAAACAGCTTGACCAAATCGGTCGCAGCAGCGTTCAGCAGTAGCTCGTCTGCGATACGGTTCTTGTACTGGATGTGCCCATCATAGAGCAGTACCACCCCTTCACTGAGTGCGTCTAATATGGCAGGCGTCGTGGGTGTCATGATTATTTTTCCGAAAAGCGATAGCCCGTGCCACGCACAGTCTGTATAAAGCCATCTGCGCCATAGGGCTTGAGTAAGTTGCGTAGTCGGCGAATATGCACATCAACCGTGCGTTCATCGATATAGACATTGCCACCCCATACCGCGTCTAGAATCTGCGCACGGGTATAGGCGCGCTCAGCATGACTGACAAAAAATAGCAACAAGCGGTACTCGGTACTGCTCATCGATACTTCTTCATCGCCTGACATCACCCGCTGACTGGCGGTGTTGATGGTCAATGAACCAACGCTCATCGTCTGCTCGCTACCATTGCCATGCACACGGCGTAGCACGGCTTTGACACGGCTAACAAGCTCTCGGGTGCTAAATGGCTTGGTCATATAGTCATCGACACCAGCATCGAGTCCATAGACTTTGTTGTCTTCTTCACCTTTTGCGGTGAGCATGATGATAGGAATGTCGGCGGTGGCGGGGTCTTTTTTTAGGCGTAGGGCAAAGTCAATGCCTGATTCGCCAAAGGGCATCATCCAATCCAGCAAAATCAAATCAGGCTTGTGGTCAACCACGGCGACATAAGCGCTTTTGGTATCAAATGCTTGAATGGCGTGAAAGCTTGCCAACTCTAGCGTATTGACAATCAGCTCATTGATGGCAGGTTCATCTTCGACAACTAAAATCGTAGGTGTGGTCATGATGCTCTCAGTCGTGCCGTATTTGGCAAATGGATTAAGTTTTTGGAATATCCCTAGTCTAACAAGTTTTGGGCTGATGTCAATTTTTGAGCGATATTTAGGCAAAGTTTTATCAAAATTCATCATACTGTATGCACTCATCGGACACCCTGTGATAAGGATGGCTGTGCTCAATATAAAGACACAGCTATTTTTTGATTAGCCGTGGCGACCTGCGATGTAGTCGGCGGTGGCTTTGTTTTTTGGTTGATTAAAGATTTGCTCAGTCTTGCCCATCTCAATCATATCGCCCAGATACATATAGGCGGTGTAGTCAGAGCAGCGTACCGCCTGTTGCATATTGTGCGTGACGATGGCGATGGTGTAGTCATGCTTTAGGTCGTGGATAAGCTCTTCGATTGCGCCTGTTGAGATTGGGTCAAGGGCAGATGTCGGCTCATCGAGCAGTAGTACTTCTGGGCGAGTGGCGACCGAGCGAGCGATACATAGGCGCTGCTGCTGACCGCCTGAGAGTGACATTCCTGATTTTTTGAGCTTGTCTTTGACTTCGTTCCATAGGGCGGATTTTTTGAGTGCCCATTCGACACGCTCATCAAGCTCAGCTTTTGAGAGATTTTCGTACAGCTTGACACCAAAGGCGACATTGTCATAGATAGACATGGCAAATGGGGTTGGTTTTTGAAAGACCATACCGACTTTGGCACGCAGTAGATTGACATCGATGTGCTTGTCTAGGATGTTTTGGTTATCAAGAATGATTTTGCCCGTTGCTCGCATACCGTCATATAGGTCATACATACGGTTTAGGGTGCGTAGCAGGGTTGATTTGCCACAGCCTGATGGTCCGATGAATGCGGTGACTTTTTTGTCAGCGATGTCAAGATTGATATTTTTGAGTGCATGATAATCGCCATAATAAAAATCAAGGTTGCGAACTTGTACTTTGGCGCTCGTCTGCTCGCTTGCGACGGCTTGGTCATCTTGCAAAAATAGTGGCATGGTTAGTGTGTCTGATGAGTGGTTGAAATTCGAGTTTAGCATGGTTTTTCTCCGATAATCTGGTATCAACGCTGATTTGTCGTGTTTAGCGTTTGTGCTGTGCGTGGCTGATGATACGCGCGATGATATTAAGTAGTAAGACGGCAAAGGTAATCAGTAGTGCCGCTGCCCAAGCTAGGGCGTGCCAATTGTCATAAGGGCTCATGGCAAATTGATAAATGGTATTTGGCAAGTTCGCCATCGCTTGCGACATATCTGTGCTAAAGTACTGGTTGTTCAAGGCGGTGAATAGTAATGGCGCAGTCTCGCCGGCAATACGAGCAAAGGCAAGCAGTACGCCTGTGATGACACCGGCTTTGGCGGATTTGAGCGTCACCATACTGACAAGCTTGTATTTTGGTGCGCCGAGCGCATAGCCTGCTTCACGCAGGTTATTAGGTACAAGCAGTAGCATACTTTCGGTGGTGCGGATGACGACAGGAATGACAATCACCGCTAGGGCAACGACACCTGCCCAGCCCGAAAAGCCACGACCATGCACCATGATGGCAAAGATAAATAAGCCGATGACAATTGATGGCGCTGATAGCAAAACATCATTCATAAAACGAGTGGTGCGAGCAAGCCAGCTGGTCTTGTCAAATTCTGCCAAATACACCCCTGTCAAAATCCCAATCGGCGTACCGACAAACAATCCCAAAAATGACAACAAAATCGAGCCAACAATGGCATTACGCAGACCACCTTCGGTCATCGGCGGCGGTGTGTCTGTTGTAAAAACAGGCATGGTCAATAAGCCGTCCATCCCGTGCCCGACCAAAGTAATCAAAATCCAAGCAAGCCAAAACAGACCAAAGACCATCGCCACGCTCGTAAACATCAAGCCTAGATGGTTGATGGCGGTGCGACGGCGGTATTTTGGCAAGTGGATGCGCTTCATAAAGGCGGTTTGGTTTGCAGAAGTCATATTCATATCCTTTGGGTATTAGTTGCCTGATTTGCGGTCAAGCTTCATCAGCATCAGCTTTGAGATGGACAGCACAATAAAGCTAATCACAAACAGAATTAAGCCTAAATGCAGTAGCGATGACAGATGGATTTCGCTGGATGCTTCGGCGAACTCATTGGCAAGCGCTGATGTAATCGACACCCCTGATGTGAATAGGCTTGCGTTGATATTAAAGGCATTACCAATCAAGAAAGTCACCGCCATCGTCTCGCCAAGCGCACGACCTAGACCTAGAATCAGACCGCCGACCACACCTGCTTTGGTATAAGGCAGGACGACTTTCATCACCACTTCCCATTTGGTTGCGCCCATGCCATAGGCGGATTCTTTGAGCATATCAGGCACGACCAAGAACACATCACGCATCGATGATGCGATAAAGGGAATAATCATGATGGCAAGCACCAAGCCTGCGGTAAATAGACCAATACCAATCGGCGCACCGACGAACATCTGACCGATAATCGGCAGGCGAGCAAGATTCTCAATCATCCACGGCTGAACGGTTTCGCTAAACCACGGCGCAAAGACAAACAAGCCCCACATACCATAAATAATCGATGGAATACCTGCAAGTAGCTCAATGGCAATGCCTAGTGGTCGCTTCAAAATTGTCGGACATAGCTCAGTCAAAAACACCGCAATCCCAAAGCTGACTGGCACGGCGATGGCTACGGCGATGATGGATGTCACAAGCGTGCCATAAATCGGTGCAAGCGCCCCAAATTCGCCTGCGACAGGGTCCCAGTTGGCATTGGTATAAAAAGTTAGCCCAAATGCTTTGATGCTTGGCAATGCACCCACCAATAGCGAGACCAAGATACCGCCCAAGGTCAAAAGCACCATGATGGCACAAAGACGAGTTGCCCACACAAAGGCGACATCTAGGCGTCTTTGGCGAGCCAGTTTGGATGACAGTGTCGGATTGATTGTAGGATTCATAATGACTGATTTTATCTTTTAAATACTATCTTTAAAAATAAGTGGGCTTGCAGACGACTGCCTGCAAGCCGCTTTTTTGGGTTAAAGGACAGGCTTACCGTCTGCACCTTGGACTTGTTGCCAGCTTTGGCGGAAAGTTTCTACCGCTTTATCGCTAAATGGCACATAGTCAAGCTCAAGCGCTGCGTTATCGCCATTGGTATATGCCCAATCAAAGAACTTCAGTACGCCTGCGACTTGCTCAGGATTTTGTGGGTTTTTGTGCACCAAAATAAATGTCGCTGCAGCGATTGGCCATGCGCCTGCGGTGGCTGAATTGGTCAAGACTTGGTTAAAGCCATTGTCCGCTGTCCACTCGATGTCACCGGCAGCAGCAAAGCTGTCTGCAGATGGCTGTACAAATTCACCAGCGGCATTTTTGAGCGAGACATGAGCCATGCCGTTTTGCTTGGCATAGGCATATTCGACATAGCCGATTGAGTTTTTGATTTGACCGACAAAGCTTGCTACGCCTTCGTTGCCTTTACCGCCTGCACCGGTTGCGGTGGTTGGCCATTTGATTGACTTATCCACGCCGACGCTATCTTTCCAGTCGGTTGATACTTTGGCAAGATAGTCAGTGAAGTTAAAGGTCGTTCCCGAGCCGTCCGAGCGAAATACGGTGGTGATGTTGGCATCTGGTAGGGTCAAATCAGGGTTTAGTGCGGTGATGGCGGCATCGTTCCACTTGGTGATTTTACCAAGATAGATATTTGCCAAAGTCTCGCCGTCAAGCTTAAGCTTACCTGCTTCAACGCCTTCGATGTTCACGACAGGCACGACACCGCCGATGACCGTTGGGAATTGGATGAGACCTTCTTTATTTAGCTCGTCGATGCTCAGCGGTGCGTCTGATGCACCAAAATCAACGGTTTTGGCGATGATTTGTTTGATACCGCCTGATGAGCCGATAGATTGGTAATTGACCTGACCGCCATTGGCTGCTTTAAAATCAGCTGACCACTTGGCATAAATCGGCTGCGGAAAAGATGCACCAGCCCCAGTGATGTTGATACCGACTTGCTCCATGCTAGCAGGGGTAGCACTCGCTGTGGTGGTGGCATTGGTTTGAGCATCTGCTGCTTTGTTGTCTTGGGCAGGCTTGCTGCAGGCTGCCAAAGCGGTCGCTGCAGTGATGCTGATCAATAGGGCTTTTAGTTTGGTAGAGTTCATATTTTGCTCCAAAGTGAAGATTCGTATAGGATTGTTGCGATGTTCGTATTTTAGGTTTTGCAAATGACAGTTTGATGACGAAAAAATGACAATTCGATGAAATTTTGATGACAATTTGATGACATAAAATTACATTACTTTACAAAATAGGGGTGTGATTGCAGTGAATGCGTGAATGAATTGTGTTTTTTTGTTGTGATGGATAGGCAAAGCGTGGCGCATTAGCTATAATTAGATAAAATCGTAGTGCCACTTAAATTAGGATGAGGAAGATGAAAACATTAAAAAAAAGCATCGCCGCCATCACCTTGGCGACAGCCAGCAGTGCTGCAATCATTGGCTGCGGTAGCACCACACATGCCGGTGCGGTAGATGTGAGCCGTAAGCAGCTACTGTTGGTCTCAAGTAGCGAGATTTTACAGTTATCCAATCAAGCGTATCGTGAGACGCTTGCCGAAGCACGAGCCAAAGGGACTTTGGATGTGAATTTTTCGCAAGTTAATCGCCTAAAAAATATCTCAAATCGCCTGATTCCGCATACTAGCATCTATCGTCCTGATGCGACCAGTTGGCCGTGGGAAGTGCACGCCATCAAGCAAGATACCATCAATGCCTATGTAATGCCAGGCGGTAAGATTGTGTTTTATAGTGGTATCATCGAGAAACTAAATCTGACCGATGCTGAGATCGCAGCCATCATGGGGCATGAGATGGCACACGCACTTAGAGAACATTCTCGTGAAAAAATGAGCCGTCAAGCAGCAACAGGCGGCGTGCTGAGCATTGCAACGAGTATGCTAGGCTTGTCAAGTGGTCAAGCGCAGTTGGTGGGTTTGGCAGGTCAATTGGGATTGGATTTGCCACATTCTCGTACCCAAGAAGCTGAAGCGGATAAGATGGGGCTTGAGCTGATGGCTCGTGCAGGTTATGATCCAAATGCCGCCATCACCCTATGGCAAAAAATGGAAGCATCAGGCGGTGGCTCAATGCCGCAGTTTTTGAGCACGCACCCAAGCAGCGCCAACCGCATCAAAAATATGCAAGCGCTCATTCCAACAGTGATGCCGCTGTACCAAGCTGCCGCTAAGCGCTAAGAAGGGTGCTATGACGACTACTGATAGATTGATCGAAGCGTTGGGTGTGCTTAATCCTACACACTTAACGCTGGATAACGAAAGCCATATGCACGCAGGGCATTTTGAAGGCAAAGAAAGCCACTTTAAGCTAGTGATTGTAAGTACAGCCTTTGATGGGATTCGCCTAGCTGCTCGCCATCAAAAGGTCTATGCCGAAGTTGCTCCGTATCTGACTGCCAACGGCGGTACGGTGCACGCACTGGCGATTCATGCTTATACCCCTGATGAATGGGCAAGTATGCAAGATGCACCCGACAGTCCATTGTGTGCGTCTCGCCGAGCAAGCAGCTGATTATTTTTTGGGCATT
The DNA here is from genome assembly GCF_945873075.1 of uncultured Moraxella sp. Taxonomy (GTDB): domain Bacteria; phylum Pseudomonadota; class Gammaproteobacteria; order Pseudomonadales; family Moraxellaceae; genus Moraxella. The sequence goes on along the minus strand of NZ_CAMCBS010000023.1, from coordinate 13,128 downwards.
GCCCGTGTTGGCTTGGCAGGCACTTTGCTTGCCAAGCGTGTTTTTCCTTGATATAAAAAGGTGTTTATGAAAGCATTATTCATCGGTGCAGCTACTGCTGCCCTTGTATTGACTGGTTGCGCTTCAACTGGTAAAGTTGCCCCACAATATGTCAATCCAACCACTTACCAAAACTATGATTGCACCGCTTTGCAATCAGAAGTTAATCGTGTGACAGCACTGGTTGAACAAACCCAAAACCAACAAGTTGGACTATCGGCAAGCGGTGTGGGCATCGGTCTAACTGGTGGTCGTCATGGCATCTATCCGACCATCAGCCTAGGCATGGGTACTGGCAGTAGCCAAAAAACAGCAAAACAAAATGCACTATCACGCCTATACGGTGAGCATGATGCGATGATTGTCGCCGCTCGCCAAAAAGGTTGTGCCTTTGCTCAAGGTGTCAAAATCTACGGAGAATAATCCATGACATTGCAAAATCTACTACCCAACTGGGTTTTGCAATTCATCGACACACCCCGCACCGCCATCCCTGAAGTCTATGCCGGACTGATGATGGCGGTGCTTGTCATTCCCCAAAGTCTGGGCTATGCAGCATTGGCAGGCCTACCGCCCATCATGGGACTGTACGCATCCATCGTACCCGTCCTAGTCTATGCCTATATCGGCTCAAGCAGTGTATCAGCACTCGGGCCTGTCGCCATCACTGCCATCATGACAGCAAGTGCCTTATCAGGCTATGCCACAGGGAGTTTGCAGTATGTCGCACTTGCGATTAGCTTGGCATTTATGGTGGGGGTGATTTTGTGGCTTGGTAGTTTGCTTCGCTTGGGCTGGATTATGCAGTTTGTCAGTCGTGGCGTGGCGGCAGGCTTTATCAGTGGCTCGGCGGTGCTGATTATCATCAGCCAATTCAAAAATTTACTCGGTATTAATATCAATACCGATAGCCTAATTTCACTCATTACCAGCACTTATCAAAATACCCAGCCTATTCATACACTGACTTTGCTAATCGGCTTGAGTGCTTTGATATTACTTCTCATCAGTCGCTATGGCGAGCGGTGGGTGTGGGGATGGTTGCCAGCGCCGCTGATGGGCTTTGGCAATCGCTTGTTTGTCATTGTGCTTGTGGCGTGCTCGATTTATCTTGGCGTGCATTATCAGCTTGGTGAGCTTGGGGTGAGCGTGCTAGATACACCGCCTACAGGCTTGGCATCACCAAAACTGCCGACGCTTGGCATCAATACGATGATTGAGCTGTTGCCATCGGCGTTATTGATTGCGCTGATTGCGTTTATTTCAAGCAGTACTGTCTCAGCGCACCATGCTCGACTGCGTGCTGAGTCGTATGACGCCAACAAAGAAATGATGGGGCTTGGTTTTGCCAATATCGCAAGTGGTCTGTTTGGTGGCTTTGCGGTGGCAGGCGGGATTTCTCGTACGAGCCTAAATTTATCCGTCGGCGCAAATTCTCCCTTGTCATCCATCGTCTGTGCTGTCGGTATCTTATTGATTGTGTTGTTTTTTGGGCAGCATTTGGCAGGATTGCCTTATGCCATCTTGGCGGCGGTGATTATCAGCTCGGTCATCTCGATGGTCGATACCAAGACGCTTATCGGTGCTTGGCGTCAAGACAGAGCAGATGCGCTGTGTTTTGTGCTGACCTTTGGTGCATCGATTGTTTTTGGGCTCAATGTCGGCTTGGTCGTCGGTCTGCTTGCCAGCTTTGCGATGATGGTCTATCGCACGCATCAGGTGCATATCGCCGTGGTGGGGCGAGTGGGCGATAGCGAGCATTTTCGCAATATTGAGCGACATACGGCGACGACTTTTGCAGGCTTGCTGCTACTACGCATCGATGAGAGCCTATACTTTGGCAATGCCCAAACCGTGCACGCACAGCTGACACGGCTGATGGCGGATGCATCGATTGTTGATATTGTGCTGATTATGACGGCGGTCAATCATGTGGATTTATCCGCCCAAGAGATGCTGTATGATTTTAATCAAGAATGTATCAGCGCAGGCAAACGGCTACACTTTGCCGAAATCAAAGGCCCCGTGATGGATGTGCTCGCCCATAGCGATGTGATACAGCAGTTATCAGGGCAGGTGTTTTTGAGCGCCAATCAAGCGGTGGCGACGCTCAAACGCTCATAAGCTTATGCCAAATCAAAATTGCAAGCGTGCGTGCTATCGGCTAAGATACTCCCATTAAAATTTGGGAAAAATAATCATGCACAGCAGTATCACTTTATATAAACAAATCCATCCTTGCCAATGCCAAACGCTTGCCAAGCTTGGCTTTAAAAGCCTAGTCAATCTGCGATTTGATGACGAAAGCGAGTATCAGCCGACAAGCCAAAGCATCCAAGACAGCGCACGCATGGCAGGACTTGATTATCATCATCTGCCGATTGATGGCTCAGAATGTGTGGATAAGGCAAAAGTCGCAAGCTTTGCCAAGCTCATCAATGAACTGCCTAAGCCTGTGATGGTGTTTTGTAACTCGGGCTCTCGTGCCAAGCGTCTGTATCAATGTGCGCTGATTTCTGGATTGATTTGATCATTTTAAAATCCAAGCAAAAATGCCTGTATCCATACGATGACAGGCATTTTTTAGGTGTATTTTAGGCAACGATAGGGTGCTAAAACGGCACATCACTTTGCCAATCCATCCATACGCCGTGCGATGGGTGCTTGAGGCGTAGTTTGTGGGCGTGTAGGTTGAGTCTTGGCGAGAGTGTGAGCGCCGTACCTTCGGCATAAATCGGGTCGCCAATCATCACATGACCGATATGCACCATATGCACCCGTAGCTGATGACTGCGTCCTGTGATGGGCTTTAACGCCACTCGTGTCACAGGATGTGCCTTGCCTGTGCTGTCTTGGCGTAGTTCATGATGTAGCACTTCATAGTGTGTCAAGGCACGCTTATCCCAATTCATATCCACGATATGTCGTGGCTTGGTCGATGGCTCATAGCGGACAGGCACATCAATCACGCCTTTTTTGTCATCCATCACGATGCTACCCATGACCACCGCTTGATATTCTTTTTGGGGAATGCGTTCGATGAACTGCTTGCTGATGTGCGTCTGTGCGTCGCTGTGCTTGGCAAAGATAATCAGCCCTGATGTATCCATATCTAGCCTGTGGATGAGCTTGACTTCAGGATTTACCTTGAGTAGCCGAGATTGCAAGCTGACCTTGAGCAGTCGCCCATCGACGCTCAGTAGCCCCGCAGGCTTATCCAGCACCCAAATGTCATCATCTTCATAGATGGTGATGGACTTGGCAAACTCTGCAAAAAACTCATCCGATTGCGCCAATTCGGCAGCGTTCATCTGCTCGATGTCTGTCTCTGAAAGTGTCATAATTTGTCTAATAAATCGGTATCTTTGATAAATTCAATCGCCAAAGCCAAGCCTTTGGTGCTAAAGCCTGTTATTATACCATGACTTATCGCAAAAACCGCCATCTTGAAAATTTCAGCACAAGCCCCATCATAGTGATAGCTAAATCGTAGGGCTTGGTGAGATTGGTCACTAGGATAAGGCGATTCGTGAATAGTTTTAATTGATTATGTAAAAAGGTAGAAAATTATGTCAATTATCAACGCAACTGACGCCAGCTTTGACGCTGATGTGCTAAATTCTGACAAAGTGGTTTTGGTGGACTTTTGGGCGGCATGGTGTGGTCCATGTAAAGCCATCGCCCCGGTACTTGAAGAGCTTGCCGAAGATTATGCTGGCCGTGTACAAATCGTCAAAGTCGATGTCGATGCCAACCCAGAATCAGCAGCACGCTTTGGTATTCGTAGCATCCCGACGCTATTTGTTTTCAAAAATGGCGAGCGTGTTGATGCCGTTGTCGGCGGTCGTCCAAAATCAGAATTTGCAGCACTACTTGATAAGCATCTGTAATTTGCACATTGTTTGATGTCTCAAGTTTGATGTTTCAAGCTTGATACTGCAAACGAAAAATCACCCAAATCAAGCGGTTTGGGTGATTTTTTTTAAAACCTGCATACAAACCATAGCATCGCTTATGCTCATGCTTGGTAAGCGAGTTGAAAATCAGTTTGCAGTTTTTGCCAATGCCTTACCAAAAATCTCGCTCAACAGGCGTACATCATTGACACGGGCGTAGTTTAGGCGAGTGATGAATGCCAGACGGCGATGCGGGCCTGCTTCTGCTAGGGGTACGGCACGCACTTGGTTGGTGGCGCTGATTTGGTCAAGTGCCATCTTTGGCACAAGCGTCGTCCCCATGCCGGCTAGGCTCATCTGAATCAGCGTGTTTAGACTGGCATCTGAAAAGCTAGATTTGATTTCGCTTTTGCTTAGCGAGCACACAGACAGTGCTTGGTCAGTTAGGCAGTGTCCTTCGCCAAGTAGTAGCAGATTGGTCTTGGACAAATCATCACTGTTGATTTTGCCAAGTTCGATATGTGCATCATTTTCAGGCAAAATTGCAAAAAAATCTTCCGCCCAAAACTCAAATGCGTGCAAGCCTTCTAAGGGATAAGGCAGGGCAATGATGGCGGTGTCAATGTGCCCGTAGCGTACTTGGTCAATCAGGCGTTCGGTCTGTTTTTCGACCACAGACAGCTCAAAATGCGGATGGCTGTCTTTGAGCGTCGGTAGCACCTTTGGCAAGAGATACGGTGCGATGGTCGGGATGATACCGATGGTCATCGGATAGGCGAGCGGGATTTGGTGGCTGTGCGCTCGGGTGGTCAAGTCATTGATTTCGCTAAAGATACGCTGTGCACGCTCAAGTAGCTCTTCACCGATGGGGGTGATGAGTACTTGTTTGTTATTGCGTTCAAAGATTTGGGTATCGAGCTGTTTTTCAAGCTCGGCGATACCTAGGCTGAGTGCGGATTGCGAGATGTTACATTCTTCGGCGGCACGCTTAAAATGACGATGTTTGGCGACGGCGAGCGCAAATTCCAGTTGGCGTAGAGTAATCATAAATTTCCTTGATGACACAGGTGCTTACTTGCACCATGATGAACATTAATAATATTGTCATCTATTTTACCTAAGTTTGATAAAATAAAACAATAGATTTGAAAGTTTTAACTGTTGAAATTGTGTTTTTTTGTTGTATTATAAAAGGGTGCTAAGGCAAACGGGGAGCGAAAGTGACCGCATGGTGTTTGGCTTAGTGAGGTAAAACAACTAATCATTTGAAAAGGTGAAAATTATGGCAGCTATCATCAATCAACACATCCCTGAGTTCTCAACTCAAGCGTATGTAAACGGCGAATTCAAAACTATCTCTACTGCTGATGTCAAAGGCAACTGGGCAATTTTCCTATTCTATCCACACGATTTCACTTTCGTATGCCCAACTGAGCTAGAAGACATGGCAGCACATTACGACGAGCTAAAAGGTCTTGGCGTAGAAGTGTATGCAGTATCTACTGACACTCATTTCGTACACAAAGCATGGCATGATGCTTCTCCAGCGATCTCAAAAGTACAATACCCAATGCTAGGCGATGGTACTGGTGAAATCACTCGTGGCTTCAACATCATGATCGAAGGTCAGCACGCAGCACTTCGTGGTACTTTCCTAGTCGATCCAGACGGTCTAATCAAAGTTGCTGAAATCCACGATCTAGGCATCGGCCGTAGCGCAAAAGACATGGTTCGTAAAGTAAAAGCAGCACAATATGTCCGTGAAAACGATGGCGAAGTGTGCCCAGCTGCTTGGGAAGCAGGTCAAGAAACCTTGAAGCCAAGCCTAGACCTAGTTGGTAAAATCTAATTTATCTGTTTAGATAATTCAGATGAAAACTCCAAGCCTTTGTGGTTTGGAGTTTTTTATTTGCCAATTTTTTTTACATTTTGCATTTTGCATTTGACAGTTATCACCCATAAAAAAATCAGCCACTAAAGTGACTGATTTATCTGCTAAGTTTAGCTACTAAGCCCAGCTTAATAAGCCATCAAATATTATGCACGCTCAGCAGCAACTTTTTCTAGATAGACTTTTAGTTCGTCTTTTAGATGTAGTTTCTTATGTTTCATCTCGTCGATTTCGCCAGCACGGCTCACAGAAGCGACTGGATCTTTTTCTAGGTTGTCGATTTCGGTGTCTAGTTCGTTGTGCTCATTGAATAGTTTTAGGAAGTGAGCATCACCTTCAGTTTTTAGTTCGGTCATTAGCTCGCGATATTCTGGAAGCATGGTATTCTCCTTAGGTTAAAAAACAAATTGCCAATCGGCTTAAACTTATCTTATCAAGAATGGGGGATATTATCAAGGTGTAATTGTTGTAATTGTACAGTCAAGCACGTTTGATATTGATGATGGCAATATTTAAAATTCTAAACCATCTTTTGGGCGGTCTTTGGGGTATAATAAATTCATCAGCCAAAGGGCTTAATGACAACACGAATCAATAAGGTGAAATTATGTTAGATCAAGGTTTATTAGACGCAGTCAAATCATACAGTGCCAACATGACCCGCCCAATCCAAATGGTGATTGGTGCAGGCGAGCACGAAAAGCGTGCTGAATTGGTGGATTTTTTGACCAAGATTGCAGGCACGAGCGACAAGATTGGCTTTGATGCGACCGTGGTGGATACCGATCTTGGCCCGATGAGCTTTAAGATCGTGACCGAAAACAAAGACACAGGTATCGTCTTTAGTGGTATCCCAGGCGGTCATGAATTTACTTCATTGATCCTAGCCATTCTACAATCAGGCGGTCATACGCTAAAGCTTGACGAAGGTATCCAAAGCCTAGTGAAGCGTATCCAAGCACCGCTAAAATTCCAAACTTTTGTATCGCTATCATGCCACAACTGCCCTGATGTCGTGCAGGCGTTGAACCAATTTGCCATCCTAAATGACGGCATCGAAAACGAAATGATCGATGGTGGTGTATTCCCTGAATTGGTCGCCGAAAAAGGCATCCAAGGTGTGCCTGCGGTGTTCTTGAACGGTAAGCCATTTGCCAATGGTAAAGTAGATACCGCAAAACTTATCGAAAAGCTACAAGAGCAATATCCTGATTTGCTATCAGCATCAGATGAGCCACAGCTAGAGACCCAAGATGTGACCGTCATCGGCGGTGGCCCTGCAGGTAGTGCGGCGGCGATTTATACCGCTCGTAAGGGTCTGCGTGTGGCATTGGTGGCTGACCGTATCGGTGGTCAGGTCAAAGATACCCAAGATATCGAGAACCTAATTTCAATTCCGCTAACCAATGGTAATCAGCTTGCAGCAAACCTAGCGACACACATCAAAGAGTATAACATCACTGTCAAAGAGCATGTAAGCGTCAGCAGTATCGAAGAAGTTAAAGGTAGCTATCAAGTTACGCTAAACACGGGTGCAAGCTGGACAACTCGTACCATCATCCTAGCTACAGGCGCAAAATGGCGTAAGCTTGGTGTTAAAGGCGAAGATGAGAACATCGGTAATGGCGTGGCGTATTGCCCACACTGTGACGGCCCATTCTTTAAGGGTAAAGATGTCGCTGTCGTCGGCGGTGGCAACTCAGGTGTCGAAGCGGCGCTGGACTTGGCAGGTATCGTCAAGCACGTGACTGTACTTGAGTTTGGCGACACCTTGCGTGCTGACCAAGTACTGGTGGATAAGGCGATGGCAAAAGACAACATTACCATCATCAAATCAGCCGCCACTCAAGAAATCACCACTGACGGTAGCAAGGTCAATGCACTGATTTATCAAGACCGTACCACAGGCGAGAACCAAACCTTGCCACTATCAGCGGTATTCGTGCAGATTGGTCTCGTGCCAAACTCAGAAGTCGCCAAAGGCTTGGTCAAGACCACGCCACAAGGTGAAATTGAGATTGATGCCAAATGCCGTACCGACAAGCCGGGTATCTTTGCTTGTGGTGATGTGACTACAGTGCCATATAAGCAAATCAACATCGCCATGGGTGAAGGCTCAAAAGCAGGTCTATCAGCCTTTGAATATCTGATGATGAATAGCTGATTGATTGCTGAATAATAAAAATCACGCCTATCCTATGATGGGCGTGATTTTTTTTGGGGTTTGTGTTGGTGGTTTGGCTGATGGTGTGTTAAAGTTGTGGCACTTATCAAAATCAATAGGTTTATCATGCAGTATTTTTATTGGCTGATGGCGTTTGCCATCGGTGTGGGCGTGGCGACGCAGGCAGCGATTAATGCACGCTTAGCGTTTGGCTTGGGCGGTCAGCCTTTGGCGGCGGCGTTCTTTTCATTTGCCATCGGTACGCTGTGTCTAGCGGTGGTGATGCTGTTTTCGAGTAACTTTGGGGTGATTGGCGGTGCGATTGGTGCTCAGCCGTGGTGGCGATGGATTGGCGGGGCGATTGGGGCGGTGTTTGTCTTTAGCACGGCATTTTTAGCACCCAAGATTGGGCTTGTCAATATGGCGTTTTTGATTATTTTGGGTCAGCTGATTGCAGGGATGGTGATTGATGGCTTGGGGCTGATTCAGATGCCAGTGCGGACACTGGCATGGCATAAATACCTGGGGCTGACTGTGATGATGGTAGGGCTTGTGCTGTTTATGTTTGGGGATAAGATTAAGGCATAACATCAACAGCATCGATATTGGTGATGGTTTGATGATGAATCAGTCATCACTTTGCAAAAATGCTTTTGGCACATTGATGCTCAAATCTGTACCAAGTAGCCAGCGGCACAGTGCATTGGTCGCTGGATTATTATCAATCATGTTCATCTTTTTGGCCATGTACAGGGTTTGGGTGTCAGTCAGTACCAGGAGTCCAAAGGCATGACAGCCCAGCACTTGATTAAGTGGAATGTCCAGTGCGTTATGCACTGTTGTCGATTCGCAAGCAAAATAACACGCTGTCTCAACTGGAGCAAAACGCAAGCCCTGCGCTTCAAGTATCTTACGAATCATCACACACAGATACATGTCTTCATTGTGTGAGATTGATTCAAAATCAAGCGACAAAGGCTGTGCGCTAAAAAACTTAGGAATATTTACCTGCCATTTGATGCCCAATTTTCTAGGCATACCCAGTAGTTTTTTGCTACGCAATGAAAAACCACCATTTTGTACATCAATGAAATTTGGCGGCATATCACGCAGATACTCATCACAGGCATCGCCTTGATGGTTTTTGGCTGTACCATCGTCAAGCACTTCATACAGTCCATACACAGGCGCACCGATATAGTCATACTCAAAAAACTCATCTCGCCAGTTGTCGCCATCCACCACAAAGCCATCGTTTTGGACAATTAGGGCAAAATCCGTCTCCACCAATTGATCCAATGCGTATAAAATAAACAGATTGTATTCAAGATAGCTAAAAGGCTTGCATACTAGGTGCATGATATGCTCAGGCAGATGCTCGGGCTTATCAGGCGAGACCAGAATACAGCTTAGGCTGTCTTTGGGTAGTTTCTTTTGAAGTTCGGTATAACTGCGCTCAATGGCATAGACAGAGCCTTGAGCATAGTCTTGATGACCTGTGACGCTGATGATGGTGATGCTTGGCGTGGATTTTTGGCTCATGAGATATCGCTTGGCAAAAAATTAAAACCAGTTCAGTATAACAAATTCTATCAATAAATCTATGAATAAATTGTTAAAAAAGCACGCCAATGATGATCATCGGCGTGCTTTTGAGTGTGCTTGGCAGGGTTACATATTTGGATAGTTCGGGCCACCGCCACCTTCAGGTGTCACCCAAGTGATGTTCTGTGATGGGTCTTTGATATCACAGGTCTTGCAGTGCACGCAGTTTTGGCTATTAATGACAAACTGCGGCTCTTCGCCGTCTTTTTGGACGATTTCATAGACACCAGCAGGGCAGTAACGCTGTGCAGGCTCAGCATACAGCGGTAGATTCGCCGTCGTTGGCACGCTCGGGTCAGTCAGGCGTAGATGGCATGGCTGATCTTCGGCGTGATTGGTGTTTGAGATGAATACGCTAGACAGCTTATCAAAGGTCAGCTTGCCGTCTGGTTTTGGATAATCAGGCTTATAGGCGTGGTCTGCCTTATCAAGCGTGCTGTAGTCAGGCGTCGTATCATGGATGGTCAGTGGCATTTTGCCACCGAGTAGATTTTGTTCGACAAAGGTGAATGCACCGCCCATCCAAGTGCCCATACGGTGCAGTGATGGCGAGAAGTTGCGTGCTTGATAAGCATCTTCAAATAGCCATGAGTTCTCAAAGGCGGTTTGGTATTCAGTGACTTCATCACCACTGCGACCTGCTTTGATGGCATTAAAGATGCTTTCGGCAGCGAGCATCCCCGATTTCATCGCTGTGTGCGAGCCTTTGATTTTGGCAGGGTTTAGAAAACCTGCATCATCACCGACCAGCACGCCACCGGCGAAGGTGAGTTTTGGCAGGCTATTAAGACCGCCTTTGGTCAAGGCACGAGCGCCATAAGACAGACGCTTACCACCTTCTAGGATAGGGCGGATGACAGGGTGTAGTTTTAGGCGTTGTAGCTCATCAAATGGCGAGACATGCGGATTGTGGTAAGACAAATCCACGACCAAGCCAAAGCTGACTTGATTGTCTTCGGCAAAATACAAGAACCAACCGCCTGTTGAGCCAGTTTCGGTCAATGGCCAGCCCGAGCCGTGCAAAATCACGCCTTCTTCGTGCTTATCGGCATCAATCTCCCAAAGCTCTTTTAGGCCGATGCCATAGTGTTGTGGGTCTTTGTCTTTATCAAGATGGAAACGGCTAATCAGACGCTTGCCCAGATGTCCACGACAGCCTTCGGCAAAGATGGTGTATTTGGCAACCAACTCATAGCCCGGCTCAAAGCTGCCTTTAGGCTCGCCTTTGGCATTGACACCCATATCGCCTGTCACCACGCCACGCACCGAGCCATCTTCGTGATACAGGATGTCACTAGCGGCAAAGCCTGGAAACATCATCACTTCAAGGGCTTCTGCTTGTTCAGCAAGCCAGCGCACGACATTGCCAAGCGAGACGATGTAGTTGCCTTCGTTGTGCATACTTGTTGGGACGATTGAATTTGGTAATCTGGTCGCTTTGGTTGCGCTTGACAGCATATAGACACGGTCTTCTTTGGCGGCGACCGTCAGCGGTGCGCCACGCTCTTTCCAATCAGGGAAAAGCTCGTCCAATGCTCGTGGCTCGATGACGGCACCCGAGAGTGTGTGCGCGCCAAATTCTGAGCCTTTTTCGATGACACAGACGGTAAATTCGTCCATACCGTTTGCGATGGCAAGTTGGCGTAGGCGAATGGCAGCAGACAGGCCAGCTGGCCCACCACCGACGATGACGACATCAAATTCCATAGATTCGCGTTCGATTTGCATATCAATTCCTTATAAAAAATTAAACTTTCAACAGATGGGCGGGTAGGCCATCATCCTAATGGCTTACTGGCAAATGATGGTTCTATTTTAACAAGCTTATCTTATTAGGCAAGTTAATATTGTGCAATATGGCGGATATATTACCAAATTTTATCAAAAAATGATATGAATCTTACCGATAGTTTGTAATAAATCCACCCAAGCATCACGGGGCAAATCACTTGCAATTTAGTCCAAAACAGCGCATCATAGATTTTAATCTGTGAATATTGGACTTATTAGTACCAATCACGCATCAAAAAAAGGACATACTGATGACATCAAAAAACTCGATAAATTACAATAGCTTAAATGAACAGCTTTTACCATTTTTGACTAAAGCAAGTGATGGTGCGACACCTAAGCGTAAGATTCCACCGCTTGAGCGATGGCAGCCGACGGGCAAATCTGACATCGATATCCATATCCGTGATAATGGTGAGTGGTATCACGAAGGCGTGAAAATGACTCGTCAGTCATTGGTGGATTTATTCGCCAGTGCCCTATGGGCGGAAGTCATCGATGGGTGCGTGGTGCATTATCTTAAGACACCGACGGATAAATATCGCATCCGTGTCGATGATGCGCCACTGTTTATCAATCGGGTGGATGTGGTGCGTGATGATGGGGCAGATTGGCTGGAGTTTGGCACGACCAATGGCGATGTGATACGCCTAGATGATGCGCATTTGCCGTATTTTTCGCACTTTGGCGATGAGGAGCGGTTGTATGTCAAGACACGCTTTGGCTTGGTGGCAAAGGTGATGAATAATGTGATGTTTCATCTGATTGGTCTTGGTACGCTTGATGAGCGGATTGAAAATAATCATAACAAAACCGTGCTAAAGCTTGCCAGTGGTGGTAAAATCTATGAGATTTGCCAGTCGTGAGAATGAATGGGTGACTGGTGTGTTTTTTGTGAGTAATGGCGATGATTCATCCACACTCTGAGCAACATACAGCTGATGCGCCGATTGGGATTTTTGATTCGGGCGTGGGCGGTCTGTCGGTATTTCGGCATCTAGCACGGCTGATGCCGCATGAACGCTATGTGTATTATGCCGACACCCAAAATGTCCCTTATGGCAACAAATCGGGTGATGAGATACTATTTTTGACTTTGCAGGCGGTGGATTGGCTGTGCAAACAAGACTGTAAGCTGATTGTGATTGCCTGCAACAGCGCATCGGCGCACAGCTTGACAGCACTTCGGGCTCGGTGTAGTGTGCCGATTGTTGGGCTTGTGCCAGCGCTCAAGCCTGCGTGCGAAATTAGCCAAAGCAAACAAGTAGCGGTGCTAGCTACCCAAGCAACCCTACAAGGGCGACTGCTAGCACAGGTCATCGATGAGATTGCCACGCCAAAAGGAGTGACGGTGTATAAGCACTTTGAGCCGATGCTTGTACCTTGGGTGGAGTCGGGGATGCCGATTGACCATCATGTGGCGGATTTACTCATTAAGCAAACCGATGAATGGCATCAAGCAGGCATTGATGTGATTGTGCTTGGCTGTACGCATTATCCGTTTTTTAAGGCGTTTTTACAGGCATGGATTGATGAGCGGCAGCTGTCGATGACGCTACTAGACTCGGGGGCGGCGATTGCCGAGCGAGTGCGTTCGTTGCTTGAGTTTTTTGGGATTGTGACGACAAGCACAAAAGCAGGCGAGCCGTTGGCGTTTTATGCGTCAAGCTTAGCAGGCCATGTGGCAACGACCGCTAGACGCTTGGCAGGCGTGCCGATTCGCTTTGTGGATAGTGAGTTTG
>NZ_CAMCBS010000022.1 GCF_945873075.1 uncultured Moraxella sp. | reverse complement strand
TTAGTTTTGATTTTAAATAGTGTTAGTCATACTATCGTCTAGTGGATGACTTGAGTTGCGTATTATAATGATTTAAAATCGAATGTCAAGCATTAATTTTAAAATTTTTATAATATCTGGTGGCGATGAAGAGACTTGAACTCTTGACCTCACGATTATGAGTCGTGCGCTCTAACCAGCTGAGCTACATCGCCGTTACAGGAAGCAAATTATAGCACAAAGTTTACCCTTGTCAACAATAATTTGACAAAAATTTGTGATTTTGCAAAATTTTTGTGATGTTACGGCTTACATCACAGTTGTGCAGTGATTTTGGGACATTGTCACTACTTATGAATAAGTTGGCAAACCGATAAGCCGGGTTCTGTCGTGGACAATCATTCATCTAGGCGTGCCATCGCTGACACGCTCGAGCAACCTACCCGTATCCTCGGCGGGCAACCGATTGGACACCTATTTGGTCTTGCTACGCGTGGAGTTTACCTTGCCATGAGCTGTTGCCAGTCATGCGGTGGGCTCTTACCCCACCGTTTCACCCTTACCGTGCCGATTGGCGTTGGCGGTCTGTTCTCTGTTGCACTGGTCGTAGGCTTTCGCCCCCTAGCCGTTAGCTAGCACGCTGCCCTGTGTAGCCCGGACTTTCCTCCCTCCGACCACTGAATTTAACTGCTTATCATGATAATACGAGAATGAATTATCCTGCCAATTAAATTGAGTGGTCGGACAGCGATTGTCTGGTCTGCCAGTATTAATTATAGCACAGATTAGTCGTTTGTGGTGAGTTTTTGGTATTTTGCCATCAGCTCGTCATGAGTCTCGGGGTAATCGCTATCTTTTGGGATACAATCGACAGGGCAAATATCCACGCACTGCGGTGTGTCATAATGCCCAACGCACTCGGTGCATAGCTGTGGATTGATGACATAAATATCCTCGCCTGCGTAGATGGCGTCATTTGGACAAACAGGCTCGCAGACATCGCAGTTGATGCATTCTTCGGTGATTTTTAGCGCCATCACTTACCCCTTAAATTTCTTGGCAAAGCCATCAAGCACCACAGGCGGTACAAATTTGCTGACATCACCGCCAAGCTTTGCCACTTCACGCACCAGCGTCGATGAGACGAACGAATATTCTTGGGACGGCGTCAAAAACACCGCTTCAAACTGCTCGTCTAGGCTACGGTTCATGCTTGCCAAGCCAAATTCATATTCAAAATCGCTCACCGCACGAAGTCCACGCAGCACCGCACTTGCACCTTGTTCACGAGCAAATTCCACCAACAAGCCTTCAAACGGCACAACCGAAATCTTGGGATTATCAAAGGATGCCTTGACCATCGCCACTCGTTCATCAAAATCGAATAAGGGTTTTTTGTGATGCGCAAACGCCACCGCAATGATGACTTCATCAAATAACTTAAGCGCACGATTGACCAAGTCAATATGCCCATTGGTAATCGGGTCAAATGTACCCGGATATAGGACTTTGCGAGTGGATGTCGTCATGATGTCGCCCATAAAAAGCCTAAAAACTGCTATGGTAACAAATTTTGCCAAGTTTTAAAACTTATAAAGATAAAGTCATCTGCTTAATAGACAAACAAAAAGGCGACCAACATCGCCCTTTTGTTATCCATTTGCTATGCTTTATCAAGCGATTAACGCTTACAAAAGCCTTGAGATTGTAGGTATTCGAGCATGAACGGACGCACTTCACCGCCAAAGGTGCTGGCGATTTGCGCTTTCCAGTCCATATCAATGCCACGACCATTGTAGTAGCCTTTGACCACTTCATTGTACGCTGACAAGGTCTCATCGCTTGCCACTTGATAAGTGTCGGTTGAGACGATGACATCAAGCGGTAGGCGTGGGCGTTGTGATTGGTTGATTTTTGATGACATATCAGGATGACCTAGACACAGACCAAACAGTGGCACGACATGCTTTGGTAAGCCAAGCACCGCACCTGCTCGGGCGATGTCATTGCGTAGGCTGCCGATATACACACCACCAAGCCCTAGGCTTTCGGCGGCAGCTAGGACATTTTGTGCCATTAATGCCGCATCAATCGCCCCAATCACCGCCACTTCTGTCCAGTCTGTCTGCACATCGGCAAGCTGATTGTGGCGGTGCGCATCCATACAAAATACCAAATACTCGGCGCAATCTTCGACATAAGCATGGCCCAATCGCTTGCCATCAGCCAGTGCCTGCGTGTAAGCTTCTTCGCTCATATCGCACGAAATCTGACGCAGTGCGGTGCGTTTGGCTTTATCGACCACACGAATCACGCTACACGCCTGCAAAAAACTCGATGTCGATACCGCACGCCCCGCTTCAAGCACGGCGGTCAGCATCTCATCAGAAATCGGCTCGCCGGTGTATTTACGAATTGAGCGATGGTCAAGCAGGGTTTGTAGGGTCGGTTTGCTGTCTAGCATGGGATTGTTCCTTGAATAAATATACTTAAGATAACTACGAAAATAACTACTAAAACTGTGTCAATCATCGACAACTTTGCTTGGCATATTATCAAAATTTGCCCCACCCGTGCAAGCTTGGCTGTGATAAATCGGCAATTTGGCAAATCTCGCCCATTTGCCAAAAAGTTTGTTATAATGCTATCAATTGACAAATTTAAGAACTTTTAGGATAACACATGGCAAAAAAACCAAGCAATCAAATCTGCGCCAACAAAAAAGCACGGCATGAATTTTTTATCGAAGACACCATCGAAGCGGGTCTCGTGCTCGAAGGCTGGGAAGTCAAATCCATCCGTGCCGGCAAGATGAGCATCACCGAAAGTTATGTGATTTTTAAAAATGGCGAAGCGTTTTTGTTCGGGGCGCACATTCAGCCACTACTGACGAGCTCAACGCACATCCATCCTGACAACATCCGCACTCGTAAACTGCTACTGAACCGCCGTGAGATTGATAAGCTGTTTGGCATGGTCAATCAAAAAGGCTATACGGTGGTGGCGCTGTCGTGCTATTGGAAAAATAGCCGTGTCAAATGCGAAATCGCCCTAGCCAAAGGCAAAAAACTGCACGATAAGCGAGCGACGCTCAAAGAGCGAGATTTTGCCCGTGATAAACAGCGTGGCTTTAAAAATCAAGGCTATTAATACGGCTATCAACCATTGATGGCATTTGCCATTATTTGTCAGTATTGATAAACAAAATTGATAAACAAGGATGAATCAAGATGCGTATCACTGCCATTGACCATGTGGTCTTGACCGCCTCTGACATGGAGCGTACGATTGCATTTTATACCCAAGTGCTTGGCATGACGCTGACTACTTTTGGGGATAATCGCAAGGCGTTGTGCTTTGGGCAACAAAAATTCAACCTACACCAAAAAGGCAATGAAATCCTGCCCAATGCCCAGCACGCCAATACAGGCACAATAGATATTTGCCTACTGACCGACACGCCACTGCCCGATGTGATGGCGACGCTACAAGCACACGGCGTTGAGATTTTGGAAAATGGTATCGTGCCACGCACCGGTGCGGTGGGTAAGATTCGCTCAGTGTATTGCCGTGACCCTGATGGCAATTTGATTGAAATCAGTCAATATGTTGATGAATAAGCTTTGATAAATCACTTGGATTAAAGCAAAAAAGCTGATGGTTACAGTTGCAACTATCGGCTTTTTGCTTTTTAATTTTTTTAAGCTTATTTATCATCATACTTTTTGCGATTGGTGATGACACCTTGGGCAATCAGACACACCACCGCAAGCCAAATCAAGCCATAGCTAATCAGCATCGATGGACTAAACACCGCCCCAAGCACCGTGATGGATAAGAAAAACAACAGCACAGGCTCAAGGTAGCTTAGCATCCCAAACAAGCTCACTGGCAACAGTCGCCCTGCTTGTAGATTGGTCGCCATCGCAAGCACGCTGATTGCCCCAAGCCCCACCGCTTTGGCAAGTAGTACGCCATTTGCCGCCACATCGATGGCATCAGTGCTGATAATCCACACAAGGCAAATCGGCGCAATGATGGACAAATCAAAAAACAGCCCCGTCAATGCTCGGATACCCTGTTTACGGCGCATCACATAATAAATCGGGTAAGTGCCACACACCCACAAAGTCGCAAAACTCACGCCACTGGTGCGATAAATCTCAAACGCCACGCCTGCCGCTGCCAGCGCCACCGCCACCGATTGTAGTCGGCTTAGGCGTTCACGAAACACCAAAAACCCCGCCAGCACCATCGCCAATGGGAACAAAAAATACCCCATCGACACTTGGATACTCTGACCATTGACTGGCGCCCACATAAACAGCCACAACTGACTGGCTAGAATTGGCGTCGGCACAAGCAAGTACAGCCACGATTTGACGCCCCTGATAGCACCAATCTCATCACGAAATTCTGCCATCTTGCCCGTCATCGCCAAAAACAGCGCCAAGCACGCCCACATCATCACCATCCGCCACAAAAACATCTGCGTCCCTGACAGTGGCGACATCCATTTGCCATAGGCGTACAGCACCCCAAACAGCACATTGGATAGCACTGCTAAGACAACACCAATAACGACGGTGTTGTGCTTGATGTCAGCATGACGCATAAATGGTAAATTCCCTGTGTATTTTTGGATGAGTGTGGTCATAACTTGGCTCGTTAGCAGTGCAAATTTGACGCTTATTGTAACAAGTCATGATGAGAATTTATCTTTATAAAATGGCATAAATCCGAATTTATTTTGCAAAAAATTGGGAATATTGATAAAATTTCTCATATTTTTGGAAAAAGTCAATATTATGCACGCACTTGATGATATCGACAAGAAAATCTTGAACCTACTGCAAAATGATGCCACCTTACCACTCAAAACCATCGCCGAAAAACTTGGCACATCGATTGCCACCACACAGCGTCGTATCAGTCAGCTGACCGATGCCAAAGTCATCGAACGCAGTGTCGCCATCGTCGATGCGGTCAAAGTCGGTCGCCCCTTGACCGTGCTTGTGCTGATTAAGATGGTCAATTCAAACACACCCTTACAGCACCGCTTTGAGCGGCTGATGGCAGTACATCCGCAGGTGATGAGCTGTTATGAGATTTCGGGGGATTATGATTTTGTGCTGATTGTCGCCAATCAAGATATGCAAGAATACCACCGCTTCACCCGCCAAAATCTGACGGGCGAGAATAATGTGGCAACTTTTAATAGCCAATTTGTGATGAATTCGGTAAAATCTAGCACCAAAATCACTTTGGATATCTAACGGGGGAATTATGTCAGCCAGTCATCACGCCATCGCCATCATCTGTGCGACGCTTACGCTTGTCGCTTGTGCTGATAACAGCGAACAAAATTTACAACAAGCCGCCGTCAGCACCGAAACAACCAACACCACTGATGCAGCACAAAGCACCAACACCGCACAAAGCGACAATCCGCACGATGTCGATGCGCTATTAAATGAACTCAAGGCGGCTGATGGCACTGCCCAAGATGCTGACACACCCACTGCCAAGCCCATCACCACCGCCGATGGCAAAACCCAAATCGACTGGTCATATATCGATACCAAAGCTGTGCGTGTGGATGCAGGCAGTTTTGATTATCCCTTTGCCAAAGACTCACAGCCTGTGGCAAACTATGCCAAAGCATACAACCTAAGCCCAGAGCAGGCACAGCACGCCATGATGCTATCAATGGCAAGCCCTGAAGCACTTGGCAAAGTCCTAGATCAGCTGACAGGCAAATACATCGCCCACAGCTTTCGTGATGGCGATAAGCCTGCGCTTGTCATCCAAGTCACACCCGATGTCGTCAATGAGACGCATGAGTATGTGATTGCTGATAAATTCGGTGAAGGCTTGGTGTTGCCGATTGAGATAGTCTCAGCAAAATAGTGATAATAAAAAGGCTTTTGTTTATGCCAGCTTATCAAGCATGAACAAAAGCCAAGTATTTTGACAAGTGTCATCAATGCGCTGATTTTGACTTCATCGACCCCAAATAAATCGCCAACATCGTCAAAAACGCACCACCCCACTGTAGTCCGCTGATGGCTTTATCCAGCCAAAAATAATCCAGCACCAGCGCCGCCACAGGCTCAGACAGTAGTAATAGCCCCGTCATAGCAAGGCTTAGCTTGGGGATATTATACGCAATCAAGCCCCACGCCAAGCACTGCATCACCGTGCCATATACCACAATTCCGCCCACATCCGCCCACGAAGTCGGCACAATACGCCCTGTATCGACAAGCCACATCACAGGCGCAACCGCCAACGCACCACCGACACCGACGAGCGCCATCAAGGGCAAAATCGCCACCGTCTGATACTGATGCGTCTGGCGTATCCAAGTCATCGAAATGGCAAGGCACGCCCCCGAGACGATACCCGAAACAAAGCCCCAACCTGCTTGGATATTGTGCGCAAACTCGGGGCTTGCTATCAATCCCACACCGATGATGGCAAGCACTAGGCTGATAAGCTGAAATTTGGTTTGTTTTTCTTGATAAAACACAAAGCCGATGAATGCCAAAAAGAAAATCTGCAATGAGTTTAAGAGTGTCGAAATCCCCGGCCCGACCGCATGGATACTCTCATGCCACAACGCCAAATCCGCCCCAAGCGCCGCCCCTGATAGCAGGGCAAATAGCACGGCTTTTGGGTGCGTGGGAAAAGCTTGATGAAAGCACTTGGCGAGCACCAAAAACACCACCGATGAAATCAATAGCCGCCAAAATGCCATCGCATACGAGCCGACAGACACATGCGCCACAATCAGACTGCCCATGCCAAAAATCACACAACCGACCACAAGCCCAAGCATGGCAACGCTTTGATTGGATGTTTTCATCTCAACTCTTTGTATTTTCTATGGTTTTTAATGTTTATCATACTAGCACATCAGCCAAGCTTTGCCAATAATGCCAAAAATTCATCTTCGCTCACCACCGTCACACCAAGACTTGTCGCCTTATCAAGCTTACTGCCTGCTTTTTCGCCGGCAAGCAGTCGGGTGGTCTTGGCAGAGACACTGCCGGCGACTTTTGCGCCCAGTGCCACAAGCTTATCTTTGGCTTCGTCACGCCCCATACTGCCTAGCGTACCTGTCACCACCCAAGTCTCGCCTGCCAATGGCAAATCGGCTTTGGCACTAGCATCCACCACTTGCCAATGAATCCCTGCGCCGAGCAAGGCATCAAGCACTTCGATGTTGTGCGATGCACGGAAAAAGTCATAAATCGCCTGCGCCGTCACTTCGCCAATATCAGGCACGGCTTGTAATTGGGTCAAATCCGCCTGAATAATCGGGGTCAAATCGCCAAATTCTTGGGCAAGGTTCAGTGCCGTACTCTCGCCCACACCACGAATACCAAGCGCAAAAATAAAGCGTGGCAAGGTCGTCGCCTTTGACGCTTCGATGGCAGAGAGCATCTTGGTGACGGATTTTTCGCCAAGCCCTTCGATGAGCATCAGCTCATCAGCACGAGTGTGTAGCTGATAAATATCCGCCACCGTCTTGACAATCCCCATCTCAAAAAACTTAATCAGCCACGATGTGCCAAGCCCATCAATATCCATCGCACGGCGAGCGACGAAATGAATCAGCGCTTCTTGTTGTTGTGCACCGCAGTACAGCCCACCAGTACAGCGAGCGAGCGCTTCACCTTCGGGCAATGCCACAGGCGAATCACAAACAGGGCAAGCACTTGGCAAGCTAATCACTCGGGCATCCGATGGGCGCAGCTCAAGGATATTGCCCGAGACCTTAGGGATGACATCGCCCGCCCGATGCACATTAACCATATCGCCAATCATCAGACCCAGCCGTGTAATCTCACCAAAATTATGCAAAGTCACATTGCTCACTGTCACGCCGCCGACATTGACAGGCTCAAGCTTGCCCACAGGGGTCAGCGTGCCTGTACGCCCCACCTGCCATTCGACATCCAGTAGGCGAGTCGGCACAGTCTCGGCAGGGAATTTGTACGCTGTCGCCCAGCGTGGCTCACGGCTCAAAAAGCCAAGTCGCTCTTGCAGCGCTAGACTATTGACCTTGACCACCATACCATCAATCTCAAACGGTAGCTCACTGCGAGTTTTGATGGTATTTTCATAAAAACTTTGGATGCCATCTAGTCCATCAGCGGTGGCAAATGGCGCAGTCTCAAAGCCAAGCGATACTAGCCACGCCATCGCCCCTGACTGGGTGTCGATGTCATCTGGCAGACCTTGATTGACCGAATACCCAAAAAACGCCAAAGGACGAGCCGCTGCGATGGCAGGGTTCAACTGTCTAAGTGAGCCTGCGGCAGCGTTGCGTGGATTGGCAAACATCTTCTCGCCACGCTCGGCACTGTCACGATTGAGCTTCTCAAAACCTGCCTTTGGCATCAGCACCTCACCACGCACCTCAAGCATGGCGATGTCTTGGCAAGCTGGTAGCCTCTGCGGTAGATTGCGAATAGTGCGGACATTGTGCGTGATGTCCTCGCCCACTTGCCCATCACCCCGAGTCACCGCCTGCACAAATACACCATGCTCATATTTGAGCGACACCGCAAGGCCATCAAGCTTGAGTTCCATCTCATATTCAGGCACAGTACTGCCCAGTCGCTCATTGGCACGGCGTAAAAAGCCCGCCAAATCTTCGGCATCAAACACATTGCCCAGTGACAGCATCGGGATGTCATGCGCCACCTGCGTAAAAAACGGCAACGGCTCACCGCCCACCGTCTGTATTGGACTATCCGCCTGAATCAGTGATGGATGAGCGGTCTCAAGCGCAATCAGCTGTCGTCTGAGCCCATCATACTCGCCATCACTGATGGTAGGATTATCTAGCACATAATAGGCGTGGTTGTGTTTTTTTAGCACATCAATCAACGCACGCATCTCATCAACGATGACTTGGTCGCTCAAGGATGGTGCATGGCTATCAAAATCAAATAAATCATTCATACGATACTTCTTTTGTTCAAATCATATTGAGCCAAAAAACCGCTCAACAAAAGAGCGGTTCGGGATTTTATGTCAAGATTATTAATGCGTTGAAAGAATACCACGCAAACGATCCAAAGACTCATCATCTAGCTGCATGCGATTTTCGTCAGTCAAGATGGCATCTAGCTCACGAGCCAACATATTGGCTGTCGATACCATACTGTCATAGCCACGCAACAGCTGATTGTGCGGAATGGTCAAAAACAGCACCAAGCTGTTATATTGTGCATCCGCCATGGTGTTTAGGTCAAATGCAGTCAAACCATTGCTGTCTTCAGCCATCATGCTAAACCACAAATCACCACGACCATCTTCCATCTCATGTCGGTGAAACATGTTCATCACACCATGACGCAAGCCATAGTTGCGACTGATTTCAAGCACTTTACGACCCAAGATGGTTGCTCCATACTGTGGGGTAATGATGATAGTGACAGTCTCTTCACAGTTTTCTAGGGGGTTGTTCGCTTCGTCATAAGCTTCTTGCTCATCCAAATGTCGTTCGATGGCAGGTGCCGACTCATCAAAGCCATTATCCACATCATTGATACTGATTTGCTCGGCTCGTGTCTGTATCGCTTGCGCTGGGGCATACTCTGTCTTTGGCTCATCACGCTCTTGGCTAAGCGCAGATACTGGCGTCGCCTGCATCACTTTTGCCATGTCACTGAGTGCATCTGACTCTGGCTCATCGGTGAACTTGCGCTCATCTCTTGGCGTGATTGGCAAGCCATTTTTGAACTTGGTATCACCATGCTCAAGCGTGTCGTTTTTTTGGCGCAAGCCACGCACCAACACATACAGACCTAGTAGCATGACGACGACAGCCAATAGCATCCAGAACCATGATCCTTGCATACTCACCCCAATATTGAAAAATTTTGATAGAAAAAAGATGGCTATAGTCTATCACGACTTGCCATTTTCGTCATCCATCGTGCACGGATGTTTTGAAAATTGTTACAAATTTTTGACAAGCACAAAAAAAATCGCCCCCGAAGAGACGATTTTTGATATCAAGCGATGGCTTATTTTTTGCCACGGTTTGCAAATGCACCAAAACGCTTGTTGAAAGTCGCCACACGACCTTCGTTTGCAGTTTTGCGTTGTTCGCCAGTGTAGAATGGGTGCGACGCACTTGAGATATCCAATGGGAAGTATGGGTACTCTTGACCTTCGTATTCACGAGTTGTCTTAGTTGCCACAGTTGAACGAGTTAGGAAGTACACATCAGCATTGGTATCGTGGAACAATACTTCGCGATATTCTGGGTGAATGTCTTTACGCATGATAAATCTCTTATCCAATAAACCTAAGCACTAATAAGCACTGCTGGCGCACCAGTATCAGTGGAACATAGCCACGCCATCACCAACCAACTTTGGCATGTCGCACCATGTTTGTCTATGTTATTAGCCATCTTAAGTGGGAACATAAAGCCGATATTTTAGCAAATACTAACTTAAGTATCAAGCGATTTTGCTTACTTTTCGGCGTTTTGATGAGTTTGGCTATCGACCCAGCCACGCAGTTTTTGACCTGATTTGAAAGTCACCACACGGCGTGCTTCAACAGGGATGCTCTCGCCAGTCTTTGGGTTGCGTCCTGGGCGTGATTTTTTGTCCTTGAGCTCAAAATTGCCAAATCCTGACAATTTCACTTCTTTGCCATCGGCAAGGCTTTGGCTAATCTCATCAAAAAAGCCATCAACCAGCTTGCGCGCCTGCTGACGGGTCAATCGTAGGCGAATGGTCAGCTGATCTACCATATCTGCCTTGGTCAGTGCACTCATGATTTTATCCTTATGTATCAATAAGCTACCTAATGCACGATTTTAAATTCAATCGTATTTATCATTGTACACTTGATTGTATGCTTAATGCAATTTAAATTTTTCTCCCAAAGTGATTTTTGGTCAATTATTTTGGTAAGCACCAAAAAATTAGCAAATGTGGTAAGCTTTATTGATGCGTTTGGTCTTTGGTTCAGCATAAAAATATACAACCGCATCATCTTTTAACCTGCACTCCAAAACCCCAAACCCATTAAAAACCGCCACAAAGCATAGCGCTGTGGCGGTTTTGGTGATGTTTGGTGTGCAAGTGACACACGCTATAAATCACACATCAGTCACGCAGTTTCGCACCGTGTTTCTCATCGAGTACACTGATGACTTTA
The DNA here is from genome assembly GCF_945873075.1 of uncultured Moraxella sp. Classification (GTDB taxonomy): domain Bacteria; phylum Pseudomonadota; class Gammaproteobacteria; order Pseudomonadales; family Moraxellaceae; genus Moraxella. Next base: position 18,478 of record NZ_CAMCBS010000022.1, on the reverse strand, counting down.
TCCACCACTTTTTTGATTTGTTCGTCTTCGAGCGTGGCATCATGGTTTTGGAACACCATCGCAAACGCCAGTGAACGCGTGCCTGCAGGCAGTTTGTCGCCCGTATAGACATCGAACAGCCACACATCCTGTAGATGCACGCCTGCTGCGGCTCGGATGTCTGTCTCAAGCGCCTGCCAAGCGATATCAGCATCAACAAGCACCGCCAAATCACGGCGTACGCTTGGGAATTTGCTTGGGGCTTTGATGGTGGTGGTTTGGTGATTGAGTGCAATCAGCGCATCTAGATTTAGCTCAGCGACCCACACGGTCGGCAAATCCAGCGCTTTGGCGATACTTGGGTGCAACTGACCAAACCAGCCCAGACGCTCACCATTGACCAGTAGATACGCACTTTGACCTGGGTGCAAGAAACTCAGATCAGCACGCTCATAGCTGACTTGTGCTTTGTTCAAGGTCGCAGGCAGTAGGCTTTCGACATCACGCTTAAGATCAAAAAAGTCCATCGCACGAGTGGCGTGGCTTTGCTCTGGTGCGACATCGCCTGTGGCGACGATGGCAAGGCTTGGCGTCTGCACGAGACTTGCCACATCTGCGCCAATAAAGCTAAGACCGGTCTCAAACAGACGCACACGGGTCTGCTGACGGTTTAGGTTGTAGCTGACCACAGGCAATAGGCTTGATAGTAGCGTGCGACGCATCACCGCCAAATCGCTTGAGATCGGATTGGCAAGTGGCAACACCGCACCTAGGCTGGCATCATCGAACAGCGATTCGATCTTGGCATCACTAAAGCTAAAGCTCACCGCTTCATGATAGCCTGCATCCGCTAGGGTCAGCTTGGCAACATGGATCAGATCCGCCGTATCGTTATAGCTCATATCCACTGCAAAGCTTGGCAAGCGTACATCGATATTGGCATAGCCATAGATACGGGCAACTTCTTCGACTACATCTTCGGCGATATTCATATCAAAGCGATGGCTTGGCGCTTGGCAAACGAGCATATCGCCATCTAGCACGGTGGCGATTTCTAGGCGATTTAGGATATCGATAATCTCATCGGTCGAGATGGTTACGCCAAGCAGCTGCTCGACCTTTGCCACAGGCACACGGATGCTGTGGCGGGCAGGTAGCTTGTCAAGCGTTTCGGCTGTGGTGATTTGCCCTGCTGCACCGCCTGCCACACTGATAATCAGACTGGTCGCACGATCAAGCGCTGTGCGTGGTAGCTCAAAATCCACCCCACGCTCAAAACGCTGTGACGCATCAGTATGCAAACCAAAGCGACGGGCACGCCCTGCGATGGCAAGCTGATCAAAGTGCGCACTTTCTAGCACGATGCTTGTCGTCTCATCGCTCACCGCCGAGCGAGCACCACCCATGATACCTGCCAAAGCAAGCACGCCGACATCATCAGCGATCACAAGCTCATCACCGGTCAAGGTAATCGTCTGCTCGTTCAATAGCTCAACCGTCTCGCCTGCGACAGAATCACGCACCACGATATCGCCGACAATCTTATCAGCATCAAAGGCGTGTAGCGGCTGACCCAGCTCAAGTAGCACAAAGTTTGTCACATCCACCAAGAAATTATGCGTACGCACGCCTGATGCTACGAGTGCCGACTCCATCCATTCAGGCGTCGCCACACTACGATCAATGCCATCGATACGCTGTGCCAGATAGCGTGGGCAAGCGGTGGTATTTGCCACTTGTACGCCGACACTCGCTGTCATGCTTGGATTGATGACATCAAACGACACACGGTTTAGCGGTAGGCGATTAATCACCGCAATCTCACGAGCCAGCCCCAGCACGCTTAGGCAGTCGCCACGGTTTGGGGTGATGGCAATCTCAAAAATCTTGGCATCTAGGTTCAGATAACTGCGGACATCGACACCGATCGGTGCATCATCAGATAGCTCTAGCAGGCCATCAATCTTATCTTCAAGTCCAAGCTCTGACGCACCACACAGCATCCCATGCGACTCTACGCCACGCAGTTTGCCTTTTTTGATTTTAAAGCCCTTGTCATCATCGCTTGGCAAGACAGCACCAACGGTCGCCACCGCCACTTTTAGCCCGACACGCACATTTGGCGCACCGCAGACGATTTGTAATAGCTCACCTGTGCCGATATTGACACGAGTCACACGCAGGCGGTCGGCATCAGGATGCTGGGCACACTCGATGACTTCACCGACCACGACACCGCTAAATGGCGGCGCAACCATCTCCATGCCATCCAGCTCAAGCCCCGCCATGGTCAGCTGTTCGCCCAAAGTTTCACTATCGACGCTTGGATTTGCCCATTGTCTTAGCCATTGTTCACTGATTTTCATTGTAATCTCTGATATTTAAACTGTAAAAATTAATTTCTTAGACTTCAGAATTAGCCAAATTGCTTCAAAAAGCGCAAATCATTTTGGAAAAATAAACGCAAATCATCAATGCCATAATACAGCATCGCAAAGCGTTCAATGCCAAGACCAAAGGCAAAGCCTGTGTATTCATTTGGGTCGATGCCACAGTTTTTGAGCACTTGTGGATGCACCATGCCGCAGCCAAGCACTTCTAGCCATTTACCACTATCCGATAGGATATCCACTTCGGCGGACGGCTCGGTGAATGGGAAAAACGATGGGCGAAAACGCACGGTCATTTTTTTGCCAAAAAACGCATCCAAAAACTCATGAATCAAGCCTTTGAGCTCGGCAAAGTTGCTTGATTTTGAAATCATCAAGCCTTCCATCTGATGGAACATCGGCGAGTGCGTCTGGTCTGAGTCACAGCGATACACGCGACCCGGGCAGATAATACGAATCGGCGGCTCGCTCTTTTCCATCGTGCGAATCTGCACGCTACTGGTGTGCGTGCGAAGTAGATAATGCGCATCAAAATAAAAGGTATCATGCATCGCACGGGCTGGGTGATGGCTTGGGATGTTCAAGGCTTCAAAGTTATAATAATCGCTTTCAACTTCAGGGCCTGTCGCCACGCTAAATCCTGCTTGCACAAAAAACTGCTTCATACGCTCGGTCGTCTGCGTAATCGGGTGCAACGTGCCTTTGGCGATACCACGCGCAGGCATGGTGATATCCACCTGCTCACTGGCAAGCTTGGCATTGAGCGCAGCTGCCGCAAGGCTTTGGGCTTTGGTGTCAAGCGCCGTACTGATACGAGTGCGTAGCTCATGCAGATAAGCGCCGTATTGTTTTTTGGCATCGGCATCTAGACTGCCCATTTGCTTGGATAATGCGGTCAAAGTGGCTTTTTTGCCTGTCAAATTGACACGAAGTTCTTGCAAGGTTTTTTCGTCGCTTGCCGTATCAATCAGCGCCACCGCCTGATCACCAAACGCCGTCAGCGCATCTGGGCTGATACTGGCAAGTGGTGCGTCTAGCGCAGGTAAATCAAAAGTAGTCTCTTGTGTCATGGTATCTCTTCGTCAGTCTTGCGCTAGGGCAGGATTTATTTAACTATGATAAAACTGATTATTCTAAAGAATTGGGCTAATTTTGTAAATGATTTGGCGGATGAAACATGGAAAAGTTTTTTAATTTTCCATGTTTACCACAATTTCTTCCATGTTTGACCACGATTTCTTCCCTGTTTGGCGGTAGATGTGCCAATTTTCATCACAAATATCAACAGCAAAGCTATCCAAATGGGCTACATCCCCAAAAACAAAAACCCCGCTCAATGAGCAGGGCTTTGTGTCTGATTGACAGCTTATGCTAGAGCAGCTTTTGCTTTTTCTGCGATTGCAGTGAAAGCGGCAGCGTCATGCATAGCGATGTCAGCTAGGATACGGCGGTCAATCTCAACATTTGCCTTTTTAAGGCCGTTGATCAGACGGCTGTATGACAAACCGTTTAGGCGAGCACCAGCGTTGATACGAGCAATCCACAGACGGCGGAAAGAGCGTTTTTTGTTACGGCGGTCACGATAAGCGTATTGACCAGCTTTCATAACAGCTTGTACTGCTACACGATACACACGAGAGCGTGCGCCATAGTAACCTTTTGCACGAGCTAGAACTTTTTTGTGACGGCGGTTTGCTTGTACACCACGTTTTACACGAGCCATTTTATTCTCCTAAAATATCCGAAAAGTTGATTAGATGTATGGGCACATACGACGGATTGAAGCCACGTCTGATGCGTGCACCATAGTGCAACCACGCAATTGACGGATACGCTTTGGAGATTTTTTGGTCAAGATGTGACGCTTGAATGCTTGCTTACGCTTGAAGCCGTTTGCAGTTTTTTTGAAACGCTTAGCGGCACCACGTTTGGTCTTAAGTTTCATAATAACCTCTTTAAAATCAAAAGCCTATCGGCTTGATGAATACCTGTTCACCAGTTTGACCGACCAAAATCAGCCACTGTCTAAAGGTGGGAGCGTGGATTATAGCATAAAGCAGGCGGACGGACAAGGACAATCCATGCTTTAATTAGTATTTTTATCGTGATATATCAAAATAACATAATATTCATTGATGTTTTGCATGATTTATCAGATTGTTGCTAAATTGACTTTCTTTTTTTATAATTTTTTACTAAAATAGTACAATTTAAACAAGGCATTAAGCCGCTGATGTTTTACCAATGGATGGCGCTTGGCTTTGTGTCGCCACGAGCGAGTACAAGCGACAAGCAAATTAACAATTGAGCCTAACATGACCACAAAAACCCCTGCATATCTGCGTATCAAACAAGCCATCGTCGCCAATATCCAATCGGGCGACTGGGCGGCAGGTACTGCCATTCCTGCCGAGATTTCATTGGCAGAGCAGTTTGGTGTCTCTCGCATGACCGTCAATCGTGCATTAAAAGAGCTTGAAGCTGAAAGAATGCTTGAGCGTCGCCAAGGCTCGGGTACTTTTGTCGCCCAACAAAAATTCAATGACGCTCAGATCGTCGTGCGTAACATCGCCAAAGACATCACCGAGCAATATCAGCACTATCATACCGAGATCTTACACCAAACTACCCTGCACGCTGATGAGCTGTCACAGCCGAAGTATCAGTGGCTGAGCGATATCTTTTTTGATGGCGCACCTGCGGCTACGGATAAGCTGTATCAGGTCAATATCGTGCACTATGGCGATGATCTGCCGATCCAGTACGAAGAGCGATGGGTCAATGCTGCCGTCGTGCCTGAGTTCATCAACCAAGATTTCACCGAGACTAACACGAGCGACTATTTGATCGATCATGTGCCCTTAGAATATGGTGATTATCAAATCCAAGCCAAGCAGCCAAACGATGAGATCCGTCATATTCTACAAATGTCAGCCATCGAACCTGCCCTACTGCACACACGCCACACCAAATCGCAAGGTCAGTCCGTGACCTATGTCAATATGTGGCACGCAGGTGATCGTTTTTGGTTCGCTAGCCAATTATAACTCAATAAAAAAAGCGGAAAATTTATCTTTTCCGCTTTTTGTTTATCCCATCAAATCACACATCAATCTGACTTAATACAAAGTCCAAATCCTTATCGCCACGCCCTGACAGATTAACCAAGATTTTTTGGTCTTTACCAAGCTTTTTGGCTTCACGGATGGCGAACGCCACTGCGTGCGAGCTCTCAAGCGCAGGGATGATGCCTTCCATGCGTGATAATAGCATAAAGGCATCTAGGCATTCTTGGTCGGTCGCTGATTGATACTCTACTTGCCCGCTGTCCTTCAGATAGCTATGCTGCGGCCCAACGCCGGGATAATCCAGTCCCGATGCAATCGAATGCACAGGCGCAGGCTCGCCGTTTTCATCAAGTAATACATAGCATTTGAACCCTTGGATTTCGCCTTTGACACCCAAGGTCAAGGTCGCTGCATGGCGATGATGACTGTCAAGCCCTTCACCCGCAGGCTCAACGCCAACTTTACGCACCGTATCATCATCCAAGAACGCATTAAACAGCCCCAAAGCATTTGAGCCACCACCCACGCAGGCTGTCACCACATCAGGCAATCCACCTGTCAATTCGCCAAACTGACGGCGAGCTTCGTGTCCGACGATTGATTGAAAATACCCCACCATCTCAGGATACGGCGCAGGCCCTACCACCGAACCGATGGCGAACATACTGTCATCTAGCTGATTCAGATAACTTTCAAACGCACTGTCCACCGCTTCTTTGAGCGTGCCTGCACCACGAGAGACCGGTACAAGTGTCGCACCCAAAATCTTCATGCGAGAGACATTCGGATGCTCTTTGGCGATATCCACGACGCCCATGTGGATTTCGCACTCAAGCCCAAGCAGTGCCGATGCTGTCGCTAGTGCCACGCCATGCTGTCCTGCGCCTGTCTCGGCGATGACTTTTTTCTTGCCGAGTCGTTTGGCAAGCAATACTTCACCCAGACAATGATTAATCTTGTGCGAACCTGTGTGGTTCAAATCTTCACGCTTCAGATAAATCTGCGCACCGCCTAAATGCTCAGACAGTCGGCGAGCATGATAAATCGGGCTTGGGCGGCCGACATAGTGTAGTTGTAGCGCTTCGATTTCTTTTAAGAAATTCTCATCAGCAATCATCGCACGAAAGCCGTCTTCGATTTCTTGCATCGCTGCTGCCAGTGCAGGATGTCCGATTTTACCGCCAAATTCACCGAATAGGCCGTCTTGGTTTGGCACGACGGTATCATTTAATCCATAAAGCTTGGTCATCATATTCCCCTTAAGTATAAAATGGGCGCATCATCACGACACGCCCATTCATTCTAGCCATATTTTAAAAAAAGTAAAGCTGATTTTGAACACCAAAGATGGTTTTGCTATTTTGGTGCACTACCCACCATGTCGATAATCCACACTTCTGACTGCGAGCCTAAGCGCAGCGGCACGCCCCACAGCCCATAGCCGGATGAGACCACCGTGTGCATCTTGCCCACCTGCTCATAACCATAGCCGATGCGGTTCATCATCGCGACGATAAAATTCGCTGGGAAAATTTGCCCATTGTGTGTATGCCCCGAGACTTGTAAATCAATGGGTAATTGGCTATTGTCATCGATTTGGCTTGGGCGATGATCGAGCAAAATCACAGGCTTGGTGCTATCGACTTGCTCAAGTAGTTCTTTGGTGCTTAGGCGCTTGGCATAATGATCATCAAAGCGACCAATCACCGATAGGCTTGTGGTTTGACCGTCTTTTTGGATGTCGATTTGGGTGGTTTTATCATCAAGTAGCACTGCGCCTGTGTCGGTGATGGCGGTGATGATGTCGGTTTGGGCTTGTCTGCGGTACAGATCATGATTGCCAAGACTTGCCACTGCGCCATAGCCAGTTGCATCGACCACCGCCTTAAAATGACTTGCCATACCAAGCGCATCATAGGCTACCGTATCATCATCCATGACATCACCCGGAATCAGCAGCAGATCCACCTGTTCATCTTGTAAAATCTTGGTAAGCTTATCAAGATGATCGATGCCAACAAGCTCCCCCAAATGCAAATCACTCACCATCGCCAAACGCACAGGCGCAGGCATCGGCTTATCAATGCTGATACTTAGGTGGCGCACCGTCGGCGTATAGACATTATAAAGGCCCAGCCCAATCAAGCCAACAAAGCTTGCCACGCCAAAGGCTCTCAGGCTATGCCCAAGCATGATGCCAGCTTTGGACGCCACAAAGCCCACCGCCAAAGTCAGAGCCATCGCCATCACCGCAATCCACATCATGCTCAAATAGCTCATGCCAAAGCGAAACGAGCCTGTGATCAGTAGCACCAAGATGATGTTGCTCACGACAAATAGCCCAATCATCACCGCCTTTAGCATCGTATCGGACGCCCACGGGTGCACAAGCCACTGCACGCCTGATGCCAGTGCATAGGTGCACAGCTGAAATAAGATGGCAATCACCGCCATAAATAAGATACGCATCACGCTTTGCCTATGGATAATTATTAATTATTATTAAAAAATGATAATGCAGAATTAGCAACGAAACTCAAATCAAATTGACGAGTTTTATAATCATAATCCAAAAAGCCAATATGCCCGCCGTGCTTGGTGTCAAGCAAAGTGACATCCGCCGACACATCGCCTGCCGTCGCTGTCAAGCCCAAAAATGGATCATCTTTGGCAGTGATAATCAGCGTCGGATGCGCCACATCAATCAGATAAGGCAGTGCCGACGCCTGACGGTAATAATCGTTCTTTGAGCGGTAGCCGTGTCGTGGTGCGGTAAAAGCTTCATCAAAGTCGCCCATACGCTTGGCACGCTTGAGCAGCTCAATTTCATCGGCACTTAGGCGATTATCCAGTGCTTTTTTGACAATAGGGTTTAGCAGATATGGCGTATAGATGTGCCGCCCAAGCAGTCGCTCCATCGCCACCGATGCCGATGCCAGATCCACTGGTGCCGAGACGACGACCGCCTTTTGGCACAGTGCCGATGTGCCGTATTCACCCATGTATTTGGCTAGGGCATTACCGCCCAGTGATACACCGATGGCATAAATGGTGGCAAATTTATTGGATAGATATTCTAAATAATGATGCACTTCTTTGGTGTCGCCAGCGTTATAAAACACATCGCCTGACACCGCCACGCCACCACATGAGCGAAAATGCACCACCACAAAATGATAGCCCTGCGCCTGTACTGCCTGTGCTAGCGTGCGTGCGTAGTGGCTTTGGCTTGAGCCTTCCATACCATGAAACAGCACCACCAGTGGCGTGTGATATTTGCCATCATCACCGATGGCTTCATCGGTCAAAAGATAATCAAACGCCACATCGCTTTGATTGAGCGAATCTTTGATTAGGGTGCGTGTGTAATTTGGCTCAAATTTGACCAAAAACTTCGGCAAAATCGTCTGTAAGTGCGGATTTTTTAGCCATAATGGTGGGTGAAACTGTGTCGGCATGGGTATCTCTGAATCAGTGGGAAAATATGCGGTTGGTTGTTGATGGTGGCGATGGGGTGATTTTTCTAGGGCAGAGTGATTTGTTTGGCTAAATTTTATACAGTATCACGCACGCTTAGCCTTGTACTTCAAAGACCACCACCAAATCGCCTGCGCCATCGCTACTTGGCAAGCCCCGACCGCTTAGGCGAACACTGGTCAGATAGTGCGCATGAGCAGGCACACCAAGCTGTAGCGATAGTGGCGGTGGCAAGACCACCTGCGCCCCTGTATCGATGTCGCGACGGCTCAAGGCGACCGTATAATAAACATCCAGCCCACGCACGATGACATTGGGCTCGCTGATGGCAATCTGCACCGTGACTGTGTCAGCGCCACGAGTCAGATGAATGGTATCGCCTGTGGTCAGCCCCTTAGGTAGCGTCGTCTGCCATGTCTGATGGTTCACCGTGAAAGTCACTTCACCGCCATGATAGGCCAGCTGTAGGCTAATCTGACAAATGGGTAGCTCGCTTGTATGATTCAGCTGTCGCCACAGTCGCTTGGCGTGCTTGATGGCTTGCCCTGCGATACGCCCTGCACCGCTTGCGATATTATCTTGTACAGATGCAGGCACTTTGGATTTGACGACTTTACCAAGCTTATCGACTTGCTGTTTAGCAAATGCGCCTACCGTATCTGCTACCTGCTGTTTTTTGGCGAGTAGCCACTGTCTGCTTTGATGCTCAAGCCATCGCTCATCATAGCGTTGTCGCAGATCGGTATCTTTGAGCGTAGCATAGGCAGTATTGAGCAGGCTTGCCATCTCATCATCATGCCCGCCATCAGCTCTGTCGGGATGATGGCGGGCGATTTGACTGCGATAGGCACGCTTGATGGTGGCGACATCTGCCGACTTTGGCACGCCAAGTAATTGATAATAATCAATAAAATGATCAGACTGCCCAAAATGTTTTGTCATCTTATCCCATCATTGCTTGTTATGCCAAGTCCGCTTCAAGTGTCTCAAGTTCATCCATCGCTGCGAGCATCTGCTCCTCGCTGCTGTCGATTTTGGCTTTGATGTCGCTTTGTTCGTTTAATAATTCTAATAACTTTGGCTTATTAGAATCATCATACAGACTGCTGTCAGAGAGTGTGGTTTCTATCGTTTCAAGCTTGGCACTCAGTATCTCAAGCTCACTTTCTAGCTTGGCGATTTGTTTGCGCAGTGGCGCAGTTTGCTCACGGATTTGGGCATTTTTTTTGCGTCGCTCTTCTTTACTTAGCCCATCATTGGCAGGGGTCTGTGCTTGTGGATTGGTGTTGTCAGCTTTGGTGACTTCTTTTTGTTCTTTGTGGGCAAGCTGTCGTTCTTGGCGGGCTTTTTTGAGATGCTCGGCATAATCGCTCATATCACCGACAAACTCAGTGCAGCGACCATTGGCCACTAGCCACAGCTCATCACACACCGATAGGATCAAATCACGATCATGCGACACCAAAATCAGTGCCCCTGCAAAGTCTTGTAGCGCAAGCATGAGCGCATTTCGCATCTGCAAATCCAGATGGTTGGTCGGCTCGTCAAGCACCAAGACATTGGGGCGTTGCCACACCAACAATGCCAGCATCAGCCGCGCTCGCTCACCGCCCGAGAACAGTCGGCTCACCGTGTCAATGCGCTCACCCCGAAAATCAAAACCGCCCAAAAACGCCCGCAACTCAGCATCCGATGTCTGCCCTGCGATGCGTCTTAGCATCACCATCGGCGTGGCATCGTCATCTAGGCTGTCCATCTGATGCTGATTAAAATAGCCCAGTTTCAATGTCTCAGACACCTTATGCACACCGCTAATCAGTGGTAGCTCACCGACCAATGCCTTGATTAAGGTGGATTTGCCTGCGCCATTTGCCCCAAGGATACCCATGCGTACGCTTGGGGTGATTTGTAAGTTTACCTTAGAAATCATCGGCACGCCATCATAGCCAATGGTGGCATTATCTAGACCAATGAGCGGAGATGCCATGTGCGATGGCTCATAGAACTTAAAACTAAACGCACTGTCCGCCATCACAGGGCTCAGCTCAGTCATACGGTCAAGCTGTTTGATACGGCTTTGGGCTTGCTTGGCTTTGGTCGCTTTGGCACGAAAACGGCGGATGTAGTCTTCAAGGTGCGCACGCACGGCTTGTTGTTTTTCGTAGGCTTGTTGCTCTTGGGCGAGTCGTTCGGCTCGGGTGCGGACAAATTGGCTATAATTGCCTGTATATAAAGTGATTTTGCCCTGCTCAATGTGCAAAATATGCCCACAAATGGCGTCCAAAAATGCTTGGTCGTGACTGATGAGCAAAATGAGCCCATCGAACTTTTGTAGCCATTCTTCGAGCCACAAAATCGCATCCAAATCCAAATGGTTGGTCGGCTCGTCAAGCAATAGCACATCAGCACGGTGCATCAAGGTGCGAGCAAGATTTAGACGCATTCGCCAGCCGCCTGAGAACATCGCCACCGCCTTGGTATGCTCAGCTTCACCAAAGCCCAAGCCTGATAAAATCATCGCCGCCTTAGCACGGGTGCGATAGCCATCAATCTCTTCAAAACGCTGATAAATCGGCGCAATCTCATCGGCAGGCAGCGCATCTTGGCGGCTGATTCTGTCATTGAGTTGCCACCATTCATCATCGCCTGACAGCACATAGTCGATGGCAAGCATCTCGGTGGCGTGCACTTCTTGCGCCATGTGGGCAATTTGCCAAGTGGTAGGCAGGCTAAGTGTGCCCACATCCGTGCCATGCTCGCCCAGGATAGTGGCGAACAAGGTGGATTTGCCCGTGCCGTTATTGCCGGTGAGACCGATTTTTTGCCCTTTGTGTAATTGTAAATTGACATCGCTAAATAGCAGTCGCCCTTCTCGGCGCACCGCCACATCTTTAAATTCAATCATGCTGTGTATCTACTGGTAAATAATGGCTTATTTTAGCACATTTGCCTTATAATGCAGATAAAGTTAATGCAGATAAAGTGGCACACAAAACCGCCGTCGCTGATAAATTTATCTGTCGCCCCTTGCAAAAGCCCATCGCCGTCCCTATACTAAGCCCATCTTTCACTGAACTTTTTATAAGGAAAACAAGATGGCTCGTCTAACCGTCAACACTCTAGAAACCGCTCCAGAACAAGCCAAAGAGCGCATGGAAATGGTACAAAAAGCCAATGGCTTTATCCCAAATCTGATTGGCGTACTTGCTAATTCACCACAAGCGCTTGAAATGTATCAAGAAGTCGGCAAAATCAACAGTCGCACTAGCCTAACGCCTGAAGAAATCGAAGTGGTACAAATCACCGCAGCGGCGCACAATGGCTGTGATTTTTGTGTGGCAGGTCATACCAAAATCGGTACCCTAAAGCTAAAAATGCCTGAAAACGTGCTAAACGCTCTGCGTGCTCGTACCACCATCGAAGACAACGCCAAATATCAAGCCTTGGCACAGTTCACCATGCAGCTGATTGATAAGCGTGGCAAAGTGTCTGATGAAGAATTGGCAGCCATCAAAGCAGCCGGCTACAGCGAACAAAACATCCTAGATGTGGTGCTTGGCGTGGCACTAGCCACCCTGTGCAACTATGCCAACAATGTCGCCCAAAACGATATCAACCCAGAATTGCAGGCGTATGCGCCCTAAGCTTGGATAGCTTGAGCTAAGCTGACATAAGCCCTGAACGCAAGTTTGGGGCTTAGTTGTATTAATATCCAAATAATTTACCGATAAATACCTATCCTTAGTCAAAAACAGAATAAGAAATACATTGACTGTTTGATTTATAATAATTCGTTTTATTTTTGTTTATGGATATTCAATGGATTATCCACAAATATTGGGTTTGTTATGAAGCACTTGAACACCTATTTTGCTGACACCATCTCACCAAATGCCATCGGCAGTATCGATGTTTGGCAGCGTGATGATTTTTTGACCAATATCAGCCAAACCGCACGCCAATCACTTGACCCCATCGCCATCGACAAGGGCTATTATCCGACTGCCGAGATGGCACAGCTGGCTCGCCTTGGGGCATTTTCGGCGCATCTGTCTAGCCAAGGCAGCCGCTTTGGTGATGCCATCCTTGCCACTGCCAAGATTGGTGAAGTCTGTGGTACGACAGGCTTTTTGTCATGGTGTCATCAGGTATGTGGCTTGTATCTTGATCAATCAGAAAACACCACGCTAAAGGCCAACATCCTGCCAAGCCACATCGTCGGTGATAGCTTTGGCGGTACAGCTTTGTCCAATCCGATGAAAACCTTTGCCAATATCGAATCGATGATTTTGCGCGCGACCAAAGTCGATGGCGGTTATGTGGTGTCAGGCACACTGCCGTGGATTAGCCACATTGCGCCGAACCAGTACTGCGGTGCGATTGCTCGTGTGGATGGCGAGAATAAAGATGTATTTTTCTTGCTGAGCTTTGATGAAGTGCGCCGTGGACAATGGAAGCTGAACGCTTGTCCGACCTTTAGCGGTATGGAAGGCTCAAGCACTTGGCAGATTGAGCTCAATCAATATTTTGTGCCGACAGACACCATCATCGCCGACCCTGCCAAAGCCTTTATTGAGCGTATTCGTGGGGCGTTTGTGCTGATGCAACTTGGCATTGGCGCAGGTATTATCCAAGGGGCGATTAACGACATCATCGCTGTCGATGCCCAGCTTTGCCATGTCAATCAATACCTAGAAGACCAAGCAGGCACGCTACAAGACTCGCTGGATAAGCTTGTGGCACGCACGCTCAATCTTGCCAAGACACCATTTGAGACGCACAAAGACTTTTTCCTTGATGTGCTAGATACTCGCATCCAAGGGGCGCAATTATCACTGACCGCCACCCAAGCGGCGCTACTACATCAAGGCGCAAAAGGCTATCTAATGAGCGCTGCGCCACAGCGTCGTATTCGTGAAGCACATTTTGTGGCGATTGTCACGCCTGCCATCAAGCACCTACGCAGCCTGTCACAACAGCTGATGAGCGATGTATCACCAACCTAAGGAGATGGCGATGAGTGAGATTTTGGCACCTGTAAATATGGACAAAGACGGCAACCCAACCGACGGGCGTGGCGCATGGCGACAGTATCTGTGCCGTGCTTGTGGCTGGATTTATGATGAAAAATTGGGCGATGCTGATGGCGGTTTGCCTGCTGGCACTCGCTTTGAAGATATTCCTGATGACTGGATGTGCCCGCTGTGTGGCGTGACCAAGCGTGACTTTGAGCCATTTGTTCAGCGAGAAGCACTGGCAGTCATCGCCAAACCCTGTGCGGATAATGGCGTCATCGTCATCGGTGGCGGTACAGCAGGTTGGACAGCGATTGAAGCGCTTCGTAAGCTTGATGACTGCTTGCCCATCACACTCATCACCGCTGACAGTGGCGACCGTTATATGAAGCCACAATTATCCATCGCCATCAGCCAAAACAAAACCCCTGATGTGCTCATCACCAAAAAAGCGATTGACCTTGCCAAGACGCTTAATATCAATCTCATTGCCCACACCTTTGCCACCGCCATTGACAGCGATAAGCAAGTGGTACGCACGACACGGGGCGATTTTGGCTATCGTCATCTGATTATCGCACAAGGGGCGACGCCATTTTTACCACCGACCTTGCCTGCTGATAAAGTCTGGCGGATTAATCACATTGATATGTTTGGTCAATTACAAGCCAAACTGTCCGCTCGCCCAAACCAACACATCGCCATCATCGGCGCAGGGATGATTGGCGCTGAGCTTGCCGAAGACATCGCCAAAGCAGGTCATCAGGTGACACTCATCAACCGTGACGAGTTGCCCCTTGCCGAAATCCTACCGCCAATCGCAGGTCAAAAAGTCCAAGATGCGCTCACCGGCATCGGCATCCGCTATCATGGTAGTGCCACCGTGCATGGCATTGATAAGACAGCTGACGGCTATCAAATCCATCTTGATAATGACATCATCACTGTCGATGAAATCGTGGCAAGCACGGGGCTTATCACCGACAATCGCTTGGCACGCATGGCAAACCTTGACCACACCCCCCAAGGCATCATCGTCGATAGCCATACCCTGCGCACATCCAATCCGCATATTTTTGCCATCGGTGACTGTATCGTGATTGATGGCAAGCCGTGCCGTTTTGTTGCGCCGCTGCGTGAACAAGCCGCCGCCATCAGCCACGAAATCCTATCCTTGCCACACGCAGGCTATCAACACAAAGCGCCACTGGTGCGCCTAAAAACCAAGTCCATCATCGTCTCGGTCACAGGCAATCCTGACAAAACTTGCGACTGGCAAATCATTGACGATAGCGATGCGCTGTTTGTGATGACCCAAGAGCGTGATGGCGTGACCACTGCCAAAATTGAGCTGAAGTTATAATCATATCCTAAAAGTGAATTTACCATGCCGACGCTTTTGGGTGTAACATGGTGCTGTTTTTTTATTCTAAGTGTTTATTATGCCTAATATTTTTCGCCCCTTTGATGATGAGCCTATTCAATTTGGCTGCACCTGTGGCAAACACGATAGCCAAACGGAGTGCAATCAAAGCCTGCTACTTGATGAGCGATTTGCCCATGTCCAAAACGACAGCCGCAGTGAGCATACCACCACCGATATGATTGAAGCGGTGGCAGTCAAGGCACTGTTTCCGCATGAACCGACCCGCCGTGCGTTTTTAAAATCAGTCGGTAAAGGCACTGCCCTTGCCGCCATCGCAAGCGTTTTGCCCTTAGCAAGCCTACAAGAAGCCGCCGCCATTGATGTGTTAAAGCCCGAAAAAAAGAGCGTGGATATTGGCTTTTTGCCAATTTTGTGCTCAACGCCGCTTATCATGGCTGACCCATTGGGCTATTATGAAGAGCAAGGCATCAAAGCCAATTTACATAAGCGGGCAGGCTGGGCGCTTGTGCGTGACCAGATGATGAACCGAGAGCTGGATGCGACGCATTTTCTTGCGCCCATGCCACTTGCCATCAGTCTTGGCTTAGGCTCAGCCAAACAAGACATGAAAGTTGCCGCCATTCAAAACACCAACGGTCAAGCACTAGTGATGGCACTCAAGCACGCTGATAATCGTGACCCACGAAACTGGAAAGGCTTTACCTTTGCCATTCCGTTTGAGCATAGTATTCATAATTATCTATTAAGATATTTCTTAGCAGAACATGGACTTGACCCTGACAAAGATGTCAAGCTACGCCTGACCACGCCGCCTGATATGATTGCCAATTTAAAAGCAGGCAATATTGATGGCTTTTTTGGGCCTGAGCCGTTCAATCAGCGTGCTGTTTGGGACAAGGCAGGCTATATTCACACGCTGAGCCGTGATATTTGGCTGGGTCATCCGTGCTGTTCGTTTGGCACATCACAGGCCTTTATCAATGAAAATCCACAGACCTTTTTGGCGATGTATCGGGCGATTATCAAGGCAAATGTCATGGCAAATGAGCCAAGCATTCGCAAAGACTTATCCAAACTGCTCTCGCCTGCCAAATATCTAGGTCAGCCTGAATTGGTACTGCGTCAGTCCATCATGGGGCGCTTTGCCGATGGCGTGGGTAATGTCCAAGATTTCCCTGACCGCATGGGCTTTGATGTCATGCCGTGGCAGTCGGTGGCGGTGTGGATGCTCTCGCAAATGAAACGCTGGGGCTATCTAAAAGACAACATCAATTATCAAGACATCGCAAATCAAGTGTTTATGCTCACCGATGCCAAAAAACAAATGCAAGAAATGGGCTACACCGTCAAAGAAAACGAACCGCAAATCACAGTGATGGGTAAGGCGTTTGACGCAAGCCGTCCTAATGAGTACATCAATTCCTTTGCCATTGGTCAAAAGGTGAACGCATGAAACTAACAACCAAAACCAAAGGCTATCTATTATCCTTACTCATCGTGCTAGCCACGCTTGGCGTATGGCAATGGGCGACCTTACCCCAAAAGATTTATGCACCGACCGACCCATTAAAGCTAGAATACAGCGTCTTGATGGGTGATATTCCTGAATTTACCAAACCCGGTGCACTCGTCGCCACTGCCAAAAGCGAATTTCCCACGCCAAGCGACTTTGGGCAAACTGCCATCACTCATTTATCCAATCCCTTTTATGATAATGGCTTGAATGATAAAGGCATTGGCATTCAGCTTGGCTATTCTATTGGGCGGGTGCTCTTAGGCTTTTTGCTTGCGATGATGGTGGCGATTCCTTTGGGTTATGCCATTGGTATGTCGCCGATTTTGGGTGCAGCTGCCACGCCGTTTGTACAGATTTTAAAGCCGATTTCACCGCTTGCGTGGATGCCGATTGCGCTTTATACGATTAAAGATTCGAATGCGTCGAGCATTTTTGTGATTTTTATTTGTTCTATTTGGCCGATGCTGACGAACACCGCCTTTGGGGTGGCGTCTGTCCGCCGTGAATGGCGTAATGTTGCCAAAACGCTTGAGCTATCGCCTTTACAGACTGCTACCAAGATTGTCATTCCTGCTGCCGCACCGACCATTGTGACAGGGATGCGCATTTCTATGGGGATTGCGTGGCTCGTGATTGTTGCTGCCGAAATGCTCGTGGGTGGTACGGGCATTGGTTATTTTGTGTGGAATCAGTGGAATAATTTATCGCTTGCCAATGTGATTTTTGCTGTGCTGCTGATTGGTCTTGTGGGTATGGTGCTGGATATGCTGTTTGGCGTGCTACAAAAAAAGGTGAGCTATGTTGAATAATGATGGCAAATTGATTGAAGTTGGCAGTCTGTCCAAGCGCTACGGCGATGGCGATAATGTCTTTGAAAATGTCAATTTTGATATTTATAAAAATGAGTTCATCTGTTTGATTGGACATTCAGGCTGTGGCAAATCGACGATTTTAAACGCCTTAGCAGGACTTGAAAACGCCACATCAGGCAGTATCACTATGAATGGCAAAGAAGTCATCAAGCCTAGCCTTGAGCGGGGTGTGGTGTTCCAAAGTCATGCACTGCTCCCATGGCTGACTGTCGGCGAGAACATCGGCTTTGCCCTAAAGGCAAAAACGCCCAACATCAGCGCCAATGACCTTAGCCAAAAAATTGATTTTTATCTAGCGATGGTCGGACTTAGCAAGGTCAAAGACAAAAAGCCAAGTCAATTATCGGGCGGTATGAAACAGCGTGTGGGGATTGCCCGTGCCTTTGCCACGCAGCCAGAGCTACTACTGATGGATGAGCCATTTGGCGCACTGGACGCTTTGACCCGTGGGGTGATTCAAGATGAGCTCGTTAACATCGTCGATGAAACGCAGCAGACGGTGTTTATGATTACCCATGATATTGATGAAGCGATTTTGCTTGCTGACCGCATCTTTTTGATGAGCAATGGTCCACGGGCATTTTTGGCAGAGATTGTAGAAAATACTATCCCGAAGCCACGCCACAGGGACAATATCCACCATCATGCGCATTATTATAAAATTCGCAATCATCTCTTGGATTTCTTGGTGCATCGCAGTAAAGCACTACAACAGCAAAGCGAACGCCCGAGCCATCCAAAGGTCATCAACTTTAGCCAAATGGCGTGGGATGG
>NZ_CAMCBS010000021.1 GCF_945873075.1 uncultured Moraxella sp. | reverse complement strand
TCTGAAACCAAAGATTTCATCGGCTCATTACGCACCTGCCTAGATGTCTATCGAATAAATATCCGCACCGCCATGCTTTGTCGAGATACAGCAAACTTAAGAAAGCTGTACCATGATTACCATGAGCCATTTTATTGTTTTGGGTATTTGCAGGATGTGGGGAGATAAAAGGATTTCATTGCTCTGCACGAAACTGGATAAATTATCCCAAGTGGTTATCGAAAGCAGTGAGCACAGATTTTTATCATAGCCATAAAAACACTCAAATAATGAAGTTTTTATGGTTATACCCATAAACAAATGATGAAATTAGCTTAACATTTGGTATATAACCAAAAACTAGAGAGATTAATTAGATCACCAAAATCTCAAACCATGCAAAACATACCTTTAATTAAAGCACTTAAAGGCAACATTAATCCTACTTCACCAACAAATACCCCTTACCACGACCATTACGCACAGTGGTTGCCAATCCCATGCTCTCAAGTTCATTGAGTAGCTTACGAGCGGTACTATCTGAGATGCCAAGCTCATTAGATACTTGTTTGGCGGTCAAAACTCGATCAGCTGGCGTATTGGTGAGTAGCTGATACTGATGGATACTAAGATTGCTATAATCAACAGGTGGATTTGCAGGTGTGGGCTTTGGCATAGATTGCGGCGCTTGATCAATCGATAGCAACGCCTGCAAATCGTTAATGGCTCGATCAATGATGGTGAGCTGATAAGCAATAAAATAAGTCATATCCAATTCATCAGTTTCTACATCAATATAGCTTTGCGCATACTGCTTGGGCGCTTTGTGCAATAAGCGACTGATGGAGATATAATCAAAATACGTATAGCCTGATTTTTGTAGCGACCAATAAAACAAAGCTCGGGCAGTTCTACCATTGCCATCACCAAAAGGATGAATAAAGCCGAGTAAAAAATGCAGAATAATCGCTTTGACAATCGGATGGATAAAGTCATCCCCTTGATGATCGGCATTGGCAAAATCACAATACGCCTGCATCAATACAGGTAGCGTCTGCCATGCAGGGGGTTGGTGAACAATTTGCCCGTCATAATCAGCAATGACAATCTCATCATCTTGACGAAATTCACCCGAAATCGCATCATTGTCAATCGCACCTTCTGTGGCGATGCGATGTAATTGCAAAATCATAGCGATATCAAGCGGTTGAGTTAATCGTTGTTTCACCGCTTGCATCAAGTGATAATTATTGACAATCATCACCTCGCTTTTGTTTATAGGTGCACGGCGACTGCCGAGTAGCTCTTTGGCAACCTTGCGTGTGGTAGATGCACCTTCAAGCTGAGCACTGCTAATCGGCTCTTCAAAGAGCAGTTCTTCGGTATCAATGGACCATTGCCATTGCTGATAGCGATGCTCAATGTGATATAGCTTGGCTTGCAGGCTTTGTGGTAAGCAATATGAGAATTGATAACCACCAATATGTATCGACTGCATAATGGCATGGTGGTTGAGTTTTTGAGCAAGCCAGCGCCGTTTGCTATCAGTCGGATGGCGATAGCGAAACTGCTCCCATGACAAATAACGCCCCTTGGCATCTGTTGGTGGATGCTCTGCCAAATATCCCAAAAGCACAGACGAAATATCACTTGCTTCTAGTTCTGATAAAGTGGGCGGCTTGGGTAATTTCATTGTTATTTTCCATAAAATATCGCAACTTATCGTATTTTACCTTATTTTATCGTAATTTGTCGTAAATTATCGTATTTTATCTCAGTTTGCCGCTAATTGACTTTTGGGTGATTATTTTTATGATTGAAACTTTTGTATATATAGAAAAAGTTTCAATTATACTTGAAACTTTTTCTATTTAAGGCAGGATATCAATTATAATTAGGGAAAGTTCCAACCTTGAATTGTCAAATTATCAAACCCTTATTTGATTGATATATCTCATCCAAATGCTTAGCAATCATTGTAATGGAAAACACTCAAATACCGAGTCGGCTGATGGTTACTGATCATAAGCAAGCACCTCGGCGATGGTTTTGGGTTTGATTGCTTTAGGTTTGGTTAATTCCATAAACCGAGCAATATCATCCAAAATCATCCACAATAACAAAAAGTTCTTTAAAGAAATATGACCTGTATCCTCAAACCGACGAATGGTTGGCTCTGGAATCAAGGATTTTTCAGCCAGTGCTCGGCGTGACAGCTTAGCATCTTTGCGTTTTTGTTTTAGATACGCTGCCAAAGCTAAGCGTGCATCAATATCGTCATACAGATGAAGCATAACCACCTCAACTTGGTTTAATTTTGATATTATTTTATCAAATTTACGGGATTTTTGGTAGTTTTTGATAATATTTTATCAAATTCATGCATGAATATCTTTTTTGTAGCTACTCCACAAGACAGCTCAGCTCATAACTTTGACTGCGTCCAGAAGCTAGTGACTTCACCAAAATTCCTTTTTCAACCAAATCATTAATATCTCTTAGAGCGGTATCTGTGGATACTTTTGTGATACTCGCCCATTTTTTGGTGGTAAGCTTGCCATAAAAATCACCCCAAAGCTTATTGATCATCACTACCTGCCGTGGATTGAGTGATGTGTGGCGATATGTATGCCAAAACTGTGACTTAGCGACAACTAAGCCCTGTCGAAAAAGAACGACAGTTTTTTAACAAAACCCTCTTAGGGGTTGTTTGAAAATAGTTGACCGGTACAGACAACATCTAGCAGGTGCTGCCATTGGCATCAAAGGACAATACACACCAAATACAAATAACCCTTACCTAAGTTTTAACTATGACATCTTTACTTCAAAAGCAATCAGCGAGCCCACAGGCTTTTCCAACACAGATTGGGTCAGTGGTGTGAGTTTGGGGATGAGTTTTTAAAAGCAAGTTGACATCAAAACCATCAGTTGAGCAAATTGGCTTGGCTGGTGGTTTTTTATGGGGTGGTCAAATAAGAGTGGAATAAGTGGTCACGTGAAGAGTGGAATGGGTGATCATTTGGAGTGGAATATGCATTTTATTGACTTTTTTACCTAAGTAGTATATATTATTAACTGTTATGATAAGTTAATAATAATGGGGTAGCTGATGGCTGCAGTTAATACAATTACACAAAAATCCAGAATATCACTTGTGATGGATTTTGAGAAAAAGCAAGCACTAGAGCAACTTGCCAAGCGTCAAAACCGCACACTGAATTATCTGATGGGTGAACTGGTGGATAAAGCCCTGCAGGAAGTCAAAGAGCAGGAAGAATACGAAGCTTATGTCGAAAAGCGCGTCATGCAGGCATATCAAAATGTGCTGGATGGTAAAAAAGGCACTTCGGTTGATGATTGCTTTGCTGCTGTTCGTGAACATGGCAATCAATATGCTCAAGCCAAGGGCAAGCTATAATGCGTCAAGCTTATACCATCGCCATCTCTGATGATGCCAAGCAAGCACTGATGTCGCTTTATGAATACTATGTGGATGTTGCCAGCTATATTGTGGCTGAAGCCAACATTACAGCCATTCAAGAAGCAATCAGTTCACTTGAATATTTTCCTGAACGCTGTCCTATGGCTGATTTTTCGCCCAATATAAGAAAAATGGTTGTGCCAAAACTGCCATTTTTGGTGTACTACACCATCATTGAAGATACGGTACATATCTTAGAAGTTTTGGATGGACGAAGAGATTTGGCATTTTTGAAGCAAAAACTTGGTTCTTGAACAAGTAATGAACATTTTATGCTAAAATATCAGAGCGAGCTTGGGGATTGTTCGTGATTGTATCACGACCCTCAAGACACACCACTGAAAGAGTCTGCCATTATAAGATAATGGTGGGCTTTTTCTTTTGAAAACAAAAAACCCACCAGATGAACCGACCCCCAAAAGTTAGACAACCTTTGGGGTGCGGTTCAGTTTAATTTGAACTTTTTTTACTTAATTTACAACGGGTTATCTTCATAAAACTAGTATAGCGTTATTGCTAATCTAGTATAGTCCCTTTTTTATTGTTTAGAATCAAAGGTTTGGGCGGTTGTTTCTTTGTGCTGTTGCACTCCAAATTGTGTTTGCAAAGGGTTATTTTTTCGCTTAATACAGCCCAATAAACACTTGACTAAACGAACAGAAAAATTTATGATAACCGAAACCTTTTTCAAGACAACACCATGACCCAATCAGATGACACCAAACCCGAATCTCGTCCCAAATCCACACACGGCGGTCGCCGTGCAGGCAGTGGACGTAAGCCATCCCCATTTGGTAGTCCTGTTGCCAAGAAGATTCCAAGAAACTTATTGCCGATGGTGGAGTCTTTAATCCAAAAGAATAAAGCAGGTAAATTGGGTGTTGTGTTTGTGACAGGTTCTGTACCATTAGATGCACTAGTCGTACATCCCAATCCATCGAAGTTATCTTTGCCTATCGCCACAGAGAAAATCCCTGCAGGCTTTGCTTCTCCTGCTGAAGGATATATCGAAGATTATTTGGATTTTAATGAATATTTAGTGCGCAATCAATCATCCACCATCATTGCTCGCTGTGGCGGTTATTCGATGTTAGATGCTGGGATTGATAAAGATGATTTATTAGTCATTGACCGTGCCATTACACCAAGTCATCGAGATATCGTCATGGCGGATTTGGGCTCTGAATACACCATCAAGCGATTGCATATCTTAGATGATGGATGTGTTGAACTGCACTCTGAAAATAGTCGTGGTGATGAGAGTTATCCTAACTACACCTTTAGCGATGGTGATGAACTTGCTATTGTTGGTGTGGTGATGCATGTAATTAAGGATGTGCGTAAGCGATAAGCTATCAATCATAACTTACCCATATTGAAAAGAGTTACCAGTTTCAAATTGCTATTTGTCAAACTTTGCAGTATCATATCAGTAACTTTTTTCAAGATGATGATTTGATGTACGCACTGATTGATGGTAATAGCTTTTATTGCTCTTGTGAGCGGATTTTTAATCCTAAGCTTAAAAACAAAGCGCTAGTAGTCTTATCCAATAATGATGGCTGTGTGGTCGCTCGCACCGCTGAAGCCAAAGCACTTGGCATTAAAATGGGTGTGCCGTATTTTCAAATCAAAGACTTGGTTCATCGTGGAGAAGTTATTGCCTTTTCAAGTAATTATGAGCTCTACGGTGATATCTCAGCTCGGATGATGAACACCATTGCAAGTCTTGTACCAGCCGTTGAGATGTATTCGATTGATGAATGCTTTGCGGATTTAACAGGGATTAATCAGCATCGATTATCTGATTTAGGTAAATCTATCAAAGACAGAGTCTGGCAATGGGTCGGTATCCCTACTTGTGTGGGTATTGCACCAACTAAGACTCTCGCCAAATTCTGCAATCACCTTGCCAAAAGCTATCCACAGCACTTTGGCGGTGTGGTGGTTTGGGATGATTGGTCAAAAGATATTCAAGACAGAGCCTTAGCAAGTCAAAGCGTGGATGAAATATGGGGCATTGGCAGTCAAACAGCGCTACAACTTAAGCAGCTAGGCATCAACACCGCCAAAGACTTCGTCGATGCTGACAGACATCTTATCAAGCATCATTTTAGCGTCACCACTCAAAGAACTTGGCAAGAGATGAATGGCAAACCCTGCACGGGGCTTGAGATTGAAGAACCAAAGAAACACATCATCAGAAGCAGAAGCTTTGGTAAAGCGATTAGTGAGATTGAGTCGCTACAGTCTGCGGTGGCTTATCATATTGCTAGTGGTGCAAGTGCATTACGAGCACAGCAAACGCTAGCGCATACGCTAAGCGTCACCATTCAGACCTTTGGCAGCTATAATCAACAACGCTATCATGGCAAAAAGACCATTGCTCTTGCCAAAGGTAGTAATGATACTCGAGTGTTGAATCAACACGCTCAAAAGCTACTCAAACAACTATATCGCCCCAATCTGCGTTATAAAAAATGTGGGATTGAGCTTGGTGGGATTGAGCAAGCTTGCCAAGTGCAAGATGATTTATTTACCCAAGTGGATGACTCTGCCTATCAAGACAATCCCAAACTGATGACAGCGCTAGATAGTATTCATAAGCAATTTGGTAAAAACAGTCTCATCATCGCCACCCAAAAACTGTCCGATGACTGGCAGATGAATCGGGGGTTTATGAGCCAACGATTTACCACACGCTGGGATGAGCTGTTGAGCGTGGATTAGGCATCTCATCAGAATCATCAACAAAGCATTGTCATTACTTTGCCTGCTGATACAGATGCTGTACTTGTGGCGCTAAAGCCTGCAATTCTTTAATGCGATTTGCACTGCTTGGATGGGTGCTCAAAAATTGTGGCATTTTGGTTTCTTTGCTAGCATCCATCTTTTGCCATAGAGTTACGGCGGCATCTGGATTGTATCCTGCACGAGCCATCAACTCAAGCCCAATCTTATCCGCTTCGGCTTCTTGGGTGCGTGAGTGGGGTAAATTTAGACCAATCTCACCTGCCAGTCCAACCACCTGTGCCTGCCATCCACCAAGACCAAGGGCTGCACCAGCTATACCCAATGTACCATTGGTAGCCATTTTGCGGCTCATCTTCTCACGAGAGTGTTCACGGATGGCGTGTGCCATTTCATGCCCCATAATGGCTGCAATTTCATCATCGGTCAAGTTGAGTTTTTCGATAATACCTGTATAAAATACGATTTTACCACCCGGCATTACATATGCATTGATAGTATTGTCGGTAATGGTGTGAACTTTCCATTGCCAATTTGCTGCATCTGGACGCAGTAGTGCAGCTTGTGGAATGAGACGGTCGGCAATTTTGCGTAGGCGAGCAACTTGCGCAGGATTGTTGTCAAGAGTGCCTTTGGTGCGAGCTTCTGCTAGAGTCTCACGGTAGTATTCGCTAGACAGGCGTAGGATTTCGCCACTAGACACAATCAAAAGCTGTTTACGCTCTGGGCTGATTGTACCCGCGGTTGTGGTACTAACACAGCCCGAAAGAGCGGTTGTGGTTGCAAGAGTAGCTGTTATAAATAGTTTTTTGAATTGATACATATATTGTTCCGCTGATGATTTGTGAGCGTGTGTTGGTCAAAAGGCTAGCCAATCACTGCTTAATCCATCCAGGCACATCGCTGATTAATTTTAGATTGGTTGAAATTTTGCTCGTGCGTTTTTGACCTTTTTCGTCAATATAAATGGCGGTAAAATAATTATCACCAGGATATTTTTGGATATCTAGATAAGCGGTATATTTCACCAATTGCGATCCTGTGTGATCGATAATGGCATACTGATCATCGGGATGCGAAGCACCTTCTTCACGGTAAATTTGTGCAGCTGTGCTTGGATTGATAACGCTAGCCAAACCACCGATAAACTGACGGCTTTCCAGATGATCTTTGTTTGTGTGACCAAATTTGAAGGGGATATATACTTCACCGTTGGTTCTAAGATAGCCAGATTTATAGGTGTTGTCACGCGGATCAAGGATAACTGCATAAATCAACCCGCCAGATGGCTCACCAAGGTAATCGTAAATGCTAACATCAAACCCATATTTACTTTGGTCAGCTTGGGTGACTTTTTTGTTATTCACTTCGGTAAAAGGCTTGTTTGGGTCGTCCATAAAACGCTTAGCACTTTCTTCGCCTAAAAGCCAAACCAAGCGCTTATAATTCTTTTCTTTTTTGGCAAGAACTTCTTCAGGAGTCAGCTCAACAGGTGCTTGCTTTTGGGCTGAAGTGGTGGCGCAACCTGCCAACATGAGAGCAATTGTAACTGCTGAAAATGATAATAGCTTCATTGTATTGTTCTAAAGTAATAACCGTGTAACTAATAAAATAAAGCAGTAAATTTAGCTAATACTGCTTATTCACAGTTTATCATATATAAACAAAATGGCAAACCAATTTTCAATGAAAATATATCAACCAGCATAAAAAAATCAGCCCATCAAGGCTGATTTTCTTAATTTTATTGACATTTAAACTTAATATTATATTCATAATCATCATCACGACTCAAATCAGGCGTTACCTTGCCGAGTACCGAGCCGATGATGCCGACGCCTTGTTCGATCATGCGACCTGTTTTTTCATCGAGTACGCCATTATAGGTGGTCTTATCTTCGATGATGACAGGCGTTTTGAGTCCGCATTGTTTTTTGGCGGTGGCGAGTGCTGACTCTTGAGCTTTAAGCTTGGTTACGCCAAGTCCTGTGGTCTCATGACTAGCATCAGCACGAGTGATGACAGGGGCGGTCGTGCCACTCGTTGCACAGGCGCTCAATAGCAGAGCTGTACTGATCGTACCAATTAGGGCAAATCGTTTCATGATGACTCCTTTTTTTGTCAATTTGTTGGTGCTATTATGGTAGCATATACCTTGATATGCTAAAAGTTATTTGTACAGCTGAGTTGTGTGGGTTTTGTGAAAATACAGGGTAAACTTTACCGCTATGTTTCGGCAGCATGGTCTGTCATGCACGGATGTTGAATGCGTAAAAATTGTGCTATAATGGCTTGAATTTTTATCCAGTTTTTGTATGAATCAAGAAATTTTGCTCATCGATGCACCAAACGGCAAGCTTGAGATTGATGCGATTTGGCAAGCGGGCGAGCGTAGTGCAAGCGACGGCTTGGCAATCATTTGCCACCCCAATCCGATGGCAGGCGGCACGATGAATAATAAAGTCGTCAGCACCATGTATCGCTTTTGTCGTGATAGTGGTATGGATGTGCTACGGTTTAATTTTCGTGGCGTGGGGCAATCGACAGGCACGACAGGCAATGGCATTGGCGAGCTGACTGATGCGCTGACGGTGCTTCGGTTTGCATTGACTAAAACCAAGGCTCGTAAACTGTGGCTTGGTGGGTTTTCATTCGGTGGTTTTGTGGCGTGCCAAGTGGCTGATGTAATTGTCAAGCAAGATGAGTTTCGTGAAATTAATCTACACAATCTTGCCTTGATTGCACCATCTGTAGTTCGGAACGACACAAGTGTGCTGACCTTGCCAACTGAGCGGACATTTTTGGTCTATGGCGCTCATGATGAATTGGTGCCACCATCGGCATTGGCAGAGTTTGCACGGGTGCATCAACTGCCAAATCAAGTGATTGATACGGGGCATTTTTTCCATGCCAAACTGGTAGAATTGCGACAAGCATTAGAACAATTGACCATTAAATAACGACTGATTAATTAAGGAAAATTTATGAGTGTACAGACGCCACTTGAGCGTTATAAGGCGGCACTGGCAACGGGCGAGTTTAGCGAAGATGCCATCCAATTGGCTGCCGTGACTTATATGGATAAGTTGCACCATGAGATTTTGGCGGCAAATGGAGAACAAAAATCAGGCTGGTTTGCAAGCTTATTTAAATCCAAACCAGAGACGCCAAAGGGTCTGTATATGTGGGGCGGCGTCGGTCGTGGCAAGACTTGGATGATGGATATATTCTACGACAGCTTGCAGATTGAGCGCAAGATGCGGATGCATTTTCATCATTTTATGCAGCGAGTTCAGCGTGAATTGGTGGCGCTACAAGGGCAATCCGACCCGCTACAAAAGGTCGCTGACATCATCCATCGTGAAGCGGTGGTTATTTGTTTTGATGAATTTTTTGTGTCCAATGTCTCAGATGCGATGATTTTGGGTGATTTGTTCACCATGCTATTTGACCGTGGGATTACGCTTGTTGCCACCTCAAACATTGAGCCATCAGGCTTGTACAAAAACGGTATTCATCGTGACAGATTCTTGCCTGCCATTGCCCAAGTCGAAAAAAATACCACCGTGATGAACATCGATGCCGGTATTGATTATCGCCTAAGATTATTAAAACAAGCTAAACTGTACTCATATCCATTGACCAGCGAAACCGACGGCTGGCTATCTGAGCGATTTGATACATTAGCAGGTGGACAATGCGTTATCACCGAGCCGATTGTCGTGGCAAACCGTGAGATTGAGATTGTCAAGCGTACCGAGACGATGTTACTGGTTGATTTTCGTGCGCTGTGTATGCAGCCAAGATCGGCATCGGATTTTATCGAGATTGCCAATGACTTTAGCACGGTGATGGTGGATAATGTACCATTTCTAAATGATACGCTGATGGATCCGACTCGCCGATTCATCTATTTGGTGGATGAATTTTATGATCGCCGTGTCAAGTTGCTTGTGCGTGCAGAGCAGTCAATTCTTGAGCTGTATCAAGGCGAAAAGCTGGCATTTGAGATTGAGCGTACTCGTTCACGACTGCTTGAGATGCAGTCAGAAGATTATTTGGCGGCAGAACACCGCTTGGATTAATACATCAGATTATTTAGGATAATTACAATGAAAAACCCTGTATTAGACATCATACATCAGCGCCGCAGCATCGGCAATCTTGTGCTACCAATGCCAAACCAAGACGAGCTTGATGCGGTACTACACGCAGCGATGGTCGCCCCTGACCATAAGCAGCTTAAGCCGTGGAAATTTTGGGTATTGACCGGTGATGCTTTGGTGGAATTTGGCAAGGTATTATTACAAGCTGCCGAAGCAGATGCTGCAGCTCAAGGCGTAACGCTAGATGATGCTACGATTAAGAAAACCTTAAATATCCCACTGCGTGCGCCGATGATTATCGTGATTGCCACCGATATGAAATCGCACGAAAAAGTACCGCCATTTGAACAGCTACTGAGTGCTGGTGCTGCCGCACAAAATATCTTGCTTGCGCTTGAGTCGCTAGGCTATAAGAGCGTGTGGCGTACAGGACTTTTGTGTAATACTGATGCGGTCAAGGCGTATTTTGGCGTGGGCGCAGATGACACCATTTGCGGGCTGATTTATACAGGTAGCAGCAGCGTGCAGATGCCGGCGCGAGATGCGCACGATTTGTCGCAGTTTGTTCAGTATCGTGATAGCCATCATTATGATGCTTAACATTATGATACTCAATAAACTTTGATGCTTGATAAGCAGGTAATTGATATGAAACTAATAAAACCCAGTGTGAAAAACTCTAAGGTAAAAAAAATCGTCGATGCAGCAAGCACAGGTCTGGATGATGCGGTGAGTGCGATTAAAGAATCGGGACTGCCAAATGCGCCAATCATCGCAAGTATCGCCGAATTGACTGGATTCAAAAAGAAAAAATCCGCTGAGCTTGAAGCGACGATACAAGCAAAAGCCAAGCCTGCCACTGGGTCAAAAACGCTTAAATTTGCTTTTTTGGGTGGGGGTAGCTTTGGCACGGCGATGGCGAATTTGGCTGCCAAAAATGGCTGTGATGCCACGCTGTGGGTTCGTGATAAGCGTACGGTCAAAGCACTACAAAAAACTTATGTAAACAAAAAATACCTGCCAAATCATAAGCTTGACGACCGTCTCAAGTTCAGTCATGAGCTTGAAGATGCGGTGCGTGGCGTGGATGTGATTTTTGTGGCAGTGCCAAGCTCGGCGTTTCGTGAGATTTTGACGCAGATTCGCCCATTCATCACGCATCAAGCGGTGGTCTCTTTGACCAAAGGTATGGAAAAAGACACCTATGCCTTGATGAGCGATATTATCACCGATGTACTGCCCGAAGTGAATTTTGGGGTGATGAGTGGCCCAAATCTAGCAGTCGAAATCATGGATAATATGCCATCGGCAACGGTGATTGCATCTGAGTCTGAGCCACTTCGTAAGGCGGTACAGACGGCATTGCACAGTGCATTTTTCCGTGTATTTGCCAGTGTCGATGTCAAGGGTGTGGAGCTGGGCGGTGCGCTCAAAAACATCTATGCCATTGCGATGGGTATGGCGGCCGCCTATGAAGTGGGTGAGAATACCAAAGCCATGCTACTGACTCGTGCGCTCGCTGAGATGAGCCGTTTTGGGGTGGCGGTGGGTGCTGACCCATTGACATTCTTAGGTCTATCAGGCGTGGGGGATTTGTACGCCACTTGTAGTTCGACCTTGAGCCGCAATTATCGAGTGGGCTATATGCTAGGGCAGGGTATCAGCCTTGAGCAAGCGGTCAAAAAACTTGGGCAAACCGCCGAAGGGGTCAATACCATCGCGCAAGTGCATACCCGCTCAAAAGAGCTTGGCGTCTATATGCCAATCACGCACGCACTGCACGCTGTGCTATACGAAGATAAATCGGCACTTGGCGTAGCGCTCAATCTGATGGAAACAGGCTTTAGAAGCGATGTTGAATTTGTGCTGCCGCATGACGAGAGCAATGTGCGACTTAGCCAGGAGTTTAGCGAAGTGCTAAAAAGTAGTGCTGATGCCAAGCCAAAAACCACGGATACTGATTAACTACTATTAATATATCATAAAGGATAATTTATGAAATTAATCTTTGTGCGACATGGGCAAGCTGCACCATATTGTGATGATGATGCAGGGCGAGATTTGACGGACTTTGGGCGGATGCAAGCAGGGCAGTCTGCGGATGCAATGGTTGCAGAGCATCAGCTTGATTTGATTATCGCAAGTCCGTATAACCGTGCCGACCAAACCGCCAAGATACTGGCAAAGACAGCCACCGACGCCGGTCAATCGCCTGCTTTTGTGACACTTAGCAGTATCACGCCTGATGATGACCCTACCATCGGACTTGACGACATTGACCGTATTATCCAAGATAAATTTGGCGAGCAGACTGATGATAAATGCATCGCCATCGTCTGCCATATGCCAATCGTGGCGTATTTGGTGACAAAGCTTGATGGCTTATCGCCTGCGTCATTTGAATTGGCTGAATATCGAGTGCTGACTACGCCTGTCATCGCCGATGGCTTGGCGCACTGCGTGGCAAGTTTTGTCCCTGACCAACCATAAAATCAGCCAAAAACGCCACAAAAAACTTGCAAATCAGTGATTTTCTAGTATAATACTGACTTGGCTTCATCGGTAGCTTCGCAACTGTGTACTATGAACCCCGCCAGGACCGGAAGGTAGCAACGGTAGTAGATACAAAGTGTGCCGGAGATGTGCTGATGAAGTCATTTTTTTTGTCCAAAATTTGACTGTGAATTTTTGTAACTATACTTTAAAAGATTGTAACTTTAGCGTACAATACTAGCGTTTATCTTGATAAGGTATCTTTGTAATGACAACCATTGACCCAAAACTTGCTCAAAAACAAGCCGCTGCCAAAGCAGCATTGGCGTATATCGAAGATGGTATGGTGCTTGGCGTGGGCACAGGCAGTACGGTGAACTGCTTGATTGAGTTACTGCCACAAGTACAGCTCAAAGGCGCTGTCGCAAGCTCGCAAGTGACTGAAGATAAGCTTAAGGCATTAGGTATTGAGATTTATGATCTTAATAGCGTGGGTCAGCTTGATTTGTACATTGATGGCGCAGATGAGATTGATGGTGCAGGCAATATGATCAAAGGTGGCGGTGGTGCGCTGACTCGCGAAAAAATCGTCGCAGCTGCATCGAGTCAGTTCGTCTGTATGGTCGATGACTCAAAAATCGTCTCACAATTGAGCAAATTCCCCGTTGCTATCGAAGTGCTACCACAAGCTCGCTCGTATGTGGCTCGTGAGCTGGTCAAGATGGGCGGTGAGCCTGTGTATCGTGAAGGCTTTGTGACTGATTATGGCAATCTGATTTTGGATACTTATGAGCTGGATGTATCCAATCCTGCCAAGCTTGAGCAAGAGATTAACAACATTGTCGGTGTGGTGTGTAATGGTATTTTTGCTGCACAATCGGCAAGCGTGATGCTAAAAGCCAGTGACGCAGGTGTCGAGACTGTGAAGTTTTAAAAATATGAATGATAAGCCAAATCCCCAAAAGTGTGTGCTTTTGGGGATTTTGTTGTGTTAGCGGTTGATGTCAGCTTGGGTGCGCGGTAGATAATATACATAAAAACTAACAAATAAAGTTACAAGCCCAATGAACATCACATATAAAACGGGTACGAAAGCAATATACAATGATAAATAGCGAATCGCAATCGGCAAAGTAATGGCAAGTGAAGCATAGCTTAGAGCATAACTGAGTGTCACACCTTTTAGGCGAATCTTAGTGGGAAATAGTCGCACAATGACTGAAGGAATCGCCCCAATCAAGCCTGAAAAAAAGCCGAGCAATGCAAAAAATACCAAAATAAAACCGCCGCCAGACTGCAAATGATAAACAAAAAACACTGCATTAACTATCAAAAAAGTACTGCCAATCATCAGTACACGGCCGACATTGTGCAAATCTGCCATCACGCCAAA
This sequence comes from uncultured Moraxella sp., assembly GCF_945873075.1. Classification (GTDB taxonomy): domain Bacteria; phylum Pseudomonadota; class Gammaproteobacteria; order Pseudomonadales; family Moraxellaceae; genus Moraxella. Next base: position 18,485 of record NZ_CAMCBS010000021.1, on the reverse strand, counting down.
AAATACACAGCCAATCATCATAAATAGCATGCCAATCATGCCGCCAAAACGAGAAACAACAGGCGAAACAAAAAAGCCGATCTCAATGAGTGGTAAAAGCAAAATGGGGATAAAAATGATTAAGCTTGCGATAATCACAGATAAGATGAGCGACGGCATGGTATTTGGCAAAAAGCTAAAACCAAAGATGCGCAGCTGACGACCAAGTTTTTGGCAGATTGGTGCAGTTTGGCTATCAACCCTATTTTTTGTCTCGATATTTAGGTTGTCACTGATGCTATCGTTGAGACTGATGGCATTGATGGCGGCGTCATCAAATGTGGGTGGAGTTGTTGGCTGATGATGTCTTTGAAATACAGGAGTTTCTTTTAATCGGTCAATAGCAAAAAATAGCATCAAAGTCACAGTACCGCTGATGCAGTATAGAATCCGCCAACCGTAGCTCATGATTTCAGCAATGGTCAGTGTATTAATTAGAGTATTAAGATAAATGCTGACGATCAGCAAACCGCTAATGGCAGAAGATAAGATGATGCCACTACCGATGCCTAGCCGCTTGGTGGGAAAATGCTCGGTAATAAATACTAGGCAGGTAGGTAGCATTACACCAGCGAACAACCCTTGAAAAAATCTTAAGGATGTCAAGACGATAGGTGCTGCATCACTAAGTACCGATCTTGTGGGAAGTGTACCAATGAGTAGAGTTAGAATCGCTACCCCAAGACAGCTGATGCGTAATGTGACTTTTCGCCCATGACGATCACCAATCGTTCCAAATAGCAGTGCACCAAGCGGCATCGCAATCGGCCCTGCAACATATTTGGCAAAAAGGGCGAGCCACGGGGTTGATTCATTGCTAGCGTAACCAAAAAATAATGGCAACAAAATTTCAGACAGATACCAAAATTGAGCGACATCAATAAAAACCAATAATACGCTAAGACTAATCACTAGGCAGGTGAAGTATTGCTGCCGAGTCAGGATGGGCTCAAAGATCATGATGCAAAGCCTACAAAGCAACGAACAATGTGCCGCCTAGTTTACCGTAAAATTCACCATTTTACCATGAAAAGCCTAAAAAACTTCACAATAAGCCATCAATCGGTAACAAGCCAAGCATCACGATGCCAGCACGATCCTTAAGATTGGTATTGGGTTCATTGCGATAAATGGTCGGTGTGCCGTCATTGATCGTATGCCATCGTATCAAGCCACGATCATCAAGCTCAAGTTTATAGGCTTGCTGAATCAGTGATGGGCTATTTTGGAGTGCTTGATGTAGCTGTGTCGCCAGCGCTTGATCATAGATGAGTACGCCAAGCTCAGTGTTGATATTGGCGGATCTAGGGTCGATGTTATATGAGCCAATGAATACAAAGCGATCATCGACTGCAAAGGCTTTGGCATGCAGGCTTGTGGTGGTCAGCTGTTTGGTACGCCAAAATTTATTGTCATTATCAGCATCATTGGTGGCGGTGGATTTGACTTCAAATAGATTCACGCCTGCCATCAGCAGTGGTTTGCGCCAATGGGCATAGCCGGAATGGACGACGCCGACATCGGTGGCGTCGAACGAATTGGTCAAGATGCTGATTTTGACGCCATCATTAGCAAGCTTAATGAGTGTGTCTGTGCCATCTTTGGTTGGCACAAAATAAGATGAAATCACTGAAAAATTTGCCTTAGGTCGCCCGATGACTCGCTGCAGCTGTGCCACCAGATGCTGATCGGCGGTGGCTTTGGCACGAGTCAGTTTCTCAACGGGATCAACGAATAGGCGTACTTTCGTCCAGCGAAAGGGCAGTCGTTTTTGGATCAGATCATCGGCGATGGTCGATGACTGTACGGCTTGGCGATAGCGACGCACGGCACGTTCACTACTGCTTGCACTCTGGCTGTGATTAAGATCATCCCATACGGCAGGGCTTAGTAATTCTGTTGTCGGCTGGTAGGATTTTTTTACCAGTGTTTCGATATCATAAGCCAGTGGTGATGCCCAATACTCTTCAAAGCTGTTTGTGACATCTTTGACTACCGAGCCAAGCAGCATGACATCAAGATCGGCAAAATTATTCACCGTATTATTATTCAGATATTCATTACCGATATTGCGTCCGCCGATGATGCTGATGCGATTATCAAAGGTCATGCTTTTGTTGTGCATACGAGCATTGATACGCATAGGATTGGACAGATAATTGACGGTGCGGATTTTGCGATTTGCCATTGGATTCATTAGGCGTACTGCGACATTGGGGTGCTCGGCAAAGCGTAGCAGGATCTGATCAAGCGACTCAGAGCTGTTCATATCATCGAGTAGTAGGCGCACCTTGACACCCCGTTCGGCAGCTTCCCATAGATCTTTGAGCATCAGCTGACCTGCTTCATCATTGTGCCAAATATAGTATTGGATATCGATGGTCTGACTTGCCAAATCACTCAAAATACTACGAGCAGCAAAGGCATTGGCGCCTGTGGCGATTGGATAATAGCCTGATAAATTCGGGTGGTTTTCGGTTTGGGCTGCGATGCTATCGCCAAGCTTGGTGGCACTATAGTGGCGTGTATCTTGTAGTCGCAGCTGGGACTGTAGAGTCAGCGCTTCACTGTTTGGCAGATGTGGCGTGCTTGGCAGACTTTGGCAGGCTGACAATAATAGAGCCAATAGCCCTGAGCCAATCAAGGTGATGATGTGTGGTTTTGAATGCACTGATAAGACCTATTGAGATGAAAATTGGCTTATCATAACAAGCTTTTTGGGTTTTGGCATTAGCATTTTTTGCTAAATTTTGTGAATGGTTTGGTTTTTGCCAACCATCAGGGCATTGGCAAATTAAGTCGGTTAAAAATCAAGCAAATTAAAAACCCAAGCCAAACACACCGAAGGGTCTTTGACTTGGGCTTTGGGTTGGCTCTAAGCCATCAGTGATGGATTACAGCTCTTTCCAGCGTTTTTGACTCTCTTTAATGACTTCTTTTGCGACATCCACACCAAAGAAACCTTCAACTTTGGTTGTGCCTGCTTTTTTCAGATCTTTATAGTGATTAAAATGGAACTCAAGCTGTTTGATCAGCTGAGCAGGTAGATCTTCTAGGCTGTTATAAGCATTGCCGTTGTTGCGGTCGTCAGCTGGTACGACGATGATTTTGTCATCAACTTCGCCATCATCAACAAACTTCATCACGCCAATGACTTTGGCTTGCAAAAAGATACCTGTGGTCAATGGCTGCTCGGTGATGATCAGTGCATCTAGCTCGTCGCCATCTTCGTCTAGTGTCTGTGGGATAAAGCCATAGTTGCAAGGCTTGGCAAATGCAACTGGCTCAACACGGTCAAGCTCAAAGCAAGCCAATTTGCGGTTCCATTCGATTTTGTGGTTTGAACCGGTTGGAATCTCAACAACTACATTGATGATACCGCCATCAACATCGCCTGCGTCCAAGATTTGGTTAAAATCTGCCATACTATACTCCAAATAAAAAAGAAATTTTGGCTATTTTACTCGTCTATCGCCCGAAGTGCAACCAATCCTTGATGGCGAGCACGAATATTTTTGATAAATTTTGCAATAAATTCGCTGACTTGGCTGTCGTCAAACAGTCCATAGCTTGCCAATTTTGCCATTGGCATACCTGCATAGCCACACGGATTGATGGCATTAAACGCGGACAAATCATTCACCAGATTAATCGCCACGCCATGATAGCTAAAGCCATGTTTAATCTTAAAGCCAAGACTAGCGATTTTGCCAAGCATATCGCCATCATGATTGTAGATATACACGCCCGGCGCATCACGGCGAGCTTTGGCGATGAGTGAGTCGGGCAGATAGTCGCTCACCACATCTTCGATGGCTTGCTCGGCATGACTGACCAAATCACGCACGCCCATATCAAGCGTCCGTAAATCAAACAGCCAATACACCACCAACTGTCCACGCCCATGCCAAGTCACCTGACCGCCACGGTCGGTCTTGATAATCGGGGTATCCGTGTGATACAAGATGTGTTCAGGCTTGCCTGCTTGACCTAGCGTATAGACATCTTGATGCTCGACAATCCACAGCTCATCAGGGTGGGTGATGTTGGCTTTTTTGTCTTCGATACGCTCTAGGGTGCGTGTCAGCATGGCATCATGGGTGGTGTTGTATTCGGCATCATCAAACAGGCGAATGACAAATGTATCATCGCCAAGTGCGCTTAATGCTTGATATTGAGAAGGGGTGATGGTACTCATGGTGTACTCATATGATTGACAGATTTCAAATTGCCACCATAATAAGGGCAACGGCTTAAATATGCAATATACTTTGCCAAATACTGCACAAATACTTTGCTCCATGCCATGCCAAATACTACGCCAAATACTACGCCAAATGGTGTCCAAAATTGTCCGCAAACACGGTCAGATGACACTATTTTTCAAACAAATGTGCAAGATTTATTTATAAAACCCTGCAAAATTGGCAAAATTATAGTATCATGATACTTTTATTCTTATCATAAAAAAGGGATGGCTTAGGGTTATGACCACAGCAACTGCCCCGATTATCACATCGCTACTGGATAATGATTTATATAAATTCACCATGCTGCAAGCGATGCTACATCAATTCCCCCAGACGCATGGCGTGTATCGCTTTCGCTGTCGCAACAATGACGAAACTGTCTATCCGCTGAGCGAAATCAAACAAGACCTTGAAACACAGCTCGATTATCTGTGTCAGCTCCGCTTTAGCCAAGATGAGCTTGATTATCTGCGTAGTCTTAGATTTATCAAGTCTGATTTTGTCGATTATTTAGAATTATTTGCACTTAAGCGTCGCTTTATCACCGTCTGGGTCGATGATGATAATCATCTAAACATTGACATCGAAGGTCCGATGATTCAGGCGATGTTCTTTGAAATCTTTGTGCTGTGTATCGTCAGTGAGCTGTATTATTCACGCCTGCCGACAGATGCACTGCTTGCCGAAGGTCAGCACCGCTTGAATGATAAGGTCAAGGCACTGCATGAGTACCAAGCCAAGCAACTGGCGGACGGCTCTTATGATGAGACGCCGTTTATTGTGGCGGATTTTGGCACACGCCGCCGATTTAGTAAGGCTTGGCAGTATCATGTGGTTGAGACATTATCTAAAGCGTGCCCTGAGATTGTGCGTGGTACTTCCAATGTCTATCTTGCCAAAAAACTTGGCATCACGCCGATTGGCACGATGGCGCATGAGTTTATGCAGGCGTTTCAGGCACTTGATGTACGCCTAAGAGATAGCCAAAAGGCGGCGCTTGAGTGCTGGGTGCGTGAGTATCGTGGCGATTTGGGTATTGCCCTGACTGATGTGGTGGGGATGGATGCGTTTTTGCGTGATTTTGATTTGTATTTTGCCAAGCTGTTTGACGGACTGCGTCATGACAGTGGCGACCCGTATGAATGGGGTGATAAGGCAATCAATCATTATCACAAGCTAAAAATCGACCCAAAAACCAAGAGTCTGACATTCAGCGATGGCTTGACGCTACAAAAGGCGTGGGATTTGCATCAATATTTTAAAGGACGAATTAAGACAGGCTTCGGTATCGGCACCAATCTCACCAATGATATGGGGGCAACACAGCTTAATATCGTGCTAAAACTGGTGGCGTGTAATGGTCAGCCGGTCGCCAAGCTATCCGACAGCCCGGGCAAGACGATGATTGAAGACGATACTTATTTGGCGTATCTTAAGCAAGTGTTTGAAATTAAAGAATGATTGGCTGATAGACCATCGGTCATCAACGATAATTGCAATCTTAATACCACTGATAACTTTGTGAATCGGTGGTATTTTTATGTGCTATTGGTTTGTGCATGATATTTGACTTGGGTGGTTGTGGCAGATTTGCAATTTTTTCATCAAGGTTTTAATGATAGCTTATGATATCGCATAAAGAGTTGCGCAAATGATGGGTATGCTGTAGGATAAGAGTGGCAATCAAATGAAATAAGGATAAATCATGACAGCTTACACACCACCAGTCGTTTGGGATTATGAAAGCGTCAAAGCCAAAGCGGGCGGTAAATTTGGCGGGACGAACCGTCCAACCGCAGGGGCGACGCACGAACAAAAGCTACCAATTGGCGATGCGCCATATCAGCTGTATTCGCTCAACACGCCCAACGGCATTAAGGTGAATATTTTATTAGAAGAATTAAAATCTCTTGGCAAAATCACAGGCTATGATGCGTACAAAATTAACATCATGAACGGTGATCAATTTGGCTCAGATTTTGTCAAAATCAACCCAAATTCCAAGATTCCTGCCTTGCTTGACTGTACACAGACGCCGCCTGTGCCTGTATTTGAAAGTGGGGCGATTTTGCTGTATTTGGCAGAAAAGTATCAAGCCTTTATGCCAAGCGATTTGACCAAAAAGGCCGAGCTGTACTCATGGCTGATGTGGCAGATGAGTTCTGCACCGTTTGTTGGCGGTGGCTTTGGGCATTTTTATGCGTATGCGCCTTATGCGATGGAATATCCGATTGATCGCTATGCGATGGAAACTAAGCGTCAGTTAGATTTGCTAAATAAACACCTAGAAAATTGCAATTACATTTTGGGCGATGAGTATAGCATTGCTGATATGGCAATTTATCCGTGGTACGGCAGATTGTGCTTGGGTGAGTTGTATGTAAGCGAGCAATATGATGCCGCTAAGTTCCTTGCGGTGCATGAATATACCCACATTATCCGCTGGGCAAAGATGATGGCTGACAAGCCGACGGTGCAAACTGTGCAAACGCTTGAGCTGCTGTCGATTGATTAGTAAATTTAATCCGATGTAGCCAAATTATCCAAGCCGAACCATAAAACAGCAGGGTGATAATAGGGCGAGTTGGCTTATGTTGAACAAAATAAAAGGGCGATCAACTGTAAACGCCCTTTTATTTTTTTAATTAAATTAACCAATCAAAAGGTATAATTCACACCGAATCGAGTCTTGGAATCCACTGAACCATCGGTCAATGGGCTGTCTTTTTGGGTGGATGATAGCCATTCGACTCGCTGATTGCCAAAAACGCTAAAATGATCGTTAATCTTATAAGTAGCAGTCGCAGCAACAAATGGCATCACGCCTGATTTGGCATCATACTGTACGATGCCTGTACGAGCACTTTCGTCAGCTGACACGCCGTAGTAGTACTGGTTGTAATCTTTGCTTTGCCATACGGCACCAATTTCTGGATAAATGGTCAGTTTATCTTTATTGAATTTGGACAGGTGTGATAAGCTGACGGTTTGGCCATCATGACGGCTTAGCACATCGGTGGTGGCTTTGATTTTGAAACCGCCATACGGTGTGATATGCATATAGCTGGCGTGTGCAAGCACCGACCAATCACGCTTATCAAGATTTTTCATCGCGGCGTCATCGGCATCATCTGGGCGAAACTCACGACCGTCGTAGCTTAGGCCGATACGGACTTGGTCGTTTGAATCTTTGTATGGATAAAAGCCAGCTTCAGCACCTTCGATGTACAAGCGATTATTATCAAATGAGCCGACAGGAAAATAGCTGATGTTATTGTCCGCTTTATAGGCAGTGGCGTTGTAGGTGGCGCTGACACCAAGTGTTAAGCGGGCGTCTTTGTTGATGGGTAATTGGCTGTCTGGACTGACGCTTGCCAAAGGTAGCAATGCCAATGCCATGACGGATTTGAATGGTGTTGATTGTGGGCGCATAAAAACTCCGCTGAATTTGAGTGTCTGTTGGTTATTATAAAACAAATTTGCCATCAGCGTGCGAGAATTTCACGATAATTGTACAAAGTGCACAAATTCAATGAGAGCTTGGAACAAGTTGGGCTGTATGACCATCAACAGTGATTGGATTGAGCTGTGATTATGGTGATAAGTTGCCAACGGCTGACAAATTTATGCCAAATTTGCTTGGGGCTTTTACTCCAAGTCCGATTGCTTATACTTCGCATAATGTATATTATGTTAAATGATATGAAATGCACCATTACTTCATATTCTATTTTATAAGTGATTGAAATATATAGAAAATAATTTGAACCATGATTTCTTGATTTATCTATGCACTCTTTGTTTTGATGAATTGATTTGATGTTATATTTGGGCGCAAGTTTGTTTAACCACACCCCAATCCATCCGACAAAACTGGTTAGAGTTTACTAGCCCAAGGACTAAAATCAAACCGAGTATACTCTTGATCTTTTTGAGTAAACACATGCAAAAAATATTCATCTAACATGGCTTGAGGATGGGTAATCTCATAAAGACCATCAATAAAATCACCATCTTTTACCCAAAAAACTCGATGATCATAATGGTAACACATGAGTATCAAATCATACTCTTGCGGATCTTCATTTGGCTTACGGCAATCTATCATCACCCTTAGATTGGGAAAGCCCTTTGTTCTGTATTTTTCTTGTTTTTCAATATCTTCAATTTCAATATCAATAAAGGTATAAGGAATTTTTTTAATCAAACTTTCAATCGCTTGTTTGGCTTTTTTGCGTGAGTTGGGTAAGTATAGGTCAAATGACTTCCAACGACTATATGGGTCTCCTATTAGCATAGTACCATTTATATCATTTTCCGAATAAGACAGCACAATTCCACCAAATGCCTTGAGCCAGCCATCTTTTAAATAGTCTGGTAGCCAGTCGTAATAATCCTCACTTGGGTTAGTTAAAAAGTAAATTCTTTGGTTTAGTTCAAAGAACGATGATAAGAATAATCTATTGTCAATTAATTGATACCAATACATAATTAGCTGATAATACAAATCATTTAAAATTAAATAATCATAAGTTTTAGGATAGTAATCCTTTAATGCACTAATAGATTGTTTAAAATCAAAATTTAGTTTATTAATATGATAGTCATAGACATATTCAATTTTATTAATATATTCTATCTCTTTTTTCTTTATATCAGAAACAGAACTTATAGTGTATTCAACCACTTTATTTAAGATATCTTGGTTTAGTTTGTCTTTTGTATAGATAGGCATAGTCTATTCCAATGATGTGATGCAATGTTTATAAACTTCCTTGTGTGGTTTGTCAATAGCACTTTGAATGTTTTGATATTTCTTTTGCAGTGCATTTCTAAATCATCAACAATAACAAAAGCATCTTGAAAATCGATTCAAGATGCTAAGATGCCAAGATGCTTTTGTGTGTTATGTATTTTACTGGCAATCAAACTCGCTCAATCGCCATCGCCAGACCCATACCGCCACCGACGCACAAAGTAGCGACGCCTTTGGATTTGCTACTCTGGATCAGCTCATGCACGAGCGTCACTAGGATGCGACAGCCTGATGCGCCAATCGGATGGCCGATGGCAATCGCTCCACCATTGACATTCACTCGCTCGCTAGGCAGATTCAGCTCTTTGGCGACGCCGAGTGCTTGAGCGGCAAAGGCTTCATTGGCTTCATACAGATCCACATCATCCACCTGCCACCCTGCCTTATCCAGTACCGATTTGACCGCCGATACTGGGCCAAGTCCCATCACTTCAGGCTCGACACCTGTGGCTGAGTATGAGACGATTTTTGCCAAGATGGGCAGTCCAAGTGCTTCAGCTCGGCTTTGTTTCATCAGCATCACAGCGGCTGCGCCATCATTAATCCCTGATGCATTGCCTGCGGTGACCGTGCCGTCTTTTTTGAATGCTGGACGCAATTTGGTAAGTCCATCTAGGCTTGTGTTTGGTTTGATGTATTCATCACGATCGACGATGATGGGCTTGCCTGTTCTTTGTGGTACAGATACTGCACTGATTTCATTGATAAATTTACCATTGGCGGCAGCTTGGGCAGCTTTTTGTTGGGATGCGAGTGCAAATTCATCTTGGGCGGTGCGGTCGATACCTAGCCGCTCGGCGATATTTTCAGCGGTGATGCCCATGTGATAGCCGTGATAGACATCAGTCAAGCCATCAGCGACCATGCTGTCGGTCAGATTGCCATTACCCATTTTGATGCCGTCACGCAGATGGATGAAATGCGGGCTTTGGCTCATCGACTCTTGACCACCTGCGATGACGATGTCGCTATCACCGCACAAGATGGCTTGCACGCCCATTTGCACGGCTTTTAGACCCGAGCCACAGACGACATTGACCGTCGTGGCAGGTGTCTGTACGGGCAAGCCTGCAAAGATGGAGGCTTGACGGGCAGGATTTTGCCCCACGCCTGTGGTTAGCACATTGCCCATGATGACTTCGCTCACTGCATCAGGACTGACGCCCGTCTCGGCGAGTAAATCACTGATCACAGCTGAGCCAAGCTTTGGCGCAGGCACGCTTGATAATGAACCCAAAAATGAACCCACCGCCGTTCGCTTGGCGGCGACGATGACGACTGCATCTGTCATGATATCTCCTTATCTTTAGTTTCCTAATTTATTGTAAAATTTGTACGCCTGTTTTGCTTTGTAATTCATCAAAAGTCACGCCATCGGCAAGCTCAACCAGTGTCAGCCCGCCATCGGTGACATCAAGCACCCCAAGGTCAGTGATGATGCGATGTACGACTTTTTTGCCGGTCAAAGGTAGATCACAGCTTGGCTTGATTTTAAATGAGCCATCTTTGGCGGTGTGCTCCATCAGCACAATCACCCGTTGCACGCCTGCGACCAAGTCCATCGCCCCGCCCATGCCCTTGACCATCTTACCAGGGATCATCCAGTTGGCAAGATCGCCCTGCTCGCTGACTTCCATCGCACCCAAGATTGCCAAATTTACCTTACCACCACGAATCATGGCAAATGACTGACTGCTACCAAAGAAGCTTGCACCAGCTTGTGCGGTGACGGTTTGTTTACCTGCGTTAATCAAATCAGCATCGATTTCATCTTCGGTGGGAAATGCCCCAATGCCAAGCAGTCCATTTTCGGACTGTAGCATGACATTGACACCATCGGGGATGTAGTTGGCGACCAGTGTCGGCAGTCCGATGCCCAAATTGACATAAAAGCCGTCTTGCAATTCGGTGGCGGCACGCTGCGCCATCTGTTCACGAGTCCAAGCCATCGTTTTCTCCTTATTCTTTAAAATTATTTATGATGTTAATTATACTTTTGAAACAGTGCGCTGTTCAATGCGTTTTTCGGGATTGGCGTTCACCACGATGCGATGCACATAAATGCCCGGCAGATGGATGCTGTCAGGGTCAATCTCGCCGACTTCGACAAGTTCTTCGACTTCGACCACAGTGATTTTACCTGCGGTGGCGACATCGGGGTTGAAGTTGCGAGCGGTTTTACGGAACACAAGATTACCTACTTTATCCGCCTTATATGCCTTGACCAGTGCCACATCAGCGGTCAGCGAGCGCTCCATCACATACTCTTCGCCATCAAATTCACGCACTTCTTTGCCTTCGGCGACCGATGTACCCACGCCCGTTTTGGTAAAAAATGCCGGAATCCCTGCCCCGCCTGCCCGAAGTTTCTCCGCCAACGTGCCTTGTGGGGTCAGCTCCACTTCCAGCTCCCCTGATAAAAATTGGCGTTCAAATTCCTTGTTTTCGCCAACATAAGACGCAATCATTTTTTTGATTTGGCGAGTTTGCAAAAGCAGTCCAAGCCCAAAATCGTCCACGCCTGCGTTGTTACTGATACAAGTTAGCCCCGCCACACCGCTATCACGCAAGGCGGCAATCAAGCTTTCGGGGATGCCGCATAGCCCAAAGCCACCGACGGCGATGGTTTGGTGGTCTGCCACGATATCGGCGAGTGCGGATTTGGCATCTGAATATACTTTACTCATAATCATTCCTTAGGTTGAGTTGAAATTGAAATTAAGCCATAAACATAAAAGCTGTATGGATGGATATCTCCAAATATGCTAATTCTATCCGTTTTGTCATCAATTATCTTAAGTGGGTGATATTTTTGCAACAGTATTACATAAATCACGATGGTTTTGAAGTCCAATTTATCAGAATCAGCTCAAAACCATCTGTTCTACTGTTAATTCAACACATGAACCAACCACAGCGCCATCGATGGCATAAACACCAGTGCCACGATACGGATCAAATCCGAGCATAAGAATGGCAACACGCCTTTATAGGTTTCTTTCATTGAGACATTTTTTGCCATGCTGTTGATGATGAAAATATTCATACCCACAGGCGGTGTGATCAGTCCGATTTCGACAACCATCAAGGCCAGTACACCAAACCAAATCGCCTTATCCGTTGGGTCCAATCCCCAAAAATCCATGCCCATGATGATAGGAAAAAACACAGGGATAGTCAATAGAATCATCGACAAGCTATCCATCACACAGCCAAGCACGATATAGATGATGATCATCGCAAATAGCACGGTCAAAGGTGTTAAGCCGCTGTTGATGACCCATTCAGCTAGGCTAATTGGCATCTGTGATAGTGCAAAAAATGCGTTCAAGACATCAGCACCCAATAGGATCAAAAAGATCATCGCCGTCGATGCTGCTGTGTCATACAGTGCATTCATCAGACCTGACAGATTCATTTCTTTGGTAATAAAGGCTAAGATACCGACAGCGACCGTACCGATGGCAGCAGCTTCAGTTGGGGTGAATAGACCGCCATAGATACCACCGATGACCAGCACAAACACCGCAATCACAGGCCAGACGCCCTTAAGTAGCGTAATGCGCTCACCCCAGCTCATGCGTGGCATCGCAGGTCCACTGTTTGGCACGAGTCGTACATAGATGGCGATGGCGAGCATGTAGCCAAGCATGGCGATGATACCAGGGATCAGTGATGCCATAAACATTGCTGAGACATTTTGTTCGGTCAAAACGGCATAGATGACAAGTACCACCGATGGTGGGATCAAAATTCCAAGCGTACCCCCTGCTGCCAGTGCACCTGTAGATAGCGCATCTGAGTAATTGGCGCGCTTAAGCTCAGGCAGTGCCACTTGACCCATGGTCGCTGCTGTCGCTAGCGATGAGCCACAAATCGCCCCAAAGCCAGCACAAGCACCGACTGCACTGATGGCAGCACCACCACGATAATGCCCCAAAAACGCATTGGCAGACTGGAACAGGCGCTTGGATAAGCCGCCACGAGATGCGATATTGCCCATCAATAAGAATAGTGGCACGACTGATAAATCATACACCGAAAAACGAGCAAATGGCATTCCTTTTAGGTAGCTTAATAGTGGATACCACCCTGCAATCATCACATAGCCAGTCACGCCAGCCATCAGCATGGCGATGCCGATATGAATACGAAAAACCAATAACAAGATGGTAAAAGCACCCATCCCAAGTCCGATAATCATTGGATCCATAATATTCCATCCTTAGTTATTATTTGGCGTAGCCATCATAGTTGCTGATAAATTGCCAAGCGGTGTATAACGCCGTCAAAGCCAATAAGAAAAATCCTGGGGCGATGGTCATATGGGCGATCCATTCAGGCATGCCTAGGATCATCGTCGTGGTGCCGTGCTTGATGGCATCGATTGCGCCAAAATAACTGCGCCACATGAGCATCACAGCAAATAGCGCCAATAGCAAAGCTGCAAAAATATCAAACACACGGCGCAAACTTTTTGGTGCTTTTAGGGTAAAAAAGTCCACGATGACATGCGCTTTTTTCATTTGACCATAAGGCAAGAATGCCGCAATCGCCCAAGAACAGCCAAGCTGTACCAGCTCCACATCGCCTTTAATCGGTGTCGAAAATAAAGCACGACCGATGACACTTGCGGTAGCGACTAAGCAAATCAGCACCAATACGATGACGCCACCAAAAGCGGATAGCTTTGACCAACCCATCAAAAATCGTCCGATGGCATCTTTGGGTGTGTCGTCTTGTACTTGGGTTTCAAAAAATTCAGCCATAATTATCTCTCATCCTGATGATTGTAGTATTATCCGACCAGCTTAACTGCGGCTAAGGCTCAATTGCTTGTCGTTTGGGTTTGTGCTGCGCCATTCGTGGTTTGATTTTCTTTATCCAGTTTGGCTTGGGCGATCAGTTCTTTGGCACGATTGACGATGGCTTGACCATCATAGCCTTTGGCATTCATCTCAGCGATCCAGTCGGTCTCGACTTGCTTGGCGGCTTCTTGGATGCGTGCCACTTCATCGGATGCGATCTGGTTGATCGGATTGCCGTTATCGGTGATTTTTTGGCGTGCTGTGGTGATTTGCTCATCCCATGTGCGCCCAAGCTTTTGGGAGAAATTGGCACCAGTATTGTCGTCGATGATTTTTTTGAGCTTGGGTGGCAGTGCTTCGTATTTGTATTTATTCATCGCAATGGTGAACAGCGCACTGTACAACACAGGATCTGGTGCATTGATTTCACTGGCATAGCGAGCGACTTCTTGTAGCTTGATTGTTGGGATCACTTCCCAAGGCAGCACGACACCATCGACCACGCCTTTTGAGACCGAATCAGTCAGTGCTGGCATTGGGACGCTCACTGGAGTTGCACCCAGTGCTTCGACCATTTTGTTGGTCAAGCGAGTCGGCGCACGCAGTTTTAGCCCTTTAAAATCTTCGATCTTGGTGATGGGACGGCGGTTATTTAGAATTTGACCACGGTCATGCACATTAAATGCCAATGGCTTAACCATCGAAAATTCGTCTTGGGCAAACTCTTGATAAATCTGCCACGCCACACGGCTGCTGTACTCGCCATCGATGGTCATAAATGGTAGCTCCATCACTTCCATGATCGGAAAGCGGCCTGGTGTATAGCCTGGCAGTGTAAAGACGATGTCGGCGATGCCATCTTGGGCAAGATCCATCAGCTGTGCAGGCGTGCCACCAAGCTGCATGGCAGGATATAGCTGACAGGTCATCTGTCCGCCTGACTGTTCAGTGATGGTGGCGCACCACGGCTCAAGCACCTGTTTTTGGCTCATGGCGGTGGCTGGCCAAAAATGCGCCACACGCAAGATGACACGCTCATTTTCACCGATCGGTGATGGCTTTGGCAGTCTGTCTTCGGTGCATCCTGCTAAGATCATGACACCTGCGATCATTGATAGTGTTTTTAGCTTCATGCTAACTCTCCTACACCCTATGCCTTACTTGGCACCTATTTAGTATGAATGGATGTGCTTATTAAACCTGTTTTGACCAGAAATTAACAGCGGTATTTTCTGATTTATTTATACAAATTCATGATAAATTGATCGGATTTTCGGCGGTACAATAATGTCATCACAAGCGAATTATTATGCGATATTAGCATAATTTGATCATTGTGATGGATATTTTCTTCAAATTCAAAGGAATGTACCATGTCAAGTCTTTTTAAAGCTGCCAAGCATCCACTATCGTTAGCTTTGGCGATTGCCTTAGGTGGTGTTACACTGCCTGCTTATGCCAAACAAGCATCACCGAACATTTTGGTCATCATGGCTGATGACCTAGGCTGGTCAGACATTGCCCCTTATGGTGGTGAGATTCAGACACCATATTTGGATGAGCTTGCCAAAGAAGGTGTCGGCTTTACCAATTTCTTTGTATCGCCGTACTCGTCCCCATCTCGTGCGATGTTTTTGACTGGTGCTGATCCACATGAAGTTGGCTTGGGTAATATCTACGAGCTTAATACGCCAGAGCAGGCGGCGGCACCCAATTATGTTGGACACTTAACAAATAACGCCACCACCATCGCCCAAAGATTCAAAAGCGCAGGCTATCACACTGTCTTATCAGGTAAGTGGCATCTGGGCAAAGCTATTGAACACCAACCGAATGCTTGGGGTTTTGATGACTCATTTGCACTACTAAATGGCGAAGCGAATAACTATCGCTATCAAGACCGCCAAGATTCACCAGATGGGCGAGATTTATACAGTCATAATGGTGCTGATGTGCAGCTACCCGAAGGAGTGTTTTCGACTGATTTTTATACCGATTATCTTTTGGAAAGTTTGTCAAAGCAGCCAAAAGATCAGCCATTTTTTGCCTTTTTGGCTTATACTGCACCACATTCACCCTTGCAAGCGCCGCAAGCCTATGTTGATAAATACCAAGATTTTTATCACGATGGGCCGCAAGCACTTGCCGATCGGCGATTTGATCGCTTAAAAGCCAAAGGACTGGTGTCAAAAGATGCCGTCGCTTATCCGCTTATTGCAACCCCTGATTGGCAAAGCCTAAGCGATGATCAGCGAGCTGTGGAGACCAAGCGAATGCAGCTGTATGCAGCAATGGTGGATAATATGGATTATAATATTGGCCGTGTTATCAGTCACTTAAAAGACAGCGGTCAATATGATGATACGGTTATTGTCTTTTTATCGGACAATGGGGCGGCAGGCGCATCTCGTGAAGCATCCCAAAAATGGGGCAGCTGGATTCGTGCTTCTCGCGATAATGTCTTGTCAAATATGGGTCAGTCCAATAGTTATGTTTCGACAGGTCAAGCATGGGCGCAAGCATCAATGTCACCTTTTGCGCATTTCAAAGGATTTACGACTGATGGTGGCATTCGATCGCCACTTATCATCAAAGCGCCAACTGCCAAAGCTGGCAGTATTGAAGGTCGCTATAGCACCCTAAAAGATTTGGCACCCACCCTATTGGATCTGGCAGGTGTTTCAAAAGCAACTGCACCAAACAAAACACCCCTAACAGGCATGAGTCTCAATGACCGTCTAATCGCACCATCAGCGCAGCTACAAGGGCCGATCCGTGCTGAGTCACTTGAGATGCGAGGCCATCGTCAGGTGCGCCAAGGGAATTTTAAGGCGGTCTATACTGGTACGCTGCCAGCAGGCCTACCGATTGATCAGCTTGATGCCGGTCAATGGAAACTGTATGATGTCCATGCTGATCCTGGCGAGACGACGAACATAGCCAAAGATCATCCAGAAGTTTTGGCAGCCATGATTCAGCAGTATGTCAAGTATTCTGACGCTGTTAAAGTGGTGGAGATCGGCCCAATCAACCCACAGGTATCTGACTCAAAATGACAAAAAATACTCAAACGCAAAAGCAATCTGATGTTTTTGCGTTTCATATGATGATCAAACCAAGCGGCTCACAGTGCAATATCGACTGTGAGTATTGCTTTTATTTGCATAAAGAAAATCTACTCAATCAGCCCAAATCACCACGCATGAATGAGGATATGCTTGAGCAGCATATCATCCAGTATATCAACGCACAGACTGCTGATGAGGTGGTGTTCACTTGGCAAGGTGGTGAGCCAACTTTGATGGGTTTGGCATTTTTCAAAAAAGCTGTCGAACTGCAAAAACGCCACGCCAAGCCCAATCAACGAATCTTAAACGATCTTCAAACCAATGGGCTGCTGCTTGATGATGAATGGTGTCAATTTTTAAAGGCAGAAAATTTCTTGGTTGGCATCTCCATTGATGGCCCAAAGCCACTGCATGACAAGCTTCGAGTCACCAAAAACGGCAAGCCAACCTTTGACTATGTCAAAAAAGCCATCAACCTTTTGCATCATCACCAAACCCCCTTTCATGCGCTGTGCGTGGTAAATCATTATAATGCCCAAGAGCCACTTGCGGTATATCGATTTTTGCGTGATGAAGTGCGTCCACGCATGATTCAGTTTTTGAGTGCTGTTGCACCTGTGGATTATGACACTAAAGCGACTCAGTATATGCGCGCAACGACTGACGAGATGGCACACCGTATCCATACCAGCGCTCACTCTGTCACGGATTGGTCGGTGACGGCAGATGATTGGGGGCGGTTTTTGGTGACAGTTTGGCAAGAGTGGCTGGCCAATGACTACGGCAAGGTGTTTATTGATCAGTTTGAAAATACCATCTCACAAGCCTTTGGCATGGGTGCTCAAAAATGCACCACTGCACCGATTTGCGGCAAGGCATTGGCGATTGAGCATAATGGAGATGTGTATAGTTGTGATCACTTCGTATATCCAGAGTATCGTCTGGGTAATATCGCCACTACGGATGAAGCCAATCTTGCTTTTAGTCGGTAGCAAGCCAGTTTTGGCTATGCTAAGCACTTGAATCTGCCCAGCGATTGTAAGCAATGCCAATTTTTGAAACTGTGCTGGGGCGAATGTCCAAAAAACCGCTTCATTGCAGACAGTGATGGCACACACCGTCTTAATTATCTGTGTACAGGACTTAAGGCGTATTTTACACAAGTGGCAAAAGATCTACCCGTCATTCACAAGCGGCTAATCCAAGCCAAAGCGTTCCATCAAGCACAATGCTAAGCACACACTGACCAATGCTCAGCTCATCAGTGGTTTCATTGTCATTGATGAGCTAATTTTATGTTAGTAGTCGATGGTTTGGCAGCTGTTGAAAGTCGCACTATATGAAAAAAATTGACCATCACCCAAGCGATGGTCAATTGGTTTGGCAAGAAAGCTGATTTAGATGGCTTTCACCGTATTCTCAATCGTGCCAAAGATGTTATTACCTGCCTTATCAAACATCTCCACACGCACCACATCACCACCTTTCATAAATGGCGTCTGTG
>NZ_CAMCBS010000020.1 GCF_945873075.1 uncultured Moraxella sp. | reverse complement strand
TTATAATGCGAAAAGTTTGCAAATCAAGACTTTTTTGAAAAGTTATCCACAGATTAACGATTTTCTATTTTTATATTATATAAAATAAAAATAATAATACTAAAGAGCATATTTTTCTGTGTATAAATCAATTTTATTTTGAAAAAACAATCACTTATATTGTGGAAAAACATGTGAATAATATGTGGTAAGAATGTGAATAACTTTCAAAAAATACTTATCCACAGAGTTATCCATAAAGTTATCCACAAAAAATAGTACTTGTATTTTGGGCAAAATATGATAATATTTGCAAACATTTTGGCGAAGATGTCAAAGTTTTATGGTTAAGTTGCGATGCATGCCAGGTATATTTATTTGGCAAAAAGCATATTTTTGCTTTAAAAAAACATGCATCGCTGACAAATTGATTGATTGGGATGGATCATGAATCTGTTTGAGTTTCACGATGGTCAAGATACCGCTGGCGCACCTGACGCTGCTCAGGTGTGGCAGTCGTGCTTGGCAGATTTAAAATACATGATCGAAGAGTATAATTTTCGTCAATGGATTGAGCCTTTGAAGGTACAAAGCCGTGAGCATGAGCTTGTCTTGTTCACACCCAATGGCATGTGGTCAAACCATCTGAAAAAAAACTTTCAAGATAAGCTTGATGAGGTTGTGCTAAAGCATGGTGGTGGTGTGCTGACATCCACACGCATTGAGGTGATGGTTAGCAC
The DNA here is from genome assembly GCF_945873075.1 of uncultured Moraxella sp. Classification (GTDB taxonomy): domain Bacteria; phylum Pseudomonadota; class Gammaproteobacteria; order Pseudomonadales; family Moraxellaceae; genus Moraxella. Next base: position 34,634 of record NZ_CAMCBS010000020.1, on the reverse strand, counting down.
CACGCCAAGCACACCAAAAAAAACAGCACCCAAAAAAATCAAACAAGTATCAGTGATTGAAGAAGGGTTGGCGATTGAGCCTGCATTTACCTTTGAGGCGTTTGTACGAGGCAAATCCAATCTTAATGCTTATAATGCCTGCTTTGAGCTGTCAAAAAAAGATGCCAAATACCATAGTAATAAAATTTTTATTTTTGGTTCATCAGGTCTTGGCAAGACGCACTTGATGCATGCTATGGCGCACCGCTACATCAAACAAGGTAAATCGGTGTGTTATTTTACTAAAGATCATTTTCATACCGTGACACGCCCTTGTTTTACCAATAATGGCGTTGATCAATTTGTCAAAAAAGTTTGCAAAGCGGATTTGTTGATCATTGACGATCTGCATACTTATGATGGTAAAAGCGCACCTAGAACAGTTGATCTGCTGATGCGTTTGTTTGATGAGTTTTCAAAAGATAACACCCGCCAAGTAGTGATGGCGTCAGATCAGCCGCCCCTGCGAATGCATAGCTTTGGCGATCGTAATATGTCACGATTATCTGCCTGCTTGTCTATTGCTATTGAAGTGCCTGATATGGATTTGCGTGTGCAGATTCTTGAAAAAAAAGCCATGACGATTGGTATCGAATTACCACGCGATTGTGCGATTTTTATGGCACAAAATTTACCAGCGGATGTGCGTGCGCTTGAAGGTGCGGTCAAGCAGGTGGAGTTGATGGCGCAGCTGCGACACGAACCTGTCACGCTCAATCTGGTCGCTGATGCCATCAAAAGTCAAATTCAAGAACGAGCACGCGCTGTCAATGCTGAAAATATTCGTGATTTGGTGGCGGAATTTTATCAAATCTCACCCAAAGATATGATGGGTAAAAAGCGTGTGCGCACCATTGCAAGACCTAGACAGATTGCCATGGCGTTGATTCGTGAATTGACCAATGACAGTTTTCCTGAGATCGGCCAAGTCTTTGGCGGACGGGATCACACCACAGTAATGCATGCTTGTGAGAAGGTCAAAGAGCTGATCGAAACAGATGCAAATGTAGAAAAAGATTATCATTCACTCAGACTGATGTTACAATATCAATAGGCCAACTTGGCATTTGTCCGAATTTAAACAGTGAGTTTTTATGAAATTATCCATTAACCGAGAGCTGCTCATCAAGGCGATTAATTTGGTGGTCAAGGCAGCGGATAAGCGCCATCGTTTTGTGATTTTGGGCAATATCAAATTGGTGCTCGAAGAAGGGTTTTTGACCTTGACGGCATCGGATTTGGAGCTGGAGCTCACCACCCGTTTTGCCATTCCAGCGGGTGCGTGCGTGCAAGCGGGTGCGACAACACTGCCTGCTGAGATGTTTTTTAACATCTGTAAATCACTGTCCGAGGATACGGTGGTGGTCGATGCGCCAGAAGGTACTAACCGCTGTCTGATTACCAGTGGCAAGGGTAAATATACGCTAAGCACCCTACCTGCGCAGGATTTCCCAAGTATCGGCACGGCTGTGCCGTCTAGCGTCGTCAAAATCAGCCAAGGCGATTTAACCAGTCTCATTCATCATACCCGCTTTGCGATGGCAACCCAAGATGTGCGTCATTATCTCACTGGTATGCTGTTTGAAATCAACGAAAGCAAGCTCACCGCAGTTGCCACCGACGGTCATCGCTTGGCGGTTGCGCACCGCTTATTGTCTGACAGCTACGCCACAAGCCAAGTGATTATCCCGGGTAAGGCGGTAGCTGAGCTTGAACGCTTATTGCTTGAGCTTGCCAAGACCACAGATGATGCCAATTTGGTCGGATTGGGTTTTGATGAAGAATTTTTGCAAGTGGCGCTGACCTTGACCGACGAAGAGAGTCAAGCACAGCTGGATGTCAGCCTGTCGGCTCGCCTGATTGAAGGCAAATTCCCTGACTATCGCCGAGTGCTACCGACCAATAATGATAAGATTGCAAGCTTTGATAAAGAAGAAGCGGTGGATGTACTGCGTCGTATTTCGGTGCTCAATAGCAAAGAAGTGCCCGGTGTGATGCTAGGATTTGCCGCTCAAGATGTCTGCCAAGTAGGTGTGCATAACAAAAATCACGGTGATGCCGAAGAAGTGCTTGCGGTGAATTTTAGCGGTGAGCCGATTGAGCTATCATTCAATGAATCCTACCTACGAGCGGTGCTCAATGTGCTTGATGGGCAAATTCGCCTTGAGATGAATCAGCCAAGCTCGCCAGTGCTGATTTATCAAATCGGTGATGAGCTGCATCAATATGTCGTGATGCCAATGCGTGTGTAGTTGTGATTGACCACATCCGCATTCACCATCTGAGAAATTTAAGCCAAGCTTCATTATCATTTGCCAAGTGTAATTTGATTTATGGAGATAATGGCAGTGGCAAGACATCGCTGTTAGAAGCGGTGTTTTTGCTGTCTCGGGGCAAAAGCTTTCGCCATCATGAGCCCAAGCGCTATATCAGCCATCACCAGCAAGCGTGTACTATCTGGGCAAGCACCAATTTTCAAGAGCAGTGCACCCTTGCTATCCAAAAACAGCTGGATGGTATGGGTAAATCTGATACTTTATTAAAATTTAACGAACAAACCGCCCAAAGCCAAAGTGTGCTCAGCTTTCATCTGCCGACGGTGCTGATTGACCCAAGTAGCATGAGCCTACTTGATGAAGGCAGTGGCAGTCGTCGGCAACTGCTCGATTGGCTTGCATTTCACGTGAAACCTGAATTTTATCATCAGTGGCTACAGTATCAGCGACTGCTCAAACAGCGCAACAGCCTACTTAAGTACCCTAATATCCAGCATCGCATCAATGAGCTGACAGCGTGGGATATGCAGTTATCGCACTATGCGCAGGCACTGCATGAGCATCGTGTGTCGATGTTTGATGAATGGCAAGCGGTGTTCGCTCAGATGGTAGCAAAGCTATTACCAAATTATGCGGACAAAATCAGCCTGCAATATTTGGCAGGATTTGATACCACTCAGCCACTATCACAAACCCTGTCCGCTCGGGTGATGCAGGACATTGAGCTTGGCTATACCCGCATCGGTGCGCATCGTGCTGATGTCGGCGTGATACTCAAAGCTACCCATGATGACGGGCAAAAGCTGCGTGAACAAGCCACACACATCCTGTCTCGTGGCGAAAAAAAACTACTCATCACCGCCTTACGCCTATCACAATTAAGCTTGATTTGCACCTTGCTCAGTCAAGGCAAATCCGCCATCACTCACCCACCTGTGGTGCTGATTGATGATATTGATGCCGAGCTTGATGATGCCGCCACCAATATCTTACTTGACACCGTGCTATCTTTGCCTTGCCAAAGTATCATCAGCACGCTCAACGCTGATATCCATAGCCAAATCCTGATGCATCTACAGACACTTGAGCAGTCAAGTGACCTACCGAATTCCCAAACTGCCACCAGTTATAAAATGTTTCATGTGAAACAGGGTAAGTTTGCAGAAATTTATGCACAATAAGCCTGTGGGCAAGCTGGGATTGGTGCATCAAACCACACCTGTTATCGCACAAAAATTCCTACCGAAACCATCGCAGTTGCGGTGACTTTTAATAAAAAAAATGCTATAATGGCTGATAATTTTTTATTAATGATTTTGGGCAAAAATACCGCCCAGTCTAAGCACCTTGTGAAGGATTTGCCATGAGCGAAACGATCGATCAAAACCAACAGGTCGAAGCACAAAATACAGAATATACCGCCAAAAATGTCCGAGTTCTGCGTGGGCTTGAGGCGGTACGAGTACGCCCTGGTATGTACATCGGTGATACTGATGATGGCACAGGCTTACACCACATGGTCTTTGAGGTGGTGGATAATGCCATCGACGAAGCATTGGCAGGTCATTGTGATGAAATCAATATCATCGTGCATGATGATGAGTCGGTGTCGGTGATGGATAATGGTCGTGGTATCCCTGTTGATATCCACCCCGAAGAAGGCGTGTCGGCTGCCGAAGTCATCATGACCGTGCTACACGCAGGTGGTAAGTTTGATGATAATTCCTATAAGGTCTCAGGCGGTCTGCATGGCGTGGGCGTGTCTGTGGTCAATGCCTTGTCCAAAAAACTGGTGCTAAACATCTGGCGTGATGGTCATGCACACAGCCAAAGCTATACTGATGGCGTGGCAGATGCACCACTTGCCAAGCTTGAGCCATCGACGCAGACAGGCACTCAGGTGCGTTTTTATCCAAGTTTTGAGATTTTTAAGGGTGTGACCACCTTTGATTATGACATCCTTGCCAAGCGTCTGCGTGAGCTGTCTTTTCTCAATTCAGGCGTGCGTATCGTGCTGACCGATGAGCGTACAGGCACGAGCGAAGTATTTGAGCACAAAGGCGGTCTGTCGGAGTTTGTCAATTATATCAATGGTGGCAAACAAACGCTGAATGATATCTTTCATTTTACCGCTGATGGCGCTGATGGCATCGGTGTGGAAGTGGCGCTACAATGGTCGGACAGCTACAACGAAAAAGTGCTGTGCTTTACCAATAACATTCCCCAAAAAGACGGTGGCACGCACTTATCAGGCTTTCGCTCGGCGTTGACTCGCTGTCTAAATGCCTATATGGATTCAGAAAATATCGCCAAAAAAGAAAAAGTGCAAGTCACTGGTGATGATGCTCGTGAAGGTCTGACAGCGATTATCTCGGTCAAAGTCCCTGACCCAAAATTCAGCTCACAGACCAAAGACAAGCTTGTCTCAAGCGAAGTCAAATCCGTGGTTGAGACCACCATGCATGAGCGCCTATCTGAATACCTGCTTGAGAATCCAACCGCTGCCAAAGCCATCGCTGCCAAGATTATCGATGCCGCTCGTGCTCGTGATGCCGCTCGCAAGGCGCGTGAGATGACTCGTCGTAAAAGCTCGCTGGACATCGCAGGCTTGCCGGGTAAATTGGCGGACTGCCAAGAAAAAGACCCTGCATTATCCGAACTGTTTATTGTCGAGGGTGACTCGGCAGGTGGTAGTGCCAAGCAAGGGCGCAACCGTAAAATGCAGGCGATTTTGCCACTTAAGGGTAAGATTTTGAATGTCGAGCGTGCTCGATTTGACAAGATGCTCTCAAGTGCTGATGTGGGTACGCTGATTACCGCACTTGGTACAGGTATCGGCCCTGATGAGTACAATCCTGATAAGATTCGCTATCACAAAATCGTCATCATGACCGACGCCGATGTTGATGGCTCGCACATTCGCACCCTGTTATTGACATTCTTTTTCCGTCAAATGCCTGAGCTGATTGAGCGTGGCTATATCTACATCGCTCAGCCACCACTGTATAAGGTCAAGCGTGGCAAGCAAGAGGTGTATCTCAAAGACGGCGAAGCGCTTGATTCTTATCTATTGTCATCGACCATTGATGACCATCAGCTATTTTTGAGCAAAGACACCCCTGCCATCACTGGCATGGCGCTCGAAAAACTGCTCAAAGACTACAGCCAAAGCCAAGTGGTCAAAAACCGCTTGCAGGGCAAATATCCATCAGAGCTACTTGATGCGCTGACCTTTGTGCCGAAGTTTGACACCACAGCCACAGGCAATCGTGATGCGATGCAAGCTTGGGTGGATGCACTACAAGCCAAATTGCGTGAACTTGCACCAAAGCTTGAGCCATCGGTTGAGCTTGCCGAGATGACAGGTACGGAGTCTGAAGCTGGTCAGTGGCTACCACGAGTGACGATTTATATGCACCGCCTGCCACAGCATTATCTCTTGGATTTGGGATTTTTGGGTTCGTCCGACTATGCGCGCCTACTACGCCTAAGTGGTGAGTGGAATACTGTGCTGACCGAAGAGGCATTTTTACGCCGTGGCGACAAAGACAGCGCCATCAAAGATTTTCACCATCTATGGGAGCAGCTGATGCAAGCGGCTCGTCGTGGCGTCGATGTTCAGCGCTATAAGGGCTTGGGTGAGATGAACAAGGAACAACTGTGGGAAACCACTATGGACCCCGAAAATCGCCGTATGCTCAAAATCACCATCGAAGACGCCATCAAAGCCGACCATCTGTTCAGCTGTCTGATGGGCGATGATGTCGAGCCACGCCGTATCTTTATCGAAGAAAACGCCCTAAATGCGGATATTGATGCTTGATTTACCTAGTGTTGCCCAACGAGATGTTGGGCATTGCTTTACATTTATGATTTATCCTTAAATAATTTGCCATCATTCTTTTACTATCGCAGGAAAGACTCATGACCAACATCACCCAAGACCGTATTTTAATTTTAGACTTTGGCTCACAATACAGCCAACTGATTGCCCGCCGAGTGCGTGAAGCAGGCGTATATTCTGAAATGTATGCTTATGATATGTCAATCGAGGACATCAAAGCCTTTAATCCAAAAGGCATTATCTTATCAGGGGGGCCTGAAAGTGTACATGAAGAAGGTAGCCCACGAGCACCGGAAATTGTCTTTAATTTAGGCGTACCTGTACTTGGCATTTGCTATGGTTTCCAAACCATGTCTGAACAATTAGGCGGAAAAGTTGAAGCAGGCGATGTGCATGAATTTGGCTATGCTGAGATTAACATCACCCATCAAGATGCTTTATTAAGCAAAGTCGGCGATGAAAAAAATCAATCTCAAGTATGGATGAGTCATGGTGATAAAGTTGTACGTTTACCTGAAGGATTTAGCGTAACATCAAGCACGCCAAGCTGTCCTTATGCGTCTGCTAGTGATGAAAATCGCAAATTTTATGGCGTACAATTTCACCCAGAAGTGACGCACACAGCAAAAGGCACAGAACTGATTTCAAACTTTGTACATATTATTTGTGGTTGTGGCAATGCGTGGAATTCAGAAAATATTATTGAATTACGCATTAAACAACTCCAAGAGCAAATTGGCGACCAAAAAGTATTGCTTGGTTTATCAGGTGGTGTAGATTCATCTGTGGTCGCGGCATTGTTACACCGTGCCATTGGCGACCAATTAACCTGTGTTTTTGTGGATAATGGCTTATTACGTCTCAATGAAGGCGACCAAGTCATGCAAATGTTTAGCGACAATATGGGGATTCGTGTCATTCGTGCTGATGCAGAAGAGCGTTTCTTAACCGCATTAGCAGGGGTTACTGACCCAGAACAAAAACGCAAAATTATTGGACGTGAATTTATTGAAGTCTTTGCCGAAGAAGCCCGCAAGCTTGATGGCGTAAAATTCTTGGCACAAGGCACGATTTACCCTGATGTGATTGAGTCAGCAGCCAGCAAACAAGGTAAAGCTCATGTGATTAAATCACATCATAATGTGGGCGGATTACCTGATGATTTGGCGTTTGAATTGGTTGAGCCATTGCGTGATTTATTTAAAGATGAAGTGCGTAAGCTTGGCGTGGCGTTAGGCATTCCACATCATATGATTTATCGTCATCCATTCCCAGGCCCAGGCTTAGGGGTGCGTATTTTGGGTGAAGTGAAAAAAGAATATGCGGATATTCTGCGTCTTGCTGATGATATTTTTATGCAAGAACTCCGTGCGTCTGGTTGGTATGATAAAACTGCTCAAGCCTTTGCCGTGTTCCAACCTGTAAAATCTGTTGGTGTGGTGGGAGATGGTCGCCGTTATGCGTGGGTGATTGCTCTTCGTGCTGTTGAAACGGTAGATTTTATGACTGCTCGTTTTGCTCATTTGCCGTATGAACTCATCGATAAAATCTCAACGCGTATTATGAACGAAATTAAAGATGTTTCTCGTGTGGTTTATGATGTCAGTAGTAAACCGCCTGCAACGATTGAGTGGGAATAATCATTTTACTTATAAAATCAAAAATCGCTCAAAAAAATTGGGCGATTTTTATTTTAACCCGCTGTTTTTCTTGTATTTTATCATTATTTGATATGGCATGGATTTAGCAACAATCCAGCAACATTAAATAGCAATTGTTATAAAAATGTCAAGAAATATGTAATCCCTTGTAATCGCCATGGGATTTGGCTATGATAACCGCCATTATTTAAATCACCCAACCAGCGGGTTTTGCCCAAGGAACAAGGTATGAAAAAATTATTACTTATTGCTGCAGTGATGGCTACAACAGCTGCATCTGCCAATGTTGCCACTTATTATGGCGATAAATTTCATGGTCGTAAGACTGCCAGTGGTGAGCGTTTTAACCAAAATGCCATGACCTGTGCCAGTAACACCCATAAGATGGGTACACTGCTTGAAGTGACCAATGTCAAAAATGGCAAGTCTGTGGTTTGCCGTGTCAATGATACCGGTGGCTTTAGTAAATACGGCGTGGCACTGGATTTATCAAAAGGTGCATTTGCCAAAATCGCCCCACTAAGCCAAGGCCGTGCACAGGTAAGCATCCGTCCAGTATCAGGCGAGACACTACAAGCATCGAACACTGCATCGCTAGCACAACAAAAGCTTAATGAAGAAAAGGTGGCTGCCGCACTGGCTGCCATTGAGCCTGTCACTATCAATCAGACGGCTACCATTAGTCTGGCAGCCAATGTATCAGCGACCGAATAATGACGGATTTAAACGACATTACAGTCACTGACATCACCGTCGGCACAGGCAAAACTGCTGTCAAAGGTGCGCTGATTGTCACCGAATATACCGGCAAGCTTGATGATGGCACAGTATTTGACTCATCCATCAGTCGTGGGCGTGCCTTTGAGTGTGTCATCGGCACAGGGCGTGTGATTAAGGGCTGGGATTTGGGTGTGCTTGGCTTTAGCACAGATGATGCGGTTGTCGCACCGATGCAAGTGGGTGGCAAAAGACAGCTGATTGTCCCTGCGCATCTGGCTTATGGTGAGCGAGCTGTGGGCAAAATCCCACCGAACTCGACGCTACACTTTGAGATTGAGCTCTTAGAAGTACGCACTCGTGATGACTGATGGTGATAATAATCGACTACTGATTGAGCTTGCCGAATTGGCAGGCTTTTTTTGTCGCTGATTTTCGTTGATAAGCTGAATACCTGATGATATGGTCATTGATATTGACAGCCGAGCAGATGATGCACTATGATGTAATTACGATATAACATTGAGTGTGTAATTGTGAAACTGCCGTATATCCTTATCAGTTTAATTGGTGGCGCAATTATTCCATTGCAACTTGCAATGGTTAATGCCTTTCGTCAAAGTACACATGCTAGCCAGATACAGGCGACTTTTTATTTGTATTTGGGTGGTATGGTTGCATCGGCTTTACTTGCATTTGTGATGAGTGGCACGCTAAGACCACCGATGCCGACGCAAGCGAGTTGGTGGATGTGGTTATTTGGTCTGCTCGGCAGTTTTTACATTTTATTTATGTTTATTGCTGCACCAAAAATCGGCTCAGCGAATACACTGCTTTGGGTGTTTTTGGGACAGATGTTATTCGCCACCATGTTTGCGCATTTTGGTTGGTTGGGTCTTGAAGTACGCAGAGTTGATGCGATTAAGCTTGCAGGATTGGCACTGATTGCCATTGGGGGTTTGGTGATGATTTATGCCGAAAATCGACAAGGGATTTAATGGTGATAACAGTAAGCTTGTTACTATGACAAGCTTATTTTGTTTGATCAAAATGTGCAAAATCCTAGCTTGAATTGCTAAAAGCTTGTTATAATAACTGGGTAAAAAAATGCGTGAATTACGCTGATTTGTCGTGTTGCACACATCCAAATAATCGCATAGGAAAAAAACAAGATGATTAAGATTGACCAATATTTTGACCAAGCCCAATGGCAAAAATTCACCCAAGCTGCCGAAGGGCAAGAAACGCCACTACTGGTCGTGGATCTGAGCCGTATCAAGACCAAGTATGAAGAGATGGTCAGTCTATTTCCTAAGGCGAAGATTCACTATGCGATGAAAGCCAGTCCTGCGGTAGAAGTGGTCAAATATCTGGCGGATCTGGGCTCAAACTTCGACTGTGCATCTATCTATGAGCTTGATCGTGTGCTTGACTGCGGTGTATCGCCTGATCGTATCTCGTATGGCAACACCATCAAAAAAGCCGATCATGTTAAGTATGCCTTCGAAAAAGGCATCACGCTATATGCGACAGACTCTAAAGCAGATCTAATCAATATCGCTAACAATGCCCCAGGCTCAAAAGTCTTTGTGCGTATCTTGGTACATGGTGCGGATACCGCCGAATGGCCATTGTCTCGTAAGTTTGGTTGCCACCCTGATATGGCGGTGGATCTATTGGTACAAGCCAAAAATTTAGGTCTAATCCCTTATGGTATTTCGTTCCATGTCGGTAGCCAACAAAAAGATGTCGCTGCGTGGGATGATGCACTTGCCAAGGTCAAATATATGTTTGACTGGATGAAATACGAAGAAAATATTCAGCTAAAAATGATTAATTTGGGTGGTGGTTTCCCAACCAACTACATCAGCGAAGTGAACCCTGTCAAGGTCTATGCCGAAGAGATTCATCGCTACTTATCTGAAGATTATGACGAAGATGAGATGCCTGAGATTATTCTTGAGCCAGGTCGCTCGATGGTGGGTGATAGTGGGGTGTTGGTCTCGGAAGTGGTGCTGATTAGTCGCAAATCACGCACCGATTTGACACGCTGGGTATATACCGATGTCGGCTTATTTCAAGGTTTGATTGAGACTTTGGGCGAAGCCATCAAATACCCTGTCTATACCCCAAAAATGGAAACCGCCACCGAAAAAGGCACAGTCATCCTAGCAGGCCCAACCTGTGATAGCACTGATATCATGTACGAACACGCCGCCTATAAACTGCCACAAAACCTTGAAATCGGCGATAAGCTATACTGGCTCACCACAGGTGCTTATACCAACTCGTATTCATCGGTGGAGTTCAATGGCTTTCCACCACTCAAAGTGAAATACATTGAGTGATGTTTCACGTGAAACTGTTCCATGTGAAACATACAGCTTGTCATAAACGTAGCAGTCAAGCCAAACGCACCGCGCCAAAGCTGATACTGATGATGGCCATGGCAAGTGTGCTGACTGCGTGTGCAACGACACATAGTACACCTATGATGCACCCGCCGCATTGGGCGACGCTGATTGATGCATCGGCAAACTTTTATCGTGTGGATGACAAACTATATCGCAGTGAACAGCTGACAGTAGAGGATTTGGCACTACTTGAGCGTACAGGCATACGCACCATTGTCAATCTGCGTTTCTTTGATCGAGATGATGATAAGCGCGCCTTTGACGGCACGGCGATACGCTTGGTGAATACGCCGCTTTTGACGTGGTCAATCCAGCCTGATGAGTTGGCGCAGGTGCTATATACCATTCGTCAAGCTCAAGATGATGGTGCGGTGCTCGTGCATTGTTATCATGGTGCAGATCGCACAGGCATAGTGGTGGCGATGTATCGGGTGATTTATCAAGGTTGGTCAATCGCTGACGCTAAGGCAGAGATGCAGCAGGGTAATTTTGGTTATCATAGCATCTGGAAAAATATCGATCGCCTGCTTGATGAAGAGTCAGTTGCCAAAGTGCGTGCATCGCTTGAGCACTTATCTGCTAAGCAGTCTAATATCAGTTCTAAATAATGAGTCAATTATGAAATTTTCAAAATTTGGTCAAAAATTCACTAAAGACAGCGCCATCTTGCAGTTGATGGACGATCTTGGTAATGCGCTCAATAGCGATAAGCCAGTCAATATGCTGGGCGGTGGTAACCCTGCAAGCATTCCTGAGCTCAATGCGGTGTATCAACAGACGCTTGAGAGCGTGGTGGCAGATGCGTTTGCGCTGGATAGCGTAGGTAATTATTCCAATCCACAAGGCGATACCAAGTTTATCAATACTTTGGTTGAGTTTTTTAATCGTCATTATGGCTGGGGTCTGACCAGTGACAATATCGCCTTGACCAATGGCTCACAAAATGCATTCTTTTATTTGTTCAACCTATTTGCAGGGCAGTTTGATGATGGGACGGATAAGGCAATTTTGTTGCCCTTAGCACCTGAATATGTCGGCTATGCCGATGTGCATATTGATGGCGTGCATTTTGTGGCTGTACCGCCAAATATTGAGCTGGTGACACATGAAGACCGTGAAGGATTTTTTAAGTATCGCGTAGATTTTGATGCTTTAGAAAATTTAGAAGAATTAAAAAATGGCAAGATTGGTGCGATCTGTTGCTCTCGCCCAACCAATCCAACGGGCAATGTCTTGACCGATGATGAGATGGCAAGGCTCACCGCCATCGCCAAAAAATACGGCGTACCACTGATCGTCGATAATGCCTATGGGATGCCATTTCCCAATATCATCTATACCGATACTACACTGATGTGGGATCGTGATACGGTGCTGTGCTTTAGCCTATCCAAGGTGGGCTTGCCAGGCACTCGCACGGGCATCATCGTCGCTGATGCGCCGATTATCAAGACCATCAGCAATATGAATGCCATTGTCAATCTCTCGCCGGTGCGCTTTGGGGCGACGGTGGCGACACCGTTATTTGCTGATGACCGTATCAAAACGCTGTCCGATACAGTGATTGCGCCATTTTATCAGACGCAGGCAAGCCTTGCGGTATCACGACTACAAGCGGAGTTTGATGGTTATCCTGTCAAGATTCATAAGCCAGAAGGGGCGATTTTCTTGTGGGTGTGGTTTGAGAATTTACCGATTTCAACGACTGTGCTGTATCAGATTTTAAAAGAGCAAGGCACGCTTATTATCCCGTCTGAGCATTTCTTTGTCGGGGTAGATACCACCAATTATCCGCACGCCAAAGAGTGTATCCGCTTATCCATCGCCCAACATGATGAGACCATCATCAAGGGCATCGCCACCATTGGTGAAGTGGTGCGCGGACTGTATGATGGCGTGTGATGACCAAATCTAAAAACTAAGCCCAATACTAAGTCCAATGACCAAAAAAATATCCGTGTATCATCTGATGCACGGATATTTTGTACGGGGATGGTGGTTATTTCACCGCAGCGATGACCATCACTTCAACGAGCCAATTTGGATTGACCAAATCCGCTTGGATGGTGGCACGCACAGGTGGTGTCGTACCAGCCACCCATGCTTTCCATTCGCTGTTAAAGCCTTCAAAATCAGCTAGGTTTTTGATGAATACTTGAGCAGATAATAGATGATGCTTATCAGTGCCTGCTTGTGCCAGCGCCTTATCGATATTGGCAAGTACTTGACGGGTCTGACCTTGGATGTCTAGGCTGTCATCATCAGGCACTTGACCTGCCAGATACACCACGCCATTGTGCACGGCGACTTCGCTGAGCACTTCATTACTGTCAAATTTTTGGATGCTTGTCATAAAAATATCCTTGTGTGTTGAGAAGTTATTGATAAATTAAGCAATCATTGATAGCGTGCCAATGATAGCCCTTCTAGGCTAATCTCGGGCGTCTGCTCGGTGATGATGTCGCTAATCAGCTTACCTGAGCCACATGACATCGTCCAGCCAAGTGTGCCATGACCAGTGTTCAGATACAGGTTATTGAGCGTGGTTTTGCCGATGATTGGCGTGCCATCGGGGGTCATTGGGCGAAGCCCCGTCCAGAATGTGGCATTGGGCAAATCACCACCGCCAAACAAATCATCGCAGACCATCTCAAGTGTCTCACGGCGTGATTGGTTTAGCCCCAAGTTAAAGCCTGACAGCTCAGCCATACCGCCGACACGGATGCGATTATCAAAGCGGGTGATGGCGATTTTATAAGTCTCATCCAGTACGGTTGAGACAGGTGCACGATCGGCATCGATGATCGGCACGGTGAGCGAATAGCCTTTGACAGGATAGACAGGTAAGGATAGCCCGAGTGTCTTTGCCATCGCACGAGAATAGCTACCAAGCGCTAGCACATAAGCATCTGCCATCATTGGCTCGCCATTGACCACGACACCTGTGATGCGGCTGCCATCGGTGCTGATGCTATCGATGGTGGCGTTAAATAGGTATTTGACGCCTAAGTTTTCGGTGAGTTTGGCAAGGTTTTTGGTGAATAGATTGCAGTCGCCTGTTTCGTCATTGGGCAGACGCAGACCGCCTAAGAGTTCGGATTTGGCACGAGCTAGAGCGGGTTCGACTTTTGCCAAGCCGTCTTTGTCGAGTAGCTCGTACGCCACGCCATAGTCCTTGAGCACCTCGATGTCATTGCCGACAGCGTCTAGCTGTGCTTGCTTGCGAAATAGCTGTAGCGTGCCACCGGTGCGATGCTCATAGCTGATGCCTGTGTCGGCTCGCAGCTGCTGTAGGCAGTCTCGGCTGTATTCGGCGACTCGCACCATGCGTGCTTTGTTGGTGGCGTAGGATTTGTCATTGCAGTTGGCGAGCATTTGGCACATCCACTGCGCTTGAAACGACGAGCCATCAGGACGAATGGCAAAGGGTGCATGCTTTTGGAATAGCCATTTGATGGCTTTGGTCGGAATGCCAGGGGCAGCCCAAGGGGTGGAGTAGCCAGGGGAGATTTGACCTGCATTGCCAAAGCTGGTTTCTTCGGCGACATCGCTTTGGCGTTCGATGACGGTGACATCCACGCCCTGTTTGGCAAGATAATAGGCAGAAGTGACGCCAATGACGCCACCGCCAAGCACGAAAACTTTCATAAAATCGTCCTGATGAACCACAAAAACATTGATATGATAACAAGGAAAAATGACAACAACAAGCAAAAAACCGCAGTGATGAAAATTTATCCAAAGCCCTGTTTGCATCGCCATTTTATGTTATACTAAATCCAACTTGACGGAGTGCCATCGATATGGCTGAGAGCGCAAGCAATCCGTTGAACCTGATACAGTTCGTACTGTCGTAGGAATCAAGTTTTCAAAATCTTAATCATCTGCCGATGGTTGTCTTTATTCATCATAAGATTTTTGATGGCTTGATTTGTTTTTTGCCATTTTTAAGGATATTATGATGAGCCAAACAAATCTATCCCAATCACTGACCAACCCAACCACTCAAGATGCCCTTGATGCCATTGAGCAAGCCAAGTTCGCAGACTGTGAACAAGATGCCAAAGATTTAACTCGCATTTTGCCTGCATCGAAAAAAGTCTATGTCCAAGGCTCTCGCATCGATATCCAAGTCCCATTTCGTGAAATCAGCCTAACCGATACGCCAACGAGTCTGGGCGGGCAGCCGAATCCATCAATTTTAGTGTATGATACGTCAGGCGTTTATACTGACCCTAAGGTAAGCATTGACCTAAACAAAGGCTTACCAAGTGTGCGTGGTGCATGGATTGCTGAACGAAATGACACCGAACAATTAAGCGGATTAAGCTCTCAATTTGGACGTGAACGCTTAAAAGATATTCGCACCGAAAATATCCGTTTTGCCCACATCATAAAGCCCAGACGAGCCAAAGCAGGTCGTAATGTTACGCAAATGCACTATGCTCGCCAAGGCATTATCACCCCTGAAATGGAATATATCGCCATTCGTGAAAACGGGCGCCAACGCGCGGGCGTGGATATGCGACAACACGCAGGGCAAAATTTTGGTGCAAAAAATTTAACTGAAATTACCCCTGAATTTGTCCGTCAAGAAGTGGCTGCGGGACGAGCCATTATTCCTGCCAATATCAATCACCCAGAATGTGAACCGATGATTATTGGACGCAATTTCTTGGTCAAAATTAATGCCAATATTGGCAACTCTGCCCTTGGCTCAAGCATTGACGAAGAAGTCGCCAAAATGACGTGGGCAACCCGTTGGGGAGCCGATACCATTATGGATTTATCAACAGGGAAAAATATTCATGAAACTCGTGAATGGATTATTCGTAACTCTCCTGTACCGATTGGCACAGTACCGATTTATCAAGCCCTTGAAAAGGTAAGCGGAATTAGCGAGGATTTAACATGGGAAATTTTTAAAGATACCTTGATTGAGCAAGCCGAGCAAGGTGTTGATTATTTTACCATTCATGCAGGCGTATTACTGCGTTATGTACCGATGACGGCAAATCGTTTAACAGGTATTGTCAGCCGTGGCGGCTCCATTATGGCGGGGTGGTGTCTAGCGCATCACAAGGAAAATTTCCTTTATACTCATTTTGATGAAATTTGCGAAATTATGAAAGCCTATGATGTTTCATTTAGTTTAGGCGATGGCTTACGCCCCGGTTGTATCACCGACGCCAATGATGAAGCCCAATTTAGCGAATTAAAAACCTTAGGCGAACTCACTCACCGTGCATGGCAACATGATGTACAAGTAATGATTGAAGGCCCGGGACACGTGCCAATGCACATGATTAAAGAAAATATGGACTTACAGCTTGAAGTGTGTAGCGAAGCGCCATTCTACACGCTTGGGCCATTAACCACAGATATTGCCCCCGGTTATGACCACATCACATCAGCGATTGGGGCGGCAATGATTGGTTGGTATGGCACGGCGATGCTGTGTTATGTAACACCAAAAGAGCATTTAGGTTTGCCAAATAAAAAAGATGTGAAAGATGGCATTATTACCTATAAAATTGCGGCTCATGCGGCTGACCTTGCCAAAGGACACCCTGGTGCGGCAGTGCGTGATAATGCCTTATCTAAGGCTCGTTTTGAGTTCCGTTGGGAAGACCAATTTAATTTAAGCCTTGACCCTGATACGGCGCGTGCCATGCATGATGAAACCATGCCAAAAGAAGCCCATAAATCTGCTCATTTTTGCTCAATGTGTGGCCCTAAATTCTGTTCGATGAAAATTACGCAAAATGTCCGTGATTATGCTAAAAGCGCTGAAGGCTCTGCGAAGGGCTTAGACATTGAAAAGGGCATGAATGAGATGAAAGAAAAATACCACAATGAAGGCAGTAAGCTGTATCATGAAATCTAAGGCTAGATGACACCAAGCCAAATCAGATACAGTGCGATATAACGAGTGGTTTTGGCAATACTGACGAGCAGTAAAAATCGCCAAAACCGCTCACGCATCACCCCTGCAATCAAGGTCAATGGGTCACCGATGATGGGTAGCCAGCTAAGCAATAAGGAATACACGCCATAGCGATGATAGCGTGCTTGGGCTTTGGTGATTTGTTCGGGTTTAAACGGGAAAAATCGATGATGGGCAAAGCGATGGACATTACGCCCCAGCCAAAAATTCACACAAGAACCCAAGACATTACCCACACTTGCCACGCCAATCAACGCCCACGCAGGATAGTCGCCAAGCAAATACAAAAGTATGGCTTCAGACTGTGCAGGCAACAGGGTGGCCGCCAAAAATGCGGATAGGAAGAGATTGAGATAGGGCATCGGCGCGTTCTGTGAGAAGAATACACCAATTATAACATCATCTCTGGGTGGTTTTTGTTATAATAATGAGTTTATAAAACTTTGTTGAACATCCATGTCATTTTTTTCTTATTTTGAAAAGCGTTTAGACTCATTTCCAGACATTACATTGCCCAAGACCACAGGCTCATTGGCATCATTTATCTATGCGTGTACGACAGGCTTTCGTGGCTGGCTTTTGCTATTTACGATATTGACCGCCATCTCTGGGCTGTACTGGGCGATGATCTATGCGTGGGTGGGGCAGATTGTCGATTGGATGAGTATCTATGGTGCAGGTGAGCTGTGGGCGAACAAAAAAACGGCGCTCATCACCATGCTTGCCATCAGTGTCTGTGTGCCTGTGGTGATGCTGTTTGAGACCACTGTGCATCATCAGGTGCTACAGGGCGTGGCGCCGATGCGACTGCGGTGGATATTTCATCAGCACATGCTTGGGCAGTCGATGCAGTTTTATCAAGAAGAGTTTTCGGGTAGGGTCTCTGCCAAGGTGATGCAGACGGCGCTGGCGGTGCGTGATGTGGTGATGACGCTGATTGGTGTGTTTGTCTTTATCATCACATTCTTGGTGGGGTCGGGGGCGGTGCTTGTGAGCTTGCATCCGTTATTGGCGATTCCGTTTGTGCTGTGGGTGCTGATGGTGATGGCGCTACTGGTGTTTTTATTGCCAAGGCTACAGCGCACCGCCCGAGCGCAGGCAGATGCTCGTGCCTTGATGACAGGGCGCATCACCGATGCTTATGCCAATATCAGCACGGTCAAGCTATTTAGCCATGCACGCCGTGAGTCGGCTTATGCCAAAGAAGCGATGACGCATTTTTTAGGTACCGTACATCAGCAGATGCGATTGGTGAGCGTGCTTGAGATCTTAGTGTCGAGCATTGCTTTGGTGACGGTGACAGGCTCGGTGGCGATGGGTGTGTATCTGTGGATGCAGGGCTTGGTCGGCGCAGGGGCGGTAGCGGTCGCAGGGGCGCTTGCGATTCGCTTGCAGGGCTTGACGCATTGGCTGCTGTGGGAGACGGCGTCGTTGTTTGAAAATCTTGGTACTGTCCAAGACGGTATGAAAACCTTGACCACGCCACATGCGGTCGTGGATCAAGCAGATGCTAAAGTGTTTCATGTGAAACAGGGTGATATTCACTTTGATGCCGTGTCCTTTGATTATGGTAAGGCAAATGCCGAGCTGCTCAAGGATTTTAATCTAAGCATCCAAGCAGGCGAGAAAGTGGGCTTGGTCGGCCGCTCAGGCGCTGGCAAATCAACCTTGGTGAATCTGCTGCTTAGATTTTATGATGTCAGTGGCGGCCGTATCACCATCGATGGCCAAGACATCAGTCAGATGACCCAAGAATCCCTGCGCCAACACATCGGTATGGTCACCCAAGACACCAGCCTACTGCATCGCACCGTGCGAGAGAACATCGCCTATGGCAGACCAGATGCCACTGATGATGAGATCATCGAAGCGGCCAAGGCAGCACATGCGTGGGAATTTATCCAAAATCTACAAGACAAGCACGGCAACACAGGGCTTGACACCCAAGTCGGTGAACGGGGCGTCAAGCTATCCGGTGGTCAGCGTCAGCGCATCGCCATCGCCCGTGTGATGCTAAAAAATGCACCGATTCTGCTACTGGATGAAGCGACCAGTGCGCTTGATAGCGAAGTGGAGCACGCCATCACCCAAAGTCTTGATGAGATGATGGCAGGCAAAACAGTGATCGCCATCGCGCATAGGCTTTCGACCATCGCATCGATGGATAAGCTTGTGGTGATGGATGGTGGGCGCATCGTCGAGATGGGCAGCCATGATGAGCTGATCGCCAAAGGTGGCGTCTATGCATCCTTATGGGCACGCCAAAGTGGCGGGTTTTTGGGTGAAGACTGACCAATGGTGATGATCAAGGCAGAATCACTGTGATTTTGCCTTGATCTCTAGCGTTTCATGATTGATACAGCTCGAATCGATAGAGTATGCATATAACAAATAATTTGTAATCAGCCAAAAAATTGTTATTGACAAACCTATCTTGGGCTGTTTTAATACAGTATAACATCTATACTGATGTATACTGATGTGGATGAAAATACAAGGAAAGTGGTTTTTATCCGAGCGACATCTGCGTCGGTTATCTTGATACATTGCCAACAAAAAAGGGAATTTTATGAGCAATATCCTTGAATTACCCCGCATCCAAATGGGTGCCAAGTCCGCTAACGCCCCACTCCGCTTAAGCCATGATAAGGGCCCAACTGCGCCCTTGATTGAATCTACCATTGGCGCATTCTTTGATGCGATGGTGGCAAAAAATCCAGACAAAATCGCCATCATCTCAGCACATCAAAACATCCGCATGAGCTTTAAAGAGCTACAGTCCAAAGCCAATCAGCTTGCTAGCTCAATGATTAACATGGGACTGCAAAAAGGCGATCGTGTCGGCATCTGGTCGCACAATAATGTCGAGTGGGTCATCATGCTACTTGCTACCGCCAAGGCAGGGCTTGTGCTTGTCAATATCAATCCTGCCTATCGCATCTTTGAGCTTGAGTATGCTTTGAATAAAGTGGACTGCCAAGTGCTTGTGCTGATGCGCCACTTTAAGACCAGTGACTATGCTCGCATGATCCAAGAGATGGCGCCCGAATCTTTGCACCAAAATTACAAAAATCTTGAGCTGGTACGCCTACCCAACCTAAAACGGGTGGTGTGGATTGACAGTCCAGACTCTACAGAGAATTTTAGCTTTATGCAAAAATTCTCTGATTGGCTTGCCGAAGGTGATGAGCATGATCCACGCATCCAAGAGCGTACTAAGAAACTTAAGGCTGACAACCCTGTCAATATCCAGTTCACCAGTGGTACTACAGGTACACCAAAAGGGGCGACGCTCACTCATCGCAATATCCTGAATAACGGCTATTTCATCGGTGAGATGATGAATCTGACGGATGAAGATCGCCTATGCATCCCTGTGCCGATGTATCACTGCTTTGGGATGGTGCTGGGTGTGCTTGCCATTATGACGCATGGTGGTACCATCGTCTATCCAAATGATGGCTTTGATCCAAAGAGTGTGCTTGAAACTGTCGAAAAAGAAAAATGTACGGGTCTGCATGGTGTGCCGACGATGTTTATTGCTGAGCTTGACCATCCCGATTTTGATAACTATGATCTATCAAGCCTACGCACAGGCATCATGGCAGGCTCAAGCTGCCCGATCGAAGTGATGCGCCGTGTGATTGATAAGATGCACATGAAAGAAGTCACCATTGCTTATGGCATGACTGAGACATCGCCTGTGTCTTGTCAGACCAATAAATTCTCACCACTTGAAAAACAAGTCTCAACCGTCGGTCTGGTGCAGCCAAATCTAGAAGTCAAAATCGTCGATCCTGAAACAGGCGAAACTCTACCCATTGGCGAGACAGGTGAGCTTTTGACCCGTGGCTATTCGGTGATGCTTGGCTACTGGAACGACACCAGTAAGACCGCCGAAGCCATCGTCGATGGCTGGATGCATACAGGGGATCTGGCGACGATGGATGAAGATGGCTATGTCAAAATCGTCGGCCGTAGTAAAGATATGGTCATTCGTGGCGGTGAGAATATTTATCCAGTTGAAATCGAAAATTATCTATATCGCCATCCAAAAATCCGTGATGTACAAATCGTCGGCGTTCCTGACAAGAAATACGGTGAAGTGCTGGCGGCGTGGATTATTCCGAAAAAAGGTCGCAAGCTTAGCGAAGATGAAGTACGAGATTTTTGTCGTGATCACATCGCCCATTATAAGATCCCAACCTACATCCGCTTTGTCGATGAGTTTCCGATGACGGTTACAGGTAAGATTCAAAAATTCAAAATCGTCGAAGCGATGAAAGAAGAATTGGGGCTATAACTTGAGACGATAAGCAGTATGCTAAACAAGATAAGGATTATGGATAAGGACAATTATGAGCACAATTCTTGAGAGTAAACTGTCACCAAATTCGGCAGATTTTGGACAAAATGCCGCCGCCATGCAAAGATTGGTCGATGATCTAAAGTCCAAGCTTGCCATCATCGCCCAAGGTGGCTCGGAGTCTGCCCGTGCCAAGCATTTGGCTCGTGGCAAGCTACTACCCCGTCAGCGAGTCGAACAGTTACTGGATGCAGGCTCACCATTTTTGGAGATCTCACCGATGGCGGCATACGGCATGTACGATGCCGATATTCCTGCCGCTGGTGTCATCGCAGGCATTGGGCGTATCAGCGGTATTGAGTGTATGATTGTGTGTAATGATGCGACGGTCAAGGGTGGTACTTATTATCCAATGACGGTCAAAAAGCATCTCAGAGCCCAAGAAATCGCCAAAGAAAACCGCTTGCCTTGCGTGTATCTGGTGGATTCTGGTGGGGCAAACCTGCCCAATCAAGATGAAGTATTTCCTGATAAAGAGCATTTTGGTCGCATCTTTTTTAACCAAGCCAATATGAGCGCTGATGACATTCCACAGATCGCTGTGGTGATGGGTAGCTGTACTGCAGGCGGCGCTTATGTCCCTGCGATGAGTGATGAGTCCATCATCGTCAAAGAGCAAGGCACGATCTTTTTGGGCGGGCCACCACTGGTCAAGGCCGCCACAGGCGAAGAAGTCAGCAGTGAAGATTTGGGCGGTGGTGATGTACATACACGGCTGTCGGGCGTAGCTGATTATCTTGCCCAAAATGATCTGCACGCTCTGTCATTGGCTCGCCAAGTGGTCGGCAATCTGAATCGACAAAAAAACGCTATTCCCAACCAAGTAGCACCAAAGCCGCCAAAGTACGACGCCAAAGAACTCTACGGTATCATTCCTACCGATACACGCAAGCCCTTTGACATCCGTGAAATCATCGCACGCATCGTCGATGGTAGTGAGTTTGATGAATTTAAGGCACGCTTTGGCAATACGCTGGTGTGCGGTTTTGCTCGTATCGAAGGGATGCAGGTGGGTGTCATCGCCAATAACGGTATTTTGTTTAGCGAATCTGCCCAAAAAGGTACTCACTTTATTGAGCTGTGCTGTAAGCGTAAGATTCCATTGGTATTTTTGCAAAATATCACAGGCTTTATGGTTGGTCGTAAATACGAAAACGAAGGCATTGCACGACATGGTGCCAAGATGGTGATGGCAGTTGCCAATGCCAAAGTGCCAAAATTCACCGTCATCGTCGGTGGTTCATTTGGCGCAGGCAACTACGGTATGTGCGGCCGTGCGTACAGCCCAAGATTCTTGTGGATGTGGCCAAATGCTCGTATCTCAGTGATGGGCGGCGAGCAGGCGGCATCGGTACTTGCCACCGTCAAGCGAGACAATATCGAGCGTAGTGGCGAGACTTGGTCAAAAGACGATGAAGAAGCCTTCAAAGACCCAATTCGCAAGCAATACGATGAGCAAGGTCATCCGTATTATGCATCTGCAAGACTGTGGGATGATGGCGTGATTGATCCTGCTGATACACGCAGGGTGCTTGCCCTTGCCTTGAGTGCTGCTTATAACGCACCGATTGAAGAGACGAATTTTGGTGTGTTTAGAATGTAAAATGGATTTTAAGAGTATGGAAAATTTAGCAACTTTTGGCAGTTTGTTGTGCAGTATCGATCATCATGTAGCGACCGTCACCCTAAATCGCCCAGATAAGCGCAACGCCTTTAATGACGAAGTCATCAGCGAGCTGACCCAAGCTTTTGACTGCCTTGGTCAGCGTGATGATGTGCGAGTGATTGTTTTGGCGGCTAACGGCAAGGCATTTTGTGCAGGTGCAGATCTGAACTGGATGTGTGCGATGGCGGATTATACTTATGATGAAAATCTGGCCGATGCTGCCAAGCTTGCCGATATGCTGTCTGCCATCTATCACTGCCCAAAGCCCACCATCGCCAAAATCCAAGGCGATGTCTATGCAGGTGGCATGGGGCTGGTGGCGGCGTGTGATATGGCGGTGGCGGTCGATGGTGCGAAGTTTTGTCTAAGTGAAGTTAAGCTTGGCTTGATTCCTGCGACCATCAGCCCGTATGTGATCCGAGCGATGGGTGCACGAGCGGCGCATCGGTATTTTTTGACTGCTGAAGTGTTTGATGCGGCAGAAGCATATCGTATCGGCTTTGTGCATATGCTGTCTGATGAAGCGACTTTGACCGAAACTACGGACACGCTTATCAAGCATCTCATCAATGCCAGCCCAAATGCCGTCAAATCGTGTAAAGCACTGGTACAAAAAGTCGCCCATGCTGATATCGATGAGGCACTGATTCGTGATACGGTGGCGGATATTGCCAATATCCGAGCATCTGCCGAAGGGGTAGAAGGCGTGCAGTCATTTTTACAAAAACGCAAACCTGCTTGGTTTACCTGATTGACCAGCTAGATTGCCATTTGACCATAAGCTTGAATAACGATAAAGGATTATTATGTTTTCAAAAATCTTAATCGCCAACCGTGGCGAAATCGCCTGCCGTGTGGCAGCCACCGCAAGACGCCTAGGTATCGCAACTGTCGCTGTCTATTCTGATGCTGACCGTGATGCCAAGCATGTCGCCGTCTGTGATGAAGCGGTGCATATCGGTGGCTCTGCCCCAAAAGACAGCTATCTAAAATGGGATGTGATTATCGATGTCGCCAAGCGCATGGGTGCACAGGCGATTCATCCTGGCTATGGGTTTTTGAGTGAGAATGATGAATTTGCCAAAGCTTGCCAAGATGCAGGCTTGGTATTCATCGGCCCACCGGCATCTGCCATCACTGCTATGGGTCTAAAAGCTGAATCCAAGCGACTGATGGAGTCTGCCAATGTGCCCTTGATTCCAGGCTATCATGGTGAGAATCAAGATCCAAGCTTTTTGCACGCTCAAGCGGATGCCATCGGCTATCCTGTGCTGATCAAAGCCAGCTCAGGCGGTGGCGGTAAAGGGATGCGACTGGTCGAAAAATCCGAAGATTTTCTAGAAGCTCTGGCATCGTGTCAGAGAGAAGCGATCAAAAGCTTTGGCAGTGATAAGGTGCTGATCGAAAAATACGCACTTAAGCCACGCCATATCGAGATTCAGATCTTTGGTGATGCGCATGGCAATTATGTCTATCTGTTTGAGCGAGATTGCTCAGTACAGCGTCGCCACCAAAAGGTACTCGAAGAAGCACCTGCGCCAAATGTCGATCAAGCCATGCGTGAAGCAATGGGGGCAGCCGCCATCAATGCCGCTCGTGCGGTCGGCTATGTCGGTGCTGGCACGGTGGAGTTCATCGTTGAGCAGCGTGATGATGGCATGAGTTTTTATTTTATGGAAATGAACACTCGCTTACAGGTGGAGCATCCAGTCACCGAAGCCATCACAGGCACAGATTTGGTGGAGTGGCAGCTGCGTGTCGCTGCAGGCGAGCCACTGCCCAAGACCCAAGATGAGCTGACCATCACAGGGCATGCCATCGAAGCTCGTATTTGTGCAGAGAATCCTGACAATAACTTTTTGCCTGCTACAGGCGTGCTCAAAACTTATCAAAAACCAGCCCATACTGCCTTTGGTATTGCGGATGTGCGTATCGATGACGGCGTGCGTACAGGCGATGTCATCAGCCCTTATTATGATTCGATGATTGCCAAGCTCATCGTGCATGGCAGTACTCGAGAAGAAGCTTTGGCACGGCTAGATCAGACATTGGCACAGATGCATATCGTTGGCTTGCCAAATAATGTGGCTTTTTTGCGCCATGTTGTCGCTAGTAGGTCTTTTAAATTTGCCAATCTAGACACCGCGCTGATTGAGCGTGAAAAAGCCGTGCTATTTCATCAATCACCGTTATCATTACAACTACTCTCAGCGGCAGCGGTGGCAAATGCACTAGCCAAGCAGTCCATCATCACTTCCCAAGATCCTTTTGCCACGCAAATCGGCTTTCGGGCATTTGGTGAGTATGAGCAAAGCTTTGAGCTTGTGCACCATGAGCGTGCCTACCAAGCGGTGGTGAGCGATTGGCAAGATAATGCGTTCACGCTGACTTTGTCTGCCATCACCCAAAAAGACGCCAAAGCCCAAAACATCTTACAAAGCGAACCGATCGCCACCGTCGCAGTTGGCTACACCACCGATGACGATGGTCAAATCAGCTCGCTATGGCTAGATGGTCATCACCTGCCAGTGAGCGTCTATCAAGATGGCGAGACGGTGCATGTCTTTGGTCAAGCAGGCTATGATGTCATCACAGTCATTGACAAGCTTGCCCATACCGGCGATGAATCATCAGATGGTGGCAGTCTAAAATCACCAATGCCGGGGCAGGTGGTGGCGTTCCGTGTGGCGGTCGGTGATGCAGTCAAAAAAGGTCAGCCGCTGGCAGTGATTGAAGCGATGAAAATTGAGCATACCATCCATGCACCAGCCGATGGCGTGGTCAGTGAGCTGTTATTTGCCGCTGGGGATTTGGTCGCTGATGGCGATGAATTATTGCGCCTTGAGAGTCAATAGGAGTGTGTATGAATTATCCTGATACAGTACAGCTCATCGATGTCGGCGCTCGTGACGGCCTACAAAACGAAAAACAAACCGTCCCGACAGATGTCAAAATTGCACTCATCAATGGGCTACAACAAGCTGGTATCAAAAAACTTGAAGCCACAAGCTTTGTCTCGCCCAAATGGGTGCCACAGATGGCGGATAATCAAGCGGTGCTATCAGGCATCGATATCTATGATGATGTCGTCTATTCGGTGCTGACGCCGAATATGAAAGGCTTTGAATCAGCTTTGGCATCTCGTCCATCGCAGGCTTATGAAGTGGTGATTTTTGGGTCGGCAAGTGAAGCTTTTAGCCAAAAAAACATCAATTGTAGCATCGATGAGAGTATCGAGCGGTTCGCCCCTGTGGTCACTGCCGCCAAGGCACAAGGCATCGGTGTGCGTGGGGTGATTTCTTGTACGGTGGGCTGTCCTTATGAAGGTGATGTCTTGCCGAGCCAAGTCGCCGCCGTCACCAAAAAAATGGTAGCCATCGGTGCTGAGCACATTGGCATCGCTGATACCATCGGCGTTGGCACACCCATTAAGGTACAAAACGCCCTGTCTGCTGCGCTTGACTATATTGATATTGATCATATCTCTGGGCATTTTCATGACACCTATGGGCAAGCCGTTGCCAATACCTTAGCAGCGCTACAAATGGGCGTGCGTCAGTTTGACACTTCGGTGGCAGGACTGGGTGGCTGTCCATATGCCAAGGGCGCTACAGGCAATGTCGCCACCGAAGATGTGGTATATCTGCTACACGGCATGGGGATACAGACAGGCATTAATCTGGATAAGTTGGTCGATGTCGGTCAAAAGATCAGTGAATTTTTGGGTCGCCCTAATGGCTCAAAAGTCGCAAGAGCCATTTTAAACAAACGCAAAACAACATAAATCGCAACAAACAGGAGTATTGTGATGACTTTAGGATTAGATTATCAGCTTGGTGATGACATCAACGCCTTGCGTGAAGCAGTGCAGGCATTTGCCGCTGCCGAGATTGCCCCCCGTGCTGCCGAGATTGACCATAGTGATCAGTTTCCGATGGATCTATGGCAGAAGATGGGTGAGCTTGGACTGCATGGCATCACCGTGCCTGAAGCTTATGGCGGTGTCGATATGGGCTATGTGGCGCACATGGTGGCAATGGAAGAAATCAGCCGTGCATCTGCGTCGGTGGCACTAAGCTATGGTGCACACTCAAACCTGTGCATCAACCAAATCAAGCGAAACGGCAACGAAGCCCAAAAACAAAAATACCTACCCAAGCTCATCACTGGTGAGTACATCGGTGCGCTTGCCATGAGTGAGCCAGGGGCAGGTTCTGATGTGACCAGCATGAAGCTTAAGGCTGAAGAAAAAGACGGCGTCTATGTGCTCAATGGCACCAAGATGTGGATCACCAATGGCCCTGATGCAGATGTGATGGTGGTCTATGCCAAGACCAATCCTGAGCTTGGTGCGAAGGGCATCACGGCGTTTTTGGTCGAAAAAGGTATGAAAGGCTTTTATACCGCCCAAAAACTTGATAAGCTCGGTATGCGTGGCAGTCACACAGGGGAGATGGTGTTTGAAAATGTCGAAGTCCCTGCTGAGAATATCTTAGGTGGTCTTAATAATGGTGTCAAGGTACTGATGAGCGGGCTTGACTATGAGCGTGCAGTACTGGCAGCAGGTCCAATTGGCATCATGCAGGCGGTGATGGATAATGTCATCCCATATATCCATGACCGTAAGCAGTTTGGGCAGTCGATTGGTGAATTTCAGCTAATCCAAGCCAAAGTCGCTGATATGTACACCACCTTGCAAGCGGGTCGTAGCTTCTTATACACTGTGGGTAAAAACTTGGATTTGCTTGGTGCTGAGCATGTGCGCCAAGTGCGTAAAGACTGTGCGAGCGTGATTCTGTGGACTGCCGAAAAAGCCACTTGGATGGCAGGCGAAGGTATCCAAATCTTTGGCGGTAATGGCTTTACCAATGAGTTCCCACTCGGTCGCCTATGGCGTGATGCCAAGCTGTACGAAATCGGCGCAGGCACGAGCGAGATTCGCCGTATGCTGATTGGTAGAGAATTGTTTAACGAAACTGCATAAAATACCAAAAAACCAAAAAGCTGCATCCAAATGGGCGCAGCTTTTTTGTTGGTCGATATTTTGCTTGCCAAATTTGATATTTAGCTTATTTATCCACCGTCTCAACAATGTTCAAATCAAAGCCAGACAGTGCATTAAACTTAATCGGGCTAGATAGCAGGCGCATATTGGTCACGCCTAGGTGCTTGAGAATTTGCGCACCGACGCCGATGGTCTGATACGGCGCACGGCGGTTTTGGCTCGTGGGTTTGGCAGGATTTTTGAGTGCATCGAACGCATCTGCCACACCCATCTCATCCCCATGACCAATCCACACCAGCACACCATGCTCGCTGTCGGCAATCTCGGCAAGGGCATTTTGGATGGTCCAGTGGCTACCTGCGGTATGAATGCCAAACAAATCTTTCATCGGATTAAAGCTGTGCACACGCACGGTACTGACACCATCAGCGGTCGGCGCACCTTTGACAAATGCCAAATGCACATCATCTGAGCCAAACTCGCTAAAGCGATACGCAGTAAATTCGCCGTGTTCGGTGGTGATGGGGAAATGTTCCACTTCGCTCACCGTCTGCTCGGTCGCCATGCGATATTGAATCAAATCGGCGATTGTGCCGATTTTTAGCCCATGTTCTTTGGCGAAGATTTCTAGGTCATCACGGCGTGCCATCTCGCCATCTGGCTTTATAATCTCAACAATCACCGATGCTGGCTCAAGCCCTGCCAAGCGTGCCAAATCACAGCCTGCTTCGGTGTGTCCAGCACGGTGCAGTACGCCGCCTTTGCGTGCCATGATGGGGAAGATGTGTCCCGGTTGTACGATGTCGCTCGGCTTGGCATTGGGCGCAACTGCCGCACGCACGGTGGTGGCACGGTCTGATGCTGAGATGCCTGTGGTGACCCCTTCGGCAGCTTCGATGGATAAGGTGAAATTGGTGCTGAATTTCGCGCCATTTTTATCACTCATCAATGGCAAATCCAGCTGCTGACAGCGCTCTTCGGTGAGTGTCAAGCACACAAGCCCACGCGCATGAGTAATCATAAAATTAATCGCTTCAGGCGTGATGTGGCTTGCCGCCATAATCAAATCGCCTTCATTTTCACGGTCTTCGTCATCCATGAGAATGACCATTTTGCCATTTTTGATGTCTTCGATGATTTCGGTAATGCTGTTCATTGTCATAATAATTTACCTAGTTGTTTGTCATGCGTATGTCGTGCGTATATATGGGCGGATTGGGCTATTACAAAGGTTATTATAAAGGATTGTCGGTAAGTTTTGGGAAATTTTCATGAACTGCCTTGTTTGAGCCAATTGATAAACGCATAGCTGGCTTGCTCTTTTTGATTATCGGCAAATTGATAAAAACGAGTACCGACAAGGCTATCGGGCAGATACTGCTGTGGGTGATAGTGATTGGGATAATCGTGCGGATAGATGTAGCCTGCGCCATAGCCGTCCGCTTGCATAAGCTTGGTGACACCATTTCGCAGGTGTAGCGGTACGGGTGATTGGTCAGTTTCGGCAAGCTTCATGGCGGCATTGATGGCGTTGTAGCTGGAGTTGGATTTGGGGCTATTGGCAAGATACACCACCGCTTGCCCAAGAATAATCCGAGCTTCAGGCATCCCAATCGACTGCACCGAACGCAGGGCAGTATCAGCAATCAGTAGCGCATTGGGGTTGGCAAGCCCGATGTCTTCGCTGGCTGCGATGACCAGACGGCGCGCGACAAAGGTAGCATCTTCGCCAGCGCTTAGCATCCGAGCCATCCAGTACAAGGCAGCATCAGCATCACTACCACGGATGGACTTAATCATCGCCGACACCAAATCATAATGATTATCCCCTGATTTGTCATAGCGAACTAGGGATTGTCCTGCCACTGCGGTGACACTTTGGTTATCGATAATCACAGGCTCACTGCCGGCAGCGACGAGCTCAAGTAGGTTTAGCGCACGGCGTCCATCGCCTTGAGATAGGTCGATGAGTGCTGTTAAATCATTGATAATAATCTGTTTTTGTTTAAGTATGGTATCTTTTTGGATGGCTCGCTTGATGAGTGCGGTGATTTCGTGTGGTTCAAGCGGATGCAGCTTGTACACCTGACAGCGAGACAGTAGCGCATTATTGACGCTGAACGACGGATTTTCGGTGGTTGCGCCAATAAAGGTAATCTCGCCAGTTTCTACCGCTTGTAGTAGGGCATCCTGCTGGGCTTTATTAAAGCGGTGAATCTCATCGACGAATACCACAGGCGGTTCGTGAAACAGCCCATCGTCATGGCTAAGCACTTCTCGCAACTCTTTGACACCGCTACTGACCGCCGATAAAGGGCGAAACGGACGATTCACCGCACTTGCCAGCAGCATCGCCATCGTCGTTTTGCCGATGCCTGCTGAGCCATGCAAGATGATGGATGGCAAAAAACCTTGATTGACAATGTTGCGAATGGGTGCATTATCGCCAAGTAGGTGCGTCTGTCCGATGACATCGGCAAGGGTGGCGGGGCGCATACGTTCGGCTAAGGGTTTCATAAATGGTTGGCTTTGGCTGGTGATTGTGGTATTTTAGCACAATTTAGACCGCTTTGATAAATTGGCATCCAAGCTTTAACCATTATCATGATTAGTAATCCTATCTGCTTTCGCGCGCTGAGCCGTCCTTTGAGTGATGGCGAAAAACAGCTTGCCAAAAGTGTGTTTGGCGACGCCATCGACCTTGAGCGTGTTCGGCTCAAGACCGCTTGGTGGGTGCTGTCAGGCTATGCGGTGTCGCCTGATGGCAATATTTATTTTCATCCTGATGATTGGATGGTGGATGTTTCACGTGAAACCTTGACCAAGCGTGCATGGTTCATCCATGAGCTGACCCATGTGTGGCAGGTACAGCAGGGCAAGGCGGTGTTTTGGCGTGCGCTCTTTAACCGCCGATATCGCTATACATTGCGTGATGGCAAAAGCTTTTTTGCTTATGGTATCGAACAGCAGGCGCGCATGGTCGAAGAGTATTATATCCGCCGTGAGACACATCAAGACTGCACGGCGTGGCAGGCGTGTGTGCCGTTTGTGGCGGATAATCAGCAGACGGATGGGGCTTGATGTCAAGCGTCTGTGGGGCGTGATGATGTGTTCAGCTGAATCACCCGATAGCACAGCACCGTGCCAAGAATCGCATTACTAAAAAAGTACAACCAGCCAAGCCACAGCGATGTGCTATCACTACCGACAAACAAGCCATGCGCCACGATGCTTGCATAAGCCAGCAGTGCGGTGGCATGGATGTATCGCCATAGTTCTGGGCGAATCAGCGTCTTGGCATGATGTCCAAGTGTGATAATGATGCTCAGATACAGTGCCAATTGTCCAATACCGGCAAAAATGCGCTTGGTGGTGTCAAGTCCGCTAATACCAAAAGGAATAAGCAGTTCGCCCACGCTTGGCGACAGATAACCATCAAAATACAAAATCATGGCGTGTAAAACAGCGGTGATGATGGCACTACTACCAAAAAACCGATGCCAATCCAGTGCCGTACCACGAGCGAACCAAGTATTGGCATTTTTGCTACCAATCATCAGCCCTGTCATCACCGATAGCCAAAATAGCAAATACGCCACCACGCCTAGCACTCGTGACCATTGCCACGCCAGTTGTGAGTCGCTTTGTAGGGATTCATTGATAAATGTCGTCAAAGAAATAGGCTCGCCAAATACCCAAAAGCCCATCAGCCAGCCGATGAGTGAGACAAGAAGTATCATCACGATGATGACGGTTTTGAGTGGTGTAATGTCGCTGTTTGAGCTTGGTTTTGTGGAGGTGTGTGCGGTCTTGGTCATGGTCGTTGTTCACATAGTGTGGTTGGAAGTAGTGCTCAGTGCTGTTTGCATCGCAGGGTTTAGCCACTGCTGATAACCTGAGGGTGTGTGGATAATCCACGACAGCCCTAGATGGTCAAGTCTGTGCTGTACAAGCCATGTCAGCATCCTAGAGATACCCAAAAGACAGCTTAGTTTGCTTAGGCTTTGGGCGAGATTGGTGCTGTGGTGTAAGTCATCGGCATCAGTTGGCGTGATAAGCACGCTGGCATTGATGATATCAGTGCTGTGACTGCGTGCATGGCTTGGGTGAATTAGATGGTGGCGCATCTGTCCATTAGCTTGCCAATGCCGATAATCAATGCCTGATGTCGAGAGTATCGCTGTGGTCAGTAAATCAATGACTGGGCTGTCAAGATGCTCGTATCTGCGCCAGCCTTGAGCGGATAATCGTGCCAAGTCATCATAGGACGCCATCGGTAGTTCTGCTGTCCATTTGTCATGATTGAGCGAGTGGCGGATGTCTTGGGCGGTTGGTAGATGCACCATCCAAGGCGTGTGTGTCATATCACCCAAGCAAACCATATCACCGCCAGCATCGAGCAGTATCGGCGTCTGTGTGGCGTGATAAAAGGCTTGAGCGACTTGTATTGCGGTGAGTAGCTTGGCAAACCCACCCAAATCAAGCATCACGCCATCAGCGAGTGTCACCTGCTTGGTGCTTGGCTCAAGCGTGATGGATTGATGGCTGATGGCTGGGCTATCGGCTGTGCTGATGATGGTGGGTAGCTTATCAAAGCTGTGCTGATAACCCATTGCGTGTAGCGCACCACCGATGGCAGGACTGATTAAGTCTTGGGTAAAATTTGCCATCGCCATCGCACGCTCAAGCATCTGATACAGTGCATCTGATACGACCATCTGCCGACTGTGATTGAGCATCATCAGCTCACTATTAGGCACAAAGCGACTAAAGCGAGCTTCTGCTGTCGCTATCTGGGATATCACATCATCAAGCGCTTGGCGAGTAGCGGTATCATCGACGGCACTAATCGCAGTCATCTGACAACCCATCGCAAAAAATTTGGCACACAGCATAAACTGATTATCCTTAGCGAGATGAGCGTGCTTGAATGCGTGGCTGATTGACTGTGCTATACATCACCGCTTGGGCTTGGGCTTGGGCTTGTTGTTTTAGCCCATCGGCGCTGACATAGGGCAGATTTGCCAAGTCAGGATTGGTGCTTGGTGTCGCAGATGTCGCAGAGATTGCCATCGCAGGACTGTCGGTGGTTGCGGTGCTGATTGGGGCAGTGCCAAGCGTTGGCGGATTGAGCGTATAATAACTGACAAATGCCACCAGTAATAACAGCAGACAGTTCACCATCGCCACAAGTTTTAGTGTTGGTAGCTTAATCATCATCTTCACCTTCTCCATTTTCTTCATATTCACCACTTTCACCACCTTGATAACTGTATTGGGCGGTTTGTAGCGTTGGGATGTCGGTGCGATTGGTAACAGCGATGACTTGTCCGGTATTGCCATCTAGATACAGCTGATTACTCGCTGTGGTGACTTGATAGGCAAGTGTCCCTTGATAATTCACCTTTTGGACTTGCTCGGGCGTTTGGGTGGGTAATAATTCGGCGACTTTTTGGGTGATGGCTTGCTCGCTCAATGCTGATGCAGTGGTGGTTTTACTTGGCAAGCTTGCGACAGTTTGGGCAGGTGTGCTTGTGCTGACTGTCGGTGCTGCTTGAGATTTTAGCCCAAGTGAGACGACGACACCGACGAGTAGCAGGCTGATAAAAAGTGAGATGGCAAGTAGCCAATGTTGTGTGCGGGTCATATTTTTCCCCAAAGAAAATTCAAAAAAACACCCATCAATGATGGGCGTGTGTATCAGTAATCACGACGCACTGTCTTGTTGCCAGTAATCATTGCCTTGACAAGGTTTTGTTTTTCAATAAACCCCATGCCGATGGCAGATAGCACGTGCAATGGAATCAGTACATATAGGCTATTGGCAAGTAGCTCATGACCCTCTTGTAGCCACTCTTCGCCCCAATACGCATCCATCCCCATCATATAGCCCGTCACGCCAAGCCCGATGATGACGCCCCACAGTGCAAACATCATCAATGCACCAAAGGGATTGTGCCCTAAGTGTTTTTCGCCGTTGCCACAGATGGATTGTAGATGGTTTTTGATGCGATTTGGCGTTGGGAAAAAGTCGCTAAAGCGCGCGTATTTTGTCCCAATAAAGCCCCAAATCAAACGAGACACCACGATACCTGCCACCGCATAGCCGACATATTCATGCCAAGTGCTACCTTCTTCGGTCAGCTCAAATAAGTTGATAAAGACGCCGATTGCGACTGTCCAGTGGGTCAGCCTGACCCATAAATCCCAGACTTTGACGGTGGTGGTGCTCATGATGTTTCTCCTAGATTTACTAATTATTCGATTTCGCTTTTGATGATTTTGCCGGTTTTCATATCAAAGTACATTTCGACTTTTTTGCCTTTTGGGCTTTTGCCGTATAGCTCATAGCAGTTGCCACTGACTTTGAAATTTTTGACCATAAAGCCTTTTTTGGTCAACGCTTGTTCAAAAGCTTGTTGTGAGATGCGCTCATTTTCTGGGTAGCTTTGGCAAGTTGCACTAGCAAAGGCAGAAGTGCTAGCGACGATAGCGGTCAATGCTAGGGCGATGGTTTTGATAGCTTTCATAAAAAGTTTCCTTAAAAATATTAAGTTGTTTGAAAAACCCACCGTGCTCGGTGGATGTGCACAGTATAATCGCCAAACCTTAAACGAACCTTAAGAAAGTGAAATATTTTTAAAAATAAATTTATTTTTATCTAAATGATAATGATTCTAGCAGTGATAAATATTCCCA
>NZ_CAMCBS010000019.1 GCF_945873075.1 uncultured Moraxella sp. | reverse complement strand
CCTTGATTAAACCTTAACCGTTAATCTTAGTGTCTAAGAATTGGGGGTCGGTTCAGGTTTTGGACGGTTTTTTATTGACGATAAGATAAATCAGCGGTACAATGGCTGTATTCACTATGTACGCCAAAATGACACACAAGGAGTCACCATGCTTGCTACCGAACGCATCCATGTCAGAACAACTACTGATACCAAAGCCATGATTGAAAAGGTTTGTCAGCGTTTGGGTGTCAGTGTCAGCAGTTTTATTATCCAAACTGCGTACGAAAAGGCATTGGCATTAGAATCAGAACTAGAAGCCGTTCAGCTAAACGAACAGCAATGGCAACAAGCCCTAGCCATGCTTGAGAATCCACCTAAGGCAAATGATGAACTAAATCAACTGTTTAGCCGAGGTTATCAAGTTGTTAGTCATTCATAAGCTTGATAAAGTCAATCAGGCATCTGAATTTGACTGCGGTGTCGTGGCACTCAATGATTTTTTGTGCACGCAAGCATCGCAGTTTATCAAACGCCGTGAATCCGTGCTATATGGTGCTGTCGATATGGCTCATGATGGCAGGCTTGCAGGATTTTATACCTTGACGGCAACCACTATGATTCAGGCGGATGATAAGGCTTTATTCAAAAAGCAAAGCCCGCATTTGCCAATTCCTTGTGCCATGATTGGTCGATTGGCGGTAGATGTGCGTTATCAAGGCATTGGCTTGGGTGCAGATTTATTGCTCCATGCATTGCAGACAGTACAGGCGATTTCGGGAATGATGGGACTTGCTTTTGTGGTGGTTGATGCCAAAGATGATGCCGCCAAGCAGTTTTATGAAAAATACGGATTTTTGCAAATCAGCACCAATCCACGCCGTCTGTGCTTAGCTGTCAAAAGCATCCCTGCAAATTGATTTAAAGCTTGCTCGTGCAGATTTTATTCTGCACTTTTTTGCTTTTCTATTAATCAAGCAATCAAACAAATAGTCCGCCAATTTTTACATCTTCCAAATCATCTTCCAAAATCATCAAGGCATTTTGCCAATCATACATCACTTATCATAATTGCAACAAAATTCACAATTTTTTGCCAATTTATGCTATAATAACTCGTTAAATTTTCGGGTGTTTTCCCAGTGATTTTCAAGGATTTTTTATGAGTGATTCGGTCAGCCCCATTGGCATTGTCGATGAGTTAAAGCGATCATATTTAGACTACGCCATGAGCGTCATCGTCTCTCGTGCATTGCCTGATGTGCGTGATGGTCTTAAGCCTGTGCACCGCCGTATCTTGTACGCCATGCA
The DNA here is from genome assembly GCF_945873075.1 of uncultured Moraxella sp. Taxonomy (GTDB): domain Bacteria; phylum Pseudomonadota; class Gammaproteobacteria; order Pseudomonadales; family Moraxellaceae; genus Moraxella. The sequence continues at coordinate 38,340 of NZ_CAMCBS010000019.1, read as the reverse complement.
CGAATTGGGCAACGATTATAACAAAAAATACCTAAAATCAGCCCGTGTGGTCGGTGATGTTATCGGTAAATACCATCCGCACGGCGACATAGCAGTGTATGATGCCATCGTGCGTATGGCGCAGGATTTTAGCCTGCGTTATATGCTGGTCAATGGTCAGGGTAACTTTGGCTCGATGGATGGCGACCCACCGGCGGCGATGCGTTATACCGAGATGAAGATGCAGAAGCTGACGCATCGTATGCTTGCTGATTTGGACAAAGATACTGTCGATTGGGAAGACAACTACGACGGCTCGATGAAGATGCCAAGCGTGCTACCTGCGCGCATCCCAAATCTACTCGTCAATGGCGCAGCAGGTATCGCCGTCGGTATGGCGACCAACATGGCACCGCACAATCTCACCGAAGTGCTAAACGCCTGCCTAGCCTATGCCGATAACCCAAATATCTCCACCGAAGAGCTGATTACGCATATCTCGGGCCCAGATTTCCCGACAGGGGGTATCATCTACGGCCGTAGCGGTATCATTGATGCTTATCGTACGGGCAAGGGTCGCTTGCATATCCGTGGTCGTTATCACATTGAGCCGATGGGCGAGAGCGGTGCGAATAAAGACCGTGAGCGTATTGTCTTTACTGAGATTCCTTATCAAGTCAATAAAGCCAATCTAATCAAACACATTGCCGATTTGGTCAATGCCAAAAAAATCGAAGGCATCACCGAGATTCGTGATGAATCGGACAAAGAAGGCGTGCGTGTGGTGATTGATTTGCGCCGTGGCGAAAATTCTGAAGTCATGGTAAATAATCTATTTACCCAAACACCGCTTGAGTCTAGCTTTAGTATCAATATGGTGGCGCTTGATAATGGTCAGCCAAAGCTGATGACCTTGCGTGATTTGGTGGCGGCATTCATTCGCCATCGCCAAGAAGTCGTGACTCGTCGCACTATTTTTGAATTAAACAAAGCTTTGGCTCGTGGGCATCTGCTCGAAGGCTTGACCATCGCACTTGCCAATATTGATGAAGTGATTGAGACCATCAAGCAGTCATCAAACCGAGCAGAAGCTCGTGACAAGCTACTATCACGCACTTGGCAGTCAGGTGGCGTGGTGGCGATGCTTGAAGCAGCAGGCGCAAGCTCTATTCGTCCTGAATATATTGAAGGCGAAGATTTGAATGCGCCTTATGGCTTGATTGATAATAACACTCGTTATCGCCTGTCACCTGAGCAGGTCAATGCCATCTTGGATATGCAGCTGCACCGCTTGACTGGTCTTGAGCAAGACAAGCTGACTGGCGAATACCAAGAAATCCTAGGCGAGATTGCTCGTCTTGAGCTGATTTTGAATGACTTTGATGTGCTGATGGGCGTGGTGCGTAGCGAGCTGATTGAGATTCGTGATGAATTTGGCGATGAGCGTCGCACGGATATCGTCGATGCACGCCATGATTTCAACCGTGAAGATCTGATCCCAGAACAAACCGTTGTCCTTACCGTCTCACACACAGGCTATGCCAAGACACAGCCGATCAGCGATTATCAAGCACAAAAGCGTGGCGGTAAAGGCCGCTCGGCTACTGCCATGAAAGAAGATGATGTGATTGAGCATTTGCTGGTCACCAGCACCCATGCGCATATCATGTGCTTTACCAATACGGGTCGTGTGTTTGGCCTGCGTGGCTTTGAGATTCCTTTGGCAAGTCGTGGCTCAAAAGGTCGCCCACTGGTGAATCTTATCAATCTAGAAGCCGATGAATCAGTCACTGCCATCTTGCCTGTGACTGATCTTAAGGACGAAAACAGCTTTGTATTCTTTGCCACCGCATCAGGTACGGTCAAGCGTGTTGCCTTGTCACAGTTTGCCAATCTGCGTGCCAATGGTCTAAGAGCGATTGACTTGGTCGAAGGCGATACGCTCATTGGCGTGGCGATTACCGATGGCAATCAAGAAATTATGCTATTTAGCAATGAAGGTAAGGCGATTCGCTTTAAAGAAGACAGCATCCGTGCGATGAGCCGTGTCGCTAAAGGCGTGCGTGGTATGCGTGTCAATCTCTTGGCACTCGCTGATGACGAAGAACCTGTAGAAGATGATGGTGACGACAGCGATGGCTTTGCGGTCAGCCGTGTGGTGTCGCTCGTTGTTGCACCGACGACAGGCGAGATTTTGTGTGCCTGCGAGAATGGCTTTGGTAAGCGCACACCGATTGACGACTACCCAACCAAAGGTCGTGGCGGTAAAGGCATCATCGCCATCAAGACATCTGAGCGTAATGGTCAGCTGGTCAAAGCCATTGCCGTAACTGGCGAAGAAGATGTGATTTTGATCTCGGATAAAGGCACATTGGTGCGTACACCAGTCGCCCAAATCGCCATCGCAGGGCGTAATGCTCAAGGCGTCAAGCTGATTCGTATTGCTGACGAAGAAGTGCTGGTTGGCATGGCGTGCGTCGAGCACGAAGAGCCAAGCGATGATGATGCGGTGGATGTCGAAGTAGGCACAAGTACTGACAGTCCTGATCATACGGATACAACCGATACACAGGCATAAGCCAATCATTACAATGAGCCAGATAAGTCAAATTATCTGGCTTTTTTGTGCCAAATGCTTTTATAATAAGTCATCAGCCCTGTGTGAGTCGTGGGAGCTTTGTGGGAGAATGTGATGAATCAAAGAGTCAAACCTGTTGTAATCTTGTCGCTATCAATGCTTGTGATGGCGTGTCAATCGGTCACTCATAATCCGCCGACAACGGATGCCTTGTCCAATATACCAATGCCGACACCTGCACCGCCTGCCCCCATCATGGCAGAAGCAGTGGTCAAAGCACCTGCCATGCAAGCTCGTGCCTTATCTGCGATGCCTGCAATGATGCCTGCCATCGCCATGCTTGACACCATCAGCCAAGACCGTGAAAAATATCACAAGCTTGACCAAAATCCCGTGCAAAAGGTGAGCGATGCCCCCGTCTCGACATTCAGTATCGATGTCGATACAGGCAGTTATAGCAATGTGCGACGGTTTTTGAACGACGGGCGATTACCGCCTGTGGGTGCAGTACGCACCGAAGAGATTGTCAATTATTTTGATTATAGCTACCCACAACCAAGTGGCAATCAGCCATTTGCAGTCACAACCCAAAGTTATGATTCGCCGTTTCACCCCAATGCTAAGCTGATCAAAATCGCCATCCAAGCCAAAGATCAGCAGATGAGCGAATTACCTGCTGCCAATTTGGTCTTTTTGGTGGATGTCTCGGGCAGTATGGCAAGCGATAATAAGCTTGGCTTGGTCAAAAAGACCTTGCGAACCCTAGTGCACAAGCTAAGAGACAAAGATACCGTCACCATCATCACCTATGCATCAGGCGAGACGGTCGCACTTGAGCCAACTGCAGGCGATCAAAAGCAAAAAATCCTAGATGTCATCAACCGCTTACAGGCACAAGGGGCGACTTCAGGTGAGCGAGCGATTAGTTTGGCTTATCAATCAGCGGAACGCTCGTATGTCAAAGATGGCATCAATCGTATCTTGCTTGCGACCGATGGCGATTTTAATGTCGGCGTGACTGATTTTGACACCCTAAAAGGTATGGTTAGCGAAAAACGTAAATCAGGCATTTCATTGAGCACGCTCGGCTATGGTACGGGTAATTACAATGAACATCTGATGGAACAGCTTGCCGATGCAGGTGATGGCAATTATAGCTATATCGATAATGAAAAAGAAGCCGCCAAAGTTATCGACCGTCAGCTGTCATCTACGCTTGCCACAGTCGCCAAAGATGTCAAAATCCAAGTGGAATTTAACCCAAATACAGTCAAAGAATATCGCCTAATCGGCTACGAAAATCGTATGCTTAATGAAGCAGATTTTAATAATGATAAGGTGGATGCGGGCGATATTGGTGCAGGGCATCAGATGACGGCGTTTTATGAGATTATCCCTGTCGGCGCGCAAGGTTGGCTCAATGACACCCGCTATCAAACACAGTCATCAGCTGTGAATACGCAAGCGAGCGAATACGCCTATCTGCAACTTCGCTATAAACAAGCAAATGCTAATGCCGATGACAGCAGTCTGTTGATACAGACGCCGATTTTGGCGGATGCCAAGCCGTTTGGTATGGCGGATGCTGATACCAAATTTGCCGTCGCTGCTACAGGTTTTGGTGACGCACTGCGTGGTGGCAAATATCTTGGCAAGATGGATTGGGTGCAGATTGAGACTTTGGCACAGCAAAATATCGGCGCTGATCCGCATGGCTTACGCCAAGAGTTCGTTGAGCTGATCGGCATTGCCAAAAGCTTATCTACCAAGCCAGCCCAAGTATCATCAAACCAAGCAGATTAACAAAACTGTAATCACAGTAATCACGATAATCGCTTTAACAAACAAATCACTGCATATCCAAGGCGGTGATTTGTTTCACTGGAAATCATTATGCAACACACATCTGACAATACCAATCTTGATACCAATCTTAATATTAAGCAAATCGCTAACAAGCTACTGGTCGCCATCCTTTGTGCTGCCAGCTTTGGCGCAGGTTATTATGCGCACCAATCCCGCCAAATCAATGCCTGCGAAGCCAAAGGTCAAGTGGCGCATATCGAAGGCTCGGTGGTCGAGTGCGTGGATAAATAGCAATATCATCAGATGGCGATTGATTTATCAAGGTCAATTAAGATTTATTGAATAAATCTGCCAATTTGGCTTTGTTATTTTGATTATCCCACTGTGTGAGTAGCTGTAAACGCTGTTTATAAATCATTGACAATGCTAGCACTTTGGCATTTTTTTGTTGTTCGCTCAATACTTTTTTGAGTGCGGTGCAAATCAGCTCATAGACAAGCGGCGTGATGTCATCCATCGGATGGGTGCGTCTGATTTGGACAAAATCATCCCAATGTGCACTGATTTGTTGGCGAGCATCTTCGCTGAGTGTTGATAAGATAAAGTACATGCTGTGATTTGGCACATCGTTATTCGGCTGTCGATACTCGTTAGGCAGTGCTTTGATGGCGGTGATGACTTCGGTTAGTACCGTGCTATCAAGACTTTGCCAAGTCGGTAGGTCAGGCACTTTGAGCGACTGACGCTCTAGATGCTGCAAATAAGGGCGATGCGCATCTGCCATCTGCGATTGGCTGATGATATCGGCAAGGGGATCTTGATCCAAGATGGTCGGGCTTTGCATGATAAACAAAGCAAGCTCAGTGGCAGTATCAAGCGTCTTGCCTGCTTGATAATTGATGGTGTCCATGCGAGCGCGGCGACCAAAGCGAGTATCGCCAATCGACTTGATCCGCTGATAGATGTCGCTATTGAGTAGCCATTTATAGCTTGAGCCTTTTGGGAATAAATCGGTGAATTTGCGTAGCTCTGCCATCGCTGCGGCTTTTTGTTCGGATTTTTCAAGATCAAAACGAGCTGCCAAAATCTGATAAATGTAGTCCGATAGCGACCAAGCATTTAAGATTTGCTCACGCATCGCATCCGCACCTTGTTCGGCGATAAAGGTATCGGGGTCGTGCTGATCGGGCAGGGTGAGAAACTTGAGCGTCTTACCATCTTCGAGCGCAGGCGCAGCGATTTCCATCGTCCGCCAAGCAGCTCTTTGACCAGCATTATCACCATCAAAGCATAGGGTCAGCGTGTTGTTGTAGCGTAGCAAGGTGGCGATTTGATTTTCGTTCGCTGCCGTACCCATCGGCGCAACCGCACCATAAATCCCTGCTTGATACAGGGCAATCACATCCATATAGCCTTCGACCATCATATAATCACTGGCTTTTTGTTGGCGAGATTCGTACAGACCGTACAGGATGTGCTGTTTTTGGAATACGGGGGATTCGCTTGAGTTGATGTATTTTGGTGAATCATCGCCAATGGTACGACCAGCAAAGCCGACCACTCGACCTTGCTTATCACGAATGGGGAAAATCACTCGATTGCGCAATAGGTCATAATCCCGACCATTTTGCGACTGTCTGACCAATCCTAGGATTTTTAGACCTTCAATATCTTCGCCAAAGACTTCTTCAAGATGTTGCCAACCATCAGGCGCATAGCCAAGCCGAAAGGTCTGTATGCTACTTTCGCTCACACCACGGTCCAAAAAATACTGCCGAGCGACAGGCGTATTTTGTAGTGTAAATTGATAAAAATGACAGATATTTTCAAGTAATTGATACAAATCGCCTTGCGGATTGGGCTGTGCCATCGGCGGCGTGGGATATGCTTGTGGTGCGCTGTCTTGGGGTGATATGGCATCATCCATCATCGGTGCTGTCTGCACAGATGGCGCTTGTGGCATTGGTGGCGGTGCAGGTTGGGCTGATGGCTGCTGCTGATTTTTTGGGGTTTTTTTGGTTTTATTGTATTTGACTTTTTTGGCAAATTCATCGTCTTTTGGTAGCTCGATACCAGTTTGTTCGGACAATGTTTTTACCGCTTCGATAAAGCTTAAGCGTTCAAATTCCTTTAAAAAAGTGATTGGATTGCCTTTGGCATGACAGCCAAAACAGTAGTATAAATTGGTTTCAGGATTGACATAAAACGATGGCGTCTTTTCCCCATGAAATGGACAACAACCCTTGAACTCTCGGCCGGCAGGCTTGAGCACGGTATGCTTACGAATCATCCCAACCAAATCCGCTTGGCTGTTGAGCTGTTCGATGATAGAGTCAGGAATGCGCATGGGATTACTCAGATGCAAAAAAGCGAAAACCATCAATGCCAACTGGCGACACTTTGGCTGACAATCTAAATGGCTGTTTTTTAAATAACCATTATTGTATCACGATTGGCAATGGACAAAAACAACATGACGGCACAAATCATGCCGTCATGTTGCGTGCTTTATGATTAGCGTGGGATATCGTTAATATGACCAGCTTCTGATTCAGTCTCTGGCAAGCCCAAATTGATATTTGGGAAACGGCGCTCACGATCATTCAGCGTGCTTAGGTCTTTTGCAGGTTCATCAAGCTGTACTTTTGGTTCGGTTACTGCAGGTAGGCGCAGACCTTGCGCTTGGCGGATAACTTGGGTGCGAGTCTCGCCCGTGTAGCCACCTTCATAGCTTTGGGCATCAGTTGCACGACCAAGCTTGCCAAAGCTGATGGTTGATAGTGCTTTTTGCATCGCAGTCTTAGTGCCTGTACCCGACAGACGCACAGTGCCGTTGCTGTTTAGGTAGTGTGGATAGTTGATTTGTAGAAGCGTTTTGTACTCGCTTGCGGTATCTTTTAGCCCAAGCTCGTCATTGGCATATGCCAAAATGGCGATGGCTTCAGGCACAGCGGTTGATTGTGGGAAATATTGAAATACCCATTTGGCACGGTTGGCAGCGGCAACCATCGCATCACGCTTGATGTACCAACGAGCGGCGACCAGTTCATTTTCTGCCAAATCATTATAAATCGCCACCATGCGCTGTGCCGCATCGGCAGCATAGGCGCTATTTGGGAAGTTATTAACCAGCGTCTGAAAATCTTGGAATGCTAGACGCAGATAGGCGGTATTGCGTTCAGCTTGATTTGACTTAAATAGGCGAGATGCTTTTGGTGCACCGCCCATATTGGTCACGCCTTGTACATACAATGCGTAGTCAATGTGACGACTTGTTGGATACAGACGGATAAATTCAGCCGTACTTTGGGTCACTGCTTCATAGTTGCCCGCTTGATATTGCACATAAATCAAATCAAGCAAAGCTTGCTGCGCCAAAGCACCTGTCGGATAAAAAGTGCGAATGTTGTTCAATGCAATCATCGCTTCATTATTATGCGATTTGGCGATGGCTTCTTGAGCATAGTCATAATATTGCTGTTCGGTTTTGTCGGCGGTTTGGACGATGTCTTCACCTTTTTTCTTGCCAAACAAGCCACCAACAGTGGCGCAACCAGTCATCAGACTGCCTGCAACAACAGCAGTAACAGCAATTTTTAGGGCTTTTGCTTTCATTGTATCCTCGATTTTTTGATGTCGTATGACAAATTTTCGCTAGTTTAGCATGATTTGATGACCAAAACAACGAAACCGCCACACAAAGCTTGCCAAAACCGCTGTTATCAAAAAATTACTACTCATAAGCAACGCTAGAGTAAGGTGTTCTATCGGCGATGGGTCAGTATGAGATTGGCAATAAATGGCGATGACAGCTGCCAAATTGCAAATCAGTACAAAACATGATAAATTATCATATTTTTATTTATGAATTTAATCAGTATTGATAAAAATGCTTGCACAATTTGACCAATGGCTATGCCAACATCCCACAAATCCCACTTTGCACGGCTATCGTCGCTTTGTGGTGGAGTTTTGGTTTTTTGGGCTGAAACAAGCTCGGGCGTGCTTGTTCGCTGGGCTGTTTTTTGTGGCGATGTTTGTCATCCCCAAATCAGGTATCTGGGGCATTCCCCGCTATGACGCCTTGCTGATTTTTGCGGTGGTGGCGCAGTTTGCGATGGTGTGGAGCAAATTAGAAACTTGGGATGAACTCAAATCCATCACTTTGTTTCACCTAATCGGCTTTGCCTTAGAATTATTCAAAACTTCACCCGACATCCAAGCACTCTTATTGCCCGATGGCGCTCGCATTGGTGCATCTTGGGCGTATCCTGATTTTGCTTATAGCAAGGTGTTCGGCGTGCCTTTGTTTACAGGATTTATGTATGCGGCGGTGGCAAGCTATATCATCCAAGCGTGGCGGTTATTTGATTTGCGTTTGTATAAGATGCCACCGTACCCACTGACGACCATCACAGCGATATTGATTTATTTGAACTTTTTTACGCATCATGCCATCATGGATTTGCGCTGGTATATTGCCATGTTTGTGCTTGGGCTGTATGCCAGAAGTTATGTGCGTTTTACGCCTTATGATACGCCACGACGGATGCCCGTGCTGTTGTCGTTTGTGCTGATTGGATTTTTTATTTGGCTTGCGGAGAATATCAGCACCTTTTTTGGTATTTGGCAATATCCCAATCAAGTGATGGCATGGTCGATGGTGCATATCAGTAAATTTAGCTCATGGTCGCTACTGATTATGATGACTTTTACCATTGTCACGCACCTAAAGCACATCAAGCACAGCGTGATGGTGGCAAGATAAACCGATGGCTTGAATAGCTTGGGATGATTTGGGTGATTTAGACAGCTTAATATCAATGGTGTGATCAGCCAAAATTTAGCCAAGTATGCGCCATAAGTGGTGCTCAAAAGTGGCGATAATCACAAAAATATGCTAAAGTATCGCCTTTTTATTCATTTAATTTTAGTCGCATTATTTGGTGACATTTTGTATAAGTAGCCATCATGACAGCCGATAATATCCATACCAAGCATGCTTTGACCGACACGCCATTTGATGAGATGATGGATGATGGTGATGCCTTTGATATGGATGATGATACGGCGAATGACCAAGATGCTGACAGTCAAGGTAATGAACGGACTTATACCGTGCAGGCATCTGATGTCGGTGTACGACTAGATAAGCTGGGTAGCACGGTGTTTGATGGCTTTTCACGAGCCAATATCCAAAAGTTTATCGACAATGGCGAACTGCTCGTCAATGGAATGATTGTTAAGCCAAAATACGCAGTCAAATCAGGTGATGTACTGACATTGACTGCATCACTTGAGAACCATTCTGAAGATTTGCCCGAAAATATCGCCATCGATGTCGTCTATGAAGATGATGCGGTGATTGTGATTAATAAGCCGGCAGGACTTGTGGTACATCCGGGGGCGGGCAATCGTACGGGCACGCTTGTCAATGCGCTACTGTATCATTATCCTGATGTGGCGCATCTGCCACGAGCGGGGCTGGTACACCGTATCGATAAGGACACCACAGGATTGCTCGTCGTCGCTCGTACCAAGACAGCACAGCTTGATCTCATCGATCAGCTCAAAGATAAAAGCGTGTATCGCCTATATCAGTGCATCGCACTGGGCGCACCGCATGACATCATGCGTCATGCTCGCATTGATGCACCAATCGGACGACACAGCACACAGCGCACCAAGATGGCGGTCAAAGATACAGGCAAACCTGCGGTAACGCATATCCTAAAAGCAGTGGCACTACACGAACGCTACAGCCTATGCGATGTACAGCTCGAGACAGGGCGTACGCACCAAATCCGTGTACATCTATCCCATGTCGGTCATCCATTGGTCGGTGATAAGGTCTATGGCACATCGCCACGAGCAGGGCTGACAGATGCACAGCGTCAAGCGGTGGCAACTTTCCCACGACAGGCGCTACACGCACATACGCTTGGCTTTATCCATCCGATAAGCGGTGAGTCGATGAAGTTTCACGCACCATTGCCGGCTGATTTTTGTGCCTTGATGGATGTGTTTGCAGATTAATTAAAGGATGAAAAAATGCAAATAACTGACACCGTGCCTGTTGGCGTACTTTATCAAGATGACACCGTGCTGGTCGTGCAGACGCAAGCAGGGGCGTTTGATAAGTTTGGCGATACAGATATTTATGGGGATTTTAACTTAGGCTTGCACGTCAAGGACAATCCGACAGCGGTGCTCACTCGCCGAGCGCAGCTACTTGATGCCATTAGCCATCATGCACCCATCACAGCAATTCATTGGCTAAACCAAGTGCATGGTGATACCGTACTGGATATTGATACGGATACGCCGTCATTACAAGCAGTGTCTGCTGATGCACTGATTACCAAGTCATCGAATCGTGCACTTGCTATCATGACGGCGGACTGCGTGCCTGTGGCGATTTTTGGGCAAGGTCAAGATGATGGTATCGCCTGTATTCATGCAGGCTGGCAGGGGCTTGTTAATGGTATCATTGCCAAAAGCTATGCCAAGCTTGGTGTACTGTCTGCACCCAAAGCCATCATCGGTGCTTGTATCTCGCAGGGCTCATATCAGATTGATGAAGCGCTTGCCAAGCGTATCTGCGATGAAGTCAGTGCGCAGTCACTTGTGAATATGACATCATCAGCACTGTATGACACCATCATCATCCCATCTGATGATGATGGTAAAGTGAATATTGATATCGTCAAGCTTGCACGACTTGAGCTTGAACATCTGGGTATCGAAGTGGTCAGTGAGTCTGTGCCATGCAGTTATCTTGAGCCAAATCTGTATTCGTACCGTGCGCAGACCCACGCAGGCAAATCAGCCACAGGGCGTATGGCAATGGTGGTTGTACGCCGCTAAGCACCAAGCCAAACTCTGCTATCAATGAGTAAGAATAAATAAAACAAACAAGGATAAAAACCATGCAAGCAACCATTGCCATCGTCTATCATTCCAACTATGGACACACACGCCGTGTCGCACAAGCCATCGGCGAAGGTGTGGCTCGCCACTGCACGATGCGTACCATTGATATCATGGCAATCAGTGATGATGACTGGACATATCTTGACCAAGCATCAATGATTGTCTTTGGTAGTGCGGTGTATATGGGCAGTGTGACAGCAGAATTTAAGACCTTTATGGATAGCACATCCAAGCGTTGGCTGTCTCGCACATGGCAGGGTAAATTTGCCGCAGGCTTTGCCAACTCAGGCGGTCTAAGCGGTGATAAATTGGCAGTATTACAACAGCTGTGCTTATTTGCCATGCAACATGGGATGAATTGGGCGGGCTTGCCGTTATTACCGACAGGTAGTAGCGATGTGGATTTGAACCGATTGAGTAGTTTTTTGGGATTGATGACGCAATCAATCGATGCACCACCTGATGTCACACCATGTCAAGGGGATATTGACACGGCGATTTGGTTTGGTGAGCATTTGGCAAAGATAGTATTGAAACAGTCATGATTAAAATGGTCGTGATATTTTAGAATAACTTAATTTTAAACCAAGCACAAGCCATTATTTGCCTATCTTTTTAATCGCAAACACCATTTCAAAAATTAACCACTTTCACATCCTAGAACCAATTTTCTAGCAAATACACCTGTTGCACCTGCTGTTTGGGTGTCAGCTTGGGTGGTCGGTTTTTGACAGGGATTGTGCTTGGCATACTCTGCTGATAGGCGATGCTTGTCGTGTCGTCATGGCTGACATCTGCCAAAGTTACCGGCAGTGGGCTACGCACCAGTTGGATATGCTGACAGCCTGTCATGATGACAGCTAGTAGCATTGCCATAACGCATTTGGCGATATCAGTCGGCTTGGCAGGGCGTGTCAGCATGGTCTTTGGCATGGTCATTTTGCTACTTATCATGGCTTGTTATCAGATTTGGGTCTTATTTTGACCATACCGGTTCACGCACTTGGCCTGTAGTCGGCAAAGTGGTGCTTTGGTTGCTCGTTAAGTTGTGAATGACAAGTTTGCTTTGACCGCCTTGACTTTGGGCATAGACGATACGATTTGCTGATGGTGAGAAACTTGCCGAAATCTCTGTGCCGCCAACCTTGATACGCTGTAAGGTCGAACCGCTGACATTGGCGATGATGATGTCTTGACCTGCGACATAGGCGATTTTTGACCCATCATGGCTTAGGTGTGGGTTGGTGGCATTGAGCGCAATGCGGGTGGCATTTTGATTGGCGAATTGATAGCGGTACAGGCTTTGGCTGCGTGTGCCATTATCCGCTGTATAAATAAAGCCTGAGCCATCGGGCAGATAGCTAGGTGAGTTTTCTGCACCGTTTTGGGTGGTGATGGCTTTGAGTGTTTTGGTGGTTAGGTTGAGTTCATAAATATTTGGGTTGTTGTACTCATGACTGCCTGAGAATAGTAGGCGTGTGCCATCAGCCGAAAAGCTAGGCGCTAGATTATGCCCCCAAAATGGCGTCACCACTTCACTATGCGTGCCATTGATTGACTGCACATGAATCACGGGCAAGCCATTTTTGGCTTGGACAGCATAAGCGATACGACTACCATCTGGCGAGAAGGTCGGTGTCAAAATTGACCCTGTCACCGTAAACAGCGTACGGGCATTTTGTCCTGTGGCATCAACGAGCTTTAGGCGAGAAGTCTTGTTCGATGGCGTGCCTGTTTCTTCGACATAGGCGATGACAGAGCCAAAATCACCTGATTTGCCTGTGATGGCTTGATAGATTTTATCACTAATTTGATGACCGGCAAGCTTTAGAGATGCGGTATTGGTATCGCTGACTTGGGTTTGGCTGCCGATGACTTTGGCGGCTTTGGTGTCGATGACATCATAGCTGATGGCAGTTTTGTTACCCACGATTGAGTGTGATTTGCCAATGACGACATAATCATAGCCAAGATTGCGCCAAGTACTAAGATTTGCCAAGATGTCATTGGTGCTGGCTGTGCGTTGTGGCAGATTGCCACTGCTTGCACCAAGCTCTGTGCCATCAAGATTTGCCGTGACAACGCCTGTCACCACAGTATCGCCCACAAAAGGCACGATGGCGATGCGGTCGCTACTTTGGGCGATTTGCTGGGTTGCTACCCATACTTTATCAGTATCATCATTGGCGATGGCAGGGCTGATACTTGCCATCACGGTGATGGTGGCGATGGCTAATTGGCTAAATTTATTCATAATTCATACTCAATATTTCAAGGAGTTATCGCAGTGTCAGACGATGCATCGGCTGATGGTTCATCATAAATCAGCGTCTCAGTCTGAAACTGAAAGGTCATCTGACCGACCAAGCCTGCAATCTCAGGATACGGCGCGCCTGATTGCACTGCTGTGCGAATAGAGTCTTTGAGCTCAGGATTACCTGCACCAAAATCAATCCCTGCTACATTGCCCATTTCGTCAAAACGCACGACAAATTGCATCATCTGATTGGGCTGTTTTGGCTGTGATAGCCAAATGGACTTGATGCGGTTATAGACGGTTTGTTGGGCGGCTTTTTTGTCAGCAGCACTTACACCGCCTTGACTGCCAAGCTGATTGTTAGACGCAGACCCTGTATCAGCGGCTGATGAATTATCATTGGTATTTGTCGCAAAATTGCTGGATGTGTTATCAATCGTGCTTGATGGCTGGTCAAAGCCAAGTGACTGCGTGTCAGTACTAAAAGATGGCTCAATGGTCGTTGTCGAATTGACCACTCGATTAGATTGATAAGGATTATCAGTACTGCCAAATGCTGTCTGTGCATTGGCAGTACTTTGTGATGACTTTGTATGTGCAGAATTTTGCGCTTGATGATGTGCATTGAGCGCAGATTGCGCCTTAGCAAAAGCTTCTTGGCTTGCCAATGTGGTCTGGATACCGACATCCTTATCTGGTGGCGATATCATCGGCGCCATGATGGCGATGACAATCACGACATGAATGAGCACACTTGCCAATATCGGCAGGGTGTAGCTGGTCTTTTGGGCTGATTCATTGGACATGGCGCACCTATTTGGCAGCTTCGCTCAGTAGGCTGACTTGGCTGACGCCAGCATTTTGGATGAGTGCCATGATGTGCATGATTTGGTGATATGGATTGTCTGCATCGGCATTGACCATCACTTGTAAGTTTTCATTTTCGCTATATAGATTGCGTAAAAGTGCGTCAAGCTGTGCATCATCCATCGGTTCATCGATGGCGTTTTTATGACTGACGAACACGCTGCCATCGGCTTTTAGGCTGACAATGACGGGCAGTTCATTTTGGCTGACAGTCTTGGTGTCTTCTTTTGGCAAGGATACATCAACGCCTGTGGCGAGCATCGGCGCTGTCACCATAAAAATCACAAGCAGTACCAACATCACATCGATATACGGTACAACATTCATCTCAGCATTGAGCGGTTTTTTTGTGCGAGCAAAAGCACTTGGTCGGTTGGTCATCGATGATTACTCAGTTGGGTGGCTGGTTGGTTGCCCAAGCTTGGTTTGATTGGCAAGCAGGGCAGATACCACAGCTTCGCAAAATAACGCACGACGCTCATAGATGGTATTGGCTTTTGCGGTAAAGTAGTTGAAAGCAAGCGTCGCAGGAATGGCGGCAAATAGACCCAATGCCGTGGCGATGAGTGCTTCGGCGATACTTGGTGCAACGGTGGCAAGGCTCACTGATTCGGCTTGACCCAAGCCAATAAAGGCATTCATAATCCCCCAAACCGTGCCAAACAAGCCAATATAAGGCGATACCGAACCGATACTGGCAAGAACTGACAGCCCTTGCTCCAGTCGGCTCTGCTCTTTGCCGAGAGCGATTTTTAGCTCTCGTTCGGCGATATCGGCTTGGGCTGTACCCGTGACTATGCCAAGCTTTTTATAGCCATCAAAAAATACCGCTTCGAGTGCCGAACGCTCATTTTCTTTGGCAACAGTGGCAAACTGCTTATCAATGCTATCTGTCCAAAACCACGCTTCAAAGCGTGCATCAAAGCGAGACGCCGAGCCAAGCTTTGTCCCCAATTGAAAAATAATCACCCAGCTAAGCAGCGATAACAATAGCAACACCGCCATCACGAGCTGAACAACAAGGCTTGCTTCGGTGACAAGCTGTAAAATACTGATTGAATTATTCATAATTATTGGCTAAATACACAAATAAATTGCCATCATCATAGCATAGTTTGTGGACTTTTTGTAGGGTAAAACTGTGACTCAATCCCACCAAACGCCAAATCATCCATCAGTCAGCACCTGCCAAATGCACAAATCATCTCGGATAAATTGCACCGATGCCAAATTTTCTTTACAATAGGCAAATTTAAAACACAGATACATACAATCAGCTACAATGACAATGATTAATCATCCAAAAAACAAGCCATCCGCCGATACTCTGCTTGTCTTGGCAAAAGATAGATTCTTTTTAGAAAAATTACGCAAAGAAATCAAATCTGCACAAGGTGACGAACACGCCAAAAAACAAGCGCGCTATGATGAACTTTATCAGCGCTCAAGCGACAAGGTGCAAGAACGCCGTGCAAGTATCCCAGCTGATTTGTGGGATAAACTTAATCATGACCTGCCTGTCACCGCCGAAGCCGACACACTCATTAACGCCATCAAATCGCATCAAGTAGTGATTATCGCAGGTGAAACAGGCTCGGGCAAAACCACGCAACTGCCTAAGCTTGCGATGCTGGCAGGTCGTGGCACGACGGGTCAAATCGGACACACGCAGCCCAGACGACTGGCCGCTCGCTCGGTAGCAACTCGTATCGCCGAAGAGCTTGGTGAAGAGCTTGGCAAGACGGTGAGTTTTAAGATTCGCTTCACCGAAGAAGGGGGTAAGCACTCAATCGTCAAGCTGATGACCGATGGTATTTTGCTCGCTGAACTGGGTTCGGATAAGTTTTTGACCAATTATGATACCATCATCATCGACGAAGCGCACGAACGCAGTTTGAATATTGACTTCATTATGGGCTATCTAAAACGGCTATTGCCAAAACGCCCCGATTTAAAAGTCATCATCACATCAGCAACGCTTGATACCGAGCGATTTGCCAATTATTTTGCCAAAGATGGCAAGCCTGCGCCTGTGTTTGTGGTCGAAGGGCGTAGCTACCCTGTCGAAGTGCGTTATCGTCCTTTGACCGATATGATTGTCACTAGCCAAGATGATGATGCTTTTGATGAGATTGAAGATAACTTGCCCCGTGCTTTGACGGCGGCGGTCAATGAATGCTTTGATGATGCAAAAGCCAAAGGTCATCCTGACCAAGCGGATATTTTGATTTTTGCGGCGACCGAAGCAGAAATCCGAGATTTACAAGATATTCTAAATAGCTATGCGCCTGCTCATACCGAGATTTTGCCGTTATTTGCTCGCCAAAGCTACGCTGAACAGCAAAGGATTTTCTCACCATCAGCTCGTGGCAGACGCATCATTATCGCCACCAACGTCGCTGAGACTGCACTGACCGTGCCAAACATCCGCTATGTGATTGATTTGGGTTTTGCTCGTATTTCTCGCTACAATTACCGCTCTCGTATTCAGCGACTACCCATCGAAGCCATCAGCCAAGCGGCCGCCAATCAGCGAAAAGGTCGCTGTGGCCGTGTCGCCCCCGGTGTGTGTATCCGCCTATATTCCGAAGAAGATTTTAACAGTCGTCCTGAATTTACCGAACCTGAAATCCTGCGTACCAACTTGGCATCGGTGATATTGCAAATGGAGCGACTGCATTTAGGGGATGTGCAGGCCTTTGATTTTATCACGCCACCTGATTTGCGACTGGTCAATGATGGTCGTAAATTGCTCATTGAATTAGGTGCGCTCGATGAACACGGCTACACCAAAACCCGTGCCAAAAAAGGGCGTCCGCAGGCAGGCAGTCTGACCAAAATCGGTCAGCAGATGGCAAAAATGCCCATCGATCCACGCCTAGCCCGTATGCTGGTGGCGGGCAATACCTTTGATTGTCTGCATGATATGCTGATCATCGTCTCTGCGCTCGCCGTGCAGGATGTGCGTGAACGCCCAATGAATAAGCAGATGCAAGCCGATCAAAAGCACGCCTTGTTTCGCCGAGATGATTCAGACTTTTTATTTTATCTTGAATTATTCCAAGCGTTATTTGACAAGCACGCCACCAATGATCATCAGGCGCTATCTAGCAATGGCAGACGCAATTTTGCCAAAAAGCATTATCTGTCCTATCCACGCATCCGTGAATGGCAAAAAACCCATCGTCAGCTGACCGAGATGGTCGCTGAAATGGGCTTTGTCATCCATGAGCCTACAGCAACTCTTGATACGCTTGACACGACAGTCGATACCAAAAAAGGCGTACGCCTATCGCTAAAAACAGACAAAGCCAAAGCAGAAAAGGCAAATAAAAATCCCAAACAAGCACTGGTTAATCTTAAATCTGTTCTAAAAAATGGTATGGATAAGCCTGATGGTCAATCACGCCAATATGCCAATATTCATCGTGCGCTATTAACCGCCTTGCTGTCATTTGTGGCGCACAAGACCGAAACGCTTGGCGAATATCTGATGGCTCGCAGTCAAAAAGCTCGGATTTTCCCTGCCAGTACTTTGCACAAAAAAGGCGTACAATGGGTGATGGCATTTGAAGTGGTTGAGACATCGCAGGTGTATATGCGTTGTCTTGCCAAGATTGAACCTGAGTGGATTATCTCTGCGGCACCAAAACTGCTGAAATATCATTATTTTGAACCGCATTGGTCAAAAAAATCAGGGCGGGTGCGTGCGTATGCGCAAATCAGCCTATTTGGTCTGATTGTCATCGCCAAAGAGTTGGTGAATTATGAGCAGATTGATTTGGTACAAGCTCGTGAGATTTTTATCCGTGATGCTCTCGTTGCTAATCAGTACGGTATGCAGATGAAGTTTTTGACGGATAATGCCAATAAAATCAAAAACATCGAGCGTATCGAAGATAAGATGCGTCGCCGTGATTTGCTCGTCGATGAAGAAAGCCTGTATCAGTTTTATGATGCTCGCATCCCAAGTCATATCGCCAGTCGCAAAAGCTTTGAAGAGTTTTATCATGATGCGGAGAATAAGACACCGAATTTCCTGCATTTTAGCGATGATGATGTGCTCAATGAATCGGTCGATGACAGTCGCCAATTCCCCGAAAGTTGGCATCTGGGCGGCGTAAAACTACCCTTATCCTATGTCTTTGACCCAAGCAGTGATGATGATGGCGTGACCGTGCGTGTGCCGGTTAAGGCATTGGCACAGCTTGATCCTGTGGCGCTACTTTGGGGGATTGCAGGCTGGCGATATGAGCTGGTCTTGCAATTATTAAAAACTTTACCTAAAGAAATCCGCCGTCAAATCGTGCCGATACCTGATACTTGTGATAAAATCTTTGATAAGCTAGACGCTCGTGCACAGACAGGGCTACTTGATCAGCTAAGCCATGCTTTGATGACGCTTGGTGTGCGTACGACGCCTGCGGATTTTGCCCCTGATAAGGTCGAAGAATACCTACGCCCATTGATTTGCGTGGTCGATGACAAAAACCGTGTCATCGAAAAAAGCCGTGATTTACTCCGCTTACAAGCTCGCCATAGCCAAACCGTCAGCCAAAGTGTCACCGTCGAACAAGGGCTACATCATGAGTTCCCTGAGTATTTTAATTTTGTCAAAAATACGCACACATCAGGCATCATCATGCAAGAGTTTTCGGCACTCAAGGCGGATAAAGCAGGCACGGCGGTGTCCATTGCGGTATTTACCGAAATTGGTGCAGCGCTTAATGCGCACAAACAAGGCGTGCTCACACTGATCAAATCCAAACTTGGTGCTAAGCAAAAACAGCTGACCAGTCAGATTGATAAGGCGTTTAAGCTTGCTTTTGCGCCACTTGGTGATTTAGAAAAACTAAAAACCATTGTCGTTGATGCCACCTTGCAAGCTTGTCTATATGAGCACGCCACCAACTTTGGTCATGAACAGCCAAGCGAACACGGGGCGCACGCTCGCACGCTGATTGCAGGACTTGTGACTGACAAAAATAGCTGGCTGATTGACCATCTACCGCTTGACCAAGCCGAATTTGCCATTTGCCAAGACAAGCTATTGGCCAATTTCTTGCTGATTGGGCAAACGGTGCTAAAGACACTCAAGGATATTTATACCGCATGGCAGGTGGCTCGTGGCAAATTATTGATGCTTGACCAAGAAATCTTTGGTGAGAGTATCGAAGATATCGAAGATCAGCTGGATGATTTGCAGTTGGCAGATTTTGTGTATCGCACCGATTATCAATACTGGCGACAGTATGCCCGTTATTTACAAGCGCTAAATATTCGCCTTGATCGCATTACGCACAATCTCGATGCGGATTTGGATGCGGTGTATTTACTCGATATACACATGGAGCGACTGGCGACGGTGGTACATCAGCCAAAATTTGCCGAATATCGCTGGCTGGTCGAAGAATATCGGATTAATCTATTTGCTCAGCCGATGAAGACACTATCGCCAGTATCTGCCAAGCGACTTGAAAAAGTATGGGCAAGTTTAAATACCAAATAAGTGTTGTTTTATAAAGATTTTTTGGTTAATTTTAGACAAATTTACCCGTCATATTCACTATCAGATGTTAAAGGGAAATTATTTATGATTGCAGATGACATTGTATTTATCCGACCGACGATAGAGCATCAGCAAGCGGTGATAGCTTATAAGGATGCGTATCTATCACGCCATGATGATGTGATTCATGGCGGTGGTGGACTTGAGCGATTTGATGATAATTATCAAGCATGGCTTGATTATCTCAATGCACCTGCAGGGACGAATTTATTCGGCTATGATAAAGTGCCCGACAGTCATTTTTTGGCAATGCATGACAATCAAGTGATTGGCGTGGTGGGTATTCGTCATGAATTGACCGAATTTTTGCACAAAATCGGCGGTCATGTTGGCTACAGCACGCATCCTGATTTTGAAGGGCGTGGCGTTGCGACCATCATGCTTGGCTTTGCCGTGCAGTTTTTGGCAAAGATTGGTGTAAATCGAGTGCTGGTCACTTGCTATGATGAGAATATCGGCTCGGCACGAGTGATAGAGAAAAACGGCGGTCAGCTTGAAAATATCATCAGCATGGACGACAAACAGGTGCGCCGATACTGGATTGGCTAAGCGTTACAAATAAATTGTGTAAACAACTGTATTTTTTTACAACTCGTTACATTTATTTGTGCTACAATGGCAGACAACAAAATACCGAATCAAGGAGTCATTATGACCATTTGCATTACCGCAACAGGATTACACATTCCTGCTCATAAAATCAGCAACGAAGAGCTGGTGGCAACTTTTAATACTTATGTGGATAATTATAATGCCAAGCACGCTGATGCCATCGCCAGTGGCGAAAAGGTGGCTTTGCAACATTCTAGCGCAGAATTTATCGAAAAAGCATCAGGCATCAAATCTCGCTATGTCATCGAAAAAGAAGGCATCCTAAATCCTGACATCATGGCGCCGATTTTCCCTGCTCGTAAGCTGGGCGAAGAGCTGTCTATCATGGCAGAGATGGGCGCGGATGCACTGAACAAAGCTTTGGCGAACGCCGGTCTAAGTGCGGATGACCTAGATGGTGTGATTTGTGCCTGTTCGAACTTTCAGCGTGCCATGCCGGCGATTGCCATTGAGATTCAGCACGCAGTGGGCATGACGCATGGTTTTGCCTTTGATATGAATGTGGCGTGTAGTGCGGCGACTTTTGCTATCGCTCAAGCAGCTGCCAATATCCGCTCGGGTCTGGCTAAGCGTGTGGCGGTGGTCAATGTCGAGATTACTTCAGGGCATCTCAACTGGCGTAACCGTGATAGCCACTTTATCTTTGGTGATATCGCAGCGGCAACCATCGTCGAAGAGCTTGACACGCCAAAAGGCTATGAAGTCATCAGCACCAAGCTGATTACCCAATTTTCAACCAATATCACGAGCGAATACGGCTTTATGGACCGCTCAGAGTCTTTGGCATCAGGTGTGCCGATGCACAGCGATATCGATGAACCTGTGACCAAAAGCCTATTTTTGCAAGAAGGTCGTAAGGTGTTTCGTGAAGTCTGCCCAAAAGTTGCCGAGACCATCAGCACGCATTTGGCAGAAAATCACATCGACCCACAACAAATCAAACGCCTATGGCTGCACCAAGCCAATATCAATATGATTGATTTGATTTTGCGTATGGTGATGGGTAAAGATGCGGATAAAGCCATCGCCCCTGTGGTCATCGCCAACTATGGCAACACAAGCTCAGCCAGCCCAATCATCGCATTCCATGACAGCCAAGAAGGTGTGCAGTCAGGTGATTTGTGCGTGATGTCATCATTTGGTGCAGGCTATTCGATTGGTTCGGTGATTTTGAAAAAAGTTTAATTTTTGACTTATTGCCAAGTTTCCTACCATCAAAAGACGCTCACAGTTGTGGGCGTCTTTGTTTTTTGGCGGATGTGTTTGATCGCTAGATAAGCTTAATATTGTCTAGAGTTAAGCTTGATTAAGTACTTTTGCCATCGTCATCAGCCGTTTATCAACTGTGCCTGTGATGGGCGTGAAGTTGCTTTGAAGCTTTTGCAGCATTTGGATAATCGCATCACGCATCAAATGCCTGCCATGTGGTAAATCCCTTTGACCATCTGCCACCCAGTCAATCCCATGCGCATCCGTGACAAATACATGGTCATAATGGCACTGCCTTATGAGCGCCCAAAGCTCATCAGGTACACGCCCAAAATACCACTGGCTATATACCGCCACCAATATCGGTGATGTATCACAAATCACAAAACCAATATCATTTGCCTTTGCCTGTGTATAAGCGAGCCGTTCTTGCTGTCGTTGTCCTGCGGCAATGGGCATAATATCATCAAATTGACATAGATAGCCTGATGGCTTGGCATCCAGATAGCTACGCATATATTCGCTCACACCGAGCGCATGATACCGCTGACAAAATGCCTGCATCAGCGTGGATTTGCCCGTACATTCTGCGCCGATGATCAGCAGGGTTGTCGGTGATGGGCTGGCTGTGGTTTTGTCTTGGGTCATGATTGCTCTTAATGTGGCGTATGCGGTATTGTAGCAAATTGCACA
The DNA here is from genome assembly GCF_945873075.1 of uncultured Moraxella sp. GTDB lineage: Bacteria > Pseudomonadota > Gammaproteobacteria > Pseudomonadales > Moraxellaceae > Moraxella. The sequence goes on along the minus strand of NZ_CAMCBS010000019.1, from coordinate 15,837 downwards.
AAACCCATGCAAAAAAGATTGATTTGTGGCAAAATACGCCATGATTTTGGCAAATTTTTAAGATAAGCACAATGATTAAAGAATCCCTACGCCATCGCCTAGATCAGATGGTTGATCGCTACGAAGAAGTGACACATTTGTTATCCGATCCTGATGTGATTTCTGATAATAAGCAATTTCGCACGCTGTCAATGGAACACAGTGATTTGACCGAGATTACCGAAACTTGGCAGAAGTTTTTGCAAGCCGAAGAAGACTTGGCAACTGCCCAAGAACTGTTATCCGATCCTGATATGAAAGAAATGGCAGCCGAAGAGATTGACGATGCCAAAGTGCGTATCGAAACTTTGGGCGATAAGCTCAATGTGCTGATGCTACCCAAAGATCCCAATGACAAAGTGCCTGCCTTTTTGGAAATCCGAGCGGGGACAGGTGGTGATGAAGCGGCGATTTTTAGCGGTGATTTATTCCGTATGTACCAAAAATACGCCCAATCTCAAGGTTGGCAAGTCGAAGTCCTATCTGCCAACGAAGGCGAGCACGGTGGCTACAAAGAAATCATCAGCCGTATCTCAGGCACGGATGTCTATGGTCGCTTGAAGTTTGAAAGTGGTGCGCATCGTGTACAGCGAGTACCTGCAACCGAAAGTCAAGGGCGAGTGCACACATCAGCGTGTACGGTGGCGGCGATGCCTGAGATTGAGATTGATGATACGGTTGAGATCAACCCTGCGGATTTGCGTATCGATACCTACCGCTCAAGCGGTGCAGGTGGTCAGCATGTTAATACCACAGACTCAGCGGTGCGTATCACTCATATTCCGACAGGGGTCGTCGCTGAATGTCAGCAAGAACGCTCTCAGCACGCCAACAAAGAAAAAGCCATGAAAATGCTGATTGCCCGTATCCAACAAGCCAAAGTCCAAGCGCAAATCGATGCCACCAGTGATATGCGTCGCAATTTGGTTGGTTCAGGTGATCGCTCCGAGCGTATCCGTACTTATAATTTCCCACAAGGTCGTATGACGGATCACAGGATTAATCTGACCCTTTATAAGCTAGATGCGATTATGGAAGGGGATTTGACCGAGCTATTAGACAGCCTATTGCGTGAGCATCAGGCGGATTTGATGGCAAGTGTCAGTGGTGAGTGATGATTTGGTAGATTGATAATAAAGCGGCTTTTGGGTCGCTTTATTATTAGGGGGTGTTCATGAAAGCACAGCTAAAAGCGATTATTGTTGAAGAAACATCTGAAGTTTTATCAGAGTTATATCCGAAGCCATCAGGTGAATTTGCTTTGGATGTACGCTTGGTTATTGGTGTTGATGGTAAAATTGGTGGTGATGATTTTTATCTAACTATTTGTACGCCAGCTTATCTATCTCAGTTGGCTGATGAATGTTATGGTGTGATGGGGTGTAGTTATCTGATTGTCAATCACTTTGATTACAATAAAATCAAACAAATCATTGAAAGATACATCTGTTATGCTACAGGTGATAGTTGGCATCAGCTTGCTATGCAGATTAGCACTTTTGCCAGATGGGAATTTGATCATTATCAGATATGATATGAATTTACGCCAGTTTTATACTGAACTAATTTTATAAATCAGCCAAATCTGACTTGATCGATGGGTTTTTAATAGCAATTGACTTGCATGAGACAAGCAAGTATTCTAATATAATATTTCATTTTGTAAATATCGTGGCTTGGCACACCACTTGACTACTTGATTTGTCGCATTGATTTAGTCGCTTTAATAAGGATATTTTATGAAATTCTCATTCAAATTACTGGCATTGGCGCTCGGCATGGGTAGTGTCTGTGCATTATCAGCTTGTCATGATAGCCCAAATCGCACAAGCAATGACCAAAAAACAGACACAGCCACATCGCACAGCATAGAGATTGGCAATACCGCCGAGCCGACATCGCTCGATCCGCACAAGACATCAGACATTCCATCTTTTAATATCATCCGTCAGTTTTTGGTGGGGCTTGTGGCGACCGATGCCACAGGCAAGACCACCCCATCACTTGCCGAGCGTTGGGAGAGTGCGGATAATAAGCAGTGGACATTTTATCTGCGTGATGCCAAGTGGTCTGATGGCACGCCGATTACTGCACAGGATTTTGTGTATTCTTTGCGTCGTCTGACTGATCCTGCGACCGCTGCGCCTTATGCATCTTATTTGGCGGATGCTAAGGTGGTCAATGCCGATAAAATCATCGCCGGCACTGCCAGTGTCGATAGTCTGGGCGTGGTTGCGATTGATGATAAGACCTTGCAGATTACTTTGACTGAGCCTGTGCCGTATTTTGTGGATTTGTTGGTATTGCCAGCGACTTATGCGGTGAATGCCAAAGCCATCGAGCAACACGGCGATGCATGGGTCAATCCTGCTAATATCGTGGTTAGCGGTGCGTATAAGCCAGTCGAGCAAGTGGTGGGTAGTCATGTCAAACTTGAGCGAAATTCTGCTTATTTTGATAATGATAAGACGACATTTGATACGGTGTCATTCTTGCCGATTGCAGGGGTTGGCGAGATTAGTCGTTATCAAGCGGGGGAAGTGGATATCACATCGGATGTGCCACCAGAGCAATTTGAACAAATCAAAGCCAAGCACGGCAATGAGCTTGTAACCATGCCACGCTTATGCACGGCGTATTTTGAATATCATAATCAAGTTGCGCCATTTAATGATGTGCGTGTGCGTCAGGCGCTGTCTTTGATTATTGATCGTGATATCATCACCAAAGATGTGCTCAAGCGTGGCGAAAAACCTGCTTATCAATTCACCCCAAGTGTCATCGCAGGCATGAGTGTGATTGAGCCTGATTGGGTCAAAGATGATCGAGCCACACGCATTGCCAAAGCCAAAGCACTACTTAATGAAGCAGGATACAATGCACAAAATCCGCTGAAGTTTGAGCTACTCTCAAGCAGTAATGAGATTGCCAAAAATGTCACCGTCGCATCCCAAGCCATCTACAAAGAATCGCTTGATTTTATTGATATTAATCTGTCAAAAATGGAATGGAAAGCACTGCAAGACAATCGCAAACAAGGCAAATATCAAGCCGTGCTCGCATCATGGTGCGCAGATTATAACGAGCCAACGACATTTTTAAATATCTTTAAGACAGGCAACGAAAATAACCGCAGTCGCTATCATAATACCGCCTATGATGCCTTGCTCGAACAAGCCATCAATACCGCAGATAGCACCGAGCGCCAAAAGCTCTACGCCCAAGCGGAGATGATTTTACAAAAAGATGCGCCCGGTACTTTTTTGTACAACACGGTCAATTCACGCCTAGTCAAGCCTGAAATCATCGCCGAGAGTATCAACGATCCAGCAGGTGGATGGCAGGTCAAGGATTGGAAACTTAAGCAATAACTTTAACTTTAACTTTATCAATCCTTTTGCATCAAAAAAATCGCCGACAGTCACAACTTTCGGCGATTTTTATCAATCAATATTGACCAATTTGCGTAATTTGCGTAGGTTATTTCACCAATTTGGCAATGGTCTTAAACGCAGGATCATCCGCACCACGCAGTAGCTCAAACAAAATCGCTTCGGTGGTGGTAATCACCGCACCGGCACGGCGCATACGGCGTAGGGCGATTTTCTTATCATAAGGATTTCTTGAGCCGACCGCATCAGCGACGATGACAGGTTGCATACCATTATCCAAAAGATCTAGCGCCGTCTGTAGTACACAGACATGGGTCTCAATGCCAAACAGTAACGCAATGCGGCGATTTTGGCGGACGATATGCGCCCATGATGGGGCGTTGTCGCAGACGCTAAAGCTTAATTTTTCAAAGCTTTGTTTGTTGGCATCATCAAGGATATCATATAGCTTTGGGATGGTTTCGCCCAAGCCTTTTTTGTATTGTTCGTTCAGCATCACAGGCACACCAAGCGCTTGCAAGCCTTGAATTAAAATCGCCATCTTGTCCGTGACAGCCTCATGGTCGTGGATATGCGGGGTTAATTTTTCTTGAACATCGATTAAGATGGCCTGCGTATCATCACGCAAAATACGATAAGGGACACCAACGGTTTTGGTCGCCATCACAAACTCCTTTTTGGTTGTGGGTTTTTGGTATCATAGCAGGTTTTTGGATGCTTGCCAAATCTTTTACATCCTGCTGGTTTGATAAAAATTTGCCAAATTTAATAATGATTGATGGCGCATAATCTGATACAATAGTCTATCTTTTTGTTTTTGATTTTTGACAATTATTGGAATTATCATGACTGAGCAAACCCAAGCAGAACACATCAGCGAAAACGATCTTATCGCCCAACGCCATGCCAAACTAGAAGCGCTACAACAAAAAGCCGCCGAGCAAGGCAAAACCGCTTATCCAAACACCTTTAAGCGCGAAGATTATTGCCAAGATCTACAAAATCAATTTGATGGCGTGGACAAGGCAACCATCGAAGCAGGCGACAAGGTCTATGCCAAAGTTGCCGGACGTGTGATGCTAAACCGTGGCTCATTCATCGTCATCCAAGACATGACAGGCCGTATTCAGCTGTATGTCGATCGCAAAGGCTTGCCAAGCGAGACGCTTGAGACCATCAAATCACTGGACTTAGGCGATATCGTGGCGGCATCAGGCTATATCGGTCGCTCTGGCAAGGGGGATTTGTACATCCACCTAGAAGACTTTGAGCTATTGACCAAGTCGCTGCGTCCACTACCTGACAAATTTCATGGCTTGACCGATACCGAAGTCAAATACCGTCAGCGTTATTTAGATTTGATTGTCAATGAAGAGACCAAACGCACCTTTGAAATCCGTGCTAAGGTCGTTGCAGGCATTCGCAACTACTTGACCAATGAACGCTTTATGGAAGTCGAAACGCCGATGATGCACGTCATCCCAGGTGGTGCATCAGCTCGTCCATTTGAGACGCATCACAATGCGCTAGATATGCCACTGTTTTTGCGTATCGCACCTGAATTGTACCTAAAACGCTTGGTGGTCGGCGGTTTTGAGCGTGTGTTTGAAATCAACCGTAACTTCCGTAACGAAGGCGTCTCAACTCGCCACAATCCTGAATTTACCATGATTGAGTTTTATCAAGCTTATGCCGATTACAAAGATTTGATGGCATTGACCGAAAATATGCTTGAAAAACTTGCCATCGACATTCTAGGCTCAACCGATGTGCCATATCAAGGCGAAGTGTTCAGCTTCAAAGGGCCTTTTAAGAAAATCTCAATGTTCGATGCGATTCTTGAGCACAATCCTAGCTTTACCCCTGACAATGTCAACGACCGTGAGTTTCTTGCCAAGTTCGTCAAAGAAGTGCTTAAAGAAGAAGTTAAGCCAAGCTTTGGTTTGGGCAAATTACAAACCATCGTCTTTGAAGAAACCGTCGAATCAAAACTGCGTCAGCCGACCTTTATCACCGAATATCCTGCGGAAACTTCGCCACTAGCACGCCGTAATGATGACAATCCGCACATCACGGATCGCTTTGAGTTCTTTATCGGTGGTCGTGAGCTTGCCAACGGCTTTAGTGAGCTCAATGACCCAATCGACCAAGCCGAGCGTTTCCAAGCGCAGGTCGCTGAAAAAGACGCAGGCGATGATGAAGCGATGCACTATGATGCCGACTTTATCGAAGCATTAGAATACGGCTTGCCACCAACAGCGGGTGAAGGCATTGGTATCGACCGCTTGGTGATGCTATTTGCTGATGCGCCAAGCATCCGTGATGTGATTTTGTTCCCGCATATGCGCCAAAAATAAGCGATGAGATGTGCATAAAGGCGTATTTGTGAATGAACAAAACGCCTTTATTTTTCTAATAAAGATCTGGCGTCATGGGGCGATATGGGCAGTTTTATTTTTCTTGAGATTTTTGCAATTGTTTGTTTGGTATCGATTGCAACGACATTGTTCAATAAGCGTGTGCTTGGCTTGCCACAGGCGATTGGTGTGCCGATTGTGTCGGCATTGCTTGTATTTATCTTGCAATGGGTGGCGACGTTATTAAACGGTAATCAATTTATCAATATCAATATCGAAGCCATCGAAGAAGCGGTACGCCATATTAATTTTTATGATTTTTTAATCAATGGCGTCATTTGCTTTATTCTGACTTCATCGGCGCTGAAGTTTCAGATTTCTGATTTGCAGCATTATTGGAAGCAGATTGGCATTTTGGCAAGTGTCTCACTGCTGCTGTGCGCCATCATCTTTGGGGTGATGCTGTACGGTTTTCAGACACTGACAGGTCATGCAGTACCGCTGATTATGCTGCTGCTCTTGGGCTCAGCACTGGGGGCAACCGACCCAATCGGTATCAAAGGTGTATTAAGCTCGATCAAAGCACCACGACATCTGATGGTCAAGCTTGAAGGTGAATCGCTGTTTAATGATGCGATGTGTATTGCCATTTTTATGACGATCTTAAAGGTCATTGAAGGTAATGGTTTTAATCTCTTGACCGTAATTAAACATCTGGCATACGAAGTCATCGTGGCGGTGGTGATTGGTGTGGCATTTGGTCGCAGTGCCTTGTATCTACTCAAAGGCAAAAATGAGATGGAATCATCGATTCTTATCACAGCGCTTTTGGCGGTGGGTTCTTATTTGGTGGCATTGTACGCCCATGCTTCAGCGCCGATTGCTTGTGTGGTGGCAGGGCTCATCGTTGGCAATCAATGGCAAAAAATCTTACACAAAAACGACATCCAAGACATCAATCATTTTTGGCATACCATCGAAGGGATTATTAACTCTTTCTTATTTACGCTGATTGGGCTTGAGCTGTTTATCTTGGATCTTAGTGCTGGTATTGTGATTGGTGGTGTAGTGGCGTTTGTACTGCTGCATTTGGCACGATTTATCGCCAATTTTGTCTCTTTTGCCTTTTTTCCATCCGTGCGCAAAAACGCCTACAATGGCAGCTTATCCATCTTGTCTTGGGGCGGGGTGCGTGGCGGCATTTCGCTTGCGCTGATTTTGGCGGTGGCGAATAATCCTGCCATTCGTGATTATAACAATGTACTGATTGGTTATACGTTTATCGTTGTGCTATTATCTGGCGTGGTGTGCGGACTTGGCTTGCCATCGGTGATTAATGCGTTTTATCATAATCCAGATGCGCCATCAAACGGCTTTATGGGATGGTATCAGCGCCAAATCAACCGTCTAAATCGCAGTGGTCAAAAATACATCATCGAAGAAGATGCTGCAGGCAATCAGCAGATTTATGTGTATAATGAACAAACCAAACAAGCTTCAAATAGTGAACCGGATAGATTTTAATTATTAATCATGGATAAACAATATCAAGTCCTTGCCCGTAAATATCGCCCAAAAAACTTCTCAGAGCTTTTGGGGCAGACCCATGTCTCTCAAGCGCTCGCCAATGCTATTGATACCGGCAGGCTGCATCATGCCTACTTGTTCACTGGCACTCGTGGCGTGGGCAAGACGACCATTGCCCGTATTTTGGCTAAGTGCCTAAACTGTGAAACAGGCATCACAAGTACACCGTGCGGTGTGTGTGATACTTGCCAATCGATTGATGCAGGGCGGTTTTTGGACTTGATTGAGATTGACGCTGCCAGTCGCACTAAGGTCGAAGACACGAGAGAACTACTCGAAAACGTGCCTTATGCGCCTGTACAAGGCCGCTACAAGGTCTATCTGATTGACGAAGTGCATATGCTATCGACGCACTCGTTTAATGCACTTCTTAAGACACTCGAAGAGCCGCCTGAGCACGTCAAGTTTATCTTTGCAACCACCGATCCGCAGAAACTGCCGATTACCATCATTTCTCGCTGTTTGCAATTCGTCCTACGTCCGATGCCGCAGGCACTGTTGGCTGAGCATTTGGCAAAGGTGCTACAGCTTGAGAATATCCAGTATAGCGAATCCGCACTTTGGCAACTATCAAGCGCTGCCAAAGGCTCGGTGCGTGATGCGTTGTCATTGACCGATCAGGCGATTGCCTTTGGTGGCGGTGCGATCCAAGCTGACACGGTCAATGAGATGCTCGGGCTTGTCAATAGCACCGATGTGCTGGCGATGATTGATGCGATTTATCGAGATGATAAGGTGGCGGTGAGTGCGCAGATTACGCTCATGCGTGAGAAGATGGTGGATGCGACAGCAGTGTTTGATGAGCTGATTGATCGCATTCATCAGATGGCACTGCTGCAGGTGCTACCACAGTCGCCACTGGATATGAGCGAAGAAGAGCAGGCGCTCTTGACGACACTGTCACAGCAAATCAGCGCCGATGTGCTACAGCTGTATTATGAAATTCTTATCAAAAGCCGTGACGGTATCCGCCTAGCGAGCACGCCGATGCAGGCACTGGAGATGGGGATTTTGCGCCTGCTTGCATTTCGCCCTTTGGCGGTGGGTGAAGTGATTGATCATACTGATCATTCAAGTAGTTTGCATGATGGCACAGTCCAAACAGATCAAATCCATGCAGTTAATGCGGTACACACTACTGAAGAGTCATCTCACACCACTGTAGAAATGATACAGGGGTCAGATGAACCAGTATCTGATGGCGACGATGATACTCAGATCGCAGATGATAGCTTGGGTGAATCGATCGCATTCGATCGTGATATTGATGCTGATGCTATAGAACAAATCATTGATACACGATCAATAGACGGGCAGGTGGATGCAGTCACGAGTGATCATCATGATGAGAGCATCAAGCAGACACAGGTACATAGCAATCATGAACCATCCAAGGATAATCAGCTGACCGATATCATAGATGCACCAAATGACACAGCGCCGCCTACACTGTCTGATGCACCATCAGACAGCTCGCCAGCGCAGATGAAGGCAGACTCATCATCGGATATGATGATGGCTGATATGGCTAATACGGTCGAATCGATGGTATCGATGCCGATAGCAGCTGTGCATGAGCAGAGTCATTTGCAGCCTGCAGAGTCTATCAGCCAAACCAACCATGGCTTGCCATCAACCTTTATCACCAAGGAGCAGATGATACGCCGATTGCAGCCAAGCGAGTGTGTACTCGATGGTGTATGGGATGATGACAAATGGGATTATTGGCTAATCCAACCACAAAATACTGAAGCTTTGTCGGCTGATGAGAAGGCGTTATTGTCCCTGTCAGTCATCGAAGGGCGGATTGGTGAACCTAGTCAGTTATTTATCGATGCCACTAGCGCACAAGCTGAGCAAAGCTTTGGCTCAATCGTGGAAAAGCTTAGCGATGGACTAAATGGTCTGTTTATCAAACCAACACTGATGGTGCCATTACCAGAGAATCGACTCAATCCACAACAAAAACAGATTCTGCGTGATCAGCAGGCGCTCATCGATGCCCAAAATCAGCTCATGGGCAGTGCGGTATTTAGCGTATTGTGGCAATCAGGATTTATCGATGATCAAAATGCACCCGCCATCGGCACCCCAAAGCTAACTTTGCAATAGCAGATTGGCAAAATATCAGCGCCCATAGATTGTCAATTAATATTACACTAATGTAACTCAACTTTTCCCTTAGATAACTGAATTTATACGCCTTTTTTGCACCATCTTTGAATAAGTGATTTTTTAATTAAATATGCAAATTTTCATTGACAAAGATGGATTTTGGTGATAAAAAGTATTTCTAAAAGGTTATTTAATATTGGACATATACGATTTTGCCATATGTGTAAAGCATTAAAATTGACTGATTGGTCATATTTTAGTTGGCAATGACGGTAAATGTTAGATATAATAACTTCCTTTTTCGAATTGTGCTATAAAATTAACACATTTTTATAATATTTACTTTACAATGAAAGAGTTTGGGTTTATAATATCCACTCCATAAGCAACAAACTCAAGGTGATCAATTATGTTAGACAATCTTCGTAGTATGGCAGTATTTGCCAGTGTTGTTCGTCATGGTTCATTCAGCGGTGCCGCCAAGGAACTAGGCATTACAACCAGTGCAGTCAGCCAACAAATTCGCTCACTAGAGACCGATTTGGGCGTGTCTCTACTACATCGTTCTACTCGTAAACTTAGCCTATCAGAAGCAGGTGAGAGCCTGTACAATGCTGCTGTTCAGATGGTCAAAGCCGCTGAACAAGGTCGTGATAGCGTTATCCAACTAAAAGACGAAATTTCAGGTAGTCTGCGTATCGCAACTACGCCAGAACTTGCCAAAAACTACCTATTGCCTGCGCTATCTTCATGGCTTGCTGAGCATGACAACCTAAGCCTAAATCTAATCTCTCGTGACCAAGCTGATATGATCGAAGATCGCATTGATTTGGCACTAGTACTAGCCGAAGGCAATCAAGGCACCGCTTTGGCATCAGTTAAGCAAGTGCTAGTCGCTGCACCGAGCTACCTAGCAGGTCGTGAAGCGATCGACACACCAAAGAGCCTAACTCAGCATGATGTCGTGCTTTGCAGCGAAAAATCAACCGAGAGCCTAGAATTCCGCAAAAACGGCGAAAAAACCAATGTGCGTATCAGCGCTCGCCTATACAGCAACAATGCCAACATTGCATTGAACCTTGCTCGTGAAGGCTACGGTATCCTTAAGACCAACGAAGTGATGGCAAAAGATCTCATCGCCTCTGGTGAGCTTGTCGTTGTCCTACCTGGCTATGATCTACCGACTTTGAGCATCTCAGCAGTGACTGCTTCAAAAGAGCAAACCCCTGTGAAAGCTCAAAAATGCCTAGAAGTGCTAGAAGCTTATTTCAAAAAATAAGCCATAGCATAACTTGCTAAAAGACCTTGTAAAGACATTGAGTCAACTACAAGGTCTTTTTTGTGCCCAAAAAAATCACCGCCTAATGACGGTGATTTTATATGTCTTATCAAACTATTAAATTCTAAACTGTGGCAACAGTGCAGGCACACCAGGGAACATCCCAACCGCCGCCATTACAGCGCACAAAATCACAAAGCCCGCCAATGGAATAATCACACGGCCACTAAGTCCAAGCTCCACACTGCGCTGCTTATCACCAATCAAGCCTAGATTGTCTAGCATCATCGTCAATGACCAGCCAAACACAGGATTGACAAGTGCTGATGCAAAGACAACGATCGCTGCCGACTGCGTAGTTTTGCCTTTACGAGTCATCTCCATGCCCGCTTCAAGTAGTGGCACAAATACCGCCACAATCAATGCCACCGACAGCACGGGCTGCCAAATCGCCAAATCCATCGGATAACCCCAAATGCTGGCAATGATACAAAACAGCGCCGTCAATACTGCACCAGCAGGGATAGGGCGCTTGGCAATCGCCGCAGGCACGATATAAGTACCCCATGATGATGCAAAATTCGCACCGCCAAGTAGCGAGCCAGTCGCTTGTCTTGCCGCACAGCCAATCATGGTATCATCGATATTCATGTGGGTGCGCTCAGAATTGGGTGGATAGCTGATTTTTTGGAATACTTGATGCCCTAGAAAATCAGGCGACCACATCGCCACGGCTAGCACTGCAAATGGAAATACCACCACGAAGCTTTTGGCATCAGGCAAGCCCAAAGTCCAACCTGTATCTTCGCCCCACCAGTAGGCAGGATTGAGCGGTGGTAAGCCTGGCTCAGTCTTAAATTCAAACGGCGCACCCATCGCAAAAGCAATCACACCAGCAAGCGCACAGCCAATCGGCACAGCTAGCCAACGCTTTTGCCAATGCTCAAGTAGGGCGTACATCACAATGGTAGCAAGGATAATCACGAACGCCAAATGCGGCAAGCCGATGGATTCTGCCCAAGTCATCATGTTTTTGACCTGCGCAATCAAACCCACAAAGCCAAGATACAGTAGCAAACCGCCTGCCACACCATTACTGGTAAGCCTTGCCAAGAGCGAACCGCCCTTAAACACACCGAGCAGAATACCAAAAATCCCAATCAATAGCCCAAATGCCAACGGATGACCGCCTGCAGCCACGACTAATGGAATCAGCGGAATCAGTGGACCGTGTGTCCCTGCCAAATTCGCCGTCGGCAACAAAAATCCTGATAATAACAGCACAAATACAGATGCAATCAGCATCTCATAACGCACATTTTCAAGTACAAAGGCTTCACCCAGCCCCAAAGGCGCTGCAAAGGCGGCGGCCATCGCACCGACCATCACAATCTTACCAATCGTACCCGCCATCGCAGGAATCGCATCTTCAAACTCAAAACGATAATCACGAAACGGCAGATTGGCACGCCACCTCTTGGGCTGCATGATTTGTAGTTCATGATTCAGATACGCTTCACGAGAGTCGAAACTACTGCTTGGTTTGTGCAGTTGTTGATAGCTTTTATTCGCTTTGTCATCATTGACTAAGGGTGCATCACTCACATCAGACTCCTTATTTCCTTGAGAAATGCCATTGAGAAGTTATTACATAATCGGTCACTGATTATAGCTTGCTTGACTATGTCTGTCATGTATTATTTTATAAAGTTTATAATTAAATCAGAAAATCTGATGAGTATGGTAAAATCGTATAGCAATTAGCAAATATGTGCATAAATTCGAGTTGTTTAGTTGATTTTTGCATAATTAATCGTCAGCCAACTTATGCAAATTATGCAGTATCAATCAGCCAAGCTTGATTTTTTGTGCTAAAATATTCCCAAAAGTTTCATCATCAGAGTCAGCCTTGAGCGAAGTCATCAGTTATCCTTGCCCACAGTGCAAAACGCCCACCACTTGGACGGACAATCCTTATAAGCCTTTTTGTTCTGACCGCTGTAAGCTTATTGACCTTGGCGCATGGGCATCCGAAGACTACAAAGTCCCAAGCGATGATACGCCATTTAGCGATGAGCTTAGCCAAGCTGAGCAGTTATCTCGCTATTAATCATGCTTTGCCAAGTTTAAATTTATCAAAATAACCAAAAGGATGTTTTATGAGCTATTTAATGCCAACTTATGCTCGCCAGCCGATTAGCTTTGTGCGTGGCGAAGGGTCTTATTTATACACTGCCGATGGTACGGCTTATTTGGATGCGCTGACCGGTATTGCTGTCTGTGGCTTGGGTCATTGCCATCCTGCCATCACAAGTGCCATCAGCGAGCAGGCAGGACAGCTTGTGCATACCAGCAATTTATTCGGTGTGGATTGGCAAGAAAAGGCAGGGGAAGTACTTTGCCGTGCTGCCAATATGCAGCAGGTGTTTTTTGCCAATTCGGGTGCTGAAGCCAATGAATGTGCACTCAAGCTTGCTCGGCTGTATGCACACAACCAAGGCAAAGCACGCCCAAAAGTCGTGGTCATGGAGCACTCATTTCATGGCCGTACACTATTGACCGTATCGGCCACCGCCAATCCTAAGGCGCGTGCAGGCTTTTTTACGCTTGATGATGATTTTATCCGTGTGCCATTTGGCGATATTCAAGCAGTTGCCGACCTTGATGATGCTGATATCTGTGCACTGCTGGTTGAGCCTATCCAAGGCGAAGGCGGATTGCACACACCACCTGATGACTATTTGGATGCACTTGCCAAAATCTGTGATGATAAAGACTGGCTACTCATGCTTGATGAAGTGCAAACTGGCAATGGTCGCACGGGCAAATATTTCGCCTATCAATACAGCAACATCACCCCTGATGTCTTGACAACCGCCAAAGGGCTTGGCAATGGCTTTCCTATCGGTGCGTGTATGGTCAGTGGCAAAGCAGTAGGGCTGTTTGGTGTAGGCAGTCATGGCTCAACCTATGGCGGTACACCGCTTGGCAGTCGTATTGTCTGTGCAGTGTATGAACAATTGACAGACGAAGTAATGACAAATGCCGTGACCGAAGGCGATTTTATCCGCCAAGCGATTTTGGATAAATTTGCCAATCGTGGCATCAGCGCTCGTGGTCGTGGCATGATGATTGGCTTTGCAATGCCTGATGGGGTGGATTTGAGCCAAGCAGTTGATACGGCTCGTGATGTGCATCATCTGATTATCAATGTTACCGGTGGTAATGTCATTCGCCTGTTGCCTGCACTCAATCTATCGCACGCAGATGCCCAGCTGATTGTGGATAAGCTATCGGCACTGCTTGATACACTGCTTGACGCTTAAACCATCATGAACGCACAATCAAATCCAAAGCCTGCCACGACACAGACGGCAAATATGACAAATTCAGCTGATGCAATGCAGCCTGTGATTTTGTACAATGACGGCAAGGCTACAGCACGCATCAGCTATCACCAACAACAGCGTATCACACGGCTATGTATCCGCTGTGCCTTGCTACTCATGCAGTTTGGCGCAGAGTCGGCAGTCGTCGTCGATTTGACCAAACGGCTTGGGGTGGCGCTTGGGGTGGATGGGGTTGAATGTGGATTGTCATTTAATGCCGTGACTTTGACCACTTTATATCAAGGGCGGTGCATCACCACCGTGCGTAACACCGTGCATCAGGGTATCAATGTCAGCATTCTAGTGCATATTCAGCAAATCGTGCTACAAGCAGAGCAGTACAAGGCTACCCAGCTTGCAATACTAAGCACCGATGAGCAGGATAAGTTCATTGAGCATACCACCCAAGCTTTTGACACGATGGGGCGTGCCGCTTATCCCAATAATTTGATGTCATTGTTTGTCGGCTTGTCGTGCGCTTGTTTTGCTTATCTCAATGGCGGCGATCTTCCCATCGCCTTGGTGACATTGGTTGCCGGTTTTGTGGCGATGCGTACAAAAATGTACTTATCCGCACACCATTTTAATCCTTTTGTTGTGGTCATCATCACCGCATTTATCGCCACCATCCTTGGTGCGGCGACGTATTTTCTCAAGCTTGGTGATCATGGCGATATTGCCGTTGCTTCTAGCATCTTGCTACTGGTGCCTGGCTTTCCCATCATCAATGCCTTGTCCGATATCCTAAAAGGCTATATCAACATGGGCGTTGGCCGCTGGATGTTCGCGACGATGCTGACACTATCAGCCTGTGTAGGTATCGTGATTGCACTGATCTTATTACAAATTCCACACTGGGGGCTGTGATGGATGTCGTTATTGGTATTGCTGAAAAAATCGTTCTCTCCTGCATCATCACTATCGGTTGGTGTTTGATGTTTACTTTGCCCAAGCCCTATATCCGCCATGCCATGTTGGTTACGGCGGTGGGTGTGGGCATCAAATACAGTATGCTAAATGCCGAAATTCATTTGGCGGTATCGACATTTTTTGGGGCGATGGTAGGCAGTTTTTTGGGTGTTTATTTTGCACAGCAGTGCAAGCTGCCACCAAAGGCATTAATCGTGCCAAGCTTGATTTGTATGATGCCGGGCATCACCGCCTACAAAGCGATGGTGAGTATGGTGCAGATTGGTTATTTTGGCTTTAGCATGGATTTGTTTGTGCTGATGATGAGCTACTTTTTTGATGCGATTTTTGTGATTTCAGCATTGGTGCTCGGCTTATCAATTCCGGGGATTTTGTTTTATCGTCGTAAACCTATTGTTTAGAATATTGAATATATTTTGTCCTTGCAAGGTGTGCATTTAGTCGGTATAATTGGCAAATTTTTCGCCAAAGCTGTTTGGGCTTGGCTGATTCATCTTTGGCAAAATCACTTTGGAGTACTCATGTCAGAAAAACACGATGAAATGACCACATTTAATATGCGAGTCGATAAAAATCTGGTCGAACAATTCAAAAAAGCCGCCAAAGCCAATAACCGCACCGCAAGTCAGCTACTGCGTGATTGTATGATTGATTATGTCAAGAAAAACCGCCAAGCGGATATGTTCAAATAAGCTGTAAGAAACTCAAGCGTTATTTACACTTTGCTTAAAATAAAACTCTAACCACTC
>NZ_CAMCBS010000018.1 GCF_945873075.1 uncultured Moraxella sp. | reverse complement strand
AAAAAACCGCCCACCCATAGGCAGACGGTATTTGCAGGATGACTTGGTATCAGTCAGCCAATCATCAAACCGCTTGAATTGCAGTCAAGGCGATGGTATAGACGATGTCATCCACCAAGCAGCCACGAGATAGGTCATTGACAGGCTTGTTTAGACCTTGTAGCATTGGGCCGACAGCGATGACATTGGCGTTTCTTTGTACCGCTTTATACAGCGCATTACCGACCGATAGACTTGGGAAAATAAAGACATTCGCCTGACCTGCTACAGGTGAGTTTGGCGCTTTTGATTTTGCCACGCTCTCAACCACTGCTGCATCGTATTGTAGCGGGCCATCGACTGCCAATTCTGGCTTTCTTTGGCGGACGATTTCGGTTGCATTCGCCACCAAATCCACATCCGCGCCTGCGCCTGATGTGCCAGTTGAGTAGCTGATCATCGCTACTTTTGGCTCGATACCAAAGGCTTTTGCCGAATCAGCGGTTTGGATAGCGATCTCTGCCAGCTCTTCGGCATTTGGATTTGGGTTCACCGCACAGTCAGCATAGACTGCCACAGATTCAGGCAATAGCATAAAGAAACAGCTAGATACTAGGCTGTACTGTGGTGCAGTTTTGATCAGCTGAAACGCAGGGCGGATGGTGTTCGCTGTGGTGTGAATCGCACCTGATACCAAGCCATCGACATCGCCCATTTGTAGCATCATCGTGCCTAGTACGACGGTGTCTTGTAGTTGCTCTTTTGCCCCTGCTTCATCAAGCTTACCCTTACGACGCTCAACCATCGGTGCGACATATTGCTCTTGCAAAGTGGCAGGATCGATGATTTGTAGATCGCTTGGTAGGGTTAGGCCTTTTTCATCAGCGACTTTTTGTACTTCATCTTTGGTCGCTAGCAAGATACAGTCAGCGATGCCACGAGTTTGGCAAATCACCGCCGCTTCGACAGTGCGTGGCTCAGCACCTTCTGGTAGGACGATGCGTTTTTTGGCGGCTTGGGCTTTTTTGACCAGCTCAACACGGAATGCCGATGGTGATAGATTTGGCTTACGAGTGCTTGCTTTGATAAATGCTTTGGCATCGCCCGTGGTCGCGACTTCACCAACCACACGCTCGCCATACACTGCTTTGCCGATGCTAAGTAGTGCTGTGTTATCACCCACCAATACCACATCAGCATCTAGCGCTAGTGCCAAATCACGGTTGACTTGGTTGGCATACGGATGCTTTGGATTGATACCTGCCACGACCTTGATGGCGTCGCTGTTTTCGTTTGCTTTGGCATAGATTAGCTCAAGCAAATCATCTAGATTGCTCTTTGCCAAAGCTGTTTCAAATGCCGCTTGACCAAATGATGCAAATGGCAAAAACGCATTGTCAGCGGTTTTGGTTGCAAAGCCATCGATGTCAAATTCTTCGACAGGCACAAGTAAAATTGTCGTCATAGTTTTTCCTAAAAAAATATCTTTATCTAGCTGATTCATTTAAAATCAATCAAAAACGCACCGTCAACACAGTGCGTTTTTATTATTACAGACCAAGCACCGCACGGCTTTCGCTAGCGATTTGGAATTCTTCGTCAGTTGGGATAACCCACAGTTCAACCGCTGAATCTGCTGCGTGGAAGCTACCTTCTGCACCACGGAATAGCTCAGCATTTTTTGCCAAGTCTGCTTTTGCACCAATGTGCTTGAGCGCACCAACGATGGCAGCGCGCATATCAGCGCCATTTTCGCCCACGCCGCCCGTGAATGCGATACCAGTCAGCTCAGGCAAAGCAGCGGTCAAGCCTAGGATGTATTTGGCAGTGCGATAAGCGAACATTTGTAGCGCAAGCTTGGCATCTTCGTTGCCTTCTTTGTCGGCGGCTTCTAGGTTACGCATATCATTTGAGACGGTTGATACACCCAATAGACCGCTCTTTTTGTTCAATAGTGTATCAATCTCATCGATCGACATACCTAGAGTGCGGCTTAGATGGATGTGCAGACCCGGATCGACATCACCGCTACGAGTACCCATCATTAAGCCTTCTAGCGGGGTGATGCCCATGCTGGTGTCTTGGCTTTTGCCGTCATAGACCGCAGTTGCCGAGCAGCCATTGCCTAGGTGAGCGATGATCCAGCCGTGTGTGCCTGCTTTGTCAGTCAGTTCGCTAGCACGGTTTGACACATAGGCGTGTGATGAGCCGTGGAAGCCATAGCGACGGATTTGATGCTCAGTGTATAGTGCTTTTGGCACAGCATAGCGATAAGCGTGTGCAGGCATGGTTTGGTGGAATGCAGTATCAAAGATCGCCACTTGTGGCAAATCAGGATAGATGCTATTGATCGCACGGATACCAGCAGCGTTTGCAGGGTTGTGTAGTGGTGCAAGTGCGGTCAGCTCATCGATGGTCGCTAGCACTTCATCAGTGATGACGGTCGCTGATTTGAATTTATCACCGCCATGTACGACACGATGACCCACTGCCACAGGCTTGTGTTCTTTGATTAGATCTTCTAGGATGACTTTTAGAGCATCAGCATGGACGCCGTTTGGAATCTCGATTACGGTTGCTTCGCCATCTAGGTTTTTGTGCTTGATGCGTGCTTCAGGGTTGCCCAAGCCTTCTGCCAAACCTTCGATACGGCTTTCGCCGTCTTCGCTGATTAGGGCGTATTTGATTGATGATGAACCGCAGTTCAGGACTAGAGTAGGATTCACTAAGCTCATAAATGCTCCGACGTGATATGGTTTGTTGTTGATGTTCCATATGGGTTTGTCCGCCCACATTTTTTGTATGGATAACCAAATAAATTAACCTTGATTGACCCTATTGTCAAGCTATAAATCATAGATTTGAATAAATTAATCCATCATAATAAGTCAAATCATCGCCACGCACCAAAGCCACTTGATACAATTTAACAAAATGTTGACAAAATAATGAACCATCGCCTGGCTTGTGGCATGAAATTTTTGCCAAAAAAACCTGACAATTTTGGCGTAAGTATCTGAAATTATGCTACAATGAGAGCATTTTATTCTCAAGCATTTTGGATAGCGACCATGAAACACACTTTAGCATGGCTTTTGATTGGCTCTGCCGTTTTGCTCACCGCCTGCGGTCAAAAAGGCGCATTATACCTGCCGACAGACAGCACGCCTGCCATTGATAACACGCCAAGTATCGACACTAATGGCGATGCAGCCACCACCAATCCAGATGATTATTAATTGACCCAATTCTTTATCATTGACTAAATATTGACCAAATAATAAGAGATTCTAATGACTTTTTTGCCTGCCAGTCGCACCAAAGATGGTGCGCTTAGCATTGATGCTAGTGTATTGACCGATGCTTTGCCGTATTTTTCTTATGTGGATAATATCCTACATATTGATGGTGTCAGTAGCCAAACTTTAAAATCACACTACGACACGCCCCTGTATGTCTATTCACGCCGTGCGTTATTGGATAATTATCATGCTTATACACAAGCATTTGATGAGATTGAGCATCAGATTTGCTACGCTGTCAAAGCCAACTCAAATCTTGCGGTGCTAAAGACCCTAGCCGATGCTGGTGCGGGTTTTGATATCGTCTCAAAAGGCGAGCTAGCTCGTGTGCTACAAGTCACCGACGCCAAAAAAGTCGTCTATTCAGGCGTGGGCAAAACCCATGACGACATCGAATATGCGCTAAGTGCCGATATCCACTGCTTCAATGTCGAAGCGGTAAGCGAGCTTGATAGCATCAGCCGTGTGGCAGTGAAGCTTGGCAAAACCGCTCGTATCTCCCTGCGTATCAATCCTGATGTCGATGCCAAGACACATCCGTATATCTCAACTGGCATGAAAGATAATAAATTTGGCATCAGTCATGAACAGGCGGTTGCTGCTTATCTGCACGCCAATAGTCTGCCAAATCTACAAATCACTGGTATCGACTGCCATATCGGCTCGCAGCTACTCGATGCACAAGGCTTTAGTGATGCACTTGATAAGCTCATCGAGCTAATTGATGAGTTATCTGCCAATGGCATCACGCTTGATCATATTGACCTTGGCGGCGGTCTTGGCGTGCGTTATATTGACGAAAATCCCGTCAGTGTCGATGACTATGCCAAGCTACTTTTGCCACGCCTAAAAGCACTGGGGCTCAAGCTATATCTAGAGCCGGGTCGTAGCTTGGTCGCCAATACAGGCGTACTCTTGACCAGTGTCGATGTGCTCAAGCCGACTGAATTTAAGAACTTCGCCATCGTCGATAGCTCAATGAGTGAGCTGATTCGCCCTGCACTGTATGAGTCAGTGATGGCGATTATCCCGACAGATTTATCCAAGTCAGGCGATGAGAAAGTATGGGATGTGGTCGGCACAGTCTGCGAGTCGAGCGATTTTATTGGTAAAGATCGCCTGTTGTCACTGTCCGTCGGTGATACTTTGGCGGTGACAGGTGCGGGTGCTTATGGCTTTACGATGGCGAGCAACTACAACACTCGCCCACGCCCTTGTGAAGTGATGGTCGATGATGGCGCACATCGTGTGGTGCGTAAGCGTGAAGTGCTGTCAGATTTATGGCGTGATGAGATTGCTTAATGAGCAAGTTTAGCAAGTCATGAAAAATAAAAAAAAGATGAGCAGTGTCGATTGCTCATCTTTTTTGTGCAAAATCAGCCGTGCAATGCCTTATAAATCGTACTTGCCAAGACCTTGCCAATGCCTTGCACTTCGCTGATGTCCTTTTCGGATGCGCCGAGTAGCTGACCGATACCGCCAAAATGATTGAGCAAATCTCGGCGACGCTTCGCCCCAAGCCCCGGGATGACTTCTAGCACCGAACTACCCCGTTTTTTGTCCCGTTTTTTGCGGTGAGCGGTGATGGCAAAGCGATGCGCCTCATCACGCACCTGCATGATTAGGTGCAATGCTTTGCTATCAGCAGGCAAATCAAGCGGTTCATGATTGACAAAATGCAGCACTTCAAGCCCCGCTTTACGCCCTTCACCTTTTGCCACACCGACAAGCAAGGTATCGTCAAGCTTACCAAGTGCCGTCAGCACTTCGATGGCGATATTCAGCTGACCCTTACCCCCATCGACGAGTAGCAAATCAGGCAATGGCTGTTTGCTATATCGGCGTGTCAGCACTTGTCTCATGGCGGCATAGTCATCGCCTGCGGTGATGTCATGGATGGCGTATTGGCGATAATCTCGCTTACGAGCACCACCTTGATCAAACACCACACACGAGCCAATCGCCGCTTCACCCATCGTATGACTGATGTCAAAGCACTCAATGCGATCAATGGTGCGATCTGTCACATCAGCCAGCACACTTCTTAGCATCTCAAAGCGTGCGTGTAGCTCACGATGGTCTTTGAGTTGTGTGGCAAGCGCATTATTGGCATTGAGCGTGGCAATATTGAGCCAATCAGCTCGGTGCGTCTGCACTCGATGCTTGATGACCGTCTTGTGATTGAACTGACTTGCCAAGACATCAGCCAAAGCATCAGCATCATCAAGCGCTGTATTGACAATGATTTCGCTTGGCAAATCATCACTAACCTGAAAATAAAACGACAGCAAAAACTCGGATAATTTTTCGCCCAGATGTTTGGCATCAGGGGCAATACCATCGGGGAAATAATTTTTGCCACCCAAGACCTGCCCGCCACGCACCGTCAGCACATGGATGGCGGTCACGCCTGCTTGCTCACTGATGGCGAACACATCCGCTTCACCTTCGAGCCGATAGACCGACTGCTTGGCGGACAGATCATTAATCATCGTCAAGCGATCTCGATAAAACACCGCCTGCTCAAAGTTCATCTGCGCCGCTGCTTCTTCCATCTTGGCGACGAGCGTTGCTTGGATTTGTCCTGTATCACCCTGCAAGAATTTCAAGGTCGCATCGACATCAGCATCATAGTCAGCCTGCGATACCATGCCGACACATGGTGCTTTACAGCGTTTGATTTGATACTCAAGACAGGGGCGTTTACGCTGACTAAAAAAAGAGTTGGTACAGCTTCTTAGCATAAACAGCTTTTGCATCAATGCTAGCGAAGTCTTGGCACTCACTGCCGATGGATAAGGCCCAAAAAACCGCCCCTGAACATGATTGCCCTTACCCCGACCGATACCTAGACGGGGGAATTTATCCGTGCTGACATAGACATACAGGTAGGATTTGTCGTCTCTTAGGATGACATTATAAGGTGGTAAGTGATTTTTAATTAAGTTTTGCTCAAGCAATAAGGCTTCGGTTTCGCTTGTGGTGATGATGATTTCGATATCATAAATCCGCTGTACGAGCGCTTGAGTCTTTGGGTGTTCGATGGTCTTAGCAAAGTAGCTATTGACCCGATTTTTGAGTGATTTTGCCTTGCCGACATACAGGATTTCGCCGGTTTTGCCAAGCATCTTATACACGCCTGGTAAGTTAGGCAATCCTTTGACAAGTGCCGACAGATGCACCTTACGATCCACACCATCAGCCAAGATTGGGCGCGCCATCGGATTGACTGACACATCAGCACCATCATCAAAGCCATCATCGATAGGCTCGGACACTTCATCAAGCAATTGGTCTATATCGGGGCGGTCTTGTTGTGTTGGCATGGGTATTTTTATAAATAGATATTGGGATTAGGCTATTTTAGCATGACTTGCCCACAATCAGCTAATATCATCACGCCTGCCAACTTCTGTACAAAAATTAAACAGCTTTATTTCGTGGATAAAGTATGGCACAATACAGTGATTTTTTGAAGGGATAAACTCATGGCACTGACAACCGCCAAAAACAAACTCGGCAAACTCATCAAACAAGGCAAAAAAGCCACCTACCCACAGCTTGTCCCGCACATCATCAAAAGCAAGCTAAACACCTTTGCGCCGTTTTTGGGTGCGGGGATTCGCCTTGAGATGGTGGATTTGGACAATGGCTTGTGTGTGGTGGGACTGCCGATGACACGGCTAAATAAGAGCCTGACCGGTACGCAATTTGGCGCAAGTATGCACATGATGACCGACCCATTTATCTGCACCATGCTAGCGCATAAGCTGGGCAAGGACTATCAAGTGTGGGATATCTCATCGACCATCGAGTATCTGGGCACGACAGAAGATAAAGTCACCGCTCGTATCAAAATCAGCACCGAAGAAGTGCTTGAGATTCTTGAGCTTGTCAAATCAGGCGATACCATCTGCCGTGATTATCATATCGATATCACCGACAGCCATCAAAAAATCATCGCTAAAGTGAGCAAAACCATCGGCATTAAGCGACTTGAAAAAATGTAAATAAAATCAATGGCAAAGCTTTGATAAAGCTTGAATGCTGTTATTATACCAAGCCTAACACGGCTTTATCACACCACGCTCTGCCACACTGCCTGCTGATGAAAATCAGGCGGTACAGCGTGCTGATAAGCATAATAAATCGGCACAGTTTGACCATCAATCACAGGGTATAAAATCACGGTTGGATTTATCTTAAGCTGCGATACATCGATGCCTGTCGCAGTTTCGGTCATGTCAAAATTAGTCGCTTTAAAATTAACCGCTTGAAAATTAGCCGCTTCAAAACCAAAGCAGAATGCTACTTCATCTTGATGGACATAGCTTTGTACATCGCACGCATGACTTGTCACCGGTGGCATCACATCGGGCGTGCGATAGTCATCAAACTGATAGCTATTAAATTCACCTGCGGTATTGGCATTGATTTCTAGATAAGCAGGCTCATCCATATGACCGATAAAGCACTCAAAGCAATCTTGTTGCCACAAAAAATCCGCTCGGCGCATGAATAATCGCTTGGCAGATTCACCCAAGTCCGCCACCGCAAACACATCTTTGGTGTGGCAAGTTTTCTCTACCACAAAACTCACCTGCACCGCACCATCCACCACCGACACAGATGCCGTGATAGCGGGCGGCGATACCGCCTTGTCCAAATGCACAAAATCGCCATCAATGACAGCGATTAGGGGAAATGTACGCACCGTATCAATCGCACGATGTGCAAATAATGCTTGATGCCTATTCATCAGACAACCATCAAAAACCAAAACGGCTTAGGTTGGATAGTTTTGGATTTGGCTCAGGGTTGGCACGCAGTAGTAGCACCATGCGTCCGATGTGGTGAATCACTTCAGACTCGGTAGCAGCAGCGATGGCATTGGCGCACTCTTTGCGTTCATCGGCTGAACCTGCTGGGATTTTGATTTTGATAAGTTCGTGATCATGCAAGGCGCGTGCCACTTCTTCGATTAGGGTTGGGGTTAGACCATTTGCGCCGACGATGACGATTGGGCTAAGCTGATGACCGATGCCACGCAGGGCTTTGATGTCTTGCAGTTTTGATTTTTTGCTCATGAAAGTTCCAAATTTGCCGAATATTAAGGTGGCAGTGAGAAATAATTACGCTATTATAGCAGAATTTCACCAAATTTGCTGTCAATAATGGTAAACTAATTGATTGGTATTGATTTGATAAATTGTAGGTAATTTACCCCCAATGGCAACTCGCATTAAAAACAAAAAACTCTCCAAATCCAGTCGCAGTTGGATGAAAGAACATTTGGATGATTTTTATGTCCAAAAAGCATGGAAAGAAGGCTATCGTGCCCGTGCCGCCTATAAACTGCTTGAGATTAACGAAAAAACCAATCTCATCAAAAAAGGCATGACCGTCGTCGATCTTGGCTCTGCGCCGGGCAGTTGGTCACAGGTGGCAGGTCAGCTTGTCGGTGATAACGGTGTGCTGATTGCATCGGATATTTTGCCGATGGATACGCTTGAGAATGTCACCTTTATCCAAGGTGATTTTCGTGAAGAAGCGGTATTTAACCAAATCATGGACGAAGTCGGCGGTCGCAAAGTCGATGTGGTGCTGTCTGATATGGCGCCGAACACATCAGGCATGGCAGCGGTCGATCAGCCACGCATGATGTATCTGTGTGAGCTGGCGGTGGATTTTGCCCTAAAGGTACTGCCAGAAGGTGGCGCACTCATTATGAAAGTTTTCCAAGGTGAAGGCTCTCAAGAATTGCGAGCCCAAATGCAAAAGCAATTTAGCAAAATTAAAAGCATCAAGCCTGCAGCATCACGCCCCCGCTCAAAAGAGATGTTTTGGGTAGCGATTAAGTAAATCAATCGCAGTCTTTGGCTTGAAAAACTGGCAAATAACCAATATATAGGTACAATTAAATTCGTATTCATAGCGTCAGATACAATGTGGCTTGACGCAATTTAACCTAGGATGAAAAGTTTGAGCGACATGGTAAAAAATACCTTATTGTGGCTGGTGATTATCGGTATTGTGGTTGCGATTTTTAGCAATCTTGATAATCGCAGTGCCGATGCTGACACCATGAATTATTCGGCATTTGTGACGGCAGTATCACAAGGCGAAATCAAAGATGTAAAAATTAACGGTGAAGAAATCACCGGCACCAAGGTCAATGGCAAAGAGTTTGAAACCATTCGCCCTGATGTGACCGACAACGAGCTGATGCCACTACTTCGTGAGCATAAGGTCGAAGTCGAAGGCACTGCCCCTGAGCGTCAAGGCGTCGGTATGCAGCTACTGATGGCGGCGTTTCCTATTCTGCTGATTGTCGGTCTGTTTTGGCTATTCATGCGTGGCATGGGTGGCGGTGCAGGCGGTGGCGGTATGGGCGGTCGCAACCCGATGAGCTTTGGTAAATCAAAAGCCAAAATGCTCTCCGAAGACCAAATCAAAGTCACCTTTGATGATGTCGCTGGCGTCGAAGAATCCAAGCAAGAAGTCGCTGAGATTGTTGATTTTCTAAAAGACCCAAGCAAATTTACCAAGCTTGGTGCAACCATTCCCCGTGGCGTACTGATGGTCGGCCCACCGGGTACTGGTAAGACGCTACTTGCCAAAGCCATCGCTGGTGAAGCCAAAGTGCCGTTTTTCTCGATTTCGGGCTCGGATTTTGTTGAAATGTTCGTCGGTGTCGGTGCATCTCGCGTCCGTGATATGTTTGACCAAGCCAAGAAAAACGCACCGTGCATTATCTTTATTGATGAGATTGATGCCGTCGGTCGTCATCGTGGCAGTGGCATGGGCGGCGGTCATGATGAACGTGAACAGACATTGAACCAGTTGCTTGTTGAGATGGACGGCTTTGAAGGTAATGACGGCGTCATCGTCATCGCTGCAACCAACCGTGTCGATGTCCTAGATAAAGCACTGCTTCGCCCGGGTCGTTTTGACCGTCAAGTATCTGTTGGCTTGCCTGATATCAAAGGCCGTGAGCAGATTTTGAATGTGCACCTTAAAAAACTACCATCCACCATCGGTGTCGATGTCAATGCCCTAGCTCGTGGCACGCCAGGATTTAGCGGTGCACAGCTTGCCAATCTAGTCAATGAAGCTGCGCTATTTGCCGCTCGTCGCAATAAGCCAAGTGTGGATATGAACGACTTTGAAGACGCCAAAGATAAGCTATACATGGGCCCTGAACGCAAATCGATGGTACTGCGTGAAGAAGAACGCCGTGCCACTGCTTATCATGAAGCAGGTCATGCCCTAGTCGCTGAGCTACTACCAGGTACCGACCCTGTACACAAGGTTACCATCATGCCACGCGGCTGGGCACTGGGTGTGACTTGGCAGCTGCCTGAGCAAGATCAGGTAAGTAATTATAAAGATAAGATGCTGAACGAAATCTCAATCTTGTTCGGCGGTCGTATCGCTGAAGAGATTTTTGTTGATCGCAAATCAACTGGCGCATCAAACGACTTTGAGCGTGCCACCAAGATGGCTCGTGCGATGGTTACTCGCTACGGTATGTCAGATGCGATGGGCGTGATGGTCTATGAAGCCGAAGAACATGGTGGTTATTTTGGTGGTAGCACTCGCACCATCTCAGAAGCCACTCAGCAAAAAGTCGATGACGAGATTCGTCATATCCTAGAAGCGCAGTATGATGTGGCGTACAAGCTGATTGATGAGAATCATGACAAGATGCACGCTATGGTGGATGCACTGATGAAGTGGGAAACCATCGACCGTGAGCAGTTCTTGCAAATCATGGCAGGCGAAGAGCCGCGAGAACCAAAAGAGTATCAGCATGAAGTGCCAAGTGTGACAAGCACACCAACCACCCCTGCTGATGACGAGTTGCCACCGCCGCTGCCTGCATAAAGCACAACAACAAAAATTGCCCAAGTATCTAGATTTAGCTTGGGCAATTTTTTATTCAGATTAACGATTAACTTGGCACTCTACCCAAACTGCCGTTTGACAAATTGCACCGTATTATCCTTAGCTTTTTTGATGGCAAGCTTACGGTTATGACCGAACATCAGACGGATTTGCCACAGCTTTTCTTGATACAGCGTCAGATAATTCATCGGCGTACGAGCATGGATAACACGCTTGGCAGCGAGCACCGCATCAGGCGAACGGCTACTGATATCAGCAATCAGCTGATTTGCCCTTGCCAAAGGCTCATCATCGATCATCGTCACAAGTCCATCATCAAGCGCCGTCTTGGCATCGATAATCTCAGCAGTCATCGCAAGCTTAGCAAGCTTGTCCTTAGCAATCAGACTTGCCGTATGCGTGATACCCATATCAGCCACCAAGCCCCATTTGGCTTCAAGTACCGAGAATCTTGCATCAGGATGGGCGATGCGAATATCTGCACCCAGTGCCAATTGCAGTCCGCCACCAACACAGACACCTTGAATCACAGCAATCACAGGCATCGGCAAGCTTTGCCAAATTAGGCAAACTTGCTGAAATTTGCTTGGCGTGGGTTTAATCAGCTGATAGGATGCGTTGAGCAGATTTTTAGAATTGTTTAAATCCGCCAAATCCAGCCCTGAACAAAAATCACCACCGCTACCGGTAATCATCACTGCCTTGAGCGTTTTGTTCTTTTTTAAGGTTTTGGCAAGATGAATCAGCTCATCCATCATCACAAAGCTTAGAGCGTTTTTCTTGTCAGGACGATTGAGCGTGATGGTCATCACATCTTGGCTGATGGCCGTGGTGATGGTTTGGTAAGTTGTCATTGTATATTCCTTTAATCTGTATTATCAATTGTGCTAATTTTAATTGATAATCATCATCTCATTAGCCACTTAGTATGCCAAGCCACGCCATCATAGCCAAGCCAAAAATCAGACCGCACAGTCATCATGCGCTTATCGATAGGCACGCAACACATCGAGCACTTCTTGGCGAATCATCTGTGCTGATGGCATTTTTTCGGCATGAAAGCGGATGATGGGAATGCCTGCACTGGCGAGCGCCTTGTCTTTTTTGGCATCTTGTTTTTGGCGAGCCTTGCTCTCATGTGTCCAATCATCGAGCTCAATGGCAGCCAGCACCGTCTGCAAGTCGTCATCAACCAGCACATAATCCACGCTTTGGCGACAGACACGATTGAACCAAAATTGGCGTTCGTCCGCCACATCTTCGGTCGGTTCAATCATTCGAGATAGCTGTACTTGCCCAAACAGATGAAATTCTGGCAATGCCATTTTTAATTTTTTATAAAATAACACTTCGCTATCAGTCATCAAAGGCATTGGCTCAAAGGGCCAGACAGGCATATCATCGCCTTTGATTTTCTTAGTTTTAGGGCGACATAGCCACAGGATAATCAGCACGGCGAGCAGTGCCAAACCGATTTGCCAAATACTCATAACTCACTCTCAAAAATAACAAAAAGCACGGCAAACACCGTGCTTTTGCGCAAATAGTTTGGGATTATTGAACTTGATGGATAAATGCACCGTTAGAATTGACACGGCCATCACCGTTAATCTTATTACGCAGTGCCTTTGCACCTTCGGCAGTCTTTTCGTTGCCGACGACGACACGCACGCCTTTGCTGGTATTGGTCGTGGTTACCTTATAGCCAGCAGCTTTGTACTGCTTGACCACGGCATCCACTTTGGCTTTGTCAGGGCTGATGGCAACTTGCACGGTATATCTACCTGACATTTGTGGATTTTGGGTGTTTTTTTCTGTATTTTTTGACTCAGACTTAGCGTCAGTCTTTTTTGCATCAGCTTTTTTTGGCTCAGTCTTTTTTTCTGTTTTTGGTGCAGTGGTGTTGGTGCTTGGTTTTTTTGCGCCCGCAGGAATAACTAATTTACGACCTTCTCGCAGCATATCAGACTGGCTCATGCCATTCGCCGCCGCCAAAGCTTGTGCAGAGATGCCATGACGATTGGCGATACCTGTTAAGGTTTCACCAGACTGTACTGTATAGCTACTCTGTTTGGTGGTGGCTTGCTTGGTGGTTTCTGCTTTTTTTGCTTGGTCAGCTTTGGTTTGTTCAGCTTTTTTGGCAGCCTCTGCCTTTTTAGCTGCTTCTGCTTTTTTGGCAGCATCAAGCTTAGCCTGCTCCGCCTTTTGAGCATCGGTCGCTACAGGCTTGGTTTGCTCGGCTTTTTTGGCAGCTTCGGCAGCTAGCTTAGCTTCTTCGGCCTTGCGAGCAGCTTCGATGGCTTCTGGGCGAGTCTGCACCGTCGGCGCTGCAATCAGCTCACTTTGGGCAGCAGTGGCGCTGTTAGTTGGGGCAGGTGCTGTCGTGCCGTTTAATTCTGCATTGGCTTTATTGATGGCATTTTGACGGGCTTTTTCTTGCTCAGCAAGTAACTGTTCGGTGTGTTTTTGCAGTTGTTCGGTGTGTGCTTCACGCTCTTTTTGCTTTTGGGTAAGTAGCTTTTCTTCGGTCGCCACGTCAGCGGTCAATGGCTGCACGACAGGTTTGGCAACTTGACTGGTTTTTTCTGTCTGCGCCGCAGATTGCGCATCAGGGGTTTGATTGGCATTTTTTGACATCGCAAAAAAAACCACGCTACCACCCAATAATAACACTGAACCCAAAAGCACTTGTTTTGAAACCATGTTATACCCCACCAAAATCAAAAATTTTTCAACAGCAAATTATTCGCCAAATTAACGCTTTAAAATAAACGGTTATGACATGCTTGTCAATGATCATCACGCCAAAATTTGCAAAAATCCGCAAAATAGACACAATTACTTACAAACCAAACCTACTACTAATACGGTCTGCCAAGTAGCGCCACCAAGCTCTCGCCAATGGTATGAAACGACCCAAACGCCACAATCAAATCCACAGCCGAGCTACTGTCAATCACCCCAAAAGTCGCCGCATCCAAATTCTCATACACCACCATGTCAATATCAGGCACACACGCCTGCATGATAGCGGTCAGCGTCTCGATATCCATCGCTCGCTCATGGCTGATGGCAGCGGTATGCCAGCTTGCAGATGGTAGCACGCCATCAGCTGTCGCCTGCTCGATTTGCTTAAGTACGGCAGACACATCCTTATCCCCAAGCATCGAGAATAAGAAATACAGCTTGGCATCAGGGTACTTGGCTAGGTGTTGTTGCCATGCCATCGTAAGCTGTTTTAATAAAAACTTAATACCATCTTCATTATGTGCAACATCAAAAATCCACTGACGCTGATTGATGACCCGTTGGTCAAATCGCCCTGCCAATACCACCTTGGATAAGCCATCAGCAATCTGCACCGTCGTAATCAGCAAATCACTTGCCAAAATCGCACTCACCGCATTGACTGCATTATGTAGTGATAGCTTTGGCACAGGCAGCCGTGCTGTCAGTGATGCACTGCTATAAATCCAGTCATCAGCACCAGTATCCGCACCTAGCGTATAAGCAAAATCCTTGCCAAACTGATACACTCGGGCATCGTGCGCCGCCGCAACCTTGTGCACACTATCAGGCATGACATCATCGCCCAAAATCACAGGGATACCATCACGGATGATGCCCGCTTTCTCTGCGCCGATTTTTTCGACATCATCACCGAGCCAATCGACATGGTCAATGCCAATATTGGTAATCACTGCCACATCAGGGTCGATGATATTGACCACATCCAAGCGTCCGCCCAGCCCAATCTCAAGCACCCAAACATCACAATCAGCCTGCTTAAACAACCAAAACGCCGCCAAAGTCGTCATCTCAAAAAATGACAATGACAAGCCCTCGTCAAGGCGTGCCGATTCGACCGCCTCAAATGCCTGTATCAACGCCTCATCGCTCGCCTCAACGCCATCAATACGCACTCGCTCGGTGAATGATACCAAGTGTGGGGATTGGTACAAAGCGGTCTTTAGCCCTGCACTTTGGCAAATGGCGGCAATAGTCGCTGTGGTTGAGCCTTTGCCATTCGTGCCTGCGACGGTAAAGACGGTCGGCGCTGTATCCAAATCCGCCTTTAGCACGCCCAATCGCTTGGCAACAGGTAGCACACGCTCTAGCCCCATATCAATGGCGGATACATGAATACTGCCCATATAGGCAAGCCATTGGCTTAAGTTTCTGTCTGTCATGTGAATTTTTCCAAAAATTTGGGCATATTGTAAACTTATCCTAGCCCAAACACAACAAAACACCCAAAACCATCGGTCTTGGGTGCTCTATCAGCCAAATTATGCAGCGGCTTTTGATAATTTTGCCAAAATGC
This sequence comes from uncultured Moraxella sp., assembly GCF_945873075.1. GTDB lineage: Bacteria > Pseudomonadota > Gammaproteobacteria > Pseudomonadales > Moraxellaceae > Moraxella. The sequence continues at coordinate 29,175 of NZ_CAMCBS010000018.1, read as the reverse complement.
GATGCGTGGTATCGACAAGCTGATGACGATGTACAACCATATCCACTGTGCCTTTTTCGAGCAAAAATTCAGCACGCTGGAACGGCTCATCCAACACTTCACGCACGGTCTGCTCAATCACTCGTTTACCAGCAAAACCAATCATCGCCTTAGGCTCAGCGATATGCACATCACCAAGCATGGCAAGGCTTGCTGTCACCCCGCCATAGACAGGATTGGTCAAGATAACCACATAAGGCACGGCTGCCAATCTTAGACGCTCAATCGCTGCACTGGTGCGAGCCATCTGCATCAGTGACAATAGACCTTCTTGCATACGAGCACCGCCTGATGCAGCAAAGCAAACCAATGGCTTACGCTCTGCTAAGGCTTTTTCGGCAGCAAGTACAAAGCGGTCGCCCACCACCGAGCCCATCGAACCACCCATAAAGCGAAAATCAAAGGCACACGCAATGACATCCAAATTCTTAAGCTTACCTGTCATCACCACCAAGCCTTCGGACTCACCTGTCTTGGTTTGCGCTTCTTTCATACGCTCAGGATACGGCTTAGAATCAACGAAATTCAGCGGATTACCTGTGGTGAACTCTTGACCAAGCTCAGCATCCACGCTATCAAAGAACCATTCTAGACGCTTACGAGCTGTCATCGTCAAATGATAGTCGCACTCAGGGCAGACATATTGGTTCAAAATCAGCGCCGTATTGGTCGTCAATGAATGGCACTCAGGACACTTAGTTGATGGCTCAGTCTCGACCGCTGTCAAGGTTGGCACGGTCGTTTGCTTAATGCCCGGTACGGCACGCTTTAGCCAGATGGTCGGCTCAGTTGCAGTTTCGCTTTGACTCATGTGATTTTCCTTTTACTATACTTGTCAAATTGGCATTCGCCAATGATTGGCATATAGTTTACACTTGTAAATCGATTTTGGCAAAGTGATTTTGAAAAAGATGGCAAATTTTTGAGTAAATTTGCAAAAATTGTACGATTTGCCATCATGCCGACATTCATACAGAATCAAAATTCAGTAAATCCAAGCGATAAGCATTTTCACGAAAATGTTTCACGGTCAAAATCAGCACTTGGGCGTTTGGTTCATCATGCCAAAACAGATAGCTATATCCGCCTTTGCCATAGGACACCATCACTTCACGCACATGATCAAGCGTTTCGCCATCAATCGACAATTGATAAGCCTTACCATGGTTGGGTTTATTTTGTACGATTACAAAAGAATCTTTGAGCAGTTGCATGACAGTGACCGCTTGTCTGGTCGCCCCCAAATCGCTCAAAAATTCATAAATCCGCGCCAAATCTGCCTGCGCAAGCCTTGAGATGACAAGCGTTACTTGTGACATTTTGGGATTTCCTTGACATCGTCCATCTCAAGACTTGCCACCCAATCCATAAACTCATTGAGCGTGATGTGCAGACCCGTCTCTTGATAATCTCGATACGCCTGCATTGCCCGTCTGTCATAGGCTTGCTTGGCTTTTAGGTGCTCAATATGACTATCCACCGCATCAAGCACCAAACTGTGCACACTCCCACCCATTTCGGTGGCAAGTTCTTGCAAAATTGATTTGCGGTAGCCGAGTTTGACACTGGTTACCTCTTGAGTATCACGCATGACACACCCCTTGATGTTTGATGATTGGTTTGATTATAGTAACACCAAAGTATTACCAAATCAAACACTCAGCACGACACTACACTTCTGCCAATGCCGATTTTAGCTCATCCATCTTGGCAAGTAGCTTATCAATCGCAGCTGCCACCGCTTGACTGTCTGATGCGTCGATATCGGCAAAGTTTTTTACCAGCTCACTACCGACAATCACGCCATCTGCCACCGCACCGAGTGCCTTAGCCGATGCGCCATCACGGATGCCAAAGCCCACGCAGACAGGGATGTCGGTTTCGACTTTGATTTTTTGGACTTGCTCACTGACCGCTGCCACATCCAGACTTGCCGAGCCTGTAACGCCTTTTAATGACACATAATAAATAAATCCACTACACTCTGCGATGACTTTGGCACGGCGAGCCGGTTCGGTAGTTGGGGATAATAGGAAAATTTGGTTCATCGGATTGTCGGTGCGTGCGGTGAGCTTCTTTGGGAAATCGCCCGCTTCTTTTGGTGGCAAATCCACCATCAAAATTGCATCCACACCAGCATCAGCGCACATATCGCTAAAGGCATCATAGCCAATAATCTCAACAGGATTCAGATAGCCCATCACCAGCACAGGCGTCGTGGTATTGGTCTTGCGAAATTCTCGCACCATCTCGATGGCATCACGAGTGCTTGTGCCTGCCGCCAAAGCTCGCTCAGCAGCGTGTGCAATCACAGGTCCATCCGCCATTGGGTCGCTAAACGGCAAGCCAACTTCGATGATGTCCGCCCCATGCTCAACAAGCTTATGCATCAACTCCACCGTCACCGCAGGATATGGGTCGCCTGCCATGATGTAGGGAATTAGGGCTTTTTTGTTTTGGGCTTTGAGTGTGTCAAAGGTTGTTTCGATACGGGTTTTCATTATTATTCCAATTTAATCTATTTTAATAGTAAAGCTTTTCAATCCACATCAATCCCATCAACTTTCATCACCGTGTGCAAATCTTTATCGCCACGGCCTGACATATTGATGATGATGGATTTATCAGAGCTCATCGTTGCGGCAAGCTTCATGCCATACGCCACAGCGTGCGAGCTTTCGAGTGCAGGGATAATACCTTCTTTACGAGTCACTTCACGAAATGCGTGCAGGGCTTCTTCGTCGGTAGCGCCGACATAGTTCACACGGTTCATGTCTTTTAGGAAACTATGCTCAGGCCCAACCCCGGGATAATCCAGTCCTGCCGAAATAGAGTGCGTGCCTAGGATTTGCCCTTCGTCATCGCACATCAGATAAGTGCGATTGCCATGCAATACACCGATGCGACCTGCTTGTAGCGGGGCTGCATGATGCGGTGTATCGATGCCTAAGCCATTAGCTTCGACGCCATACATCGCGACTTCAGTGTCATTTAAGAAATCATAAAACAAACCGATGGCATTACTACCACCGCCGACGCACGCCACGAGCGCATCAGGCAGTTTGCCAGTTTTTTCAAGATGCTGTACTCGTGCTTCACGGCCGATAATCGCCTGAAAATCACGCACCAGTAGCGGATATGGATGCGGCCCTGCGACCGTACCAATGATGTAATATGTGCTATCGACATTGGCGACCCAGTCACGCATCGCTTCATTCATCGCATCTTTGAGTGTGCGAGAGCCACTCGTGACTGGCACGACCGTCGCGCCGAGCAGACGCATACGATAGACATTCATCTTTTGGCGTTCGACATCATCAGCGCCCATATAGACGATACACTCAAGTCCCAATCGTGCTGCAATCGTCGCCGTCGCTACGCCATGCTGACCTGCGCCTGTCTCGGCGATGATGCGTTTTTTGCCACTCATCTTGGCAAGTAGCGCCTGCCCGATGGTGTTATTGACCTTGTGTGCGCCTGTGTGGTTCAAATCTTCACGCTTAAAATAAATCTGCGCCCCACCAATCTCATCCGACAGACGGCGAGCATGATACAGCGGTGTCGGACGACCCACATAATCGGTCAAATCCGCCATAAACTGCGCCCAAAACTCAGGGTTGGCTTTGGCCTTATTGTACAATGTTTCAAGCTCTTCTAGGGCTTTCATCAAGGTCTCAGACACAAAGCGACCGCCATGCACCCCAAAATGCCCGTCCACATCAGGATAATTATTATAATTCACTACATCTGTCATTACATTTGCCTTATCGTTAGAAAAATTTAAATATCTCGAGCCACTGCCAAGCCTGCATAGGTCTGCGCTGTTGGCATCAGTTCAATCGAATTGATATTCACATGCCATGGCTGTGACACCACCCATTGTACGGTGTTGCTGATGTCTTTGGCGGTCAAAAATTCCACGCCTGTATAAACGGCTGCCACCTTATCATCATCACCTTTAAAGCGAACATTGCTAAACTCTGTGCCACCGCACATCCCCGGCTCGATATTGGTCACTCGCACTCGTGTACCAATCAAATCTGCTCGCAGATTATTGCTAAATTGCTTAACAAATGCTTTGGTCGCACCATAGACATTCGCGCCAAAATACGGATGATTGCCTGCGGTTGAGCCAATATTAATCACCGTGCCGGCATTATTCGCCACCATAAACGGTAGCACAAGCTGCGTCACCGTCACAAGCCCTTTGACATTGACATCAATCATCGTCTGCCAATCACCCAAATCCGCTCGCTGTGCAGGCTCAAGCCCCAAGGCAAGCCCTGCGTTATTGATAAGCACATCAATGCTCGCCAAATCAATCGCTGATAAACTCGCCTGCACCGCATCAGCATCCGACACATCAAAGCACAATGGCACAAATCGCTCGCCAAGTGCATCACGCAGGGCGTTTAGCTTATCCATGCGTCTGCCTGTGCCATAGACGGTATGCCCTGCCGCTACAAAATCACGGGCAATCTGTTCGCCAAATCCTGCCGTCGCCCCTGTTACGATGATGTTCATGATTTATTCCTTTTTATTTGGATAAAATAAATTTAACAAACCAAAGTTCATTGTACCGACAAAATCAACTTTTAGCAATTTATCGGACATTTTTTTCTTATGCCATTTGCTACTAGTTACCACAAGCATAACGCATAAACGCCGCCATCATATCCGCATCTTTAATACCCTTATCAGACTCGATGCCACCGCTGACATCAAGCGCATAGATGGGCAGATTTGCCGTCATGGCGACATTATCTGGTGTCAACCCCCCTGCCAAAATAATCGGCAAAGGCGAATCAGCAGGAATTAGCAACCAGTCAAATCGCTCGCCCGTACCGCCAAATTTATCGGCATGATAGGCATCGAGTAGAATCGAGCTTGCCCCTGCCGTCTGATACTCCGCAATCAGTGATGTGATGCTCGCAGGCGTATGGCGTGTGGCATCGATACGCAGTGCCTTTATCCAGCGTTTATTGATAAGCTTGGCTTGTCGTCTGCACTCATCGGGCGACTCATCACCATGAAACTGAATGACATCAAACACCACCGACTTGGCAATCTTAACAAGCTCATCATCACTGATATTCACCACGAGTGCAACCGTGCTAACAAAGGCAGGAATATGCACCACAAGCTGACTTGCCTGCTCGACACTCACCGCTCTAGGGCTTGGCGGATAAAAGACCAAGCCAATGGCATCCACGCCAAGCGCCACCGCTTGCTGGATATCTTCGCTACGGGTCAGCCCGCAGTATTTGATTTTTTTCATAAATTTTACTTAGGTTTATCTTATAAATAAATTAGAAATACCAACTCAACTTAGCACGGTTGATGGCTGATTACTCATGGTTTGGCGACAAGCTGACACGCCCCTGTGCCTTGTGTCGTGACTTCAACCACACTGCCTGTCAGCATAAATAAGCCCTTGATTTGTTCGGCGGCACTTGTCATCGCAAGATTTAGCACATCACCTTGACAGGCTTTGGCGAGCACTTCGGCTTTGGCATCAGCCTGCACTTGGGCGAATAGCTTGGGGTCGCCCGCCACCGTGCCAAATAGCCCTGTTTGCCAATCATAGACTTCGATGTCATCCAAAAACACTTCAAACACCTGTGATGGTGGCAGCGTGATATGCACCACATCCACCGACTCGCCCTTGTCATTCTTGGTTTGGCTAAGCTGCACCATCTCGGCGCTGATACCGCTCAAATCCACACCTGCCAGCACTCGCCCTTTGATGATAAATAGCCCTTTTTGCTTATCCTGCCACAGATTTTGCCAAGTGCCTGCCTTGTCCGCCGTCACGATGGTATCGACGCTATAAGTGACCGTCTGTAAGCGTGACAGCGTCTGGATTTCGGTGACGATGCCGTCTTTGGTAATGGTGCTGACATAGTTGTCCGATTTATTCATCAGCCAAAAGCCTGCCATCGCAAGCACTGCCACCAAGACCATCGCAAGCACCACAGAAAATAGCGCATTGCCCGCTTGTCTGTTTTGGGAAATTTTCATCAGCATTCACCCAATCAATCGTTTAAGATTAAAATACCACAAAAGCCTGACAAATTGTGTAAAAATTGCGGAAATTTAGTTGCATAAATGGCATTTTTTGCCGTAAGATAGACAGGTTATCTTTTGTAAATTTTATTATTTACCATATTTACTAATTATCATTAGATTTTATAAGGTTAGCCATGAAAGCCAGTCAATTTTTATTCGCCACATTAAAAGAAACGCCAAACGATGCCGACATCGTCTCAAGTCAGCTGATGGTGCGTGCCGGTCTGATTCGTAAGCTTGCATCAGGTCTGTATGTATGGATGCCGATGGGTCTAAGAGTGCTTAAGCGTGTGGAGCGTATCGTGCGTGAAGAGATGGATGGCATCGGTAGCCAAGAGCTACTCATGACCGTCACTCAGCCGGGTGAGCTGTGGCATGAGTCTGGCCGCTGGGAAGATTATGGCGCAGAGCTCTTACGCTTTAAGGACCGTCATCAGCGTGATTTTGTGCTTGGCCCGACGCACGAAGAAGTCATCACCGACATCGCTCGCAATGAGCTTAAGAGCTACAAACAGCTACCGGTTACTTTTTATCAAGTACAGACCAAATTCCGTGACGAGATTCGCCCACGCTTTGGGGTGATGCGCGCTCGTGAATTTACCATGAAAGATGCGTATTCTTTCCACATTGACAAAGAATCGCTTGCCCAAACTTATCAAGATATGTACGATGCCTATAGCCGTGTGTTTAGCCGTCTTGGGCTAAATTTCCGTGCAGTACAGGCAGATACAGGCTCTATCGGTGGCTTTGCATCGCATGAGTTTCATGTGCTAGCAGACAGTGGCGAAGATGATATCGCATTCTCAAGCGAATCCGACTACGCTGCCAATGTCGAGCTTGCCGAAGCCATCTGCACCGATGTCCGCCAAGCACCAAGCCAAGCACGCCAAGATGTCGATACGCCAAATATGCCAACTTGTGAAGCAGTAGCAGAGCATCTGGGCATCGCACTGACTCAGACGGTCAAAACCCTGATTGTCAAAGGTGCGTATAGCGAAGACAACCCTGATGCACCAAAACTTGTGGCACTCGTGCTGCGTGGCGATCACACATTGAACGAAATCAAAGCCGAAAAAATCGCCGCCGTCCATGCACCGCTGACGATGGCGACCGAAGAAGAGATCAAAGCCGCAGGTCTGATCAAAGGCTACATCAGCGTGGATCTCACCATCCCTGTCTATGTCGATCGTGCCGCCGCTGCCCTATCTGATTTCGTCAGTGGCGCAAATGTCGAGCACAAGCACACCACTGGCATGAACTGGGAGCGTGACGCTGCCATCACCGAAGTCGTCGATATCCGCAATGTCGTCGATGGCGATCCATCACCAGATGGCAAAGGCGTGCTATCGATCAAGCGCGGTATCGAAGTGGGTCACATTTTCCAATTGGGTGATAAATACTCAAAAGCCCTAAACTGCTCAGTACTGGGCAAAGAAGGCAAACCTGTTACCTTGATGATGGGCTGTTATGGCATTGGCGTCAGTCGTATCATCGCCGCCGCCATCGAACAAAACCATGATGACAATGGTATCATCTGGGCAGAGCCACAGGACAAGGCTGACAGCATCGCACCGTTTTATGTCGCTATCGTACCGATGAAATCAAAAGACGGCGTCGCCGAACAAAAAGCCGAAGAGCTGTACCAAACGCTCAAATCTCGTGGTATCAATGTACTGCTAGATGACCGTGATGAGCGTCCAGGGGTGAAATTTGCTGACCTTGAGCTTATCGGTATCCCGCATCGTATCGTCGTCTCAGAGCGCAATCTTGCCGAAGGCAAATACGAATATGTCAATCGTGCCAATGGCGAAAAAGTCATGCTAGACCTTGAAGAAGTCTTGGCAAAATTCTAATCGCTAAGTCTGTTTGGGTAAAACCCCATCAATCACGCCCCAAAAGCTGGACTCAACTGCCAGCCTTTGGGGTGTTTTTTTGGTACAATATTTATTGGTTTTTTTATGGTGCGTGGTACACGCCCGATTGGGTTGGCTTCCCAACCAAACAAATAACCAATCGTGTGACTGGTTATTTGTTTGGTGAGAAAACAATCTATCAAATAAGTGAACTGATTGATTATTTTTGAGCTTTAAAATTCTTAAATCCTACAAATGCAATGTAGCCTGATAACAAAACAGAGATATAAAAACCAAATCCATAGCTTATTTTCAACTCAAAACCTCGCATTCCAAACTGTCCCATCAATTGAGAAAGCTGCTTTGTTTGAGCAGCAAAGTCTGCAACACCGCTCTTAATCATGATTGAAATCAAAAGAATATACGCCAATGGGATAAAGTACAAGAACCAACCTTTAGTGTCTTGAATGAAATTCTTACCAAAAGGTGCTAATACAGCAACAATGAATAAAAATCCATAAAAACCCCCAAGTGCCATAAATGGGGCTCCGTGTGTGCCACCATAAGGAATGGTAACTGAGAAGAATTTAAAAACAAAAGCTGATACAATTAAAGCGGCAATACACCCCATTACAGGCTTACTCATGCCACTAGTCGCCACATTTAGAAAATTTTTGCCATTTTGTGTAGCTGTTGCAAAAGCCTGGTCTGCTTTTTGCTTGGCAACATCCACATTATCAACCAAAGTGACGCTTTTTACATCACCATCATCATCCAAAAGCACCTCAACCACAGCACCAATAACAGGCGGCTCTCCAGATTTCCAATGCTTCTCCAAGCTAAAAGTCTTTTGCACACCATCAACAAAAATGATGCCATCGCCATTAGCAGTATCTCTCAGAATCTTACCTTGCATATTCAAACCTCAATAAACTCACTGAAAATATTATTATAAAATAACATTACAATTAAAATCAAGGATTGTATTCAGATTTATTTAAAAGAGAAATCCCCCCCTTGCTCAACCAAGAATATCTTATTGACGCACCAAACGCCCGATATTTGGCACGGGATGATTCAGCACACGCACAGGATTGATGTCAATCCCACCACGACGAGTGTAGTTGGCTTGTACCATCAGACTTGTCGGTGCATAGACGGTCAATAGGTCAGCAAAAATCTGCTCGACACACTGCTCATGAAAGCCATTATGCTTACGAAAGCTCAGCACATAAGCCAACACCTTAGCATACTCTACCTGCTTGGTAGTCGTGATGAATACCGACAGCGTGCCCCAGTCTGGCTGATTGGTTACAGGGCAGTTTGAACGCAGTAAGTTGGTGTGAAATTGATAGGTCTGCATCACGCCATCCACCGCCACACCAAGTAGCGACGCATCCACATCATCAACCACAGCGACCATCTTACCGCCATCTAGCACGGTATCGATACACTCACCCATCGGGGTGACCACCGCAAAATCAGTACCATCTAGCGCACCAATCTCAACGATGACCTGCGCCCCCACGCACGCTGTCAAATCACGCTCAATGGTCTGCTTGACCGCCGCCACATCATCAAACTGGGTGAAATTCAGACTGTTTAGGTACAGCTTGAGCGACTTGGATTCGACGATATTTGGCGAATCAGCAGGGATATGAATACGAGCGATGGCGACTTTTGAGATGCCTTGTGGGTTTAGCCATGACAGCTCGAATGCCTGCCACACATCGACACCTGCCACCAGATGCTCTGCTGATACACCCGACTTCGCCAAAATCTCATCTCGCCCAAGCGTACGGCTAATGGCGAACAGCACACTGTTATCATAACTTTGGGGATAGCTAGTACTCTCGCCCAGTACACCGTGAATACTCATAATTATCTCTTAATCTTTATTAACTGGTTATCAAATATAATAAATATGCTCAATTAGCCGTCTGATTTATCCATCATTACAGGCGCAGTCTTGAGCCATTGGCAAGTAAGCGATACGACACCGCATACAGCACCACACAAAAGCCCAAAATCGCCACCAACGACCACCAAACATTAACATCAGAATAGCCCAAGATACCATAGCGAAAGGCATTAACCATATAGACGATAGGGTTTAGTAGCGATAAAGTCTGCCAAAATCCTGACAAATTTTCCAAAGAATAAAACACCCCGCCAAGATAAGTCAATGGCGTCAGTACAAAGCTTGGAATGATGGAAATATCATCAAACGAGCGAGCAAACACCGCATTAATCAGACCGCCCAGACTAAACAGCACCGATGTACCGACAATGGTCGTCAGCATCACACCCAAATGCGTGATACCAAGCTTGGTAAAAAACAGCGCCACAATGGTAACAATCAGCGCAATGGCAAGCCCACGAAACACACCGCCTGCCACATAACCGAACAAAATCGTATGCTTGGACACCGGCGAGACCAGCAGCTCTTCGATACTGCCTTGAAACTTCATACTAAAAAAGCTCGACACCACATTGGAATAGCTATTGGTAATCACCGCCATCATAATCAGACCTGGTACGATGAACTGCATATAGCTCACCCCACCCATCTCACCGACACGACTGCCAATCATCTGCCCAAAAATCACAAAATACAGCGTCATCGTGATGACAGGCGGTAATAGCGTCTGTGGCCAAATACGCAAAATACGCTTGATTTCTTTGATTAAAATGGTGGTGAATGCCACCCACTGCTTGCCAAAATTCATAAGATACTCTTGTTATTATTGTTAGTCATTGGAGAGTTTTTCGGTCAAGTTATTCTCAACCAAGCTCATAAACAGCTCTTCTAGGCGGTTGGATTTATTACGCATACTGGCAATCTGCACACCTTGGGTCGATAGCTGAGCAAAGACATCGTTTAGACTTTCGCCTTTTTTGAGCGTCACTTCAAGGCTATATTCATCGATTTGTTGGAATTTGACGACATTATCAAGTGTAATCTGACCATCGAACGGCTTGGCAAAATCCAAAATAAAGCTCTCAATATCAAGACTTGCCAACAGGCTCTTCATATCGGTATTGATGCGAATCTCGCCCTTATCTAGGATGGCGATGTGCTTGCACAGCTGTTCGGCTTCTTCAAGATAATGCGTGGTCAAAATGATGGTGGTCTGCTCTTCTTGGTTAATGTATTCCATAAATTCCCACATCGAACGGCGCAGCTCAATATCCACGCCTGCGGTCGGCTCATCCAAGATAAGCAGTCTTGGCTTATGCATCAAAGCCCGAGCAATCATCAATCGGCGCTTCATACCGCCTGAGAGCATACGGGCTTTGGTGTCTTTTTTGTCCCATAGACCGAGTGCCTTGAGCAGTTTTTCGGCACGGGGGCGAGCATCGCGGGCAGGGATGCCAAAATACCCTGCTTGATTAATCAGGATATCTTGGACATTTTCAAACTGCATAAAGTTAAACTCTTGGGGAACAACGCCCAAAAATTCTTTGGCTTTGGCAGGTTCTTTGAACAAATCCACCCCAAAAATCTCAACTGTACCCGCCGTCGGACGAAATAGGGAGCTGACGATACCGATGGTCGTGGATTTGCCTGCGCCATTTGGCCCAAGTAACGCAAAAAACCCGCCCTGTGGCACGGTCAAATCAATCCCCTTGAGTGCAGTAAAGCCGTTATTATAAGTCTTGGTCAGTCCGCTGATTTTGAGCGCAGGGACTTCGGTGGTCGTATTCATAATTTTCTCGAGCAATCAGTTGTGCTAACTAGATGATGGCTTGGGGTGATTTTTCAAGCAAAACAGCCATCATTCCCAAGATTTTGTCTAAGATTTTGGCAAACAAAAATCCCAAGCCACCCAAGAAGGTAGCTTAGGATTCTTCATCACTGTCTAAAAATCAGTCAGCTAATTAGCTTGATTGACCAATCATATAATCAACAGCGTTTTTGACTTCATCATCAGATAGATCTGGACTGCCACCACGAGCAGGCATTGAGTTAAAGCCGTTGATCGCATGGTTGTATAGAGTCTCTTTACCTTTGCCGATGCGTGGGCCCCAAGCACCTTTGTCGCCAACTTTTGGTGCGCCAATCAAACCAGCATCATGACATGATGAGCAGATGGCTTGGTATAGGACATCACCAGCACGAGCTTGACCTTCGACCGCAGGTGGTAGTGCCGTGATTTTGATATCACATTCTTCGCCATCAAAACACACTTTGCCAACAGGCTCAATGCGAGCAATTAGCTTAGGATATGCCGCCACCAATTTTGCCACTTGTGGCGAATCCTTCGGCGCTTCTTCAGCAGGCTTGGCAGGCGCAGGTGCCGCTGCATCTGCAGGCTGAGCGTCTGTCGCTGCTGCATCAGCAGGGGCAGCAGCATCGGTTGCTGGTGCTTGTGCGTCTGTCGCAGGTGCTGCTTCAGTGGTTGCTGCCGCCGTTGCTTCGGCAGGCTTTGCAGCATTGTCTTGTGCTTGGGTTGCCATTGTTGAAACCGCCAACAATGTAGCAACAGATAACATAACCGCTTTTTTCATTGTCATCATCTCGTTTTATAGCCTTGAGCCATCGCTCTGGGTGTGTCAAACAGTGCATCAACATCGTGATTGTTGCCCTGTTCTAACGATACAAAATTTTCCCTACTATTATAAGGGAAAAAGCAGGTAAAATGCCATGTTTTTTATCAAATCTGTTAAAATTTAGCAAGATTTGTCAAAAATTGGCAGTATTTTGCGATTTTTATGATTAATTTTGGGCAAATGATGGCAATTTTTATAAAAACTTGCTAGAATTTGCCACCGATTCATCGCATTTGCACCTATAGCTCAGTTGGATAGAGTGTCAGCCTCCGAAGCTGAAGGTCGTGGGTTCGATTCCCGCTAGGTGCGCCATTTTTTATTGACACCCAATTTTATTAAATTGGGTGTTTTTTGTGGTTGATAAACACCATCACGCAGATGGGCAATTATCGATTGTTATTAATCTCAATGATTTCTACCCAATAGCCATCAGGGTCTTTGATAAAGGCGATGTCTTTCATACTGCCTTCTTCGGGGCGTTTCTTAAATTCTACACCATTGGCATCAAACCATGCCACCGCATCGGCAAGGTTTGGCACGCTAAAGCAAATATGCCCAAAACCTCTTGGGTCGCTATTACCATCATGATAGCTAAAGCTGTCATCATCTTCGGTGCCATAATTGTGCGTCAGCTCAAGAATACTGCGCTGGCGTGAGACGAAGTCTTTGAGCTCATCACCTGCTGGTAAGTTGTTGCGCTCATCGACGGTCAGCTTGGCAAGAAAATACAAATCAAACTTCGCATCAGGGAAGCTGCGATGCTTAAGCAAAGTCATGCCCAGCACACCAGTATAGAACTCAAGCGATTTGACAGGGTCTTTGACTCGTAGCATGGTATGGTTATAAATAAAGCCTTCGGACGCCACAGGAATATCCTTGACGCCATTGGCGGTTAGGGCATTGGTAGGTTGTTTAATTGTCATATTATCTCCTTGTGTTATACATTCAAACTTATGTTATGCGTTCAAAAATTTCACTCGGCCTGTCGCCACATCATATTCAGCACCGACGATGAGCAAATCCCCTGCATCCACCATATCCTCTAGGATGCGTGAGCCGTGACGAAGTTGTCCGACTGACATACGCACATTGGCACGGATTGAGCGGTCAATGAGCTCATCCATATCGACATCATCGCCCGATGCGGTGGCAATCTCATGCAGATTGAGCACGCTTGGACGGATGCGATCGACGATAGATTGTAAGTTTGGTGAATAATACTGTTCAGGATTGACAAGTGCTTCGATACAGGCTGTCACCGCACCACAATGTGAATGACCAAGCACCACCACAAGGCGTGTGCCAAATTTCTCAGCGGCAAATTCCACCGAGCCGATTTGGCTTGGGGCGACGACATTACCCGCCACACGGATGACGAACAAATCCCCCAAACCCTGATCAAAAATCAGCTCAACAGGCACTCGAGCATCCGAACAGCCTAGAATAATGGCGTTGGGCTTTTGTTCCTTGACCAAAGTTGGTGGCGGAATGCGAATATTCTCGGTACTGGCAAGATTTGCCACATAGCGCTCATTGCCTGCTTTGAGCATCTCAAGCACGGCATGCGCATCAGGTAGTGCTGTCATGTCATCACCTTATCAATAAGTTTCACCAGTATCGGCTGCTTTTGGCTCAGGTTTCGGTTCCGCTTTTGGCTCAGGCTTGGTCGCTGGCGCAACTGTCAGCGTCTTTGGTGCTTCTTGGGTAGACTCAGGCTTGGCAGTAGGTGCAGCTTCTTGGGCAGCTGCCTGCGGCTCAACTGTGCGTGTTACCTGCTCATTGACCGCTGGTGCATCTTGATTCAGCTGTGCACGAGCCTGTGCCATACGGTGTTCACGCTGACGCTGCTCTTCTTCTTGCGCTAGTCGCTCTTGGGATTTGCTAATACTGCGATTCACCAAATCTTCATCGGCACGAGTCGCAGCACGCACTGGAATCTCGCTCTTGGTGGCTTGAAGATTGATACGGCGTGGCTGATTGCTTGACATATCGCTAATAGAATCAGCACGCATATAGTTATCAATGATTTCTAAATAATCGCCTGCTTTTTTAGTTGTCAAGTTGATGGTATTCGGCAGGCCAAAGTCTGTCGCCTTCATCGCAGCATCTGCTTCTGCTGCGGTGGCAAACTGTCCATAAGTTAGCACATAATGCGGCTTTTTATTGTCATCCAAATAACGGAAATAAGCGAATTTTTTGCGATCTGCTTGACCATCAAGATAATCAACAATCACTTGATTTTCAACCACATCCATCAGCTGAACGGTGTATTTATTGGCAATATTCTCAAAAAAGATTTTGTCACGAAATTCAGCAGGATAAGTACGCATATCACGCACCATCGTCGAAAAATCAATCGGCTTCACTTCTTTTTCTAGATCATGAAACTGATCAATGCGAGTCGGCAATGCCGTCTGTTCGACCGTCTCTTCAGGTGTGTCTTTTTTAATGATTTTCGGTGCTGTTGATGTAAGCCAAACTAACAGCCATGCTACAGCAGCGACACCTGCACCAATCAGCCAAAACTTGGATTGACGGCGAAAATATTTTGAGCTCATCGCTTGATTTTGCGACATAATCTTAACCTTGAGTGTATTACTATTAAATTATCAATGATTGGCTGACAGCACTGCTTCGAGCACCGCCAAATCAAAATCAGCCGTCACAAAGGCATCGCCAATGGCACGTAGTAGCACTAGGCGAATCTTGCCTTGTTGGACTTTTTTGTCATGACCCATCAAATCCAGTGCCTGATCCACAGCAATCACAGGTGGCACGGTCGGCAGATGGAACGCCTTTAGCACTCGCTCAATGCGTGACACATCATCAGCACCAATCAAGCCAAGTTTGGCTGACATCAATGCCGCCTGCATCATGCCTGCTGCTACCGCCTCGCCATGTAGCCATGCACCATAGCCTTGATGCGCCTCGATGACATGACCAAAGGTATGACCAAAATTCAGCAGCGCACGCTTGCCCGACTCTCGCTCATCAGCGGCAACCACTTGCGCCTTAAAATCACAACAGCGATAAACCATCTCGCCTAGGATTTTGCCATCTTTGGCATTGATGGCGTCAGCATGAGTCTCAAGCCAAGTCAAAAAGTCAGCATCCATAATTAAGGCATACTTAATCACTTCTGCCATACCTGCGGCAAATTCTCGCTCAGGCAAGCTCTTAAAAGTCGCCATATTAGCCAGCACGCATTGTGGCTGCCAAAATGCACCAATCATATTTTTGCCGCGTGTATGATTGATGCCTGTCTTGCCACCGACGCTAGAATCCACCTGCGCAAGCAAGGTCGTCGGCACTTGGATAAAGTTCACTCCACGCATAAAGCTTGCCGCAGCAAAGCCTGTCATATCGCCAATCACACCACCACCTAGGGCAATCAGCGTACAGTCACGGGCAAAATGATATTCAAGCAGTTTATCATAAATCGCATTGATACTGTCTTGACTTTTATAAGCTTCACCATCGGGCAGCACGCAGTCCACCACCGTAAAGCCTGCCGTCTCTAGCGACTGATGCAATGGCGCTAAATACAGTGGCGCCACCACATCATTACTGACAATCAGCACCTGATTACCCTTGATAAATGGGATAATCTGACTTGCTAAATCAGGTACGCCTTCACTGGCACAAATAAAAATCGGATAATCGTGGCTTTGGGTTTGGACTGTCAATGTAGCTGATGACATAATTTTTTCCTTGATACAGCACGCTTATTGGCAATATGGCACAATTTATGATTGGCGGATTTTGCCATTATAATTTTTTAATATTTCTAAAATATCGCTAATCATCTGCTTGGGATAAGCTCGCCCTGTCGGTACGATGATATCCGCCACTTCACGATATAGCGGATTGCGTTTTTGGTACAATTCTTCAAGCACAGCACGGGGATTGTCTGATTGTAACAGGGGGCGATTTTTGTCTTTTTTGGTGCGAGATAGCTGGGTATCGACACTGGCATCTAGATAGATAACCAAGCCTTTTTTGAGCAATTCACGATTTTCGGCACGGCCAACTGCGCCGCCACCCGTTGCCATCACGATGTTTGGCATCGCCGTCAAGTCCATCAAGGCACGGGTCTCACGATCTCGAAAGCCTGTCTCGCCCTCTTTTTCAAAAATCCACGGAATATCAGCACCCGTTTGATCGACGATATACCAATCGCAATCAATAAACTCACGCCCCAAATGCTTAGCAAGCAACTTGCCAATCGTCGTCTTGCCCGCCCCCATTGGGCCCACCAAGAAAATCGATGGCAAGCACTTTGCCAAAGCGGCGTTGGTTTTTTCGACAACCACTTCTTCGATGATTGCCGAGTCCTCTTCAAGCATAACACATCCAATTCAATTCTTTTATAAATAGACTATGATACAAGTTTTGAGATTTTGTTGCCACTGTTTTTCGTATTGATTTGTTGAACTTCTCACCATTGATCACTAATAACCATCATCCACCAGTTGCCGTGACCAGTTTTGGCGTAATAAAAATCATCAGCTCAGTCTTATCATTGCCCTTGTCATCATGTCGAAATAGCCGACCAAGCACAGGTACATCACCCAGAACTGGTACTTTATTGGCTTGCTTATTATCCGCTTGGCGATAGATGCCACCAAGCACGACCGTTTGACCATTTTCGACGATGACATTGGTCTCGATGACATCTTCTTGGATGGCGATGTTACCAAGCGTGGTGATCGGTGTGCCGTTTTTGATGGTTAATTTCATAGTGATTTTGCCATCCGGGGTGATTGACGGTGTTGCTTCAAGTAGTAGCACCGCTTCTTTAAAGCTCGTTGTGGTGGCGCCAGCATAAGTTGTCTCTTGATAAGGAATCTGTACGCCCGATGAGATGCGTGCGGTCTGCTTGTCAGCAGTGAGCACCTTTGGCGTCGAGATAACTTCGCCCTTGTTTTCAGCTTGCATGGCAGATAATTCCAAATCCAAGATACCATCGGGCAAATTCAGCAGCCCAAAGGCAATGCGCCCCATTGCATCTGCTACACCCAGATTTACCCCTTGATAATTGGTATTATACTCGCCTGCATTCATGCCTTGATTGCGCATCGCCCACAGCGAATTTTGGGAGCCTGAGACTTGTACATTACCCACCGATGCTTGTGCGCCAAGCCGTACACCAAGCTGTCTGCCAAAGCTTTCGTTCGCCGAGATGATGCGTGCTTCGATCATCACCTGCTCGACAGGAATGTCAATCCGCGCAATCATCTCACGGATATTTGCCACACTTTGGGCGGTGTCTTGGATGATGAGCGTGTTGGTACGCTTATCAACTGTAACTGTGCCTTTTTCGGATAATAGGCTGCCGCGCTCGACCGTCACGACAGTCTCATCGGTCTGCTGATAGCGAGTCATGGGCGATAGCTGATTGGCGCCATCGTTACGGCTGCTGCGATTGATATTACCCCGCTCAATCTTTTGTCCCATGATCAGCGCCGCCACATCTTCTGCCATCGCATAATGCAGGCGGATGTATTCTGTGCCGATGGGCTGATTGGCTTGGATAGATTTTGAGCTGACGATCCAGACATTACCATTTTTTAGCACGGATAAATTGCGCATCTGCATCACTACATCAAATGCCTGATCCCAAGGCACATTGGTCATACGAATGGTGATATTACCCGTGACGCTATCATCGGTGATGATATTAATCCCCGTAAAGCTTGCCAAGACATCAAGCACCGCTCGCACAGGCATATCAGCGAACTCAAGGCTGATGGGCTTACCTGTATAACCGCTCGTAGGCGTATCGACGATAGCTGTATCAGCCTGCACGCCAGTCGATAGCGCGAGCAGCCCAATCATCATCCACGGGGATAGTTTTTTCATCTTATGACCTTCCGATTATTTCTTCATAAAGCCAAGCTCGGCTGTGCGATGATAGTAATACCCATCATCAGCAAGTACCGCTTCATCGAGATAAATACCCCGCTCATCAATGCGCACCACCTGCCCATGATGTCGCCCCAGATAGTGACCGACAGCGACCTGATGCACACGCCCATCGGGACTTTGGACGATCGCCACCATGCGTGCACCATCACTGATACGCCCTTGATAACTCAGCTGACCAAGCTCAAACAGCTCAAGCGGTTGGCGTGGGCGCTGTGTATCGATCTTGACACGCTTGGCATGACGATACCATGCTGATTCGGCAGGCTTTTGGCTTGTATTGATACTTGCATTGGCGCTTGCAGGTTTGCTTGGCTGCTCTTGTGGTGGTTTGGCTATCCTACTTGCATCAGATGATGGTTGATCGCTTGATGGCTTGGTTTTATTATCCACGCCTGTATCGGACTTGGCATCTGATTTATCCGATGGGGCGGATGTGTCTTGAGCAGTTGGCGGTTCAGTATTTACTTGGCGATAGGGATTAACAAATGGATCTTTGTTAGTCTCATAACTGATTGTCGGCATCGGCTCAGATGGTCGTGGCACAGCCGTTGGTACACTTGGCGCATCCATCACAGTGGCAAGCTTGGCATCAGCGATGTCTTCAGCACTTTGACCACAGGCAGTCATGCATAGCAGTGCACCCATCAACCACAGATAGCGCATCATGGCTTGACTTCCTGTGCTGTGCTGACAGGCTGATTATTGGCTTGATAGCTCACTAGACGCATGGTCAGCCTAAGGCGATTTGACGCCCCATCTGCCATCAGCTCATAATCCCCCATCATCAAAAGATACTCGCTACTATCAATTGCAACGAGCCACCGCCCTAGCGCATGATAATCACCCGTCGCCACCACCATCATCGGACGCTCGATGATGTGCGCTTGCGTCTTATCCATCGGCTGCACTGTTGCGCTTTGCACCTGCACGCTTGCTTGACTGGCCTGTGTATGGATCATGCTGATAATCTCGGTCATTGGTGCGCTTTTTGGCACTTGGGCAAGCCGTGCATCGAGTGCTTGACTTTCTTCCGTGAGCTGAGATTTTCTGGTCTCAAGCAAGCGCAGTTGTTGGTAACTGCGTGCAAAGTCATCGATTAGCACTCGCTCTTGGCTCATCAGTGCGGAGCGCTTGGTCATGCTTGGGGAAATCAGCACCAGCCACACCACAATCGCCATCACGCATACCACAAGCGCAATGACAACCGCCTGTACTGACGATGGCGCACTGCCGATATTATGGCGATTGACTTGATTGAGCGTACGCCAAAATCTCTGCGATGATAAACGAAGGTTATCCATTTTCATCAATTAGTTATCCTTACCAATCATCTGTACATCTTGGATGGATGCTTGATTTGTAGGCATAATTTTCTTTGCTGAAATGCTAAAGCGCATCGCCTGCTTGGCATCTTGTAATGAAGTGACAAGCACTTCTTGATACACCCCAGACAGCTCAAGCGAACTGGCAAATGCCGACACCTGTGCCGAAGTTGTGCTCATGCCAGTGATGCTCACTTCATCCGCGCTCTCTTGAATACTATCCAGATACACACCTTGTGGCACAAGGTTTGGTAGCGCCTGCCAAGTGGTGAGTAGCTGATTATCTTGATCAAGTAAATCGATGGCGGCAAGCTTGGATTTTGTGTCGTTGATTTTTTGTTCGATGGCGTGTATTTGGTTGATCTTGGTTTGATTCTCTTCGATGCGTGCTGTGATGATGGCATTAACTTGAGTTTGCTTGTGCGTCTGATAAGCCATCAGCGCATAAATCACTCCTAGAATCATGGCTGTGATGGACAAGACTATAATAAATTTTTTCTTAAAATTATCCGCATCCGTTAGGCGTTTTTGATCTCGCCATGGCAAAAGATTCACACCATGAATGTCCGCCGATAATGCCATCGCCGTCAAAAGCTGTGGTGCATCCGTGCCAAGATCTGCATGATACAGCTGTGGATCTGGCACTCCATACACTGCCTTTATGCCAAGCTTCTCGGTTAATCGCTCATCAAGCCCTGCCCATACAGCTGTATCGATACCCGATAGCAGTAGTCGTGATGGTAATGGCGCTTGATGTATCTGATAGCTATGTAGCATGGTCATAAGCCGATCGCACATCGCATCGATCTGCATGCTATCCATCGCCGTCTGCGGATGGACAGGCTCCTCCACTTGTCGCAGCTCACCTGTGGATACATCACCAAAGCTGATTTGATACTCATCCTGTACTGCATTTGGCTGCTCCGCCTGCTGCAAAGATAAGCTATCCACTGCATCACTTTCTAGCGATGAGTCCAAATCCATCACGGACTGCACCTGTTGGGCGGAGTCATTTGGGTTGTTTGCTTGATATTGAGCCAAAAACTGATAAAAATCAAGACCATCGCCATCTGATGTTTTGGATACTGCTTGAGGTGATGAATCAACATCATCCGACGGCGTATGCGATACTGCCTGCGACGCTATAAGCTGGTCAGATGCCGTCTGGCTTTCTGTGAATGTGTGCGTACCAAACAGCGCTGTCGTCCGGTATGCCACCCCAGATTCATCTAGCACCAGCAGCTGCGTTTGATGCGTCTGAATGTCAAGCACCGCAACCGTCGGCTCATCTAAGGTGCAAAATGCTCGTACCGCTTGCGCCATTGATTGCGACCACACGCCCACCGACTGCGTCTCAAGATTTGCCATCGCCAAGACTTCTGCACAGTCATCGACCGCTTGACGATGTGCGACGGTGAGCCATACTTGGGTACGCTCAACTGAGCCATGCGTCACATAGCCATCAATACAAAAATCAACATACACTTCATCGATCGGCTGTCCGATGTAGCGCTCAGCATCGATCAAAATCGCCGCTTCCACTTCATCATCGTCCAGATGACCAAGCAATTCGATGCGTGTACGCATGATGGCATCATCGGCCACAGTCGTGATGGCAGAGACTGGTGTGATGAGCAGTTGGTCTATGGCTGCCGTGATGGCATCGGCCAGTGCGGATTTGTCAATGATTTTGCCATGCATGAGCGCATCATGGCAAGGTGCGATGGCATAGTCTAGCAGATGATACTGTCCTGCATGCACATCGACCAGCGCAGCCGTGACAGCAGCATCACTCATTGATATGCCTACAACAGGCGTCGTAGGCACACGACCAAATACAGTGGAGATAGATAGCTTCGGTAAGCGTATGGATGGACGAGTCAAGGGCACAGCATATCCTTATGGCAAAAGCCTACGCCCCATAATCACCGTATCCGCCAAAAAACCATCCATATCACACACCTTAGGCAGTACGCCCCACTGCACAAAATCAAACTGCGCAAATAAGGATAAACTTGGTAAATTATGCTGAAAAATCAGCGCCACGACATTATCAATGCCATGCTTTGGTGCGACCGATAGCATGAATGCCAGCAGTGATTTGCCCATACCACGATGGTGGTATGGCTTGGTGATATACAGGCTAATCTCGGCGGTGATGTGATAAGCAGGCAAGCTGTACAAATCGCTAAAGCTTGCCCAAGCGACGATTTGCCCATCATCGACGACGACATAGATGGGGCGAGTGGCGTCATTATGCGCTTCAAACCAAGCCATCCGCCCATCAACCGTGTGCGGTGTCAGGCTAGCATGAGCGATTTTGTCATCAACCGTTTCATTAAAAATCTCAACCAGTCGTGGCAAATCAGCCCGTCTTGCCAATCGGATTTGTTGCGCTATCGCCATCACATTCCCTTGATTATCAAATAATTAGCACAAATAATGACCACAAACAATTGCCAAACTTAGCTACCAAACTTAGCCGATGACTTCGACCAACTCACCCTCGACTAGGTGCATACTTTTGGCGGCGGTGATTTTGACCATGACAAATTTACCCAGCAATGACTCATCACCGGCAAAGACCACCGAGCGAGTATTGTCCGCCGAGCCATGCAGATAGCCTTCATAGCGACTGGCAGGCTCTTCGACGAGCACACGCACCACTTGACCGACCATCGCACGAGTTTTGGCAAAGGTTGATTCTTTGATGACTTCTTGAAACTGCGCTAAGCGAGCTTTTTTGGTCTCAAAGCTGACATCATCAGGCAGCTCAGATGCTGGCGTGCCCGGGCGTTTTGAATAAATAAAGCTGTACGAGTGGTCAAAATCCAAGTCCTTGGCAAGCTGTAGCGTCTCATTAAAATCGCTATCAGTCTCACCGGGAAAGCCGATGATAAAATCACTCGATAAGTGCAAATCAGGACGAATCGCTTTGAGCTTATTAATCTGATTGATATACACATCCACCGTGTGATTACGCTTCATTGCAGCTAGGATGTTGTTTGAGCCACTTTGCACAGGCAAGTGCAGGTGCGAGACCAGCTTATCAATGCTCTTGTACGCATCAATGATGTCATCGGTGAACTCTAGCGGGTGGCTGGTGGTGTAGCGGATACGCTCGATGCCATCGATATGCGCGACATAGTGCAATAGCTCGCTAAAGCGACAAATCGTGCCGTCGTCTTTTTCGCCACGATAGCCATTGACATTTTGACCAAGCAGATTAATCTCACGCACGCCTTGCTCTGCCAAAGCATCAATCTCAGCCAAGACATCATCAAGCGGACGGGACAGCTCTTCGCCACGAGTATAAGGCACGACGCAAAATGAGCAGTATTTTGAACAGCCTTCCATGATAGAGACGAACGCCTTGTAGCCTTCAACCTTTGGCTCAGGCAAAAAGTCAAATTTTTCGATACTTGGAAACGACACATCAACCACGCCGATGCGGTTTTTTGGGAGTTCGTCGTGCTGTTTAGTGGATTGTTCGTACAGCTCAGGCAAGCGGTGCAAGGTCTGCGGCCCAAAGACCATATCGACATACGGCGCGCGTTTTTGGATATTATCCCCTTCTTGGGATGCCACACAGCCACCGACACCGATGACGAGATTGGGATTTTTTTCTTTGAGTTTACGCCATCTGCCAAGCTCACTAAAGACCTTCTCTTGCGCCTTTTCACGGATGGAGCAGGTGTTCATGAGTAGCACATCAGCTTCATTGATGTCATGGGTGACGACCATGCCATGCGATTGACCCAGCACATCGCCCATTTTTTCAGAATCGTATTCATTCATCTGACAGCCTTGCGTGACGATATAGACTTTTTTGGTCTTTTTGTCGCTGATGTCGGCGACATTTTGCACAGGCAAATCGTGACTGTTGTTATGAATTGTGTTAGTGGCGGTGCTTTGGTGGGCTTTTGGGTCAAACGTGGCGACTTTCATGACGGGGTTTTCCAAAATGACAAAATAAACGGGTTATTTTAGCATAATTGGTCAAGGTTGTGGTAGGATAATGCCAAAAATCCCCATTGGATTTGCCTGTTGTCCTGCTTGTACCCTGCTTGGGCTTTATAATTGGACTGTTAATTACAACTTTTATACATCCAAGCAACCTTGATTTGATACCCTAGACAAACCTTTATCCATCATTTGACATTAGATGAGTTATGAAAACTTTTAAGATTACCAAACTTCACTGTGCGACCCTACTATGTGCCATCGGCGCTATCACCCAAGTGGCGTGCGCCAAAGGCAATGCCAATGATGGCAGTATTTATCAGTTCATCGATGCCGACCGCCAAAAATCCAATATGAGTGCCCTATACGATTATGAACAAAGTATGCAAGGCACGCTGTTTGGCGTCTATCCGACCTATTGGCGACTCAATGCCAATCTATCAAGTCAAAGCCCAAGCACGGTCAATGACTTTGTACGCCAATATCCAAGCAATGTCATGAGCGAAAAACTCGCCGCCGACTATGCCGAGACCAAAGCTCGTCAAGGCGACTACGCATCGGTGCGTGCTGTGGCAAATAGCATCGAAAACCCCGATACATCCGAAGCGTGCGCCATCGCTCTAGGCTTTAACCAAAGCGATGACAGTATGCGTGCCCTATACCAAAAACCCAATGTCTGGCTCAACACCCAAATCAAGCAATCACTGTGCGATAAGCTTGCCACCGAGATGAGCAGTAACCCACGCATCACCAATACTGACAAGCACGAACAGCTGGTGCGTATGCTACGCATTGATAAGCGTCAATTATCCAGCCGTCAATCACCACTGGATAAAACAGGCGATATCATGACGCTGATTAATCAGCTGAACTTACCAATCAGTTATCAGACGATTAATGAAATTCGCAGTAATCCCAATGCGTTTTTGACCAGATTTCAACAAGAACCTTATAGCGATGCTAATCAATATCTGTACATCTACGCCATCAGTCAGCTGGCACATCGCTCGCACTGGGAGGCTGTGACACAGCTCAACTACGACATCAGTCAAGACAACAACCGCAGTCAGCGACTGATTTCCGAAATGGCTCGTCGCTATGCGTGGCGTAGCATTGCCGTCAAGCGGATGAATATGAATACCGACGAAGGCTTTAGCATGGATTCGGTGACTTATTTCAAAAATAGCTTGGGCGAGCCATTCAACTACGAAGAAGCCGAAGACTACGCCCAAGCCGCCATTCACTTTAGCCAATGGCAAGATGTCATCAACGCCATCGGTGCGATGACCGCAGTACAACAGCAAGAGCGTGTATGGCAATATTGGCTGGCTCGTGCTTATGAACAAACGGGCAAATCCGCCGATGCCAAGCGACTGTATGGCAATTTGTCATCAGGTATCGACTACTATGGACTACTTGCCAAAGACCGACTAGGTCAGCGTCTGACACTTTCGGATATCGGTGGTAATGTTTTGCCAACTGTCACCACCAAAGATGCCGAGCGTGTGATGAATAATGACTATTTTGCCCGCGCTTATCTGCTCATGCAAAATAACGCAAGTCTTGAGCATATCAACCGTGAATGGAACTGGGCAGTGCGTAAGGCTCGTGAAGCAGGCGATACCGCACTGATTCTAGCAGCAGCGACTAAGGCGCACAATCTAGGCTACTATCATCGCAGTATCCAAGCCATCGAGACGACCGATAATCTAAGAAATGCCGCTCTATCGCACCCGATGCCGTATTATGACAATACCATCCGCCACAGTCGCAATGTCGGCATTGACCCTGCGTGGGCATATGGCATTATGCGTCAAGAAAGTCGCTTTCAGCCATCGGCACAGTCAGGCGCAGGCGCTGGCGGCCTGATGCAAATCATCCCCGGCACTGCCAGCCAAATCGCCCGTGGCATGGGCGAGAGCACAGGCAGTATGAGCGACCCTGATACCAATATCCGCTATGGCACATGGTTCTTGAACGACCTTGCCAATAAAGCAGGCGGTCAAATCGCCGTCGCCACCGCGGGCTACAACGCAGGACCGGGTGCTGCTCGCAAATGGATTCCTAAGCATGGCAGTATCAGCGCCGACCAATATGTCGAAGCCATTCCCTATGCCGAGACTCGTGCCTATGTCAAGCACGTGATGGAAAACGCCACCATTTATAGCGTGCTACTGGGTCAATCGACACCGATTAGTCAGCGTATGGGTACGGTCAATCCGTCGTTCTAAGTCATCATCAAACCATAACCAACAGCCAAAGACAAACCCCAAAAGTCATCAGCCAACTTTTGGGGTTTGTTATTTTGCACACCTTGGCTATTTTTTGCCAAGTTGGCAAGATTGCATTAAGCAGTCAGCACTCGGCGATGTAGCTCGGCAAGCCCTGCTTCCATCGCTAATTGTAGCTCTTCGGTCAGCGTGCGTTGATCTTTATTCTCTGGATAAATCGGCGCAAGCGGTAACACATGAGCGGTGATGCCTTTTGAGTCGGCGACTTTTTTTAGGCTATCAGCCATCGAACGCTCGCCATAATACGCCGCATCATCAGACAGCTTACCATCTTTATCCACATACGCAATCACCAGTGGACAAATCGGCAAGCCAGTATCGATGGCGGATTTGAGCAGTTTGCCATAGATTTTTTTGATTTGCTTGCCATCTGTGGTGGTCGCTTCAGGGAAAAATACCACCGATGAGCCACCTTGCAAAAAGCTTGTAATCTGGTCAGACACCGAGCCTGTATCGCCCGAGCCACGCTTGATAAATAGCGTCCCGCCTGCTTTGGCAAGCTTGCCAAAGATTGGCCATTCGCCGATTTCTGCTTTGGATAAGAAAAACACCGGCGCCACACTGCCAACCACAGGAATATCGAGCCATGACACATGGTTACTCACCCAAAGACCATGCGTCTGCGGTACGGGCTCAACCTGCACGACATTCACCCCAAATGAGCCCGCCATACGACGGCAAAACTCTTGAACATAAGGCGAGAGTTTCTCACGGGATGCTTGACCGCCAAAAGCGCCCACTTTTTGGGCAGCACGAAAGCCACCCACCAAAGTGCCTGTCATGCCGATGAGTTTTTTGCTGCGATTGTATTGAGTGCGGATAAATGTAACCATAGCCTGTGCTTGTTTGTCAAAAATCTTAAGTGTACAAGCCTAAACCCAAATGCAAAAAAAATCAAGTAATTTTGGTGAACGCTTATACACTTTTTGTAAATTGACACGGCTTGGCAACAGCTTTTCTTTGTTAATTAACAAACATTCAACCTGTTATGACTCACAAAAAAAATCGCCCAAGCCATAGACTTGAGCGATAGTTAATCCCAAATGGATTAGTGATTAGCGATTAGTGGTGATGACCGCCGACACCGTGCGCATGGCCGTGTGCGATTTCGTCCGCAGTAGCAGCACGCACTTCGACGATTTCAACATCAAAGGTCAGCTCAACGCCTGCAAGTGGATGGTTGCCATCAACCACAACCACTTCATCATTGACATCTTTGACAGTAACCAGCATCACATGACCGTCGTCGGTTTGTGATTGGAACTGCATACCCACTTCGATATTGTCCACACCTTGGAAATTGGCGCGTGGCACTTCTTGCACCGCTTCTGCGATGTACTCGCCGTACGCTTCTTCAGGAGCGACGGTGACTTTGAATTTGTCGCCAGCAGCTTTGCCAGTCATTTCTTTTTCAAGACCTGGAATGATGTTGTGATGACCATGTAGATACGCCAATGGCTCGCCACGAGATTGGTCAAGGGTTTCGCCCTTGTCGTTGGTTAGGGTGTAGTTAAATTTTACAACGGTATCATTTGCGATAGTTGTCATAAGAGATTCCTTACAAAATTGTGCCAAAAGCGTCCAAGCCAAATGCTATAGCCGCCCAAATTGGCAAAAAGTTATCGCCATTATAACAGAAGTTTGGTAAATTTGCCCATCAATTACAAAAAAGTCGTTACAAGCTGTAAATTTCAGCCCAATGATTGCAAAATCAGCCAAGTTTGCTATGATATTTCACCAATTCATCAATCACAAAAAAACATTAAGGAAATAACCCATGACCATTCACTATCATCTTGATTTTACACGCTATTATGACCATCTGTGCGATGTAGAGTTGCAGTTTAGCGCAGATACGGACGCACCGCAGTTATCGATGGTGACTTGGATTGCAGGCAGTTATTTGATTCGTGAATTTGCCAAGAACATTACTAAGGTTATCTACACGATTGATAGCGTAGAGTATCGTGCGACCAAAGCCGATAAGCACACCTTTAGGCTCGACCACGCCAAAACAGGTGATGCTGTGAGCGTGCGCTATGAAGTGTATTGTTATGATTTGTCCGTGCGTACGGCATTTGTCGATGGTCAGCGGATTTTTGGGAATTTTAGCTCATTATTGTTATTATTAAATCATGATAAATACCGTCCTGCAACTGTCAGCTTATATATCCCAAATACCTTTATCCATCAGCATCCAAGCTGTACCATCGCCTGCGGATTACCCCATAAAAGCACTCAAGATACTAATGGCATCACTTATCAATTTGCATCGATGCCTGCCTTTGATTATTTGGATTATCCATTTGAGATTGGCACGCAAGATGTGTTTGACTTTACTGTCACCGACCAACACGGACACACCATCCCCCATCGCTCATTCATCGCAGGTCACCATCAATCTGATTTAGACAGACTAAAAAATGACCTACAAAAAATCTGCCAAGCTTATGTCGATTGGCTCGGTGATACGCCGTTTAATGATTATACCTTTATGACGATGGTCACGGGCAATGACTATGGCGGGCTTGAGCATATCAATTCGACGGCACTCGTCAGTCCACGCACTGATTTGCCAAGCATCACCGAGCCTGCCATGCCAAGCAGTGACTATCAGCGATACTTGGGGCTGTGTAGCCATGAGTATTTTCACGCATGGTGGGTCAAGACCGTCAAGCCTGATGTGATGGTGGACAATCCGCTTACCAATGAAGCTTATACGCCGCTGCTTTGGGTGTTTGAAGGTTTTACATCGTATTTTGATGATTTGATGTTGCTACGCTCGGGGGTGATTGATGAGAAAAATTATCTCAAATTACTCACCGCCCAAATCAATCGCTATCTACAAACCGACGGTAGAGCACACCAAAGCGTCGCCGAATCAAGCTTTGATACTTGGATTAAGCTGTATCGCGCGGACGAAAACACCGCCAATCAAGGCATCAGCTATTATAACAAAGGCGCACTGGTCGCCCTACTGCTGGATTTGGCACTGCTTGAGCATAGTGATGGCAAGTATCGTCTGTTTGATGTCGTCAAAGTCTTGTATGAACAATCAGGTGGCAAGCCTATGGGCATTAGCACTGATACGCTTGGTCAAGTCATCGTATCGATGATGGGTGATGCGCCATGGCAAGCATTTTATCAAGCCTATGT
>NZ_CAMCBS010000017.1 GCF_945873075.1 uncultured Moraxella sp. | reverse complement strand
ACCATGTGTATCGGTCTGGGTCAAGGTATCGCAACGATTATTGAGCGTGTGTGATTTTAGTGATTGGCAAGCTGAGATGTGACTAATTGATTTGAAGTCAGACTTGCCATATTATGCTAATTTACTTGTTAAGCTTGATTGCGTATAATGTAATCAAGCTTAATTTTTTTTTGCGACGAGGAAAAATAATGATAAAAAAGTGGGCTGTAGTGACGATAGGCTGTCTGTTGATGGGCTTGGCTAATGCACAGAATGTACTAAGTCAGCCAGTAGATGACCTGCGATTTGGACAAGAGATCATCACGGGTGATAGGCTTAAACAAGGTATGGATGCTTCAGGTTTCATGTTTGTATATTGTATCGAAAGCACTTGGTATAAATTGGGTGTTATGTTCCCTGAGATGAGTCGTGATGACAAGGTGGCAGGCGTGCTTGATATTTGTCAGCCGCGTATAGAGGAATATCAAGTCTATAATATTCTGATGGCAGCTGATTATATTGGTGAACCCAAATCAGAACAGCAAGCATGGCACATCTATCAGAAGAATCGCCAAGATGGTGCTAATGAGGTAGATTTGGATTTACAAGATAAAATCAAAGTCTATTTGGCGACTTTGAACGATCAAGCGCCAGAAGATTTTTTGTTTATTTACTGAGTGAGCTGAATGAAAATATTACTTTTAAAAATAGCTTTGACCGTGGCTGTCAGCATGGGCAGTATCGCACACGCCGAGTATCAATTCCCCAAAGAAATCTATCAAGGCTACTGGGCGATGACCGAACCGGTATTTGGTGACTATGGCGTGATTAATTTTCGTCAATCAGATAGCGGGATTATCGCGAGCAACCATCTGAGATTTGAGTGCTTGGCGGATGGCAAATATCGCCAAGTGGGGCTTGAGATGGCCGTCTTTGAGCCTAAGCAGGATAAGATGGCGATGATTGATATCAAGACCAAAGCGCCTTTCGCTTATCTTGAAACCATGATGATTGTCCCAAAAGAAGGCTTGATACTCAAGCAAACTTATGCAGACGAGACAATGCAAGAGCTATTCCCCGATGGCTTGTTGTTCGCCTATGTCCACACACCAACACCGAGACCGCTTTGTCCGCAATAAATTTGGTGATGGGGTATGAGTAACAAACCATAAATCTGATTCAAGGGTGCGTTGTATGCACCTACGCACTTGAATTGTGCTGCCCATAGCATCTTGACCGCCGCAAGCATAACAAGTACTTGGAGCATGGTAGAATATTTTAGGGCTCGTCATCTGGCTTACCACAATTTATGCATTTAGATTGTGTAAATATCTTAAAGCTGATATCTTGTGTACCATCTTTTCTAAAAAGAAAAAAACTATTTCCACACCAGGGGCATATATTTTTCTTTCTAAACCAAAAATCTATGGGGATTTGTGTTAAAATAGCAATAAAAAAAGTATAAGAGGGCTTTTAATACCCAAAAAATGGTATAAAGACCAGTTAGTTATTATAAAAAGAGGGGGATAAAAGTTAAATATCATGCTTTTTAAATTTAATAGGCTCTCGTATTGCTTCTGCTTATCATTTGCCATAGTTGCTTCTTGCCTTTTTTACGCCACCATCTTTCATGCGATTAGTACAGTAGGGTGCATACCACACACCATAAATCCAAACCGTTTCCAATTTCCTTGATTGTTTTATTGGTGGCAAGCGTGTTACCTGCCTTATTTTAATTCAACAAAAACGGTCAATATACCATTGACCGTTGTTCGAAACAAGCAAAGCGTTATTGAGTTTTGCTCACATAGCGATATTGTGCCGTTTGGATGGCGTGTTTGATGGCGTCGATTTGGGCGTCGGTGGCGGTTTTGCCTGCTTGAATCAGTGCAGTGCGATTGGTGGTGTCAAAGACCGCTGATTTGGATAAATCAGGGGCAATCAGCACATCACTGGCTTGGATGTCGGCAGGGTCGGCTTTGATATTGGCGCCGACATTGCCAAACAGTTGCCAAAATTCGGATGGATTCTTTGGCAGTTTGTTCGGTAGCTCTTTTGGTAGCTCGATTTGCGTGCTTTCAGGGATGGCTTTTAGGACATTGCCAAAGATATCCCCGAGCGGTAGCTCAAACGGTAAGCCTTTGGCGGCATCGTTCATCTGGGCGATGTCAATCGGGATACGGATGGTCTCATTGCCCCATTTGGCATGGACGCCTGTGTCATCACGGCCGATGCTGACGGTGTTTGGGGTGGTTGGCTGATTGGCGTCTGTCTTGGCATCACTATTGGCATCGGCTGTATCGGCTTTTGCCATCAAATCCACTGCAATCACCACATCAGCGCCCATATTCTTGGCGATGCGAGCAGGTAGTAGCGCAGACTGTGAGCCGTCGATGTATTTTTTGCCACCGTTTTCGGGAATGCGTGGCGGGATGAATAGATTTGGCACGCTGGCAGATGCCTGTACAGCCAGACCTGCATCACCTTGACGGAAAGTGACGGCTTGCTTGGTCTGCATCTCGGTGGCGACCGCAGCAAAGCGAATCGGGAACTGCTCAATCGGACGGCTGCCCACTTGTGCATTGATATACTGGCGCAGGCGAGTGCCATCGACGAAGCCTTGCTTGGATGGGGTGATGTCAATCAAATCCGTTTCTTTGAGCTCATCTGCCATCATGACAAGCTTGGCAGGTGTCGCGCCACTGGCATAGACACTGCCGACCATCGCACCGACACTCGTCCCCACCACCAAATCAGGGCGGATGCCGTGCGCTTCGAGTGACTCAATCACCCCAATGTGTGCAAAGCCACGAGCACCGCCACCACCGAGCACGAGCGCCACCACAGGGCGAGATTCTTGGGCGGTTGGTGTGGGTGTGGGCGTGGCTGTCTCTTTGGCGGTGGTGTTGGCGCAGGCACTCAATACGGCAGCACTCATTGCCATCATCGGTAGCATCAATCGGCGAAGCGTCATGGTCGGTGTCATGGTCATATCTCATTAGTAGCAATCATATCCACAGACTATAGCACAAAATTAAGTGTCGGGATTTTATGATTATGCTGATGTTGTGTAATGAATTTGTAGCGACAAATCGCTGTTATCTCATTTGTATGATGCAGAAGCAGCGCTCTTTGCCCAGTATTTCTGCCAAGATTGGCGGTATCGGCATTTCTAATGCCAAAAAGTGATTTACTTTGTACAAAATGGTATTTTTGATTTTATCGTTTCGGTGATACTTTGTGTCATAGTTTTTAAGCGCTCATTTGGCGCACATTGATGCTCGATGGATAGCATGATAAACACAAAAAGCCACCTGTCATAGGGAGCCATTATGATTTCAAAACCCAAATTTTGGCAAATTCCAACGCCAAGCGATGCCGATTTTGCTGCCTTAGACGACAAAATTACCACGCTCAAACAGCGACTCCAAGAGATTGACGCCAAGCACACCCAAGTCAAATTTGCAAGCTCCCTTGCGGTCGAAGATATGGTGATTACCGATGTTTTGGTGAATGTTGGGGCAAAGATTGAAGTTTTTACCCTGCAGACAGGGCGGCTGAATGACGAAACGCTAGCTTTGATTGATGTGGTACAAACCCGTTATCCAAATCTAAATTTTAAACTCTATACGCCTGATAGAGCAGCGGTCGATGAGTATGTCAAAACACAAGGGGCGAATGCTTTTTATGACAGTGTCGATGCTCGCAAGCAGTGCTGTTTTATCCGCAAAGTTGAGCCATTAAACCGAGCATTGGCAGATGCAGATGCGTGGCTTACAGGACAACGCCGTGAACAATCGGTTACTCGCACGGATTTACCCTTTGCCGAACATGATGATGGTCGTGGTATTGCCAAATATAATCCAATTTATGACTGGTCAGAGATTGATGTTTGGGCATATATTTTAAAGTTTAACATTCCATTTAATGAATTATACCGTCAAGGTTATCCAAGCATTGGCTGTGAACCATGCACCATGCCTGTCAAAGAAGGTGAAGACATTCGCTCTGGGCGTTGGTGGTGGGAGAATCGAGATAGTAAGGAATGTGGACTACACAAATAATTATTTTTCTTGTTAAATTGTCCAATGGCGTCGTTAAACTCGCTCGTAGTACTACTTGTACAACTTCGCTCGTTCGCCTAGCCCTTGAACAATTTAACGCAGAAAATGTAGAAAAATGCGGAAAAATCCCAGTTTAAGTTTTTAAGATTCAATAAAATTAGGTAATGATTATGTCAGAACAAACAACCCTGCAAAATAAACACCTTGACTGGCTTGAAGCGGAGTCAATTTATATCATTCGAGAAGTGATTGCCGAATGTAGCAATCCTGCTTTGCTATTTTCGGGCGGTAAAGATTCGGTCGTTTTGCTGGCTTTGGCACGCAAAGCCTTTGCCATTGAAGGGCGAGACATTGAACTACCTTTTCCATTAGTCCATATTGATACAGGGCATAACTATCCAGAAGTTATTGCCTTTCGTGATGAACAAGTGAAGAAATTAAATGCTCGCTTAGTGGTCGGTCATGTTGAAGATTCAATTGCCAAAGGCACGGTGGTTTTGCGTAAAGAAACCGATTCACGCAATGGGGCTCAAGCCGTCACTTTATTGGAAACCATTGCCGAACATAAATTTGATGCTTTGATGGGCGGTGCAAGACGAGATGAAGAAAAAGCCCGTGCCAAAGAGCGTATTTTCTCTTTCCGTGATGAGTTTGGACAATGGGACCCGAAAGCCCAACGCCCAGAATTATGGTCATTGTACAATGCCAAGCACCATAAAGGCGAAAATATGCGAGTTTTCCCAATTTCAAACTGGACAGAATTAGACATCTGGCAATATATCGCACGTGAAAACTTAGAATTACCATCGATTTACTATGCACATGAACGAGAAGTTGTGGCAAAAAATGGCTTACTTGTGCCTGTTACCCCATTAACACCAAAAGCACCTGATGATGTCAGCGAAATTCGCTCGGTGCGTTTCCGTACAGTTGGCGATATTTCATGCACTTGTCCTGTGGCAAGTACCGCAAGCACCGCAGAAGAAATTATTGCCGAAACTGCTGTAGTTGAAATCTCTGAACGTAGTGCTACTCGCCTTGATGACCAAGTGAGTGAAGCGGCGATGGAAGAGCGTAAAAAACAAGGTTATTTCTAAAATTGCCTACCAAATGACTTCTGCTACGTCGTTAAACTCGCTCGTAGTACTACTTGTACAACTTCGCTCGTTTGCCTAGTAGCAAAAGCCATTTGTGTGGCAATTGCATCAGATAACGCATTGAAAAATTGAAAAAAAGGATAACAAGATGTCAAATTTAAACCAATATGCCCCATTACGCTTTATTACCGCAGGTAGCGTGGACGATGGCAAAAGCACGCTGATTGGACGCCTGCTTTATGATAGCAAGGCATTATTAACTGACCAGCTCAATAACCTTGCGAAAACCAAAAATCAATCTGAAGTGATTGACTTCTCTGTTTTAACTGATGGCTTAGAAGCCGAACGAGAACAAGGCATTACCATTGATGTGGCGTATCGCTACTTTTCAACGGCAAAACGCAAATTTATCATTGCCGATACCCCGGGGCATGAACAATATACCCGTAACATGGTAACAGGGGCATCGACTGCTCATGCGGCGGTTGTTTTACTTGACGCATCACAAATTGATTTTAATCAAGAACCTGTACAATTATTACCACAAACCAAACGCCATTCAGCCATTTTAAAACATTTACGTTGCCCACACGTTTTAGTGGCGGTCAATAAAATGGATTTACTTGGCTTTAGTGAAGATAAATTTAATGCCATTGTCCGTGCTTATGAAACTTTAGCAGAACAATTAGGCTTAAATGATGTACGATTTATCCCAATTTCAGCGTTAAATGGTGATAATATTGTACATAAAAGCGACAATACGCCGTGGTATCAAGGCGGTGCATTGCTTGGCATTTTAGAAGATTTACCAACAGGTGAATTGGTTCAAGAAGACAAAGCGAACTTTCACTTCCCTGTACAATTTGTACTGCGTGCAGATGGTGATAAACAAGATGATTTCCGTGGTTATCAAGGGCGTATTGAAGCAGGTCAAGTGGCTGTTGGCGATGCAATCCGTGTTGAGCCATCAGGTCGTGTGAGCCGCGTAAGCGAAATTATTAGCCCAAATGGCATTGTCGGGTCGGCTAGTAGCGGTGAACAAGTGACGATTCGCCTTAGCGACGACATTGATATTTCTCGTGGTGATACGTTGATTTCAGCAAGCTCAAAGAGTATGCCAACCAAAGAAATTAAAGCGACTTTATGCTGGTTTGATAGCCGTGCATTAAACCCTGCTCGTAAATATTTATTAAAACATACTACGCAAACCGTGTTTGCTAAAGTTGATAGTATTGACCATGTTTGGGACGTACACACGTTAAGCAACTTTACTGATAAAGATACTTTAAATATGAATGACTTAGGTGAAGTAACTTTACGCCTACAAAAACCAATTTTAGCAACACCGTATGCCGAAAATACAGCCACAGGGTCATTTATTTTGATTGATGAAGCAACCTACCATACGGTTGCAGGCGGTATGATTCTACAAAATGATAGCGAAGATGATGATTGGTGATCCATTCGCCTAAATCATCATGAATGGCAAAAAGTCGGCAAGATGTCGGCTTTTTGCTTTTTTGGATAAATTATTTTAAAATCCCATCATTGTTTGATTAATATTAGGTATCATCATGAACCCATCTGCCATGACCATCCATCTGCCTGTGACCGCCCTTGCTGGGGTGGGGTCGGCATTGGCGAATCGCTTGGCGGAGCTTGGGATTTATCGCATTTTTGATATGCTCATGCACTTGCCACGAGATTATGAAGATCGCAGCCGTGTCGTGCCGATTGGTGAGCTTGAGCATGGCATGAGTGCGTTGGTATCAGGGACGATCACTTGGGTCGAAAAAAACAAAACCGGTCTGTCAGTGACGCTCGAAGATCATACAGGGCTTGTGGTGCTTCGATTTTTTAAGACTTATGCAAGCTTATTATCCACGATGGAAGTAGGGGCGAAAATCACCGCCTTTGGCGAAGTGAAAATCAGTCGCTTTGGCACGCAGATATCACATCCTGAATATCACATCACAGGCACCAAGTCCTTTGAAACAGGGCTATTACCCATTTATCCTGCGGTCAAAGGACTACATCAGAACAAACTGCGCCAACTGGTGCGACTGGCGCTACAAGCAGTGAGCCGTGAAGGTATCAGCTGCCTGTCGGATGATGAGCTACGCTCGGTAGGGGTGGGGCTATCGGGGGATTTGTTACCTGCGTTGTACCAAATCCATCTGCCCGA
Organism: uncultured Moraxella sp.; assembly: GCF_945873075.1. GTDB lineage: Bacteria > Pseudomonadota > Gammaproteobacteria > Pseudomonadales > Moraxellaceae > Moraxella. Next base: position 42,334 of record NZ_CAMCBS010000017.1, on the reverse strand, counting down.
GCAGAATGCGGATATTTTTAGCCAAACGGCGCTCTTAAACGCACTCAAAGACCGCTCACACCCTGCGTGTCGGCGTATCATCATCGAGGAGCTCGTGGCGCATCAGTTAAGTTTCCTGTTTCGGCGTAATAATGTCTATCATCACAAAGCGCCCCGTTGTCAGAGCCACAGTCCATTGGCAGATAGGCTTATGCAGAGTTTGCCGTTTGCGCTCACAGGTGCACAGCAGCGAGTGATTGGTGAAGCAGTAGCGGACATGGCGACATCACAGCCGATGCTAAGGCTCATCCAAGGTGATGTCGGTGCGGGCAAGACTTTGGTGGCGGCGATGACAGCGTGCTATGCGTTTGATAGCGGTTGGCAGGTGGCGGTGATGGCGCCGACGGAGATTTTGGCCGAACAGCATTTGATGAATTTTAAAAAATGGTTTGAACCACTGGGTATCGGTGTCGGTTGGCTTGCCGGTAAGCAAACTGCCAAAGAGCGAGCGGCTGCCCTTGAACAAGTGGCAAATAACGATGTGCAAGTGGTGGTGGGGACGCACGCACTGTTTTCAGATACGGTGGTTTTTGCCAAGCTTGGGCTGGTGATTATTGACGAGCAGCATCGCTTTGGGGTGGAACAGCGGCTTAAGCTGACCAATAAAGGCGTCGCAGGTGGCACACCGCATCAGCTGACCATGACAGCGACGCCGATTCCCAGAACGCTTGCCATGAGTATGTATGGTGATATGGATGTGTCGGTGATTGACGAGCTGCCGCCCAATCGCACGCCGATTACCACCGTGACCATCAATCGTGATCGCCGTGATGAAGTCATCGAGCGTATCCGTGAAAACTGCAAGCAAGGCAAGCAAGCCTACTGGGTCTGTCCACTGGTCGAAGAGTCAAGCGTACTCGATGCGCAGTCGGCAGAGCTGCTGTATCAGGATTTGACCGATAGGCTAGATATCCGCACGGGGCTTGTGCATGGCAAGATGAAACCTGTGGATAAGCAAGCGGTGATGATGGCGTTCAAACAGGGCGACATCGATCTGCTTGTGGCGACGACAGTCATCGAAGTGGGCGTGGATGTGCCAAATGCGTCATTGATGGTGATCGAAAATGCCGAGCGATTAGGCTTATCTCAGCTACATCAGCTGCGTGGGCGTGTCGGTCGTGGCAGTGCCAAAAGTTTCTGCGTGCTACTGTACCAAGCACCATTATCACCGACAGGGATCGAAAGGCTCAATGTCCTGCGTGATAGCACCGATGGCTTTGTCATCGCCCAAAAAGACCTTGAACTGCGTGGGGCAGGCGAGCTACTGGGCAAGCGACAAACAGGCGATATGGGCTACTATCTAGCAGACATCGTGCGTGATGAAGTCTTGCTAGAAGCGGCGGGCACTATCGCCCATCAGCTGATTGCCACCCCTGATGCCATCCCAAAAGCCATCAGTATTATGAATACTTGGATACCCACTGCCAAAGATTATGTGGGTGTGTAGGCTAAGCGATTGAATACTAAGGAAAAAACTGTGCAGATTTCCGTCCGTGACAGACCCAAATTGCCCGTCTCGCCTGATGAAGTGTGGCGGATGAATGCCGTTGACATCAAGGCACTGATTAAGACGCATCTGGGTGAGTGTATGCCATCACTGAGTGATGATGAGCTGGATGTCATCACCGCACCGATGACGGTGGTACGCCTGCCCGCCAAGCATTGCTGGTGTCAGGCAGGGCAGAGCATGGATAAGATGGCATTCATCGTGTCAGGGCTTTGTAAGCTTAGCTATCAGACGGTGGATGGCGATGAGATTAATGTGCAGTTTATGGCAGAGCAAGACGGCGTGGGTGATTATATGGCAGTAATTGAAAATCTGCCGAGCAAATACAACATTTATACCATCGAACCGACCATTTTGATGGCGGTGGACAAGGCGCATTTTGAGCGGTGTTTGGCGGATTTTCCCGAATTTTTCCGCTATGTGCATGAGCATACCTTGCGATTGTTGTTCCGCTTTATTGAGCGTACCGAGAGTTTCTTAATCAGCGACAGCACCGCGCGCTATGTCAATTTTATTAACGATAATCCCGAGCTTGCCAAACGCTTATCCGTCCAAGACCTAAGCTCATATCTGGGCATGACCCGCCAAAGTGTGACTCGTATCCGCAAAAAACTGGGTCAAGCTGACAATTTGTAGCAAAATGGTAAAAATGTGTCAGCCATTGCTTATCAAAATACCGTATAATGAGGTATTTTTAGTATTTTTTTGGCGAATTTGACACAGCTTATGACGACTTCTTATAAAAACTCACACTCGCAAAAATCCAAGTTTGCATGGTGGCAACTTGTGGCTGCCGTTGTTTTGGTGGCTGTCGGTGTATTTATCGGTAAAAGTGGGCTAATTGGCACGACGCCGATAGCACAAACTAAAGCGGCCAAGTCCGATACACCAGAGATTGCCGAACCAAAAGCAGTGATGGCAGTCGAAGCTGTCACGCCGACACTGCACACTATCGAGCAGACACTGTCTGCCAATGGCTTGGTGGCGGCGACCGAGACTGCCGAAGTCAGTGGACAGCTGACAGGCGTGACCGTCGAGCGTGTGCTCGTCGATGTCGGCGATGTGGTCAAGGCAGGTCAAGTGCTTGCCGTGCTAGACACCAAGACGCTCTCTGAACAGACCGCCCAAGCCCAAGCGGATTTGGCGGTGGCCGAAGCCAGTTATGAAAAGGCGCAAACAGACCTAAATCGCACCGAGCCACTGCTTGCCATCGATGCGGTCTCTCGCCAAGAAGTCGATGGCTATCGCACAGCACTCAAGCAGGCGCAGGCGAATATCACCGCTGCCAAAGCACGGCTTAATACCGCCAAAAATAACGAAGCCAATGCCAAAGTAACCGCCCCAGTATCAGGCGTCATCAGCGCCAAGAGCGCCCAAGTCGGCGTACTGGTGACAGGTGCATCACTGTTTAGTATTATCAAAGATGGCGCAGTCGAATGGCAAGCCACGCTCTCAAGCGCAGATGCTGGCTCGGTGCGTGTCGGTCAGCCTGCCCAAGTGACATTCAATAACCAGCTACTTACAGGTACAGTCACCAAGCTATCCCCGACAGCGAACAGTAGCCGTGAGATGATTGCTCATGTCAAGCTGTCCAATGGCGCAGGCATCAAAGCAGGGATGTATCTATCAGGGCAGTTTATCCTAACTAGCCAAAGTCTGCCAACTGTACCGTTGTCCGCTATCCTAAATAATGACGGCATGGACTATGTATGGGTATTGACCAAAACGGATACAGAGCTGTACAAGGTGGTACGCACCCAAGTCACCATTCAAGGTCAAAAAGATGAGCTGGTGGCGGTGGATGTGCCAACTGACCAGCTGATTGTCGCCAAAAGTGCGAGCTTCTTGAATGATGGTGATTTGGTCACTGTTGCCAGTGTCAATGCACAGGGTGCGACCGACGCGACCAATCAGCCAGCAGTTATCAAGGAATAAGCCATGAATTTTTCTGCCTATTCCATCAAAAATCCGTTGGTGGCGATTTTATTTTTTAGCTTATTGAGCTTGCTTGGGGTGTTTGGCTTTTATCAGATGAAAGTCCAGCAGTTTCCTGATATTGACTTTCCAGGTGTGGTGACGACCATCACCCTAGCAGGGGCGACGCCTGACCAGCTTGAGAGTGATATCGCCAAAAAAGTTGAGAATAAAATCACCAACATCGAAGGTGTCAAAACCATCCGCACAACCTTGCAGACAGGGGCGGTGACGGTTTTTACCGAGTTTGTACTCGAAAAAGATGTCGATGAAGCGCTCGATGATGTACGCTCGGCAGTGAGTGAAGTGCAGGGCGATTTGCCCGCCGCTGCCAATGCGCCGATTGTCTCAAAAGTCTCTACCGCAGGCTTTCCTGTGGTGACTTATTCGGTGTCGGCGGACAATATGAGCGATACGCAGTTGTCATGGTTTGTCGATGACACCTTGACCAAAAGGCTCTCGGACATCGCAGGCGTGGGCAGTATCAGCCGTATCGGCGGTGTCGAGCGACAAATCATGGTACAGCCCAAGCCGGATATCTTGGCAAGTCTAAGTATGCCCATCACCACCTTGTCACAGCAGTTATACGCCAAATGGCAAGACGGCTCGGGCGGTGAAGCCAAAATCGGTGGCAACACCCAAACCGTGCGTGTGCTTGGCATGGGTCAGCAGGTGCGTGAGCTCAATGATATCCAAATCACCACACCGCATGGCACAGCGGTCAAGCTTGGCAGCCTTGCAAGCATCCAAGATACGCACGCGGATATCACATCGCTTGCCAAGCTAGACGGCAAATCGGTCGTCGCCTTTAATATCACTCGCTCAAAAGGTGCAGGCGAAGTGGCAGTGGTCAAGGCAGTCGATGAAGAAATCGCCAAATTGCACAGCGAAATGGACGGTATCAAAATTGACAAAATCGTCGATTATGCCGCACCCATCGAAGAAAACTACCACGCCACCATGCGAATGCTCATCGAAGGCGGTATCTTGGCGGTGATTGTGGTCTTTGTATTTTTGCGTGATTGGCGCGCGACATTGGTGGCGGCTGCGGCATTGCCATTGTCCATCGTGCCTGCGTTTTTTGCGATGTATTGGTTTGGCTTTAGCCTAAATATGATTTCGCTATTGGCGCTGACCTTAGTGGTGGGCGTGCTCGTTGATGATGCCATCGTTGAGATTGAGAACATTGTCCGACATCTGAATATGGGTAAGACGCCTATGCAGGCAGCGATGGAAGCGGCGGATGAGATTGGGCTTGCGGTGATTGCTACGACATTTACGCTGATTGCGGTATTTTTGCCGACGGCGTTTATGAGTGGGATTGTGGGGCAGTTTTTCCGTCAATTTGGCTGGACGGCGGTGATTGCGATTTTTATGTCGCTACTGGTGGCGCGCCTTGTGACACCGATGATGGCAGCGTATATTCTTAAGCCGACCAAGCATCATGACAAGCCGCCTAGCCGTGTGATGATGGCTTATTTGTCTGTGGTCAAATGGACGCTTCGCCATCGCTTGATGACGATGCTGATGGCGCTTGGGTTTTTTGTGGCGTCGCTTGGCTTGGCAGGGCTACTACCGACTGCATTTATCCCGCCTGATGAGATGAACCAAACCAAAGTCTCTATCGAGCTCACCCCCGATGCGACCATCGATGACACCTTGCGTATCAGTCAGATGGCACTTGAAAAGGTGCAGGCGATTGATGGTGTGAGCGAAGTGCTATTAAGCGTTGGCGAAGGGCAAAGTACAGGCGACCCAAGCAGTATGCGTGGCGGTTCGGTCAATGTGGCAAGTCTTGAAGTCAAACTTGTCAATCGTACCGAGCGTGCAAGCAAAACTGACATCGAAAATCAAATCAACCAAACCCTAAAATCCGTGCCATCGGCTCGCTTTAATGTCGGTATCGAAGGTGGCGGTCAAGAAGCTGGTTATAGTTTCTCGGTCAAAAGTAGCGACAAAAGACTACTGGATGACACAGTCAAAGCCATCATGAATGATGTGCGAGCCTTGCCAAGTGTCGCCAATGTCATCAGCAACAAATCACTGCCCAAACCTGAATTGGCAGTGATACCCAATGAGCTTGCGATGGCGGATAAAGGGGTGACGACAGCGGATTTGGCGGCGACCTTGCGTGTGGCGACGGTGGGGGATTATGACCAAGCCTTGCCCAAGCTCAATCTTGATACTCGCCAAGTGCCGATTTTGATTCGCTTATCAGATGCGGACAAAAAGAACCTAAGTGACTTACAAAACCTATATGTCCCAAGCTCAAAAGGACAGATGGTACAAGTCAAAGAAGTGGCGACGCTACGCTTTGGCACGGGTGAATCAAGCGTCAGCCGTCTCAATCGTGAACGAGCGATTAAGATTACTGTATTCCCAAATGGCGGTGAAGTCGGTGAGCTGATGACAGCGGTCAAAGCCACCCAGACCCTAAGCCGTCTGCCTGCAGGCGTGTCGGTGATGGATGAAGGTCAAGCCGAAAACATGGCGGAGCTGTTCTCAGGCTTTGTGATGGCGATGGGCGTGGGGGTGTTTTGTATCTTTGCGGTGCTGATGCTCTTGTTCCACCGAGTACTGCAGCCGTTCACCATCTTGATGGCGTTGCCGTTGTCGATTGGTGGGGCGTTTGTGGGTTTGCTCGCTACGGGCAGTAGTATGTCGATGCCTGCGATGATTGGCTTTATTTTGCTTATGGGTATTGCCACCAAAAACTCGATTTTGCTCGTTGATTATGCCATCATCGCCCAAGACCAAGACGGGCTATCTCGCTTTGATGCGCTGATTGACGCTTGTCGCAAGCGTGCTCAGCCGATTATCATGACGACCATCGCGATGGGTGCAGGGATGTTGCCATTAATCATCGGCTTTGGCGGTGTGGATTCGACCTTTAGCCGTCCGATGGCAGCAGCGGTACTTGGCGGTCTGATTACATCGACTTTTTTGAGCCTTGTGGTGATTCCTGTGGTTTATACCTTGATGGATGATTTGGGAAGGGTGTTTAAAAGAAAGGCTGCTTAATCATGTCTGCTGATTAATACGCCAAACCCCAAAAGTGTTCGGCTTTTGGGGTTTGGCTATTTGACGGTCTGTTTTTTTTAGTGTGTGGCGATATATTCACGCAGTGCTAGATTTAGGCGTGTCTGCCAGCCTTTGCCACCTGCTTTGAAATACTCAATCACATCTGCGTCTAGGCGAATGGTGGTGGCTTGTTTGGGATTATCAAGGCGTGGTCTGCCTTGGCGAACCAAAGTATTACCATGATACACATCCGCACGCTCAAAAAACGCATCATCAAGCTCTGGCGCATCATCGATGGATAGCGGTGGTAAATTTCTTAATTTCTCGGTCATTGGCTCTCCTCATTGAAATAATACGGCGGTGTGTCGGTGCATCGATGGGGCGATAAGTCCAAACACAAACCACCAATCTGCCTTGTAAATAACCCATGCTGATATAACGCATCTCACCATAATCTGTACGGTCATCAATGGCGGTCAGGTGTATGCCATCGAATAGTTGGGCGGCGTGGGCAAAGTCCAAACCGCGCTCATCTAAGGTGCGCTGTCGTTTGTTTTCGTCGTATTCAATTAACACGGCAATGATCCATAGAGTTTGATTTATTGTAATAACAAAAAGTCAGGCTGTCAAGCAAAGCTGTTCAGCTTTTGGGGTTTGGTTCATCATGATTTTGACAAGTCAATGGTAAATCAGTCCACTCGCTGACCTTGTTTGTTGATATAAAACCATTCATTTCCCTTATTAACTTCTGCAAAACCTTCCTTAAAGCCACCAGCGTCATCATATTGCAAAGGGATAACTATATCGCCTGTTTTATTAATAAAACCTACATTGCCGTCTTTTTCAACCCTTGCCAAACCTTCACTAAATCCATAAGTTAAATCATATTGAAAAGGAATAACCACTTTGCCTGTTTTATCGATAAACCCCCATTTGCCGTCTTTTTTCACCATCGCCAAACCTTCTTCAAAATTCCAAACTTTATCATACTGCAAAGGGATAACCGCCTTTCCTGTTTTATCAATAAAACCCCATTTGTCGCCTTTGTTAACCACTGCTAAACCTTCACTAAATCCATAAGTTAACTCATAGGGTAAGTTAATGGCTACTTTGCCAGTTTTATCAATATATTTCCATTGGTTGTCTTTTTTGACTGCTGCCAAACCTTCACTAAAAAGTTGAGCATCATTATACTGCAAATCAATGACTACTTTGCCTGTTGTGTCGATAAAACCCCATTGAGCATCTTGTCTAACGCTTGCCAAGCCTTCGTTAAAACCCCAAGTGACATCATATTGCAAGGGAACAACTACTTGACCTGTTTTGTCGATAAACCCATATTTACCGTCTTTTTTGACCGCTGCCAAGCCTTCGGATAAACAGCTAACATGGTCATATTCGGTTACTTTTGGTATTTCACATTTCCATGTATCCGCCCAAACAGCTTGGGTAAACAAAACAGTACCTACCAAAGCAATTAGGGTGAGTTTTCGTAAAGTTTGTGGTAGGTGGCTCATGATGATTTCCTTAAGTTTGGTGATTCAAATTGGCTAAATGACATGGTAATCATAATTAGCTTGGACTGGACTGTCAATAGATGGATGATTGAAACACTATCCAAGTCGCCATAAGATAACAGGATGGTCAAAAGCACAAAAAACACTTGCACGCCAATCCATCTTGGGCTATGATATGTCCATATTTTTAAACTTATCAACTTGAACCGAATGTGAAAGGTGAACCATGCCACAGCAAACGATGGCGCTGATGAAAGACTGTATTCCGATTTTTACCGTATTATCGGACGAAAATCGCCACAAAATCCTACAGCTACTGCTCGAAAACGGCGCAATGAATGTCAGCGACATCACCGAGCGACTGCACCTGTCTCGCCCTGCGGTGTCGCATCATCTCAAGATTATGCTGCAAGCAGGTACGGTGAGTGTCGAGCAGGTCGGCAAAGAGCGGTTTTATAGCATTGCTATGCATGATGCGACCGAAAAACTAGGGCAACTGGCACAGCTGATGGCATATCATTGTCCATCAAATCAACATCCGTCCGATTAGTATTTTTTTATCCAACAAGTTTATATTTTTAAACTTATCAACTTAATTTTATTATCAGGTATTTTTTATGTTATTTCAATCATTCGCTTTCCCAAATGGCAAAACTGCCAAAAACCGTTTTTTTAAATCAGCGATGGAAGAGCAGCTTGCCAAACATGACCAGCCTACTCAAGCACTGGTCCGCCTATATGACACATGGGCAAAAGGCGGTACGGGCGTGTTGGTTACGGGTAATGTCATGGTGTCAGAAACTGGCAAAGGCTCAATCAATGATGTCGTGCTGTCGGACGAGCGTAACATGGATATGCTAAAGGCGTGGGCAAAAGCAGGTACACAAAACGACACCTTACTCATCATGCAAATCAATCATGCAGGCAAGCAATCGCCAAAAGCCGTCAATAAAACGCCTGTTGCGCCAAGTGCGGTTGCTTTAAAAGGTATGGACGGTTTTATTAATCCGCCACGAGCTTTGGCGGATAATGAAATCGAGATGATTATTCGCCAGTTTATCCATACTGCACAAATCGCCGATAAAGCAGGATTTAGCGGTGTACAAATTCATGGGGCTCATGGTTATTTAGTGAGTCAATTTTTATCACCGCATCACAATCAGCGTACCGATAAATGGGGCGGTAGCCTTGAAAATCGTATGCGGTTTTTGGTCGAAATTTATCAAGGGATTCGTGCGGTGGTGCGTCCTGAATTTTTGGTCGGTCTAAAGCTGAATTCTGCCGATTTCCAAAAAGGTGGTTTTGATGAAAGCGACAGCATTCAAGTGGTGCAAAAAATGTCACAATTAGGCATTGATTTTATTGAGATTTCAGGCGGAAATTATGAAAGCCCTGCGATGATGTCCAGCAAAGCTAGCACCCAAAAACGCGAAGCCTTTTTTATTGATTATGCTGAAAAAGCAAGAAAGGTGAGCCAAGTGCCACTCATCATTACAGGTGGTTTCCGCTCTGAGTCGGCAATGGAAGATGCGTTAAATAGTGGACATTTGGATTTTATTGGTATTGCTCGTCCGCTTGCTATCCTGCCTGATTTACCAAACCAAATCAAAAATGGTACTTATCAGACCATGACGACCCAGCGGATTAAAACAGGTTTTGCCCCTGTAGATAATAAAGTCGGTGCGGTGCTTGAAATGGATTGGTATATGAACCAAATGGCGCTCATTGGACAAGGTAAACAGCCGAATCCTAAACTCTCACCGTGGAAAGTGCTTGCTAAAACCATTATTGCTAATGGTAAAGCAGGGTTAAGTACGGGGCGGTCTTAAGCTTAAGAAACTGCCATCGCCATATCCATTTGGGTATGGCTTTTAATTTTTTTTGTAAATGATATTTTAAATTCAATAATTTTTTTGCTGATCATATAGATAGCCGTGCTACATACCATCTTGAGGCGAGTCTCTACGGCGGAAGAATTGGCGTTTTTGATCGAGCCAAATTCATCGTTTTAGCAGTCTAGTCAGACTTTGCAAAATATCGCCCGTGCTTTGACTGGATGTTTTACATCATATATATTGCAAATTTGCGATGTATTTATCAGAAAATACACCGTCAGTAGCCATGTTATTGGGTTGCCAAACTTATATTTTGAGCGTATGATGTGTGTAGATTAATGCGATATTTGCATGATATTAGTTGTGATTTAATATGTATTAATTGATTTAAATAATTTTCAAAAAGACATCAAGTGAGAATCATTATGTTAAAAAAAGCTTTAGCTGCCCTAATGGGTGTGACTTTGTCAATGAGTACTATGGCAGCGTCGGATACAGGCACACCATTTGATCGATCTACTTATGCTGATCGAGAGACTTTGCCAGATTTTACAGGGGGTATGTGCGATACTTATGCGCCGACTTTGGTGCATATTAAGGATAATATTTATCGCCATACCAATGGCGGTGGACTGGCGGTTCATAGCGGTCTTGTGATGATCACTAAAGAAGGGGCGTTGGTTGTCGATAGTGGGGCAACTTGTGCTGCTGAGTGGCTCAATAAAGAAATCAAAGCCCGCTTTGGTGTGCCAGTCAAATATGTCGTGATGACGCATGCTCACGCAGATCACATCACAGGTACAAAAGTATTCCAAGATGCTGGTGCAACCGTCGTTGCCAATCAGCGTGCGGTTGAGCCGATCATCGGCGAAAAGCTACCGGTCGCACTGCCTGATAAAGTCTTTGATAAGGATATGGAAATTGAGCTTGGTGGTGAAAAAGTGCTATTACATCATGTCTCGCCAAGTCATTCTGATAGTATGGTGATGGTGCTGTTTCCACGCCAAAAAGCCCTGCAATGTACTGATGTCTGCGAAAGTAAATCAATGCCGTACAACGATTTTCTAGATTTTTATTATACAGGCTGGATTGATACGCTTAACTGGGTGCTAGAGCAGGATGTTGAAGTTATTGATGTTGGTCACTATAGTCCTGCAACCAAGAAAGACCAAGAAGCGCTGCGTAACTATATGGTTGATCTGCATCAGCAAGTACTTGACTTGACTCGTCAAGGTCAGTCATGGGATCAGCTATACCGCAATGTCAAATTCAGCCCTGAAGTCCAAAGTTGGATCGGTTATGACACCATGCGCATCCCAAATATCTTGGGTATGTATCGCTGGGTATCAAATCACCGCCGTGGTAATTGGTAAGCTGATCAATCCAGCCATCTGATGATAACAGCCCAAAAGCTGTATGTTTTTGGGCTGTTTTGTGGTGATACTTTTTTGGTATGCTGTAGTTAATTCATTAAAAAACTGGCAACTGTGATGCCAGTTTTTTGTTTTGGGGATTTGATCAGCCTTGATTGACATTGAATCTGGCGTTTTCGCCGACGATGTTAATGAAGTTTGGGTTGAGATCGTCAAGCTTACCGGCGCCTGCTAGTAGCATGGCAGTTTTTAGATCATTGGCAAGCCAATCAAGTGTCGATTGTACACCTTCGGCGCCGCCCATCGCCAGACCATATAGCATCGGACGACCGACTGCGACGGCATCTGCACCCATGGCGACAGCACGCACGATATCGATACCGCGTCGTACACCACCATCTAAGATGATTGGCACACGGCGATTCACGGCTTTGGCGATCGCAGGCAGGGCAGTTATACTGGCAGGTACACCGTCAATTTGGCGACCGCCATGGTTGGAGACTTGGATGGCATCAGCACCTGCGTTGATGAAGCGATCAGCATCATCGGCACGCAAGATGCCCTTAACAATAATAGGCAGACCTGTAAAGTCTTTGATGAATTTAATGTCATCAACGGTCAGATTGGTTTTTTGGGCGAAAAAGTTGCCTGAGCCACCACGCTTTGGATCGTGATTGCCAAACACCATGTCAGAGCGAAATGGACGACCCATGGCGATGAAAGCATCCGATTGACCAGGACCAAGCGCATCTGCGGTCAAGACGATAGCGCTATAGCCTGCATTTTTGGCACGAGTCAGCAGTGAGCGTGTGACTTGTTCATCTTTGTTGTAGTATAGTTGGAACCATTTTGGGCCTGTGGTAGCAGCAGCGATCTCTTCTAGCGATGCGTGCGATGCACCTGATGAGCAGTAGAGTGTTTTGGCAAGTCCTGCACCTTTGGCGGTTAGAATTTCGGTACCTTCGTGCACCATGCCGTGTACACCCATCGGCGCAACCATGATTGGCATCGGTAGTGTCAGATCCAAAAGCTTGGTGGAGATGTCAATGTCGCTAGCTTGTAGCCCAACCAAGCGTTTTGATGCGATACGATAGTCATCAAAAGCACGGCGGTTTTCACGCAGTGTCCACTCATCGCCAGCGGCACCAGAGACGAATTTATAGCCGGCTTCTGGGATGACTTTTTTGGCTTGCTCTTCGAGTAAGCTTAGATTGATGATATTGATTTTGCCTTGGCGGGTACTTGCGCCGTAAGTAGTTTTGGCAAATGTTGGTGTGCTAGCAGCAGGAGTGACTGTGGTGGTCACACCATTACCTGCAGCCAGTGCTGTCTTACTCATCAAAGGCAATGTGGCAAGTCCAATACCTGTGGCGGCAAGTAGCTTGCGGCGAGCAAGTGAAATATTGTGATCGTCTTGCACTGTCGTTTTGTTATTTTCCATGATAATTCTCTAAAAAAATAGTTCATTTATGTTAATATCAATATAGAGATAACCAGTGGTTTATCCATGCTGGGTCATCATGGTATATCATATACTTATAAGCATATGTATGCAACAAATAATATATTTCTATTTAATAAATCACAGAATTATTGCATAGTGCGTAACAAAGCATCAAACATCACTCAGTGCACCTAAATTTTCGGCAAATTATTGAATATGATGGTTAAAATTGACAATCTCTAGCATGGTCATTGCTACCAGTCAAACGATAAATTAGAGCGAAGCGGTCACGACAAATTCATCGTTTTAGCAGTCTAGGCAGACTTTGCCATCGCCAGATAATGCTCATGAAGTGGGGCGAGCTTGGCGTGCAATTCATCAAGCGTGCCTGTATTGTCCACCACATCCGCACCGAGAGTTTTGGCAAGATTTAGGCGGTCATCACGGCTGATTTGCTTATCGATGATGGCTTGGATTTGTGCTTGGGCATTGGCATCACGACGGCTTGCGCGCTCAAGCTGTACGGCGACAGGCACATCGACGATGAGTAGGTGCGTGCATAGCGACAGCAGATTTGGTGTCTTGTGGCGACCTTCGAGCAGTAGCGGTACAGATAGGATGGTATAGGGGCTTTGGCTGCGGCTGATGGCGTGCGTGATTTCATCAAAAATCAGCGGATGAATGATGGCGTTTAGTGTGGCAAGTTCATTGGGTTTATCAAAAATATAAGCACGCATGGCAGCACGGTCATAGTTGCCATCGCTATCTACGACCCAATCGCCAAATTTTGCTTTTAGCACATCGAGCACAGGACTGCCTTTGGCGGTAAGCCGGTGGGCGATGACATCAGCATCAATCACATCGATGCCAAGCGTACCAAAATAATCACTGACGGCAGTCTTGCCACTACCAATACCACCTGTCAGCCCAATGATGGTACGCCCTGTGTCTGTTGTCATGCTTTATCCTTTTTTTGTAAGTGCTTTATAATAAGCCCAAATACCATGCCAAAATCGCTTGTCCAAATAATAACCCAATCACCCCACCCACCGCAAGATACGGGCCAAAGGCAAAGGCGACATTTTTGCCATCTGCACGCTGTTGGTACAGCCCTGCAATCACGCCAAGCCCTGCGCCAATCAGTAGCACCAATGGCAATGCCCACACGCCAAGCCACGCACCGATAGCAGCAAGTAGCTTGGCATCACCGAGCCCCATGCCGTCATGCCCACGCAGGGTACGATAGATGGCATTGACTGCCCATAGACTAACAAAGCCTGCAATCGCCCCATAAATCGCATCCGTCGGCGTACAAAACACCTGCCAAGTATTGGCAAATAATCCAATCATCCCAAACGGTAGCACCAAGCGGTCAGGCAGTAGCTGTGTTTGATAATCAATCATTGATAATGCAATCAAAAAATACACAAAAATCAGCCCAAGCACCCCATGAATATCCATGCCAAGCACAGCAACGGTCAAGATGGATAAGATGGCCGTCACAAGCTCGGTGGCAGGGTATTGCCAAGCGATGCGATGATGGCAGTGCCGACAGCGACCACGACACAGCAGATAGCTAAGCGCAGGTAGATTATCATACCAAGCAATCGTGGTATGGCAGTGCGGACAGTGCGAGCGGGGCAAAGCAAGATTTAGCGGTGGCTGGTTTGGCGTCAAGGCATGATGTACCCGTGCTTTGGTGGCGGTGTCAAGTTCGCTTGCTTGGATAAAGTCATCAGTTTCAAGTTGCCATTCACGCATCATCATCAGTGGCACACGGTGTATCACGACGGTCAAAAAACTACCCACGCATAGCCCAATGATACCGACCAAAACATAAATCATCACATCCGTCATCACATTCATCACAGTGTCGCTCCTAGATTGAACATCGGCAGGTACATGGCAAGTACAAGCCCACCAATCATCAGCCCAAGCACCACAATCATCACAGGCTCAATCATCCCTGTCAGTGCATCGACTTTGGCATCGACCTGCTGTTCGTGATAGTCAGCGACTTTATCAAGCATCTCAACGAGCCTGCCCGACTCTTCGCCCACGCCTACCATCTGTAGGCTCATCGGCGAAAATAGCCCCACATGGCTGATGGCGGTGTATAAGCTACCACCTGCGCGGACTTTGGCGATGACATCATCGGTCGCTTGGATAAATAGCGGATGGTTGGTGGCTTTGGCGGATAGGGCAAGTGCATCATTGAGCGGCACACCTGCACCAAAGGTCGTCGCTAGCGTACGGGCAAAACGAGCACTGGCAGATAGGCGGATGAGCGAGCCAAAGATAGGTAGCCTAAGGCTGAGTGTCGCAAGCTGTTTTTGGGTGCTTGGTGAAGTCTTGTACCGCCACACCATGATGGCGATGATGGTAAGGATACCGCCAAGCATGAGCCAAAAATACGCCACCAAAAATTCAGACAAGCCAAGCACTATCTGTGTCGGTAGTGGTAGCTCTGCTCCCATGTTGGCAAAGCTACTCGCAAAGCTTGGCACGACTTTAATCAGCAAAATCGCCATCACCGCCACAGCCACGACAAGCACGGTCAAAGGATAGTGCAGGGCTTTATTGATACGGCTTTTTAGCCACAGTTGTTTTTCGCTATGGCTTGCCACACGCTCAAGCATGACATCAAGCGAGCCCGATTGCTCACCGGCATGGATGAGCGCTTGGGTGAGCGCACCAAAGATGGGCGGCTGTTTGGCGAGCGCTTGAGCAAAGCTATGACCGGTTTCGATGTCGGCTTTTAGCTTATCCAGATGGGCTTTGAGCCGTGCGTTGGTTGTGGTGGTGCTTGCGATGGCGAGCGCTTGGGTGAGTACGATACCTGCGCCGATGAGCGTGGATAAGGTGCGTAGTGTCAGCACGATGTCGGTGGTGGCGATGGGTTTTTGAAAATGAAACATCGCTTTGGGCGCAGGCTTGATGCGGATATTGGTCAAGCCTTGCTTATATAGTAGCACTTTGGCAAGGGCGATGCTTTGGGCATCAATCTCGCCTTTGACCGCTTTGCCACGAGCATCAGTTGCATGATAACAAAAACGCTGTGCTGTGCTGTCTGGTGAGTTGGCAGGCGAAATTGGCTTCATTGGCTGGTTACTCGGTGCATTTCGCTAAGGTCAGTCAGCCCTGCGATGACTTTGGCAATCCCTGCTTGGCGTAGGCTTGGGTTGCCTGCTTGGGCATTGGCATCATCGATGATGCTACTGTCTGCTTGTTCTAGGATAAGCTTACGGATGGTCGGGCTAATCGGCATCATCTCAAAAATCCCCACCCGCCCCCGATAGCCATCACGACAGCGATGACAGCCGACAGGCTCATACAGCACGGTGGTCTTGGCAATGTCGCTATCGCCAAAGCCTGCTTCGATGAGTGCGGATGTCGGCATGGTAATCGGTCGCTTGCAGTCATCACACAGTCGGCGAGCGAGCCTTTGGGCGATGATGAGCGAGATGCCGCTGGCTAGATGAAAGCTTGGCACGCCCATGCTGTGCAGGCGTGTGATGGTCGCCGATGATGAATTGGTGTGCAGGGTGGATAGCACAAGATGCCCCGTTTGAGCCGATTTGACGGCGATTTCGGCGGTGGCACTATCACGGATTTCGCCAATCATGATAACATCAGGGTCTTGGCGCAAAAATGCAGCAAGCACATCAGCAAAATCAAAGCCTGCCTTAGGATTGATATTCACCTGATTAATGCCATCCAGATTAATCTCTACAGGGTCTTCGGCGGTGAGAATATTATTATCGCCACGATTGAGCAGTCCAAGTGCTGTATAGAGCGAGATGGTCTTGCCACTGCCTGTCGGGCCTGTGATGAGTATCATGCCTTGTGGCTTGGCAAGCGCATCTACAAAATGCTGTTTTTGTTTATCAGTCATCCCAAGTGCATCAAGCCCGATGAGCGTCTGTGCACTATCGAGCATCCGTAGGACGATTTTTTCGCCAAATAAGGTCGGTAGCGTGCTGACACGAAAATCCACCGATTGATGGTCGGACAGTCGAAATTTGATGCGTCCGTCTTGGGGCTTGCGTCGCTCGGCGATGTCAAGCTTTGCCATCACCTTGAGCCGTGTGGCGATTTTATTGGCGTGGCTTTTTGGCGGGGTATTGGCAAGGCTCATCACGCCATCGATACGATAGCGGATGCGATAGCTGTGTTCATAGGGCTCAAAATGAATGTCTGATGCTCCAAGTCGCACCGCATCGATGAGTAGTTTATTGACAAATCGCACCGTCGGCTCATCGAGCACGCCATCATCGGTGCTATCGATGCCATCTGTGCTGTGCTCATCGATGCCAAGCTCGCCAAATGACGCATCAGCGCCGATGGCAAGTTTATCCAGCCACCGTGACAGCTTGTCTTCTTCGACCAGCACTGCAGTGATGTGTAGATGGGTGTGAAAGCGAATGGCATTGATGGCATCCGTGTCGGTCGGGTCGCTCATGCCAAGCTGTAGCATCGTACCGTCTTTGGCAAGTGGTAGCACTCGGTAGCGAGCCATCAGCTTATCATCAATGATGTCGGTCAAGGGTGCATGGGGCAATTTATCCACATCATACACCGCCATCGATAATAGCTGACCAATCGCCATCGCCAAAGTCTTGGCATCCAAAAGTCGTGCACCAATCAGCCTTGCCGTCCAAGGCGTATGCGTCATCACAGCATCATCGATGGTCTCGGCAAGTACAGCTTTATCTATACCAAGCGTGGTTAGATGGTCAATAAGTCGCTGATGAAAAGGGCTAAGCATACAAATCTGCCAAATAATTATGAAAAAATCTTGGCACAAATAGTAGCGATTTTTACAAAAAATGCAAAATTTTTTATGTAAATGCCACAAAATATTTTTGGCTTGTCCCAAAATTGGGTTATAATATCGTGTTCACAATGAGAAAAGGCGAGTTTGCTTAAGCTTATTGTAAAATTTCCCAAAATCCACATTCGACACACAGTTTGACACAGGTTTTCATATGAGCACAAAATATGTCATCGGTAACTGGAAACTCAACCCTGCAAGCCTAAGCGATGCCAAAGCATTGGCACAAGCGCTCAAAGATGGTTTGGGTGATGTGCGTGATGTCAAGCTGGGCTGTGCACCAAGTTTTGTGCATTTGGCTAGTGTCGCAGGCGTGCTAGATGGCACATCGCTGTGGGTGGGCGCACAAGACATCAGCGCCAAGACGCAGACGACAGGCGCATATACCGGTGATGTGTCGGCAGCACAATTGGTGGATGCAGGTGCGCGCTTTGTGATTATCGGTCATTCAGAACGCCGTGCATATCATGGCGAAGATAATGCCGTCATCGCCGACAAAATCCGCCAAGCCATTGATGCCAAGCTTGCTATCGTGCTATGCATCGGCGAGACCAAAGATGAATACCAAGCAGGGCAGACGCTTGCGGTGCTAGATGCACAGCTTGCCGTGCTTGATGGGCTAAATGTACCTGCTGAGCTACTGGTGATTGCTTATGAGCCGGTTTGGGCGATTGGTACGGGCTTGACGCCGACTGTGGATGAAGTCATTGCGGTACATCGCCATATCCAAGCCAATCTTGCCGATAAGCAGCTGCCAAATATCTGCGTGCTGTACGGTGGTAGTGTCAATGCTGACAATGCGGACGCTTTTGCCGCTGCTGATGAAGTCGGCGGTGCTTTGGTGGGTGGCGCTAGCCTAAAAGCAGATAGCTTTGCGCAGATTGTGGCGGCCTTTGCTAAGGCGTGAGCGCATCTGTCAGCTTAGCTTAATGATGACCAAATTTTTATTTAAAAAAACGCACAGTTGTGCCTAAGAGAAAGTTATGTTGTTTAATATCCTATTGGCTGTTCATATTATTATCGCAATCGTGATGATTGGCTTTATTTTGATCCAGCATGGTAAGGGCGCAGATGCAGGTGCATCATTTGGCGCAGGTGCTGCGGGCACGGTCTTTGGTGCAGCAGGTTCGGCGAACTTTTTGACACGCACCACAGCGATCTTGGCGACCATCTTTTTTATCACTAGTCTGGCATTGGCGCATCTTGCCCAAAAACAAGCCCAAGATCAGCTACGCCTAGATGTCCCAACCACGAGCGCACCAGCAAGCACGACACCAGCTCAGACGGGCACAAGTAATTAATTGGCGAGCATTTTGCCAAAAGTGCTTGCTATTAGGCGACTTTTTCGCTAGAATACAGCCAAATTTGCGATCGTGGTGGAATTGGTAGACACGCCATCTTGAGGGGGTGGTGCTTCACGGCGTGAGGGTTCAAGTCCCTCCGATCGCACCAAATTTCATACTGATGAAGTATGTAAAAATTTCAAATAAATGCTTGACATTGGTAAATTTTACCGTATAATAAGCACTCTAAATTGATGCGGGGTGGAGCAGTCTGGTAGCTCGTCGGGCTCATAACCCGAAGGTCGTTGGTTCAAATCCAGCCCCCGCTACCACTTTTTAAAACCCTAAATTTTTCTAAATCTTGACAAATTTAGGTAGTTTAGACTACAGTTGTAGCTAAGCTGTCGGCTGGTATAAAGATTGCCCACCAACGGACGTTTTGTGGGTTTTTTTGTATTTATCGTTTGCCAAACTTGCACTAAGATCGTGTATTTTATTTAGGAAACACAATTTAAATCATGAAACCATCGAGCAAAATTGCTGAATTGACCGAATTGATTGCCCCTGCGGTTGCCGCCTGTGGCGTGGATTTGTGGGGCATTGAGTTTATGCCACAAGGACGCAAATCGCTGTTGCGTATTTATATCGAAACTTTGCCTGACGCCCGTGCCAATGGCGAGCATGTGACCATCGAAGACTGCTCAGCGGTGAACCACCAAGTCTCAGGCATCCTAGATGTCCATGACCCAATCGCTGGCGAATATGTGCTAGAAGTCTCAAGTCCAGGCTTTGACCGTCCGCTGTTTAGCCGTGAACAGGTCGCTGAATATGTGGGCGAGATTGTCAATCTGCGCTTAATTCATGCCATCGGCACAGGCGACACCAAGCGTCGTAAGGTTGTTGGTCGCTTGGTCGAAGTTGGTAGCGACACGATGAAGGTCGTTACCGAAGACAAGCTTGAGTTTGAGGTAGCATTTGATAGTGTTGATAAAGCGCATTTGGTGTACGAAGACTAAGCCGATTAATCGTCATTTTATTAAGTTATTATTCATTAACCCAACCCAAAGGATCTGCAGATGAGTCGTGAAATTTTGACCGTGGTCGAGACCGTCAGTAACGAAAAAGGGCTAAATCCTGAAGATATTTTTGAAGCGATTGAGCAAGCGCTCGTTGTTTCTACCAAGAAAAAAGTCTATACCGAACAGCCAGAAGTGGCCATTCGTGTGCATATCGACCGTAAGACTGGCGATTATGACACTTTCCGCTACTGGACGGTGGTCGCTGATGAAGATCACGAAATGCCTGCGTGTCAGCTTGCGATCAGTGATTTGGACGAGAATGAATACAAAATCGGCGACATCGTCGAAGAGCAAATCGAGTCGATCGAATTTGGTCGTATCGCAGCAACTCAGGCCAAGCAAGTCATCATCCAAAAGATTCGTGAAGCTGAGCGTGCTTTGGTTGCTGATGCTTTTGAATCACGCCTAGGCGAGATGGTCACCGGCGAAGTCAAAAAACAAAGCCGTGATGCTTATATCATCGATTTGGGTGATAATGCCGAAGGTTATTTGGCAAAAGATCAAACCCTACCACGCGAAAACCTACGCCCAAAAAGCCGTGTTACAGCGATTTTGGCACAGGTCAATCGTGATGGTCGTAGCCCACAGTTGGTGCTATCTCGCACCAATAATGAGATGCTGATTGCTTTGATGCAAAAAGAAGTCCCTGAAATCAGCGAACAAATCATCGAGATTCGTGATGTGGCTCGCTTGCCGGGTTTGCGTGCCAAGATTTCGGTCAAGACCAATGACCATCGCATCGACCCTGTGGGTGCGTGTATCGGTATGCGTGGCACTCGTATCCAAGCGGTGCAACAAGAGCTAGACGGCGAGCGTATCGATGTGGTGGTATGGAACGAAGACCCTGCCCAGTACATCATCAGCGCGCTTGAGCCTGCCGATGTCAGCGGCCTTGTGCTTGACGAAGATACCAAGACAGCCGAAGTGATTTTTGCGACCAATGATCAGCTGGCTCGTGCGATCGGCTCGCAAGGTCAAAATGTGCGTTTGGCATCAGAATTGACTGGCTATAAGCTGAACATGATTTTAGAATCAGAATACAACGAGCGTCAAGAGTCAGAAAGCCAAGCGGTCATCGAGATGTTCTATGAGCGTCTAGAAGTGGATCGTGATTTGGCCGAAGTGCTTGCCGAAGTTGGCTTTAGCGATATCGAAACGGTTGCTTATGCACCGGTTGAAGAGTTTTATGAAATCGATGGCTTGGACGATGAAACCATCGCTGCTATCCAAGCTCGTGCCAAAGAAGTCATCATCTCTGATGAATTGGCAAAACAACAAAACATCAAAGAGCCAAGCGCAGAACTGCTTGCCCTAGAAGACATGACGCCTGCAATCGCCTACAAACTGGCGGAGCGTGACATCATCACCCTAGATGATTTGGCGGAACAAGCGGTATTTGATATCGAAGATATCGAAGGCTTGGATGCTGATAGTGCTGGCAAGCTGATTATGCAAGCTCGCCAATCGTGGTTCGCCTAAGATGCGTGCCGTGATGCTAGGTGCACGATGATGAGCGTGCACGCATTGAACTAATTTTTGCCATACCGCATGGTTTGGCAAACAACTTAACACAGTGCGCTTGGTGGATATCCGCCAAGCCCACTTGCCAAACCAAATAATTTTAGGTGATATAATGGCGAAAACAGTCAAAGAACTAGCCCAACTTTCAAATACCAATGTTGAGACCATTCTCAAACAATTAAGCGATGCAGGTCTGCCTGCTCGTGGCGAAGCTGACGCTGTCAGTGAAGCTGAGCAAGAAAAATTGGTGGCATTTTTAAAACAAAGCCACGGCGAAAAACCAAAATCTCGCATCAGTCTAAAATCAAAAACCACTTCTACCGCCCAAGTCACAGGCACTTCAGGCAAAGCCAAGACAGTCAATGTCGTACGCACCAAAAAAGTCGTGTATGAAAAACCAGACCCTGCCAAAATCGAAGCAGAAATCGCTGCCCAAGCAAAAGCTGCCGAAGAAGCCCGCCTAAAAGAAGCTGAAGCTAAGCAAGCGGCTGAGCGTAGCAAAAAAGAAGCTGCCGAACGCCAAGCGGCGACACTTGCTGCCATGCGAGCGAGCAGTGCACCAAGCGAAAAAACTGACAGCTCAAGCAGTGTCGTGGTCAAAAAAGCCAAAAAAGACGACGCTGTAGAAGCGGTAGAAGCAAAAGCAGACAACAAATCGGACAACAAGGCTGACAAGAAAAAATCAGCCAAACCTGTCAAACAAGAATCTGCCGAAGACAAAGCGGCTCGTGAGGCTCGTGAAGCAGAGGCAGAACGCCTACGCCAAATAGAAGCCGAAACCCGCCGTAAAGCTGCCGAAGAAGCCCAAAAACGCACGCTTGAGCAGATGAAACAAATGGCATCTCGTTATAGCGATAGCGAAGAGTCAACCAGTGCGACCATCGTACGTACCAAAGATGATGCACCGCTGGCAGATGGCTTGGTGGGTGCAGCGCTTGAAGAGTCATTCGAAAAAGAACGCCGTGAAATCAAGCGTGGCACAGCAGGTACAACCGGCAAAGGTGCGAAAAAAGGCCGTAAAGGTCAGCAAGAAGAGCGTGAAATCAAGACTCGCTCAAAAGGTCTGAAGTCATCACAAGCCAACAAGCATAAGTTTGAAATGCCTGTCGAAAAAATCGTCCACAATGTTGAAGTGGGTGAGAGCATCGTACTGTCTGATTTGGCACAAAAAATGGCGGTCAAAGTGCGTGAAGTCATCAAAGCCTTGATGAAAATGGGTGAGATGGTGCGTGAATCTGACACCATCGATCAGATGACGGCAGCACTTGTGATCGAAGAATTTGGTCATAACTTTATCCCTGTTAGCGATACACAACTTGAAGATGATCTACAAGTGGCAGTCGATGAAAAATCAGGCAATATCCAAACTCGTCCACCAGTTGTCACCATCATGGGTCATGTTGACCATGGTAAGACATCGCTACTTGATAAGATTCGTGCGACCAAAGTGGCATCAGGCGAGGCAGGTGGCATCACTCAGCACATCGGTGCATATCATGTGACTACCGATCGTGGCGTGATTACTTTCCTTGACACCCCAGGTCACGCCGCCTTTACAGCGATGCGCTCTCGTGGTGCACAGGCGACGGATATCGTTGTGCTTGTGGTTGCTGCCGATGATGGCATGATGCCACAGACCGAAGAAGCGATCGATCACGCTCGTGCTGCAGGTACGCCACTGATTGTCGCCATTAACAAAATGGACAAAGACACTGCCGATCCTGATCGTGTCATCAATGAGCTATCGATCAAAGAAGTTATTCCTGAAGAGTGGGGTGGTGATACCCCGATGGTCAAAGTCTCTGCCAAATCAGGTATGGGTATCGATGAACTACTTGAAGTCATCAGCATCCAAGCAGAATTGATGGAGCTAGAAGCCCCTGTCGATGGCGCTGCTCAAGGCGTGGTGATTGAGTCTCGCTTGGATAAAGGTCGTGGTGCAGTCGCAAGTCTATTGGTCAAAAAAGGTACACTAAACCAAGGCGATCTGGTCTTGGCAGGTGAATACTATGGTAAAGTGCGTGCGATGACCGATGAGAATGGTCAGCGTATCAAATCAGCTGGCCCGTCGATTCCTGTTGAGATTCTAGGCTTGCCAGAAGCACCTGCGGCAGGTAGTGAGTTCTTGGTCGTCTCAGATGAGAAAAAAGCCCGTGAAGTGGCGGATTTCCGTGCGGCTCGTGAGCGTGATCGCATCCTTGAACGCCAAAACAAAATGCGCCTAGATACGCTATTTGATAGCATGGGTAGTGCTGAAGTTGCCACCTTGAACATCATCCTAAAGACCGATGTGCGTGGTTCACTCGAAGCACTGCTTGGTGCGCTTGATGAGCTATCGACTGATGAAGTCAAAGTGCGTGTCATCAGCTCAGGCGTCGGTGCGATTACCGAGTCTGATGTCATCTTGGCAGAATCATCGGAAGCGGTACTGCTCGGCTTTAATGTCCGTGCTGACAATCAAGGCAAGAAAAAAGCCGATGCAGCTGGCTTAGACATCCGTTACTACAGCGTCATCTATGGTCTTATTGATGATGTCAAAGCAGCAATGAGCGGTATGCTTGCGCCTGAACATCGTGAGCAAATCTTGGGTATTGCTGAAGTCCGTGAAGTCTTCCGCTCAAGTAAATTTGGTGCAGCAGCAGGCTGTATGGTACAAGAAGGTACTATCCATCGCAACAAGCCAATCCGTGTCTTGCGTGATGATAAGGTTATCTTCACTGGTCAATTGCAGTCATTGCGTCGCTACAAAGACGATGTCAATGAAGTCAAAGCTGGTATGGAATGTGGTCTTGCGGTCAAAGGCTATGAAGTCGCTGTGGGCGATAAAATCGAAGTCTTTGAAATCCACGAAATCAAACGCGAGCTATAATCGCCGAACCCTTGCCAAAACCCTGTCGCATGATGGGGTTTTGTCGCCATAGCGATACGAAATTTGTTATACTAACAGATAAAAGACAACCCTTTATCCAAGTTGTCTTTGCTGGAAAATTCATTATTATTGGAAAAATTCAATGAGCCAACGCTTACAACGACTTGCTGATCAAATTCAGCGAACCCTTGCCACCTTGATCCGTGATGAGATTAACGATCCACGCTTGACGGGATTTGTGACCATCTCAAGCGTCAAGGTCAGCCCTGATTTGGGCTATGCCGATGTGTATGTGACCATTCTTGAGCCGCACAATGACACAGGCATGAATATCGATAGCCACCGTGAGAGTGTCGCCATCTTGAACCGTGCGTCGGGATTTTTGCGCACCGAATTATCACACACGATGAAAACTCGCACCACGCCACGCCTAAGATTTCATTATGATGAAGTGACCGCGCATGGCAATCACATGATGGATTTGGTCAATCAAGCGATGAAAAAGACGCACGAGAGCGAAAAACATTATGATGATGAGACGGCAGAGTGAGCGATGACCAAAACCGTCATTTCAGGGATTTTGCTACTGGATAAATCACAAGGCATCAGCTCGCATTCGGCATTGGCAAAGGCCAAATTTTTGTTCAAATCAGATAGCCAAGATTCCAAAAAAGCAGGGCATACAGGCACGCTTGATCCGATGGCGACGGGGCTATTGCCTTTGGTGTTTGGCGAAGCGACCAAATTTGCTCAATATGGACTCGATGCGGATAAGGGCTACACGGCGATCATTCGCTTGGGCGTAGCGACCGATTCGGGCGATGCTGATGGGCAAATGATTGATACCAAAGCTGTGCCAAGCTTTGATCAAGCGATGCTTGATACTATTGCAGATCATATGACTGGGGTGCAAAGCCAAATCCCACCGATGTATTCAGCACTCAAAAAAGACGGCAAAAAGCTTTATGAATATGCCCGAGACGGCATTGAGATTGAGCGTGCGCCACGAGCCATCACTATTCATACACTTCGCCTAACCAAAATCAGTGATGATACTGTGCAGCTTGATGTCACTTGCTCAAAAGGCACTTATGTGCGTGTGCTGGGTGAAGACATCGCCAAACGGCTTGGCACGCTCGGGCATCTGACACGGCTACATCGCACGATGACGGGCGGTTTTGGTATTGATGATGCCATCACCACCGATATGCTTGAAACACTGCCGATGAGCGAGCGACTGGGCAGGCTACTACCAATCGATGCCATGCTGACACATCTGCCGACTTTGGCGGTGAGTGATGATGAAGCATCACGGCTAAAGCTCGGTCAACGGCTCAATGTCAAAGACCGAGCGGGGGCATTGCCTGCCTTTGATGAGAGTTGCTTGGTGCGTCTGTATCATTGTGCTGATTTTATTGGACTTGGTGAAGTGGCGGTGACAGGTAGGCTGCAGCCGAAGAAGCTTGTGGCTTAGCTTTATCCAATCTATGCAGACCCATCGAATCTTTTTTTGGGGGGTTTATTTGTACAATTTCCCAGCAAATGTTACAAAATTTTTCAAGAAACCCATCAAATGCCACCGTTAAGCGCTTGTCAGTGATACGCTTTAGTCGTACAATGAAACACATCAGCAACCCCTGCAATAACAAGGTGATAAAATGAAAAAGCTTTCTGTACTGGCTTTGGCGATGATGACGGCGACTGTAGCGAACGCATCGATCTATGACACTCCTGCCAATCAAGGTCAATGGTACTGGCAAGCAGACATCGGCTATTCAGAGTTGGATTTTGATTTTGGCGATACTAATCGCACCGAAGATGGTGTCGGTGCTCGTATCAGTATCGGCAAGGACAAAGGCAGCTATCGCTATGCTTATGATTACAGCTATTTTGGTAATGCCGAAGATAACTACTACTATCGTGATGGCACGGCCTATATCCATGATGAGTACAATGTCTATGCGCACTCAATCGGCGCCAGCGCTTTTTATGACTTTAAGAATACAAGCAAGCTAACGCCTTATGTTGGCGCTCGTGTCGGTGTCAATTTCCTAAGCGATGAGCTGCGTCGCTGCGTGTCATCATATAGCTATGGCGGTGAATTCTGTGGCTATAGCGAAGATACCAACACTGACACTCGTGTCGGCATCGGTGGCATCGTGGGCGTCAGCTATCAAGCAACGCCTGCGGTTGCGGTTAATGTCAGCGGCGAATACAACTATCTGGGCAAAGTCGGTGATACCAAGATCGACCAAACTGGTGCCAATATCGGTGTGCGTATGAATTTTTAATTGATTGCCACATCGCTTAAAACCCATCACACGCTGATGGGTTTTTTCTTTGAAATAATTTGTAACATTATTGCTAGATTGTGTTAAAAAGCCTTGACGGGCTCAGCATGAAAGCGATAGAATGATTTCACCCAACCATAGGGTGTTTATTAAGAAATTGTTATGAAAAAGATTGTACTTGCTACAGCTATCGCTGCACTATCAACCGCTGCATCTGCTCAATACTATGTTCAAGGTGATGTTGGTTATTCAAAGCTTGAAGCAAAAGTTGATGACTTGAAAATCAAAGACAATACTACTTCTTATAGCATCGCTGCTGGTAAAGATGTTGGCAATATCCGTTATCAGGCTGACTACACCAATTTTGGCAAGCTTGAGCATAACGGCGAAGATGCAGGCGGTCTAGCGGTTGTGGGTAATGACGCTTGGGAAACTACCTTAAAAGCACAATCAATCGGTTTGTCTGCAATTTATGATTTTCAAACTGTATCAGGTTTTACGCCGTATGCAGGTGTGCGACTTGGTGTGAATCAGTTGAAATATGAAGAAAATTTGAAATATTCAACAATTGGTGTTAATGGTGCTTATATGGTTGGGTCCGAAAGCTACTCAGGCAAAGACACCAAAGTTGGCGCAGGCGTGCTAGCTGGCGTTCAATATACCATCAATCCACAGTTGGCGGTTGATGTCGCTGCTGAATACAACCATCTAGGCAAAGTTGAAGACATTAAATTCAACCAATACGGCGCTAAAGTTGGTCTGCGTTATAACTTCTAATCTGACCATCTTGGCTATATAGCTATCCCAAACCCATCAATTCGTTGATGGGTTTTTTGCCAAAAATAACAAAATCAGCTGACATCAGCTTAAAAATCTGTTATAATCTGCGTTTAAGTGCCATTAGGCTTAGGCAGGCTTTAGCAATGCAATGCTTGCCCGAATATCACTGCATTGCTTATTAGGAAATTGTTATGCTAACGAATCAAGATCGTATCGACATCATCGCTAAATACAAGCGTGGCGAAAATGACACTGGTAGCCCAGAAGTGCAAGTTGCACTACTAACTGCTCGTATCAACGACCTACAAGACCACTTCAAAACTCACAAAGCTGACCATCACAGCCGTCGTGGTCTAATCCGTATGGTTAACCAACGCCGTAAGCTACTTGATTACCTAAAAGGTAAAGACCTTAACCGTTACACCGACCTAATCGGTTCACTAGGTCTGCGTCGTTAATTCGCCCGATGGCGACAGGTAAGTCCTGTTTACGATAATAAAAACGGCGTGCTTTTTGCGTGCCGTTTTTTCGTTAATTTTCAGCAAAATTTGGCAAGTATTTAGAACTCTAAGGCATGGCACAAGTTGGATTTCCAATCGGTGTAATGGCTTAGGGCTTTAGATATTGCCAAAGTTCATTAATTAGGAAAAGTTTATGTTTAATACCATTCGTCAAGAATTCCAATATGGCAACCAACAAGTTGTCCTAGAAACTGGCCGTATCGCACGCCAAGCCAATTCAGTGCTTGTGCATATGGGCGGTGTGTCTGTACTGGTTGCTGTGGTGGTTCGTCCAGAAGCTGTTGCTGGTCAAAATTTCTTCCCATTGACCGTCAATTATCAAGAAAAAATGTACGCATCGGGCAAAATCCCAGGCGGCTATGGCAAGCGTGAAGGCCGTGCTAGCGAGTTTGAGACGCTGACATCTCGTCTGATTGACCGTCCAATCCGCCCGCTATTCCCAGAAGGCTACTACAACGAAATCCAAATCACCGCTACCACGATTTCATCTGACAAGACCCAAGATGCTGACATCGCAGCGATGATTGGTGCATCAGCAGCATTGGCTATTTCACCTGCGCCATTTAATGGCCCAATCGGTGCGGCTCGTGTTGGCTTTATCAATGGTGAATATGTCCTAAACCCAAATCTTGCTCAGATGAAGCAAAGCGATCTTGATCTGGTTGTTGCAGGCACCAAATCAGCCGTGTTGATGGTTGAGTCTGAAGCGCGTGAGCTGTCAGAAGATCAAATGCTGGGTGCGGTGCTATATGGTCATGCACAGCAACAAATCGTGATTGACAACATCAATGCCTTTGCCGCTGCTGTTGGTAATGCTAAGCAAGAATTTGTTGCCCCTGCGATCAACGAAGAATTAAACAATGCACTAAAAGCAGGCTTTACTGATAAAGTGAGCGAAGCTTATACCATCACTGTTAAGCAAGATCGCTATGCTCGCCTAGACGAAATCAAAAACGAAGCCATCGAAGCATTGGCAGGCGATGCTGAGAGCGAAGGCTATGCTGAGCGTGTTGATGAAATCAAAGCGCTATTCGAAGAGCTTAAATACCGCACCGTGCGTGATAACATCCTATCAGGCAAGCCACGCATCGACGGCCGTGACCTAGAGACAGTGCGTGCACTGGATATCCAAGTGGGTGTATTGCCATATACACACGGCTCTGCGCTATTCACTCGTGGCGAGACCCAAGCTTTGGTGGTGACCACACTAGGCACGAGCCGTGATGTGAACTTGGTAGATACTTTGGCAGGCACTAAGCAAGACCACTTCATGCTACACTACAACTTCCCACACTTCTCAGTGGGTGAGACAGGCCGTGAAGGCGCACCAAAACGCCGTGAAATCGGTCATGGTCGCCTAGCTCGCCGTGGTGTTCAAGCCATGCTACCAGCGGCTGACCGCTTCCCATATACCATCCGTGTGGTATCAGAAATCACCGAGTCAAACGGCTCATCATCGATGGCATCTGTGTGCGGTGCATCACTATCATTGATGGATGCAGGTGTACCGCTAAAAGCCCCTGTGGCGGGTATTGCGATGGGCCTGGTCAAAGAAGGTGAGCGTTTTGCGGTACTATCAGACATCCTAGGCGACGAAGATCATCTGGGCGATATGGACTTTAAAGTGGCAGGTACGACCGAAGGTATCACAGCCCTACAGATGGACATCAAAATCGAAGGCATCACCGCTGACATCATGGAACAAGCGCTCAAGCAAGCACACGCTGGCCGTATCCATATCCTAAAAGCGATGAATGAAGTCATCTCGTCTAGCCGTACCGAAATCAATGCGCACGCACCAAACTATGCGACCATCAACATCAACCCAGAAAAAATCCGTGATGTGATTGGTAAAGGTGGCGCAACCATCCGTCAGCTGACCGAAGATACTGGCGCAACCATCGACATCGAAGACAACGGCACTATCCGCATCTTTGGCATGGATAAGGCATCAACTCGTGCCGCCATCGCCCAAATCGAAGCCATCACTGCCGAAGTTGAAATCGGTGCAACTTACGAAGGTACTGTGGCTCGCATCGTTGATTTTGGCGCATTTGTTACCATCCTACCGGGTACTGATGGTCTAGTACACATCAGCCAAATCTCTGATGAGCGTGTCGAGAATGTCGCTGACTACCTAAAAGAAGGTCAAGTGGTCAAAGTCCAAGTTCAAGACATTGACAATCGTGGTCGCATCAAGCTAACCATGAAAGGCATTGAGCAATAAGCCGTTGCCAATTAACCAAAACCGCTTTATCGTTGTGATAAAGCGGTTTTTTTGCTTTTTGCTTTTTTGCTTGCTACTTATTTAAATAGGCTTTGTCCAAACAGACAAATCAGCCACCTCGATGATAAGGGTGGTTATTGATAATACTCATCGCACGGTACAGCTGTTCCATCAAAATCACCCGCACGAGCGGATGTGGCAGGGTCAAATCAGACATCGACCACTTAAAATCCGCCGCTTGTAGCACATCATCGGAGACACCGTCAGCACCGCCGATGACCAGTGCAATATCCGCACCATCTTGCATGGCGATGGATAATTTGTCGGCAAGCTTTTCGGTAGAGAGCATCTTGCCTTTGACTTCAAGTAGCCATAAGAGCTCTTTGGGCTGTTTGGCGTTTAAAATCGTCGCCGCTTCCACCGCTTTGTATTTATCAATCTCGGCAGGTGATGGGTTTTTGCTGCGCTTGGCAGGCGGTAATTCAACAAGTTCAACGCTCATCATCGGCTGAATCCGCTTAAAATACTCTTCAAAACCTGTCTGCACCCAGTTTGGCATCTTATGCCCGACACTTAAAATTCGTAATTTCATCATCAATTTCCCAAAAATTTGCCAACAGTTTACCCAATTTTCCCCAAAAATTCACCGAAAAAATCGATAATTGATGGCGAAAATAACAAAACTTTGTTATGCTACAATTATTTCTTATCATCATATAGTTTATATCGCATGACTGCTACGAACACCGCCTTACATGACCCTAGATTGGATGACTCTGAATTTGAATATGCAGGGTTTTGGGAGCGGTTTTTGGCGACGCTGATGGATGGTTTGCTGTCCTTGATTGTGTTTGCACCGCTGATATATTGGGAATATGTGCAGATGGGGCAGTACAGCATCGATGAGATGCCGTGGATGACCGTGCCCGAAGCAATCAGCACGGTGCTTGGTGCGGTGGTGGTGATTGCTTTTTGGGTCAAAAAAGGCGCAACACCGGGCAAAATGCTGTTTGGGCTACAGGTGCGTGATGCCAAGACGGGCAAAATGGTGAGTATCGGTCAGGGTCTGCTTCGGTATATCGGCTATTATGCATCGGCGATAGTGTTTTGTCTTGGCTATATTTGGGCGGGATTTGATAAGCACAAACAAGGCTGGCATGATAAGATTGCCAGCACTGTGGTGGTCAAGCGTATTCGCTGATGACCCAGTCTGCCAAGATTGCCAAAACTGCCAAGCGTAGGCAGGGCGATGCCTTTGAGAGCCAAGCGGTGGCGATGCTACTGGATAAGGGCTATCAGATTGTGGCGACCAATTATATCGCACCCAAGCTTGGCGAGATTGATATCATTGCCACTTGCCAAGTGCTTGAGCGTGGCGTGCTTGTGCCATGTGTGGTATTTGTCGAAGTACGCAGTCGCAGAGCGTCCGATTATGGGGCGGCGATTGATAGTATCACACCTGCCAAGCAAGCCAAGATTTATCGCACGGCTGAGCAGTTTTTGGCGACGCATGATGCTTATGCCAAGATGGCGACCCGCTTTGATGTGATTGTTTTTGATATCAATCAAGATGGCACAGTATCGCAAGATTGGCTGATATCAGCGTTTTGATTGATTAGATTTTTTAAATTTAAATACTTTGATAAATGGGAAAGTTGTTATGAAAAAAGTATTTGCCGTATCGATGATTGCTATTTTGAGCGCAGGATTGGGTGCGTGTGCGACCAGTGGCACGGACAGTGTGGGCGCTGATGCGATGGGTCGTACCATCCCTGAGCGTATCAGTGATGAGAGTATTGAGCTGACCGCGCGTCGCAATCTATCAACCATCCCAGGGATTAATGAGAATAATGTGCGTATTGCTATCGATAGCTATCGCCGTGAAGTTCTGCTAACAGGTGAAGTGCCAACCGAGCAAATCAAAGTAGAAATCGGACGCACCATCGAGTCGATGCGTGATGTGCTCAAAGTGTATAACTATCTGACCGTCACCGAAACCCCAAAAAGCCAAAGTCACACCGTGCACGAAAACTACCTACGCTCAAAAATTGGTACACGACTGCTGGCTGAGCGTGGTATCAAATCATCACAGTACAAAGTCATCGTCCGTGACCGCACTGCCTATGTGATGGGCTATATGACCCCAACACAGCAGGATTATATTTTGCAAGCGATTCAAGCGACCCCGGGCATGGCGATGGCAGTGACCTTGACGACACTTGTCACCGACGGCGAAGTAGCAAGCCTACCAGACACCGCTAGCAATGCCAATCAGCCAGCTGATAGCAGTACGGTCTATGGTGGCGATGCCCAAAATTCAGGCTACACCCTACAAGAAATCTATACACCAAACGCCAGCACGACCGCCCCTGTCAATACTGCCCCTGTACTTGGTGGTCAAGGCGGACAAACTACCCAATAATTGACTGATTTTTTGGGATATTTTTATCAAATTTTCAAGGTGAATTGATAAAAATTTTGGTATAATAATTCTTTTGCAATAACCCCCTGTACTTGCTTAATCGTTGTACAGGTTTTGTCAGTAATCAAAGAGATGTCAATGAATTCAGATGATTTAATCGCACTACTTCGCCCGCAGTTTGCCGATGCACATATCGAAGCGGTCAATCAGGGTAATAAATTTGAGCTACTTATCGTGGATAACGCCTTTGAGGGCAAGCGATTGGTGGCTCGTCAGCAGATGATTTTTGCTTTGGTCAACGAACACATCCAAAGCGGTGCGATGCACGCCTTGACCATCCATGCATTGACCCCTGCTGAATACGACGCTCGCAAAGCTAACTGATTGATTAATAAAGAGAATACGCATGGATAAATTTAAAATCACGGGCAAAAGCCGTATCGCAGGCGAAGTCACCATCTCCGGCTCAAAAAATGCCGCTTTGCCACTGCTAGCTGCGATGCTATTGCCAAATGATGAAACCGTACTGCACAATGTGCCAACGCTCAAAGACACCGAAACTTTGGTCAAGCTGATTGCAGGCACGGGTGTCAAGATCAAAAAAGAAGGCAATACCGTCGTGGCAGATGCTCGCACGGTGACCGATTATTATGCACCGTATGAGCTTGTACGCACCATGCGCGCATCGATTTTGGTACTTGGCCCATTGCTTGCTCGCTTTGGTGAAGCGGAAGTGTCGCTACCGGGCGGCTGCTCGATCGGCTCTCGCCCTGTGGATCAGCACCTAAAGGCCTTTGAAGCATTAGGCGCAAGCATCACCGTAGAAAATGGCTATGTCAAAGCCAAAGCACCAGCAGGTGGTCGTCTGATTGGCTGTGATTTTAGCTTTGATATGGTAACCGTCGGCGGTACTGAGAATGTCATCATGGCAGCAGCGCTTGCTCGTGGTACGACACGCCTAGAAAACTGCGCCACCGAGCCTGAAGTGGTGGATTTGGCGAATATGCTGGTGGCGATGGGTGCTAAGATCAGCGGTATCGGCACGACGACGATGATCATCGAAGGCGTGGATAGCTTGCACGGCTGTGAGTACAGTGTCATCGCCGACCGTATCGAGACGGGCTCATATCTAGCTGGTGCACTGATGAGCGAAGGCGATGTCTTGACCAAGAACACATCGGCAGAATTTTTGCACCCAGTGCTCAAGAAATTTGAAGCGATGGGCGCAACCATCGCCACAGGCGATGACTGGATTCGTGCGGTGATGACTGGCCGTCCAAAGGCAGTGGATATTCGCACCCAAGTGCATCCAGGTTTCCCAACCGATATGCAAGCACAGCTGATGGCGGTGTGCTGTTTGGCAGAAGGGACGAGCACCATCATCGAAAACATCTTTGAAAATCGTTTTATGCACGTGCCAGAGCTACAACGCATGGGTGCCAAAATCCGTGTCGATGGTCATACTGCCATCGTCGAAGGTGTCGAAAAATTCACCCCTGCACCTGTGATGGCGACTGATTTGCGTGCATCGATGTCGCTGGTGATGGCGGCGGCGTGCGCCGAAGGTGAGAGTATCATTGACCGCATCTACCACATCGACCGTGGTTATGATGATGTCGAGAACAAACTAAGAGCCTTGGGTGTCAATATCGAACGCATCAAGGGCTAAGATAAAAACGCACCAAGATGATTTGGTGCGTTTTTTCATGATAATGTATAGACAAGATTTGATGAATAAGCTGAGAATTTATCATGGCTGACCCAATCCAAACTGCTGATTTTGATGGCTTGACCATTGCGCTATCCAAAGGGCGCATCCTAAACGAAACTTTGCCACTGTTTGCCAAAGCAGGCATTGCCCCGCTTGAAGATATGGAAAAATCTCGCAAGCTGATTTTTGAGACCACTGACCCGTCGGTGCGTTTTTTGATTTTGCGGGCGTCTGATGTGCCGACTTATGTCGAGCATGGCGCAGCGGATATCGGCGTGGCGGGCAAAGATGTGCTGATGGAATATGATGCGCAGGTATATGAGCTGCTTGACCTTGACATCGCCAAGTGCCGTCTGATGACCGCAGGCATCAAGGGCAAAGCCTTGCCAAATCGTCGCCTGCGTATCGCCACCAAATATGTCAATGTCGCTCGTGCTTATTATGCCAGTCGTGGCGAGCAGGTGGATATTATCAAGCTGTATGGCTCGATGGAATTAGCACCGCTTGTGGGCTTGGGTGATTTGATTGTCGATGTGGTGGATACGGGCAACACCTTGCGTGCCAATGGGCTTGAGCCACTTGAGACCATTTGCCAAGTGTCATCACGCTTGATTGCCAATCCAGTGAGTCATAAGCGTAAACTTGCCAAGCTTGAGCCGATTTTACAGATTCTACAAACTGCGGTGCAGCAAAAATAACACCAAGCCACACAAAAGCAGTCTGATATATAGGAAATTATGATGAAAATTTTAAATTCAACCAGTGCAGATTTTCAAGAAGAACTTGCCAATTTGCTTGCTTTTGAAACCGTAACAGATGCCGGTTTGATTGCTACTGTCGATGCCATCATCGCTGATGTACGTGCTCGTGGCGATGTCGCAGTGCTTGAGCTGACCCAAAAATTTGACCGTCATCCTGCCCAAAGTATCGATGAGCTATTTATTAGCCAAGATGCACTCAAGGCGGCATTTGATGGACTTAGTGATGAAGTGGCAGGCGCGCTTAAGCTGTCTGCTGAGCGTATTTTTGCTTTTCATCAGCATCAAGTGGACGACGGCTTTCGCTTTACTGACAGCTTGGGCAATCAGCTTGGACAAAAAATCACCCCACTTGATAGCGTCGGCATTTATGTCCCGGGCGGTTTGGCAAGCTATCCATCATCGGTGCTGATGAATGCCATCCCTGCCAAAGTCGCAGGCGTGGCGAACATCACAATGGTCGTGCCTGCCCCAGATGGACAGCTTAATCCACTGGTTTTGGCGGCGGCACACCTAGCAGGCGTGGATACGGTGATTACCATCGGTGGTGCGCAGGCGGTGGCGGCGCTCGCTTATGGCACAGCATCAATTGCTAAGGTGGATAAAATCACAGGGCCGGGTAATAAATTCGTCGCTGCTGCCAAGCGAGCTGTCTTTGGGCAGGTGGGCATTGATATGATTGCAGGGCCATCAGAAGTGCTGGTCTATGCCGAAGGCGAGATGGCGGATAATGCTGAGTGGCTTGCGATGGATTTGTTGTCCCAAGCTGAGCATGACACGGTGGCGCAGGCGATTTTTGTGACCACAAGCCAAGTACAGCTACAAGCGGTTCAGACAGCGATTGAGTCAGCATTGGCACGCTTACCAAAGGCGGATATCTCAAGGGCAGCGCTTGCTAATCGTGGTGCGTTGATTTTGGTCAAAGACCGTCGTGAAGGCATGGCAGTGATTAATCAAGTTGCGCCTGAGCATCTTGAATTGTCGCTCGATGACCCTGAAGCGGTGCTCGATGACATTCGTCATGCGGGGGCGATTTTTATGGGTCGTCATACGCCTGAAGCGATTGGCGATTATTGTGCGGGTAGTAACCATGTGCTACCGACATCAGGCACGGCAAGATTCTCATCACCGCTTGGCGTGTATGATTTTCAAAAGAAATCATCGCTGATTTATTGCACCAAAGAGGGCGCTGTGCCACTTGCCAAGACTGCTGATATTTTGGCTATCGAAGAAAACTTAGAAGCGCACGCCTTATCAGCACGCTATCGCCATCAAGCAAGCTAACAAGTCGCAATTGTAAAAAAAGGAAATCCCATGACGATTGATACTCGCCTTTGGAGCGACAAGGCAAAAAGCCTGACGCCGTATGTACCGGGGGAGCAGCCCAAGCATGATAATTTGGTGAAATTAAACACCAATGAAAACCCATTCCCCCCAAGTCCAAAAGCCGTGACCGCCATGCAAGCGGTGCTGGCTGATGAAGCATCAGCACTGCGCCTATATCCTGAGCCTGAGTCCGACCATCTGCGTGATGCGCTGGCGACTTATTATGGTCTAACTCGTGATGAAGTCTTTGTCGGTAATGGCTCGGATGAAGTGTTGGCACTAGTGTTTGCGTGTTTTTTCAAAAAAACTCGTCCACTGCTGATGCCTGATATCAGTTACAGCTTTTATCCTGTGTATGCCGACACCTTTGGGGTGGATGCCCAAACTGTACCGCTCAATGACAGCTTTGGCATTGATATTGATGATTATGACAAGCCGTGTGATGCCATTATCCTAGCCAATCCCAATGCGCCGACGGGTAAGCTGTTGCCACTTGACGACATTCGCACGCTTGCCAAGCGTCATTCGGATGCGGTGGTGGTCATCGATGAAGCCTATATTGATTATGCAGATGATGTCAAATCGGCATCGGCGATTGCATTGATTCGTGACTTTGATAACATCGTCGTCACCCAAACCTTCTCAAAATCTCGTGCGCTCGCTGGTCTGCGTGTGGGTATGGCATTTGCCAATCCAAGTCTTATTGCAGCCCTGATGGCGATGAAAAACAGCTTTAATAGCTATCCGCTTGACCGTGTGGCGCAAGTAGGGGCGGCGGCAAGCGTGGCAGATGGCGAGTATTTTGAGTTGCGTCGTACACAGGTGATTGAGCTACGCAATCAGCTGACAGCAGATTTGACGGCGCTTGGCTTTGAAGTGTTACCATCAGCAGCGAACTTTGTGTTTGCCAAGTTTGACGGTAAAGATGCTGCTGACATCGCTGCCAAACTTCGCACCGAAGGCGTGATTGTCCGACATTTCAAGCAAGAGCGTATCAAGGATTATCTGCGTATCAGCGTCGGTACAGCTGAGCAAAATGCGAGATTGATTGAAGTTTTGAAACAGATTTTATAATTTGTGAGAATTTTTCAATCGTAGTAATTGACAATTATGGGTGAATTTTTATCATAAATAATGGTAGAATAAATTCATCACAATGGGTCTTGGCGGATGCCAAGATAATATCAGCCGTTTGGCGTGCGTACGCCAAATTCGCCAACAAAGGAAGTCATCATGACCGTAATTAAGCAAGACGATTTTATTCAAAGTATTGCCGATGCGTTTCAGTTCATCAGTTATTATCATCCGACCGACTACATCGAAGCACTGGTCGAAGCGCTAGAAAAAGAAGAAAACCCTGCTGCCAAAGATGCGATGACGCAGATTTTGGTCAATAGCCGTATGTGCGCCGAAGGCCATCGCCCGATTTGCCAAGATACAGGCATTGCCACAGTATTTTTGAAAGTGGGCATGAATGTCCAATGGGATGCGACGATGAGCGTCGCTGACATGGTCAATGAAGGCGTACGCCGTGCGTACAATCATCCTGATAATACCTTGCGTGCATCGGTGCTGGCTGACCCTGCGGGCAAGCGTACCAACACTCGTGACAACACCCCTGCGGTTATCCATATGGAAATCGTTGCTGGTGATAAAGTGGAAGTAACCTGTGCTGCCAAAGGTGGTGGTTCTGAGAACAAATCAAAGCTTGCCATGCTAAACCCATCAGACAGCATCGTGGATTGGGTGCTAAAAACCATCCCAACAATGGGTGCAGGCTGGTGTCCACCGGGTATTTTGGGTATCGGTATTGGCGGTACACCCGAAAAAGCAGCACTACTTGCCAAAGAATCGCTGATGAGCCACATTGATATCCATGAGCTACAAGCCAAAGCCAAATCAGGTGCAGAGCTAAGCACCATCGAAGCTCTGCGCCTTGAGCTGTATGAGAAAGTCAATGCGCTAGGCATTGGCGCACAAGGCTTGGGCGGCTTGACTACCGTCTTGGATGTCAAAATCCTAGACTACCCAACGCACGCCGCATCAAAGCCAATCGCGATGATTCCAAACTGTGCTGCGACTCGCCATGTGGAGTTTGAGCTAGATGGCTCAGGCCCTGTGGAGCTGACACCGCCAAGCCTAGATGTCTATCCTGACATTACTTATAACCCTGAAAATGGCAAGCGCGTCAATGTGGATACCTTGACCAAAGAAGAAGTGGCAACTTGGCAAACGGGCGATGTGCTACTATTGAGCGGTAAAATCTACACCGGCCGTGATGCAGCGCACAAGCGTATGACCGATATGCTAAATAACGGCGAAGAGCTACCTGTGGACTTCACCAACAAGCTGATCTACTATGTCGGCCCTGTCGATCCTGTGCGTGATGAAGTGGTCGGCCCTGCAGGCCCAACGACGGCAACTCGTATGGATAAGTTCACTCGCCAAATGCTTGAGCAGACAGGACTACTTGGCATGATTGGTAAAGCAGAGCGTGGCGAAGCGGCTTGCCAAGCCATCGCTGATAATAAGGCGGTGTATCTGATGGCAGTGGGCGGTTCAGCCTATCTGGTCTCAAAAGCCATCAAACAAGCCAAAGTCGTGGCATTCCCTGAACTGGGTATGGAAGCGATTTATGAGTTTGAAGTCAAAGATATGCCTGTCACCGTCGCTGTCGATAGCAGTGGTAGCTCAGTGCACGCCACCGCACCAAAAATCTGGCAGGCCAAGATTGGCAAAATCCCAGTGGTCGAAGCCTAAGCTGTCATCTGCGGTATTTGGCGATAGTGCCAAATATACGACAGCCAATACGCCAAAACAAACACCCAAGTTTTTAGCTTGGGTGTTTGTTTTTTGGAGGAATTTTAAAATTGGCCAAATGGCTTGAGGGTTAGGCAACAGATGCGCTTAATGCCATCTCAACATTGCCTGCTACTGCCTTTGAATATGGGCAGACGGTGTGGGTTTTTTCGACTAAGGCAAGTAGCTCTGCTTCGCTGATGTCTGTGTTGGTGGCGACGACATGGATGGCGCCAGTCAAGAAAAACTTGTCATCACCTTCTTTGTTCAGATCAATGGTGACTTGCACTTCACTGTCAAAGCTTTTGCCAGCAGCCTTTTTGACCAAACCCAATGCGCCATCGAAGCATGCTGCATAGCCCATCGCAAAAAACTGCTCAGGATTATTGCCTTCTTGTTTTGAGCCAGGCGAGACCAGATTATAAGTTTTATCATCATCGGACAATTTGGCGGTGCCATTTCGAGCGCCGACGACGGATGCGGTAGTGGTATAGATTTTACTCATGACAGACTCCTTGTTTGTTGTGTTTATCCATCACCGAATCGGTCGGTGACTTCACTTGATTGTAGCAAAAATCAGTAGCCTGCCAAGTAACAAAATGTAGCCTTTTACTTACGCATCCATCAATGAGCAGTATTTCATGCTATAAAAAAAAGAGAACCCAAACGAGTTCTCTTTTTGAAAAATAATTTTAGCAGTTAGGACTGCGTTAAAATTATTTTTTCTCTTCAGTTTTTGCAGCTTCTTCAGCTTTTGGAGCGTCTGCAGCGGCAGCAGCAGCATCAGTAGCAGCAGCGTCAGCTTTAGCAGCGTCTGCGTCAGCTTTTGCAGCGTCAGTAGCAGCAGCTTCGCCTTCTTTAGCAGCAGCGTCTGCAGTTGTAGCAGCAGCGGCAGCGTCAGTAGCAGCTTTTGCAGCGTCAGCAGTTGCTTCTACGCCAGCTTTTGCAGCTTCAGCAGTAGCTTCAGCGCCAGCTTTAGCAGCGTCAGCAGTTGCAGCAGCAGCTTCTTTTGCAGCGTCAGCAGCTGGAGCAGCAGCTTCTTCAGCTTTTGAGCAAGCAGTTAGGGCTAGAGCAGCAACTAGTGCAGATACGATTAGTTTAGTTTGCATGGTAAACTCCAATTAACGGATAAGTGTGTGACAGAAAAACACCTATGAAACAAAATAATAAGAACCATAGCAACCATATATGGCATGGTTGCAAAGGTCCTTCTTGTTGCTTGTCCATAGGTTAATACACTGTGTGTTACGCAATAGTATATTACAATTTAGCAAAAATAAAAACAAATATTTTGTCAGAACGCTAGTAAGTTGTAACAAAATATTTCAATTTTGCCAGTTGTAGCGTTTTCTTTGAAAAGTCAAAAGCAGCTTTCATGCTTTTGCTACTCAAATCTATGCTTACAGCTTGGTGTTAAGAGTATCGTAACATAAAATTGACAGTGTGACAATACAATGACAGCCACTCTTTACAAAAAAATTGTAATTTTTCGATGAATATGAATAATTTGATTAATATTTAATCAAATTGCCATCACAAGCATCAAAAACACTGCTAAAAAAACTTCAAATACAATCGCCCACTGGTGATGGAAAGTGGGCGATATGACGATCGGCAATGCTGAATATTAACTGTTTTGTGATTTTTTGATCATCTGCTCAAAGAATTCGTCGTTAGTCTTGGAATCTTTGAGTCGCTCAAGCAAAAATTCGGTGGCTTGCGAGTCGTCCATCGGCTGCATGAGCTTACGCAAAATCCACACACGACGCAGGGTATCTTCGTCAAGTAGGCGTTCTTCACGGCGTGTGCTGGATTTTTTGATATTAATCGCAGGGAAAATGCGTCGTTCTGCCAAGTCACGCTCAAGGGTGATTTCTTGGTTGCCCGTGCCTTTAAATTCTTCAAAAATCACGCTGTCCATCTTTGAGCCAGTGTCAATCAGGGCAGTTGAGATGATGGTCAAGCTGCCGCCTTCTTCGACATTACGAGCCGCACCAAAGAAACGCTTTGGACGCTCTAGCGCATTGGCATCGACACCACCGGTCAGCACCTTGCCTGATGATGGGATGACTGTATTATAAGCACGGGCTAGGCGAGTGATGGAGTCAAGTAGGATGACGACATCTTGTTTGTGCTCGACGAGTCGTTTGGCTTTTTCGATGACCATCTCAGCGACTTGGATATGACGCTGTGGTGGTTCATCAAAGGTCGATGCGACGACTTCGCCACGCACGGTGCGTTGC
Source organism: uncultured Moraxella sp. (assembly GCF_945873075.1). Lineage (GTDB taxonomy): Bacteria > Pseudomonadota > Gammaproteobacteria > Pseudomonadales > Moraxellaceae > Moraxella. The sequence continues at coordinate 960 of NZ_CAMCBS010000017.1, read as the reverse complement.
ATCTCGGTGACTTCTTCTGGGCGTTCGTCGATGAGTAGAACAATCAGATAGCACTCGGGATGATTTTTGGTGATGGATTGGGCGATGGTCTGTAGTAGTACCGTTTTACCCGCTTTTGGCGGCGCGACGATGATAGAGCGCTGACCTTTACCAATCGGGGCGATCAAATCAATGATACGACCGGTCAAATCTTCGGTTGTGCCGTTGCCTGTCTCAAGCACCAATTGCTCGGTTGGGAATAGTGGGGTTAAGTTTTCAAAAATCAGCTTATGACGGCTGCGGTCAGGGGTGTCAAAGTTGATTTCGCTGACCTTTAGAAGTGCAAAATAACGCTCGGAATCTTTTGGCGGTCTGATTTGACCGGCGATAGAGTCGCCTGTCTGTAGGTTGAAACGGCGAATTTGGCTTGGGCTGACATAGATATCATCAGGGCCGGCTAGGTATGAGCCTTCGGATGAACGCAAAAATCCAAAGCCATCGGGCAAAATCTCAAGCACGCCATCGCCATAAATCGCTTCGCCGTTGCGTGCGTGTGTCTTTAGGATGGCAAAAATGATGTCTTGTTTACGGCTTCGTGCCATGTTTTCAAGACCCATAGCGTCAGCGATGGCAAGCAGTTCGCCAACGGATTTTCGTTTTAGTTCGGTTAGATTCATAGATAGGTAAAAATGAAGTGTGTCATGCGCACGATATGTGCAAGAGAATGGATTGGTCTAAAAAAGAAAAATGCAATCAGCAGAACCTTGATTGCAAGCGTGCTAATATTAAGATGAAATTAGGGGGTTTGTCAAGTTAATTTGGCAAAATCAATCGATGGTTGTTTTGCTAGTGTTGGGTGATGGTGTGATACGGTGAATGGTGCAAACTGGTTTGATAAATGTCATCATCACGAACTGATAACAACAAAAAAAGCCCAAACCGTTCGATTTGGACTTTTTAAAATTTGGAGCGGGAAACGAG
>NZ_CAMCBS010000016.1 GCF_945873075.1 uncultured Moraxella sp. | reverse complement strand
GCTTGATGCTGGTGCTGATGCAACTGGTGCAGCTGCTTGTGCAGGCTGTTCAGCTAGTGCTGATTCGGCAGGTTTTTCTTGTGGCGCTGGTGCAGCTGCACCAGTTTCAACAGTGAATAGTACCGAGCCTTCACTGATACTATCGCCGACATTGACATGAACAGCGGTGATAGTACCTGCAACAGGTGCAGGTACTTCAACAGATGCTTTGTCTGACTCAACCAAGACTAGGTTGTCATTTTCGCTAATAACATCACCGACTTTTACCATCACTTCGGCAACTTCGGCGCTTTCTACACCCAAATCGGGGGCTTTGATTTCCATCATATTCTCCTATAGTTCGGGTGATTAGTGATTGTCGTCAACCAGTTCTGGCACTGGGTTTGGCTCACGAGTTGTCTTCGGTGCTGGCGCATCAGGGAAGAAATCGTACTGTGGTTGTGGCTGCCATGCAGGTGCTTGGTCAGCATCAATCTCAAAGCTATTGATAGCATCTTGTACTAGGCGTACATCGATTTCACCTTCGTCTGCCAATTTCTTCAAAGTCGCAACAACGATGTGTTCAGCATTGACATTAAAGAAGCTACGCAGTTTGGCACGGCTGTCTGAGCGACCAAAGCCATCAGTACCCAGCGTCACATATGGGCGGCTGTCAGGTAGCCAGCCACGGATTTGCTCTGAGTAGTTGCGCATATAGTCAGTCGCTGCAACAACAATACCTTTGTGTGGTGCCATTTGCTGAGTCACCCAAGGAGTTTTTTGTTCAGCAGTTGGGTGTAGGCGGTTGTAGTCATCGCACGCCATGCCGTCACGGGTCAGCTCATTGAAACTGGTCACGCTCCATACGTTGGCGGTGATGCCAAATTCATCTTTTAGGATGCGAGCGGCTTTTTGAACTTCACGCAAAATCACACCTGAGCCAAGTAGCTGAACTTGTGTTGAGCCATTGTCTTCAAGCAGATACATACCACGCTTGATGCCTTCTTCGACACCTGCAGGCATTGCAGGTTGTTCGTAGTTTTCGTTCATCAAGGTGATGTAGTAGTACACACGCTCGCCTTCGCCATACATACGGCGCAGACCGTCATGCATCACAACAGCCAGCTCATAGCCATAGCATGGGTCATAAGTCACACAGTTTGGAATTGTACCAAATAGGATATGGCTATGACCGTCTTGGTGTTGCAGACCTTCACCGTTTAGCGTGGTACGACCTGCGGTTGCACCAAATAGGAAGCCTTGCGCTTGGCAGTCACCTGCTGCCCATGCCAAGTCACCGATACGCTGGAAACCGAACATTGAGTAGTAGATGTACATCGGAATCATCGGCAATGCGTTCACCGAGTAGCTGGTCGCCAAAGCAATCCACGCACTCATCGCACCTGCTTCGTTGATGCCTTCTTCGAGCATATGGCCGTCTTTGGCTTCACGATAGCCCATCAAGGCTTCGGCATCTTCGGCAACATAATTTTGACCGACTGATGAATAAATGCCCAACTGACGGAACATACCCTCTAGACCAAAGGTACGCGCTTCATCCGGTACGATTGGCACGACGTGTTTGTTTAGGCCTTTGTCTTTTAGTAGTGCTGATAGCAAACGCACATAGACCATCGTCGTAGATTGCTCTTTGCCTTTTGAGCCTTGTAGCACTTGGTCAAAGATTGATAGCTCAGGAATCTGTAGTGGAATATGACCACTACGACGAGATGGCAAATGACCGCCCAATGATTCGCGGCGACCCATCAAATATTTGTATTCAGCACTATCAGGGCTTGGGCGGTAGAATGGTAATTCTTTAAGCTGCTCATCGGTAAATGGCAAGTCAAAACGGTCACGGAAATATTTCAGACCGCTTTCGTCCAATTTCTTCAATTGGTGCGCTTTGTTCACCGCTTGGATTTGGCTTGATAGACCATAGCCTTTAACAGTTTTGACCAAAATAACTGTCGGCTGACCTTTGGCTTTCATTGCTTCAGCATACGCTGCATAAACTTTCTTCGGATCATGGCCGCCACGGTTTAGGTGCATCAGCTCTTCATCCGTCCAGTCTTTGACCATCTCTGCAAGCTCTGGATACTTGCCAAAGAACTCTTTGCGGACAAAAGCACCATCACGAGCGGTGTACAGCTGATATTCGCCATCGACGACTTCTTCCATGCGTTTTTTCAGAGCGCCAGATTCATCTTTGGCCAGTAGCGGATCCCAATGATCACCCCAAATGACTTTAATCACTTTCCAGCCTGCGCCACGGAATACCGACTCAAGCTCTTGGATGATTTTGCCGTTACCACGCACAGGGCCGTCTAGACGCTGTAGGTTACAGTTGATGACCCAGATTAGGTTGTCAAGCTTTTCACGGCCTGCCATTGAGATCGCACCCAAGCTTTCTGGCTCGTCCGTCTCACCATCGCCCAAGAATGCCCATACTTTACGATCTTCGTCTTTGATCAGACCACGGTTGGTTAGGTATTTTTGGTTACGAGCTTGATAAATCGACATCAAGGGGCCTAGACCCATCGATACGGTTGGGAACTGCCAATAATCAGGCATCAAATATGGGTGCGGATAGCTTGATAGACCTTTGCCATCGACTTCACGGCGGAAATTCTCAAGCTGCTCTTCGCTTAGGCGACCTTCAAGGAATGAACGAGCGTACATACCCGGTGCACCATGACCTTGATAATAAATCATGTCACCGCCATGCGCTTCGCTTGGTGCACGCCAAAAATGGTTAAAACCTGTTTCGTACAAAGTCGCTGATGACGCAAAAGTCGCCAAGTGACCACCCAGCTCGTCATCATTTTGGTTGGCACGCATAACCATCGCTAGCGCATTGTAGCGAATCAAGGCACGCAGTTTGCGCTCCATGTGCAGATCACCAGGATAATTTGGCTCATCTTCAGCAGGAATGGTGTTGATATAAGCGGTATCTAGTCGGTTGAATGGCAAGCCTTCTTGAACTGCCATGTTGTATAGTGCTTTTAGTAGAAATTGTGCACGATCTTTGTCGGCATTTTTAATAACCGATTCAAAAGCATCTAACCACTCTTGGGTTTCGATGTGATCGGTATCGTTATAATAAGTCATCACATTTATCCTGCGTTAACCAAGCAATCGCCAAAACGCTCAGCGATTACAAAACACACATGCCAAGACTGATAGACAATCTTGACACGCACCACATTTAATTACTTATGATACAAAGTATCAACAGCAAATCAAAACTTTTTCGTATTGCTATTATAAGAGTATTGGTAAAAAAAGTTTATTCCCAAAAATAAATACTTATATAGCTTTCATTTATTTGGTGAATAATACCACAAAACACCCGCCAAATCACGGCATTTTCGGTCAAAATCCCTGCATATGCTACTGATTTTGTATCAATTTTGTCAATGATTGCCATTAAAAAAATTTACTACTGTACACTCAAAGTTGAGCGGTGCAGTACCAACACAGCAAAAAGCCCAAATACCAAGCGGTATTCGGGCTTTTTTGACTCACCTTTGCCAATGGCAAACGGGTAAAGCGGTCGATTAGTCGTCGCTTGCTTTTAGCTGAATGAAGTTTTGGATACCCATATCTTCAATCATTTCTTGTTGTGTTGTTAGCCAATCTTCATACTCTTCGTTACCGTCTTTGAGCTTAACGAGAAGTTCACGAGAGACATAGTCACGATTAGCTTCACAAACACCGATGGCATCGACCAGAATATCATGCTTACGCTGTTCTAGCTTTAGGTCGCAAGCTAAGATTTCTTCGACAGTTTCGCCAATCATCAGCTTGCCGTATTCTTGTAGATTTGGCAAGCCTTCAAGCAATAGCACACGCTCAATCAGCTCATCAGACCATTTCATTTCTTGGATTGACTGCTTATAAAACGCTTCATTAAGCTCGCCGATGCCCCAGTTTTTGACGATGCGTGCGTGCAAAAAATACTGGTTAATCGCAATCAATGACTGACCAAGCACGGCGTTCAACGCACGGATAACTTCTTTATTGCCTTTCATAAATGCTCCCTTATCCTATAATTAGTGCGCTGCGGTCGCTTGTACCGCTTCGCCTGCCACGCTTTGTAGGTAATTTTGCAGACCCATCAACTCAATTAGGCGAAGTTGTTGTTCTAGCCAATGCGCATGGTCTTGCTCGGTATCTTCTAGCTGACGCACCAGCATATCGCGAGTGACATAATCACGCTCAGCTTCGCATAGGGCAATGCCTTCTTTTAGGTGCTCTTGGACGCTGTATTCTAGCTCAAGGTCGCTTTTTAGCATACTTGGTACATCAGTGCCGATATTCAGTGCGCCCACTTGCATATTTGGCGTGCCACCAAGCATCAAAATACGAGTAATCAGCAGCTGTGCATGCAAGGTCTCATCTTCCATCTCATGATGGATACGGTCATACAACTTGCCAAGATGCCATTCAGCATACATTTGCGAATGGATAAAATATTGGTCACGAGCACCAAGCTCGCCTGCCAATAGGAAATTTAGATAATCGATAACTTTTTGTGATGATTTCATAGTCGTACTCCGAATAAACACAGGGGCAACTTGCCAATTTGCTATGATGCTATCTTAACACAGACTTGATAAAAATCTAGCATGACTTTGTAATACTACAGAACTGCGAACGCTTAGCACTCTGATAATAACTTGCAAATGACATAAAAAATCATCCAGACACTGTCGCATCTGAATGATAATATGTAAAATATGATAAGTCTTTGATTTGATTATAATTATCTAAAAGTTTGCACAAAAGTTAATCAAAAATCACTATCATTTAGTTTTTTAAATTTGAAAATGATTATCGATTGATAAAATTTACAAACTTGACACTTGGCTATTTTTAAGAATGATTATCACATCTTAGCAATAATCTAGCAATATAATTACAAAGTTTATACACTTTAATCGGCATCATTCCCTGATGCTAGCGGTCTAGCCCGCCATCACATCAATCGCTACAAAGTTTGCTTGGTGCTCATCCACCAAATCCTGCACCATCGGGATACAGCAACCACAGCAAGTACCGACTGACAAAGTCTCTTGCAGTCCATTCATGCCGTCCACGCCAGATGCGAGTGCGGTCTTGATTTGGGTGTCTTTGACATCATGACAAATACAAACATACATCGCTCAAATCCTTGTATCTGCAAGACGGTTGCTTGCATGTTGAAGTTGAATACATTTCACTCTCAAAAGCGAGTGATTCTTGTTTATGCGGTTATAATAACAATAACCGTTCCCATTTGCAACTATTTTGATTGATTTATTTAAAGTTTTTGATACAAATTTTTAATCATCAAAGGCATTTTAATTAACTTGACTAATTTACTCGGATTTTGGATAATTATTATACAAATTTTCACTGATTTATCGGTCGGTGATAGCAAAATCAGCGTTGCAATGATTCTGCCATAGATACAATTTCACCTCATATTTTGGCTATACAATGTGCGGTTTTGGCAGTAAAATGTGCTTATCGTTTTAAGCCTTATGATGATAATGACACCCACTTATTTGACACACTTATCAAAGCTCGGACTGGTGGCAGTACTAAGCTATGCTAGTATCGGCACAGCTTTTGCCGCCTGTAAGCCACCAAAAAGCGACTATAAAAATGTCAGCTGTACCGCCCAAAGCGGTGTTTATCTTGCGACCAAAGATGATGGCTCGCCTGTGGCACTGCTTGACAACAAAGGCAAAAAGACCGCCGATTTGTTCACTTATCATGCGGTGCTAGCACATCAGTTTGGCGATGGCTTGATGCCTGTTCAATTAGGCGGTAAGGTTGGCTATATCAATAAAAATGGCAAAACTGCCATCAGTGCCCAATACGACCGTATGCCAACAGGCGCATGGGCTCGTGGCGTCTCTGATGGGCGTATCGTCGTCTATAAAAATGGCGCTTTTGGGGTGATTGACACACGGGGCAAAACGGTGGTCGGCTTTGACCGCAGCATCAGCAATATCACTGATTTTCAAAATGGCGTGGCGACCGTCACCAAAGGCAATCAACGCTATCAAATCGATAGTAGCGGTAAGCGTATTGCAAGTACACCAGCGACGCCAACACCTGCACCGCAAGTTGCTACCGAGCCAAGCAGTCCGCCACCGCCACCAAGCTATACGCAGACCAAACCACCGCCTGCATCGGTCACCATCTCACAGATCAGTAGTAATGTGCTTGGTGCATCTAGCACGCATATCGTGGCACAGACTACAAGCACAACGCCCACCGTATCACAAGCCTTTGTCAGCTCATCGGTTGTCAGCACGCCGGTCAATCAAAGCGCGGCCGTCTCAGCCGTGCCAATGCGTTCATCCACCACATCACCACCATTTTTCCCCGCCCAGCAAAACGGCAAATGGGGCTTTATTGATGCCAATGGCGTGGCGATGATTCAATATGTCTTTGATGAAGTGCAAAGCTATAGCGAAGGCTTGGCGGCGGTACGCATGGGTAGCCGTTGGGGGTATATCGACGGTCGGGGTGATTTGGTGATTGATTTTCGTTTTGAGCAAAATGGCGTCGTGCCAAGCAGTCATACGCCCGCCCTGCCAAGTACGCCTTTTAAATTTGAAAATGGTCGAGCATGGATTGGCAATCTTGCCAATGGCACAAAGATGTGTATCGACCGTCAAGGCAATCCAGCTGCTTGTCAAGACTAGCTCAGCACAACTAGGCAACAAAACAACCACCATAGTTAGCAATCGTGCGCTATGCTTATGATAAAATTTGTCATATAATGGCATGGACACAATGAACATAAAAAGGAATGTATAACAATGATTAGCGTCTTTGAACTCTTTAAAATCGGCATCGGCCCATCCAGCTCGCACACCGTCGGCCCGATGGTCGCTGCCAATCGCTTTGTGAATGAACTCGGCGATAAAATCCACAGCGTCCAAGAAATCTACATCGAACTGTACGGCTCATTATCATCAACAGGTAAAGGTCATGCCACCGATACGGCGATTTTGCTTGGACTGCTTGGTCATGAGCCACGCACCATTGACACTACCAAGACCGATAAGTATCTTGCACCCATTTATCAAGAAAATACACTTAACCTAAACGGTGTGCACACGGTGAAATTTGACGCCGATAAGCATCTACTGTGGGATGATAACGCCCTGCCTGCACATCCCAATGGTATGCGACTGGTGGCGCATTTTGGTGATGGCAAGCCCTTTGCTCGTACCTTTTATTCTATCGGTGGCGGCTTTATCAAAGATGAATTTGAAATTCACGAACTGCCTGATGAGTCAGCGGTATCACCTTATCCTTATGATTTTAATAGTGCAGAAGAGCTTGCCAATCTCTGCCAAAAGCACGATATGCGCATCAGCGATATTATGCTTGCCAACGAAACCGCCATCCGCACTGAAGATGAACTCAAAGACTATCTCAACGAAGTCTGGATGGTGATGCAAGGCTGTGTCACCCAAGGCTGTAAAGTTGATGGCATCTTGCCCGGTAGTCTGAATGTCAAACGCCGTGCCAAAGCCCTGTATGAACAGCTGTCCAAAGAATACGGCTACTCAGGCAATGGCGGACTGCTTGCGATGGATTGGGTGAACCTATACGCCCTAGCGGTCAATGAAGAAAACGCCGCTGGCGGTAAAGTCGTTACCGCACCGACCAATGGCGCAGCCGGTATCATTCCTGCGGTATTACACTATTATCGTGGCTTTATCCCGTCGTTTGATTATCAAGGGGTGCGTGATTTTCTACTCGTTGCTGGTGCTGTTGGTGCGCTGATTAAGAAAAATGCGTCCATCTCAGGTGCTGAAGTTGGCTGTCAAGGGGAAGTTGGCTCAGCCTGTGCGATGGCAGCGGCAGGTCTTGCTCATGTGCTTGGCGGGAGTGTCGCTCAGTGCCTAAACGCTGCCGAAATCGGGCTTGAGCATAATCTGGGTCTCACCTGCGACCCGATTGCAGGGCTTGTACAAGTCCCTTGTATCGAACGTAATGCGATGGCATCTGTCAAAGCCATCAACGCAGCCCGCCTAGCCCTGCGTGGTGATGGCAGCCATCATGTTTCGCTAGACAAAGCCATCGCCACCATGAAAGCCACGGGCATGGATATGATGGATAAATACAAAGAAACTGCCAAAGGCGGACTTGCCATCCATGCCACCGATGCCATGAACCGCATTGATGTGGTGAACGTCGGTAGTGGCTTTAGTCAGTGCTAATGGGTGGACTCATCCTATCATACCGAAGCGGTCAATCAGATGATGGCCGCTTTTTTATGCTTTTATTAAGCTTTTTTGAAATACCAAAAAAATCCTGCATAGGTTATAACCAACATTCCGAAATTTAATTTGCCATTTGTTGAATTTGTGTTATCGTATCTTACCTAATTTTATTTAATGATCTGATGGACCATGTCGGTCGGACGACTTTTATTTTGGAGAGCCATTGGCAAGAGATATTATGACACAGCATACAGAACAAATTGGCAGTAGCCACAAACTTAATTGGAAGGCCTTTGGCCCAGGGATTTTGATGGCATCGGCAGCCATCGGCGGTTCGCATCTGGTAGCATCGACCCAAGCTGGCGCACTATACGGCTGGCAGCTGGCGATTATGATTATCCTTGCCAACTTATTTAAATACCCATTTTACCGCTTCGGCACCGAGTACGCCTATTCTACAGGCAATAGCTTAGTGGCAGGCTATGCCAAGCTGTCTCGTTTTTATATTTGGGCGTTTTTTATCCTATGTATCCTATCAGGCATCATCAGCACGGGTGCTGTCGCAGTCTTGGCATCGGTAATCTTAGGCTACATGCTGCCATTTGAGCTAAATACTCTGGCACTGGCTGCCATCGTGATGTTCTCATCATGGTTACTACTGTTCGCTGGCCACTATAAGCTGCTTGATGGCGTGACCAAATGGATCATCGTCGCATTGACAGTGGCGACAATCGCAGCAGTATTCGTGGCGGCAGGCAAGCCTGCAGTGATGGCACCTGACTTTGTCCCTGCATCACCTTGGAACTTGGCAGCGCTTGGCTTTATCATTGCCTTGATGGGCTGGATGCCTGCACCGCTTGAGTTCTCGGCGATTACTTCGGTTTGGACTGCCAAAAAAATTCGCACTGACCACACCAGTCGCTATCAAGGCATGATTGACTTTAATGTCGGCTATCTGACTTCAGCGATTTTGGCACTGTTTTTCTTGGCGTTGGGTGTATTCGTCCAATATGGCACAGGTCAAGAGATTGCCATGCAAGGTGGTGCTTATGTCGGTCAGCTGATTCAGATGTACACCGAAACCATCGGTGAATGGTCACGCCTATTGGTCGCCTTTATTGCATTTTTGTGCATGTATGGCACGGTCATCACCTGTGCCGATGGCTATGGCCGTACCACCGCCGAATGCTTGTCACTGATCAAAACTGACACCACCGAAGAGACCGAAAAATTCGTCGCCAAATGGACAGCATTTTTTATCATCGCAGGCTATGGTTTGATCGCATTCTTTATGGGTCAGATGGCAGCGATGCTGAAATTTGCGATGATCACCGCTTTCGTCACTGCACCGATTTTTGGTTATCTGAACTATAAGCTCATCAAAAAAGAAGGCAACATCAGCGCAGGCATGACGCTATTTGCCCTAGCAGGCATCGTGTTCTTGTCAGGCTTTACTGTTTTATTCTTGCTACAGTTTAGCGGTATTATTGGCTGATTATCACACCTATACCACATCAAGGCTCTATCATCGAATAGAGCCTTGTTTTTTTCACCAATTTTACTTGCAAAGTTCAGTTAAGGTGATAAAATGGCTTTTTGTTGTCATTTTTGGTCGTCGGTATGATTGACCATCCAACAAAAAAAAAGGATTTTTGCCAACTGTTGGCGCATTGACCAAGTCTTACTTGGCTTACTATTGTTGTACCAAATTGTAAGGATAATCAATCATGACAATTTCTCAAGACTTAATCAAACAAACCGAAACCTACGGGGCGAACAACTACCTACCCCTACCGATCGTCATCTCAAAGGCTCAAGGCATCTGGGTTGAAGACCCTGAAGGCAATCGCTACATGGATATGCTAAGCGCCTATTCAGCGGTGAACCAAGGTCATTGCCACCCAAAAATCATCCAAGCACTCAAAGACCAAGCCGACCGTGCGACGCTGACCAGCCGTGCGTTTCATAATGACCAGCTTGGCCCATGGTACGAAAAAGTCAGCAAACTCACCGGCAAATCTCGTGTGCTACCAATGAACACTGGCGCTGAAGCCGTCGAAACTGCCATCAAGACCGCAAGGCGATGGGGCTACGATGTCAAAGGCGTGGCGGATAATCAAGCCGAAATCATTGCCTGCGTTGGCAACTTCCACGGTCGCACGATGGGTGCGGTGTCGCTATCGAGCGATGATGACTACAAGCGTGGCTTTGGCCCGATGCTTGGCGGTATCAAGCTTGTGCCTTATGGCGATTTGGACGCACTACAAGCTGCCATCACACCAAATACTGTGGCGTTTTTGATTGAGCCTATCCAAGGCGAAGCAGGTATCAACATCCCACCACAAGGCTATATGAAAGCCGCCTATGATGTCTGCCGTGCCAATAATGTGCTGTTTATCGCTGACGAAATCCAAGCAGGTCTTGGACGCACGGGCAAGCTGTTCGCCTGTGAGCACGAAGGCTTTGTCCCTGATATGTACATCCTAGGCAAGGCTTTGGGCGGTGGCGTATTCCCAATCTCGTGCGTGGTCGCTGATGATGACATTCTAGGCGTATTCAACCCTGGTTCACACGGCTCAACCTTTGGTGGCAACCCACTAGCTTGCGCTGTCTCTATCGCTGCGCTTGATGTACTTGTGGATGAAAAATTGTCCGAAAACTCTGCCGAATTGGGTGCATACTTCCTAGCAGAACTACAAAAAATCCAAAACCCAAAAATCAAAGAAGTGCGTGGTCGTGGGCTATTTATCGGCGTTGAGCTGACCGAAGCAGCTCGCCCATACTGTGAAGCACTCAAAGAGCTTGGCTTGTTGTGCAAAGAGACGCACGACACTGTGATTCGCTTTGCGCCACCGCTCATCATCACCAAAGATGAGCTAGATCAAGCTCTGGTCAAGATTCGTCAAGTGCTATCTGCTTAATGCTTAATGATGGCATTAGCAAACAAAAAGTCGCACCGTGTTGTGCGACTTTTATTTTTTCTTGACAAATTATTTATAAACTCAATCAAGTCAATGACAATTCACTAAGTATTGACAACGGCAAATTTTCGCTTGGATTTTTTTGGTTCGGTCAATTGACACATTTGCTCATGGCTGATGATTTGCACTTGTTTGGATGATTTTTGGCTGGCTCGTGCGTGCAAACGAAATGCCACAATCGCTATACTAGCCGCCGCACGGCTTGGGCTTAAAGGCTCAGCCTTATTAAAGCCGATGGCAGAGATGAGCGTATCTTTGGTGCGGTTAAGTAGCTGTCTGACACCTGTAACGCTCAATGTCGGATTGACGGGCGTCAGTTTTGATAAGCGAAAAATCAGCAATTCTTGAAAATTGAGCGTCTTTAGATAATATTCAACATCTGCCTTTGCCATGAGCTCATCATTGTGCTGTGGATTCTCAGCACCAGTCATCGACAAAAAGAAAAAACGACCTACGCCCTTACTATGGCAAACTCGAGCAAATTCCATATTGTATAGCACATTGACCTGATAAAATTCATCACGGCTGGCAGTTTGTTCTTTTGATACGCCAAGACAGCTGAACGCATCGGTATCATCACCAATCGAGATGGACTCAACCGTCGTGGTCAATGACTGAAAATCAGGCACATGATAGACATGCATATTTTCACTCATCACCTTCGGCTGTGTGCGTGTGATCAAAATCACCGTCTCATACATGGTCGCAAGTTCACGAGCCAGTGCCTGACCGACACGCCCCGACCCACCAATGATGATCGCTTTTGTTTTCATCTACTATGAACCTGCCATAAAAATAACGACTCGCTATTTTAGCATAATTTGTCATATCTGATGCCAAAAACCCGTGCATTCAAGCCATCAAATTGCTACAAAATATAACTTAAGCAATGGATTTTTATTGTCCAATCCCTCATATTCATCATTCAACACCGCCGATCACTCAATAAATGAACAAAATTTTTCATTTTATTATTGTGAGTAAGTCAATAATTTGGTAATATAGGCGTTTATATTGTCCAAGCGATTAAACCTCCTCACATTTGATCGCACCCACTTTATTCTTAAACTTTTAACTTTTTATTTTATCTATAAGGATAAACACAATGGCAAACTCTGCACAAGCTCGCAAACGCGCTCGTCAAAATACCAAGCGTCGCCAACACAACGCTTCTCAGCGTTCTATGGTTCGCACCTTCATCAAGCGTGTGAATGCTGCAATCGAAGCTAAATCATACGAGCTAGCGACTGAAGCTTATAACAAAGCTGTGCCAGTAATTGACCGTATGGCGGACAAAGGCATCATCCACAAGAACAAAGCAGCTCGTCATAAGAGCCGCCTAAACGCAGCTGTAAAAGCACTAAAAGGCTAATCACTGCACGCCTTGTGGCAAAAAAAAGACCCTTGATTGGGTCTTTTTTTATGGGGTAAACTGCCTAGTTTTTTGTATGTCTTGGCGCAATCAGCAGATAACTGCCGATTGTTGTTAAATCATCAAATCAAACGGTTGGCTCTGCATTCATCTCAATCACCGCCCCATCTGCCAGTCGATACGCCACAAGCTTACCACCCCACACGCAGCCGCCATCGAGCGCACGGACATTTTTGGTGGCGACTTGTGCCTTGAGCGCCGCCCAGTGACCAAATAGAATGCGACGCTCACGCACCACATCCCACTCAAACCATGGACGAAAATCACTTGGCATCACATCATCGAGCGTTTCTTTGAACGAAAACTCAAGTAAACCTGACGCAGTGCACAGGCGCATCCGTGTAAAATAGTTGGCGATGGCACGCATTCGCTTATAGCCGTTTAGCTTATCAGACCATTCATCCGATTTTTTGCTATATAGATTGGGCAGTAGGCGGTCAAGCTGTTTTAGGCTGCCGCCAAGCTGTTTTTCAAGCTCTTTGGCATAGCCTTTGGCTTCTTTGATGCTCCAATTGGGCGGAATGCCGGCATGGGTAAGCACCGTTCTGTCATCAGGATACACCAATAGCGGTTGTTTGCGTAGCCAGTTAAGCAATTCATCACAATCAGGCGCATCAAAAATCGCCGCCGTCTTATCCTTTGGCTTGGGATTCATCACCCCCCGCCAAGTGGCAATCAGCGTAATATCATGATTGCCAAGTACGGTGGTCAACGCACCAATATCGGATAATCGCTTGACTTCACGCAAGGTAGAAAGCGAATCTTCACCCCGTGCCACGATGTCACCAGCCAGCCAAATCTTGTCTTGGGTCTCATCAAAATCCAGCACTTCTAGTAGTTGGTTGAACGCCCCAAAACAGCCTTGCAAATCACCAATGACATATTCATGACGATAATTTTTGGTTTTATATTTTTTCATACAGCTAAATAATGATAACCAGTTATTCAAATCAAACACAGCTTAAGCAATGATGTTAATCAAGCTTGTTTTTGGCAACAACCAAATCCGCCAACGCAACAAATTCTGCCACGCTCAAGGTCTCTGGGCGTGCTTGCGGATTGATACCAACGGCTTCAAAATCCACTTCATCCAAAGTCGGCAGCAATGCATTTGCCTTAAAAATCGCTCGCAAGGTCTTGCGGCGATGATTGAACACTTCACGCACCACCATCTCAAAGGTCGGCTCATCAATAGCAGTGATTGGCTTAACGGCATACGGAATCAGGCGAAACACGGCACTCGTGACCTTTGGCGGTGGGTTGAACGCCCCTTTTGGTACGGTCAATAGATATTCTGATTGGCAATAATACTGCATAATCACCGACAATCTGCCGTATTCTTTGGTGGCAGGCTCTGCCGTGATGCGATCGACCACTTCTTTTTGGAGCATAAAGTGCATATCTTTGATGACATCGCTAAATTCAAGTAAGCGAAACAAAATCGGCGTCGAGATATTATAAGGCAAATTCCCTACCACACGAAACGCACCCTTGCCCACTTTATCCGCCAAACTGCGATAGTCGATGTGCATGGCATTGTCATTGATGATGGTAAAATCAGGATGGCTATTTGCACCAATATTAATCTTAAGCTGGGACGCCAAATCACGGTCAAGCTCAATCACGGTCATGCCATCAACTTCGGCAAGTAGCGGCTCGGTCAATGCACCTAGCCCCGGCCCAATCTCAAGCAGATTGTCCGATTTATCAAGGCGAATCGATGTGACGATTTGGGCGATGACATTGGTGTCGTGCAAGAAATTTTGCCCAAAACGCTTACGGGGCGCGTGATTGGCTTGTTGTGGAGATTTTGGAATAATATGCATAAATTCTAACTTAACTAATCTAAAAATTAACCGTTTATCATACCATGATTTGTTGGGTTTTTGGGGATTTTTTGGTGGGTGAATATGTTGGTCATTTGTATGCTATACGCTCCATGCTTTGTTAAGCTGATGCTTTAAAACGGTTTGTGAATTTGTATTCAGCTAGGGTGCAAATTGACCATATTACACCACTTTTTGACATCAACTCATCATCAACGCATAATGAATCGCCTGTAATAGGCTTGAGCTACTCGCCTGCCCCGTCCCCGCCAAATCAAGTGCCGTGCCATGATCCACCGATGTACGCACATAGGGTAGCCCGAGTGTAATATTCACCGCATCACCAAAGCCATGCGATTTGAGCGGGGATAGCCCCTGATCGTGATACATAGCAATCACCGCATCACAGCGTGATAGATGATGACGGGTAAATAGCGTATCGGCAGGCATGGCAAGCGAGATATCCATGCCATCATCACGGAATTGTTGTAGTACTGGATTGATGATACGCATCTCTTCATCGCCCAGATGACCACTCTCGCCTGCGTGCGGATTGAGTCCGCAGACTAGGATGGTTGGATTTGGGATACCAAACTGTGCCTTTAGTGCGTGATGGGTGATGGCGACCGTACTTGCCACTTCATCGGTGGTAATAGCATCCGCCACAGCTCGTAGTGGTAGATGTGTCGTCACCAGTGCCACTTTCATCGCCTGATTGGCAAGCATCATCACCACCTTATCACAGCCTGCCTTATGCATAAAATACTCGGTATGACCGCTGAACAAATCGCCATTATCCAGCTGTACACCGCCATCAATCATCACGGATTTTTGGAGTGGTGCGGTGATGATGGCTCGCACCACGCCATCGCTTGCTAGCCTGTGGGCAACTGATAATTGTCGCTCAACCATCTTGGCATTGTTTGGGTTGAGCTGTGATGCGATGACTGTATCAGTACAAGGTATGTGCATCAGATAGACAGTCGGCTTAGGATGATTATCAAAATGAGCTTTGAGATAATAGCTTAAGTTATCACCATCCAACTGGTCGGTTTGTACATCATCAATCACCACCATCGATGTCAATGCCGTGTGCTTATCCATGCCAAGCTGTGCCGCCCGCTCAAAAAACGCCACTTTATCCGCCAAAATCAGCACCGAGCCGCCAAGCGCATCACCATGATGGCACAAAACATCAATGACGATATCCATACCGATGCCAGCAGGCTCACCTGTAGTGATTAGTAGCGGTTTGGCAGATGAATAAGCGTCTGTAGAATCATTATCGCTTGTATGGTTTGGCATTTGCTGATTGGCTTGTGCTATCAAAGACTTAGCTTGCATTGGTGAATTTCCCAAAGTGAATTTGTAGGATTGTCGCTGATTTTGTGCTAAAATCAGCGTCCGAAACACAGAGAATTTTAGCATTATTTTGGTGATAGCACCAAGACTTATTAGCAGGCATTGACACTCATGACGGACAAAAAAACCGACACCAGAGACAGCTTACTCACCCTACAGCCACCGCACAACATTGAGATGGAGCGTGCGCTACTCTCATCGCTGATGAGTATCGAAAACTCGTTTGATAGCATTGATACGATGGTGACGGCGGATGATTTTTATGGTGCTCGACATGGACAAATCTTTGATGCCATCGCACACCTAGCACGCATCAATGAGCCCTATGACAGCTTGATGGTGCATGATTATTTATCACGAGTCAATCAACTTGCTCAAGTTGGCGGCGAAGAATATTTATTGCAAATCAACCAAAGCCCTGCCAATTTTTTCAATCTTGTCACCTATGCGCAGCGTGTACGAGAACTATCCGTCTATCGACAGCTGATTAAATCTGCTAATACTATGCTTAATTTGGCATATCATCCAAAAAAGCAGAGCGTGACTGAGATTCTTGACCAAGTGGAAGCGGATATTTTTCGTATCGGTGAAAGCTTTGCCAATGGCACCAATAAAGAAGGTCCAAGGCGCATTGATGACATCTTGGAAAGCATCACGCATGAGCTTAATGAAATCCGCCTACGAGATGGTGGCTTGGCAGGGATTAGCTCAGGCTTTGAGGATTTGGACAATAAAACCCAAGGCTTTCAAGATGGCAACTTAATCATCCTAGCGGCTCGTCCTGCGATGGGTAAAACCGCACTTGCGCTGAACTTTGCCCAAGCTGCACTTATGCAAAATAAGGCGGTAGCCGTCTTTTCGATGGAAATGTCCGCTGAAGATATTGGGCGACGCATGATCTCAGCTTGGGGTAATATCGAACAGCGCCTTTTGATGACAGCTGACATGAAAGCGCAAGACTGGGCATCAGTGATGAACGCCATGTCCCTACTTCAAGAGACACATCTGTATGTTGATGCACGCTCTGAGCTGACCCCCACTGAAGTACGAGCCACCTGTCGTCGCCTAGCCAAGAATCACCCTGAAGGGTTAGGACTTGTTATTATTGACTATTTGCAGTTGATGCGTGTACATGGCGCAGAAAGCCGTGTCAATGAGATCGGTGAGATCTCTCGAAGTCTAAAAGCTCTAGCTCGTGAGCTAAATTGCCCTGTTATCGCGCTAGCACAGCTCAACCGTAGCTTAGAATCACGCCCAAACAAACGCCCCCTGCTGTCTGATTTGCGTGAATCAGGGCAGATTGAGCAGGATGCGGACTTGATTTTGTTTGTGTATCGTGGTGCTTATTATAAGATGAAAACCGACCAAGAAGATCCAAACAAAAATAATAACCAAGTCGCTCACGATCCTGCCAAAGACATCGAAGCCGAACTCATCATTGGCAAAAACCGCCGTGGTGCAACAGGCACGGTGTATCTGAACTTTTATGGACAATATGCCAAATTTGAGAGTCGGATGGGTGAGTCCATCCCTGAATATGCTTATGATTCTGATGAATGATCATCGCTATTTTATCATTGATTTTTTGTTGTATTTATAAATTGAGAAAACTATGCGCAGTGTAACCATCACCATCCACCAAGATGCTTTGGCACATAATCTACAAGTCATCAAAGACCAAACACAGCCCACTACCAAAGTACTCGCTATGGTCAAAGCAGACGCCTATGGACATGGGGTAGCTGCTGCTGTGCCTGCACTGATGGATGCTGATGGTTTTGGTGTGGCTTGTATGAGTGAAGCATTGGCGGTGCAGGATGTGCTGATACAGCTTAAGCATACTAAGCCTGTGGTATTGATTGAAGGTGTATTTAGTTATGATGAATGGCTGGCGGCTATTGAGCAAGATTTTGGCTGTGTGATTCATCAGGATAATCAGCTTGAGTGGGCATTACAAAGCCTGCCAAATGCCGATAGTTTTTGTCGCACTATTTGGCTAAAATACAACACAGGTATGTGCCGACTAGGTTTTGATACTGATAACATCATCCAAAAAGCTAAGCAGCTTATCCAAGCAGGCTATCGTGTGATTTTGACCACGCACTTTGCTTGCGCTGATGATGCTAAGCATCCGCTCAACCAAGTGCAGATTGAGCGATTTAATCACGCATTACAAGCCATCCAAACATTCGCCCCTGATACTCAAGGCTCACTGTGCAACTCGGCGGGGATTTTTAATTTTACAGCACATCACCATCATTGGGTGCGTGCAGGCATTGCTCTATATGGCTCAAAGCCTATCGCACAGCACAGTGCCACCGCCTTAGGACTACTGCCTGCCATGACCTTATCCGCCAAAATCATGGCAATCCATCAGCTACACGCAGGCGATAGTGTCGGCTATGGCGCACTATGGCAAGCCGACAAACCGCATCAAATCGGCGTGGTCAGTATCGGCTATGGCGATGGCTATCCTAGAGTGGTGACAGGTGCGGCTGTTGCCATCACCGACACTGACGGCATGGTACATTTATGTGCTATTCTTGGGCGTGTGGCGATGGATATGTTTATGGTGGATATTGATGGACTTGCCATTGAAGTCGGTGCGCCTGTGGTGCTTTGGGGTGATGCACCGCACATTGATGAGATTGCAAGCTGCGCAGGGACGATTGGCTATGAGTTGATGTGCCGATTGACCCAGCGACCCAATCGACATATTGAGATGTTGTCAAGCAATGCTTAGTGCAACAACACTTAACTGATAAATCAGCGAAAAAAGCTAGTCAATCACCCATGCCAATGCTATACTTAGAATTTTAATCTTGGACGGAATTTTGCCAACATGAGCGTACGCCATTTTCGAAATCTTTTGGATTTAAGCCCTACCGAACTTGAAACCATCATCAGTCGTGCCAGTGAACTTCGCCAAATGCAACATCGTGGCGAGATTTACCGTCCATTTGTCGGTCGCACACTTGGCATGATTTTTGAGAAGTCATCGACTCGTACTCGTATTTCATTTGAAGCAGGTATGGGGCAGTTTGGCGGTCATGCGATTTTTTTATCGCCAAAAGACACACAGCTAGGTCGTGGCGAGCCAATCGAAGACTCTGCCAAAGTTATCTCAAGCATGGTCGATATCATCATGATTCGCACCTTTGAGCACGCCAAGCTTGAGCTGTTTTGTCAGCATTCATCGGTGCCGGTGATTAATGCCTTGACCGATGATTTTCATCCTTGTCAGCTACTGGCGGATATGCAGACCTTTCATGAGCATCGTGGCAGTATCAAAGGCAAGACTGTGACTTGGGTCGGTGATGGCAATAATATGTGCGCATCTTATATCCTAGCGGCACATCAGTTTGGCTTTCAGCTGCGAGTGACTGCGCCTTATGGCTTTGAGCCAAATCCTGAGCTGATTGAAGAATACAGCCACTGCGTCACCTATGTCGAAGACCCCCAAGAAGCCGCCAAAGGCGCACATCTGATTGCCACCGATGTCTGGGCAAGTATGGGTCAAGAATCTGAGCAGATGACTCGTGCACGCCGTTTCGCCCCGTATCAAGTCAGTCCTGCGATGCTCGACAAAGCCGACCCTGATGTGCTATTTATGCACTGCCTGCCTGCACATCGTGGCGAAGAGATTAGCTTTGATTTGTTGAACGACCCCCGTTCTGTGGTGTGGGATGAAGCCGAAAATCGCTTGCACGCCCAAAAAGCTTTGATGGAATTTTTATTAAAAGACAAAATCAAGCTGGACTAAGCAAACATAAGCATTGATAAGTCTATCTCAAGGGCGTATTGCACGCCCTTTTTTTATTGTCACAATTACCAACCATTACGATACATTTATTGACATATTCTGTTACATTTGCTGAGTGATTTCCCTTTATAATGGTATCATCACCCAAAAACAGGAGAACACCATGAAAACACTTAGCAAAACCCTATTGATGAGCACCCTACTAGCCGTCAGTAGCACGGCACTTGCCGAAGATTATAACCGCATCAGCTTTAATAGCGAAGTCAAAAGCGAAATCGCCAATGATGAGATTCGTGCAAGTCTTAGCAAAACCACTCAAGCAAGCACTGCTGCTGCCATCGCCAAAGAGCTGAACAGCACCATCAATTCAGCCCTACAAATCGCCAAACGCTACCCTGAAGTGACGGTTACCACAGGTCGCCAAAACACCTATCCACGCTATGATAATAAAAGCAAAATCATTGGCTTTACAGGCTCGGTGTCTCTTGATATCAAGAGTCAAGATTTTGAAAAAGCCAGTCAGCTGATTGCAGATTTGCAATCCACAATGGTGATGGAAAACATCAGCTTTGGCATATCAGAAAAACTGCGTGATAGTGAAGAAAAACGCCTACAGCTAGAAGCTATCAAGCGATTTGGCGATGAAGCGACCAGCATCAGCCAAGCCTTTGGCGCAAGCAGTTATAAGATTGTCAATGTCAATCTTGGTGGTAGCAACAACTATTATGCCCGCCCAATGATGGCAAGCATGAAAGCGATGGATGCCGCCGCAGGTATCGAAGCCCAAAACTTTGAAGCAGGCAACACCACCTTGACTTATACCGCCAATGGCACTATTGAATTGGTAAAATAAATCTGTTGTCAGGATATGATGATGTTATAATACGCCATCATATCGCCAATATTTTTGAATAAATTTGAGAAACACGATGAAAAAACTGAGTTCTTTTGCATTAGCAATGTCAGGCATCTTGCTAAGCCACACCGTTCTTGCCAATAGCTCAATCGATGGCGACATCGTCTCAGGTGAAGTCATTTTGCCGACATCTACCATTGCCAATGCCATCACCACCAAAGATGGCAAGCGTGTCTCAGCCTACAAGCTGACAGACTACGCTCAGCAGGTCAATGAAGCCGAATGGTCGCCAAATATGAATGTCAATACAGCAATGACGGTCAAATTGCAGACTTTGCTTGACTGGAATCATGTCTCACCGGGCTCAATCGATGGCGGCTGGGGTGTCAATAGCAAGCAAGCCTTGATGAATTTCCAAAAGCTCAAAGGACTAGAAGTCACCGGCAAAATGAACCAAGAAACTTGGGACGCACTGACTGCTGACATTCCTAGCGACCAGCCTGTGCTGGTGTCCTACACCCTGACCGATGCTGATGTCAAAGGCCCATATGCTACCTTGCCTGCCGATGCCGAATCTCGCTCAAAGCTGAAAGGTCTATATTATGAAAATATCGCCGAAATGCTTGGCGAGCGTTTTCATATGGATGTCGCCTATGTTAAAAAAATCAATCCGAACAAAAAATTTGTCGCAGGCGAGACCATCACCGTAATTAACACCGGTCAGCCACTCGATGCCAAAGTCACTCGTGTGGTTGCTGACAAACAGCAAAGCACCGTGTATGCTTATAGTGATGATATGCTTGTCGCAGCTTACCCAAGCACCATTGGCAACACGCAGAGTGCAGCCCCGACCGGTAAATTCAAAATCGCCAATAAGATTGAGATGCCAACCTACAAAGCCACCGTCAAAAATGACAAAGGCGAAAGCAAAAGCTACATCCTGCCGTCAGGCCCAAATAGCCCTGTGGGTGTGCTATGGATGGGATTGGATAAAGCCAACTGCGGTATCCACGGTACTGCCATCCCTGAAGTGGTCAATCGCCCATCAACACTTGGCTGTATCCGCCTGACCAACTGGGATGCGATGGAGCTATCTACCGCCATCAATACAGGTGCAACGGTCGAAATCCGCTAAGTTTATGTATTGAAAATCAACCAAAACGCTCATCATTCGGTGGGCGTTTTTTGTCATTTCCAAAAGAAATAAAGTGCAACTATTATTTATTTAAAAAATAGTGAATATCATAATTATCTATTTATTAAATATATCTAAACAAAAGTCATAAAAAGCTGACCATGCACCAAACCATAATAATCACCATCAATTAAACGAATTTATCACAAAATATCATGATAATATCAGAAAAATTCGATGAATTTCTGCCATGAATACCCCAAAAATATATTTACCAAATTCATGATATTATTGGTTTTGCTACTGAAATTATGTGCTTTTGTCGCCAAAAGTCATTTATAACCATTATTTTTTATCAAACAAAGAAATATTATGCTACTTCATAGCAATTTTCTTGGATTATTGTTCATTTCAGTGATATAATGGGTTGTTTTATTTTTGTTGCATTTGTATCATTCATGCAACCTATCTCGTGTTATTTTAAGGATACACCATGTTTCAGTTCACTCAGCCCCAAACCGCCCTTCGCGATGCCATCACCAGCGCCTATCGCCTTGATGAAGTTCAAGCTGTTCAGAATTTGATTTCAACACTGAATTTCAATGCGGAAGAAAAAAACCAAATTCAAACACTGGCTCGCCGTCTGATTTCACAGGTGCGTGCTGACCGCAGTAAGTCATCAGGCGTGGATGCTTTGATGCAAGAATTTTCACTATCTAGTGAAGAAGGTGTGGCGTTGATGTGCTTGGCAGAGTCGCTACTGCGTATTCCTGATACTGCGACTCGTGACCGCCTAATCCAAGACAAGCTGGCTGATGGCGACTGGAAGAGCCATGTGGGTAACAGCCCATCGATGTTCGTTAATGCCGCTGCTTGGGGCTTGGTACTAACCGGTAAACTGACTCAGCCAACTTCAGGTGGTCTAGGCTCAGCGCTGACTCGTGTACTACAAAAAGGTGGTGCGCCATTTATCCGTGCCGGCGTCAATCATGCGATGAAAATTCTTGGCAAGCAGTTCGTTACTGGTCAAACCATCGAAGAAGCGCTTGCCAATGGTAAAGAGCGTGAAAAGCTTGGCTATCGTTTCAGCTTTGATATGCTGGGCGAAGCAGCCATGACCCAAGAAGATGCTGACCGCTACTATCAAGACTATGTGACCGCTATCCATGCCATCGGTAAAGATGCCAATGGTCGTGGCGTGTATGATGGCAACGGTATTTCAGTCAAGCTATCAGCGATTCACCCACGCTATTTCCGTGCGCAGCATGAGCGTGTAATGACCGAGCTACTACCACGCCTAAAAGCACTTTATATGCTTGCCAAAGAATACAATATCGGCCTAAATATCGACGCCGAAGAAGCCAACCGCCTAGAGCTGTCGCTTGATTTGATGGAACAACTAGTTTCTGACCCTGATTTGGCAGGCTTTAACGGTATCGGCTTTGTGGTACAAGCTTACCAAAAACGCTGCCCTTATGTGATTGATTTTCTAATCGACCTAGCTCGTCGCAATAACCAAAAACTGATGATTCGTCTGGTCAAAGGTGCATATTGGGACAGCGAAATCAAATGGGCACAAGTCGATGGTCTAGACGGCTACCCTGTTTATACCCGCAAAGTACATACCGATGTGTCATATCTCGCGTGTGCCAAAAAACTATTGGCCGCCCAAGATGCGATTTTCCCACAATTTGCCACGCACAACGCCCAAAGCCTATCGACCATCTATGAAATGGGTAAAGATAAAGACTTTGAATTCCAGTGCCTACACGGTATGGGCGAAACCCTATACGACCAAGTTGTTGGTGAAAAGAATCTAGGTCGTCGTGTGCGTATCTATGCCCCAGTAGGCACACATAAGACTTTGCTTGCTTATTTGGTTCGTCGCCTACTTGAAAACGGTGCAAACTCATCATTTGTGAACCGTATCGTGGACGAAGATGTCAGCATCGATGAACTTATCGAATCACCAGTGGATGTGGTCAATGCCACTGGCATCACGCCAAACCCACTGACTCCGCCACCACGCCATATCTATGGTGAGCGTAACAACTCATTTGGTCTTGACCTATCAAACGAGCACGTACTTGCAACGCTACAAGCCAATATGCAAGCAGCATCACAGATTGAATTTGATGTGGCTTCATTGACCAGTGTCGCTGTCAGCCATCAAGCACCACACGCTGTGCTAAACCCTGCTGACCATCGTGATATGGTTGGTCAAGTGTCATTTGTCAAAGCCGATAGCGTCGCTGATGTCATTACCGCATCAATCAACGCCCAAAGCGCATGGCAAGCCGTATCAGCGGCTGAGCGTGCTGCGATGCTACGCCGTTTTGCTGACATGATGGAAGAGCCATCACGCATGGCACTACTGATGATGATCGCTGTGCGTGAAGCAGGTAAGACTTTGCTTAACTCAATCGCCGAAGTGCGTGAAGCCATCGACTTCTGCCGTTATTATGCCGATGAAACCGAGCGTCTAAACCTATCTAGCCCAGTGGGTACTGTGGTTGCGATTAGCCCTTGGAACTTCCCATTGGCAATCTTTGTCGGTGAAGTGGTTTCAGCTTTGGCAGCGGGCAATACTGTTGTTGCCAAACCTGCTGAACAAACCAGCCTAATCGCACACCTTGCTGTCTCATGGCTACATGAAGCGGGCGTCCCTACTAATGTACTACAGCTAGTACTTGGTGCAGGCGATGTTGGTGCAGCATTGACTTCGGATAACCGCATTGATGGCGTGATTTTCACAGGTTCAACTGATGTTGCTAAGCGTATCAACAAGCTACTAGCAGCACGCACTGACAATCCAGTACTGATCGCCGAAACTGGCGGTATGAACGCCATGATTGTTGATAGTACTGCACTACCTGAGCAAGTGTGCCTAGATGTGCTTGCATCTGCCTTTGACTCAGCAGGTCAGCGCTGTTCAGCACTACGCATCCTATGTGTCCAAGAAGACATCGCCGATCATATGGTCGAGATGATCAAAGGCGCAATGGATGAGCTTGTGGTCAATAACCCATCAGCACTTGCGACCGATGTCGGCCCTGTGATTGATGCTGAAGCACAAGAAAATCTGTTGAACCACATCAACAACCTAAAACAAATCGCCCCATATCATGAAGTAGCAATCAAGTCAGATGCACCAAATTCTACCTTTGTTGCACCAATCATGTTTGAGCTAAAAGACCTATCACAACTCAAAAAAGAAGTGTTCGGTCCAGTGCTACACGTTGTTCGCTTTGCAGCGCATGAATTGGATGATTTGATTGATAATATCAACAAAAAAGGCTATGCACTGACACACGGTATCCACAGCCGTATCGACAGCACCATCGAGCACATCACTGATCGCATCGAAGCAGGTAATGTCTACATCAACCGTAACATCGTCGGTGCGGTCGTTGGCGTACAGCCATTCGGCGGTCATGCAATGAGTGGTACAGGTCCAAAAGCAGGTGGCCCATTCTACCTACAACGCCTAAGCAAGCTTGAGCGTTGGGACACTCCAGCACTAGACAAAGCTGCTAGCGTGAATGAACAAGCCATCAATACCGTGCTTGCCGTAGCTGCAAAACAGCTATCTGCTGAAGAACAAGCTGTGGTCAAAGCCCAAGCTGACCTAGCTCGCCAAACTTCGCTACACCATGCTAACAGCGTACTGGCAGGCCCAACTGGTGAAACCAACACCCTATCATGGCACGCACCAAAAGTTGTCAGCATCTACGGTGGCAACAAGGCTCAAACTTTGGCAGCATTGGCAGTGTTGGCAGCGAACGGTACTCGTGCACAAGTTTGTCCATCGCATGAGCTAGCAGCATCAGCCAGCGAGCTCAAGGGTATCCTAGAAGTCGTCGAACAGCCAATCGCTGACAACAACGACATCGTGGTCGCTCTATCAGCCATGCCAAGCGACGAACAAGTTCGCCTAGCAGGTCTAGATGGTAGCATCCGCCGTGTGATTGATGCCACAAACGGTCTTGACTTCACTCGTCTATATCACGAAGTCAGCCAAAGCTACAACACCACTGCTGCTGGTGGTAACGCAAGCTTGATGGCATCTGCATAATTTGCCATCTACCATCAAAACTGCATCCGCTTGGGTGCAGTTTTTTATTTTTTAAATACTGTCATTCATAAAATTAATCACAATCCCATCAAAGCCAAACAAAACCTGTAAAGCCTTGATCTAAAAGGCGTGCTAGGCTTATATGTTTACAAAATACTACCATTTTTTTATACAATAATACTTACTATTTTTGGCAATTTGTGCTTTAATATCGCTTTGTCGCAGGTCTGCATTGTTTTGTTACACTTTAGCAGGCTTGTCAAGATTTGCCGATGATGAGCCAAGCTTGTCATTGTGCGTTTAATTTCTAAAATGAGATTCAACATGACTGCAACAATTACTGCTCCAGAATTTGTCCGTCACCAAGCCCTAATTGACTGGGTTGCCCAAATCGCTGCACTAACCAAGCCTGCCAACATCGAATGGTGCGATGGCTCGGATGAAGAAAATCAGCGCCTACTTGACCTGATGATCGCCAATGGCACTATGGTTAAGCTCAACGACGAAAAACACCCAAATTCATACCTAGCATTCTCTGATCCATCAGATGTTGCTCGTGTCGAAGATCGCACCTTTATCTGTTCTGAAAAAGAAATTGACGCTGGTGCAACCAACAACTGGGAAGAGCCAGCAGCCATGCGTGCCAAGCTAAACAAGCTATTTGATGGCTGTATGGCAGGTCGCACGATGTATGTCGTGCCATTTAGCATGGGTCCACTAGGTAGTCACATCGCTCATATCGGTATCGAGATTACTGACTCGCCTTATGTGGTTGTTAGTATGCGTAAGATGGCTCGCATGGGCAAGGCTGTTTATGATGTGCTAGGCACTGATGGTGAATTTGTTCCTTGTGTACACTCGGTAGGCAAGCCACTAGCAGCAGGCGAACAAGATGTCGCTTGGCCATGCAATGATGACAAATACATCGTCCACTATCCAGAGACTCGTGAAATCTGGTCATATGGCTCAGGTTATGGTGGCAACGCCCTACTTGGCAAAAAATGCCTAGCGCTACGCATCGCATCAGCAATGGGTCGTGAACAAGGTTGGCTAGCTGAACATATGCTAATCCTAGGCGTAACTAGCCCAGAAGGTAAAAAACACTACATCGCCGCTGCATTCCCATCAGCGTGTGGTAAGACCAACTTTGCAATGCTTATCCCGCCTGCGGGCTACGAAGGCTGGAAAGTGGAAACTGTCGGTGATGACATCGCTTGGATCAAGCCATCAGCAGACGGCAAACTATACGCCATCAACCCTGAAGCAGGTTTCTTTGGCGTCGCTCCTGGTACGAACACCAAGACCAACTCAAACTGTATGAGCACCCTAGTGTCTGATGTTATCTATACCAATGTCGCTGTGACCGAAGATGGTGAAGTATGGTGGGAAGGCAAAACCAAAGAAACCCCTGCCAACCTAACTAACTGGAAGCGTGAGCCACACACAGGCGAGGAGCGTGCAGCACACGCCAATGCTCGCTTTACTGTATCAGCAGCGCAATGCCCATCAATCGACCCACAATGGGAAAATCCTGAAGGCGTGCCTATCTCTGCCTTTATCTTTGGCGGTCGTCGTGCAGACACCGTGCCACTGGTGTCTGAAGCCTTTGACTGGGTGGATGGCGTGTACAAGGCAGCAACAATGGGCTCTGAAACTACTGCTGCTGCAACTGGCGCACAAGGCGTTGTCCGTCGTGACCCATTTGCCATGCTACCATTTGCAGGCTACAACATGGCAGACTACTTCAGCCACTGGCTAGAAATGGGCGAAAGCATCGGTGCAAAAGCTGCCGCTGCTGGCAACAGCCTACCAAAAATGTTCAAAGTAAACTGGTTCCGTCGTGATGAAAATGGCGACTTTGTATGGCCGGGCTTTGGTCAAAATATGCGTGTATTGCAGTGGATTATCGAACGCTGTGAAGGCACTGCCAATGCAGTTCAGACACCGATTGGTCTAGTACCAACCTATGATGACATCAACTGGGATCAGTCTGACTTTAGCAAAGCGCAGTTTGAGCTTGTGACTAGTCAAGACAAAGATCTATGGATCAAGGAGCTTGAAAGCCACGCTGAGCTATTTGACAAACTTGGCGAGCGTATGCCTGAAGCACTAAAAGCACACAACGCCAAGCTCATGGCTGATGTCAAAGCATCATAATTTAGCCTAAGGCTTTTATTAAGCAGTCCCCAAGAGATTTCTTGGGGATTTTTTTGAAATTCCATAAAAAAGCAGAGACTACTCTCTGCTTTAATTGATATCAAATCATCTCACACCACAAAATCCTTACCCAGATACACCTGACGCACCAATTCATTGCTTAAGATTGCATCTCGATCGCCTTCGGCGATGATTGTGCCTTCAGAGACGATATACGCCTTTTGGCAAATGGATAGCGTTTCACGCACATTATGATCGGTAATCAGTACGCCAATGCCACGCTGCTTAAGCGCAGTAATCACTTCCATGATGTCACCCACCGAAATCGGATCAACGCCAGCAAATGGCTCATCCAACAAGATAAACTTCGGATTAGATGCTAGGCATCGTGCAATCTCACAGCGACGGCGCTCACCGCCTGACACACTCATACCAAGTGAATGACGCACATGCTCAAGATGAAACTCACCCATCAATTTCTCAAGCTCGGCGGTTTGTTGCGACTTTGACAAATCCTTGCGAGTTTGCAAAATCGCCATGATATTTTGTTCGATAGTCAATTTACGAAAAATCGACGCTTCTTGGGGTAGATAGCCGATACCCTGTGCCGCTCGCTCATGCATGGCTTTTTTTGAGATGTCTTTGCTACCAAGCATCACCTGCCCTTTGTCCATCGGTACAAGCCCGATGACCATGTAGAAACTTGTGGTCTTGCCTGCACCATTCGGACCCAAAATCCCAACAACCTGCCCTTGCTCAATCTCAAAAGACACATCTTTGACCACCCAGCGCTGTCCATAGCGTTTACCCAGATGGCGCATACTTAATGTCGTCATGCCTATCTCTCTTGCCGATTAACGCAGGCCACGTTGATTAGTGTCGGTATTTGGTGGGAAAATCAGTTCAACACGCTTACCGCCACCGCCGTTCGCTTCGACATCACCATCTTTTAGGCTATAGCGGATGACATTGCCCGAAAAGCTCGAACCAGCTTGCGTAAGCTTAGCATTACCCGTCAAAGTCACAATGCCCGATACCGCATCATAATCAATGCGATTCGCCTGACCTTTTGCCAAGCCTTTTTCTTGGGTAATGATTTGTTGCATCGTTGCAGGACGACCTGTCGCTACTGCCGAATTGATACTGCGGTTGTTGGTGTTCAGATTAACTGTCAAATTATCCGCCGCAATTTTTAGCGTACCCTGCTCAATCGTCACACTGCCCGAATAAGTCGTCACGCCCGTACGCTCGCTATAGGTAGCACGGTCAGCAAGCAGACGAATCGGCTGATTGGCATCCGATGGCAATGCTGATGCAATCATCGGCGCTGCGACCAAACACGCCAAAAATGCAGATTTGGCAAAATTCAATTTGTTAAGCATAATTAACCTTTGAAATCAATAATTAGAATAATGGTTTATCTTGGCGTTTTGGTGCATTAAATTGCACTTCAATCTTATGAAATTCGTACTCACCTGTGTCGAGATTAGCCTGAAACCCTTGCGCCTTAAAGCTATCAGTACCTTGCGTGACGGTCAATGGCTCAGCACTTTGTAGCACTCGTGATTTGGTATTGCCCGTCAGTGAATTACCCACAATCACCATTTCGGCCTTATCTGTTGTCGCAGCACGTGCCATGCGAAAGCCCTGCTTGAGATTGAGCTCACCGCTATTTTGGTCAAGGGTGGCACGCTCTGCGGTCAGTGTGTATTTTTCACCTTGTGGCGGTTGCCAGTTGATGGTCGCCTTGACCAATTCATCTTCACCATTGGCATTTTGTACCAGCGAGTCTGCCACGACTGTGTATTCAGTTTCGCCTGTCTCAGGATTGGTTTGCACCGCTTCGATCTTGCTTACTTCATAGCTTGTGGCGGTTGGCGCATCAGGAATGGCAGGCTTGATCTCGGATTCAGCTTTGTAATAAAACCAAGTGGCAACGGCGATCGCCACAACGCCAAGCACTGCCAATATACGGAAATTCATGACAACTACCTATTTGAATTGCGCAATAAAGGCATCGTAATGACCTTGTGCGTGCAAAATCAAGTCACACACTTCACGCACCGCCCCATTACCGCCAGCCCTGTCAGTGACAATATCAGCCACCGCTTGCGTCTCGCGGCAGCCATTTGGCACGCTGATACCAAGCCCTGCTTCATGCACTGCCTTCAAATCAGGCAGATCATCACCCATATAAGCACATTCTTCTAGCGACAACCCCAGCGTATCCGCCAAAGCTTGCAGTGCGGTAAATTTATCATCACGCCCTTGAATTAGGTGTGTGATACCAAGCTCACGAGCACGACGCTCAACCATCGGCGATGTGCGACCTGTGATGATAGCAATCTCAATGCCAAAAGATTGTAGCGCCTTGATGCCGACACCATCTTGCACAAAAAATGCTTTGGTTTCAACATCATACGAATTATAAATAATCTTGCCATCGGATAAAATACCATCGACATCCATGGCAAACAGCTTAATCTTTTCGGCTTTTTGTTTGATAGAATCGGTTAATTGCATCATTTAGCTTACCCCTGCTTTTAGCAAATCATGAATACTAATCACGCCAATCAGTCGTTCATTATCTAGCACGAGCAGTTGGCTGATGGCATTTTCGTTCATCACAGTCAGCGCATCAGATGCACGCATTTGGCTCGTGGTGCTTTTTGGTGACTTAGTCATCAGCTGTCCAATTTGTGCGGACAAATCGGTATTTTGCGCAAGCTTACGGCGTAAATCGCCATCGGTAAAAATCCCCACCACTTTATCCGCGTCATCGACAACGACCGCAAGACCTAGGCGACCACCTGTCATCACTAGCAAGGTATCATTGAGACTCGCTGTATCTTTGATAATAGGCAGATTTTCTGTATGCATCACATCTTGGACACGAGTCAATAATTTGCGACCTAAAGCGCCAGCAGGATGCGACAAGGCAAAATCATTACTGGTAAAGCCGCGCGCGTGCAGCAGTGCCACCGCAAGCGCATCGCCGAGCGCCAAAGTCGCCGTTGTACTTGATGTCGGCGCAAGTCCAAGCGGACAGGCTTCTTCAGAACGACCCAGCGTCAAAGCAATATCCGCCGACTTTGGCAATACGCCCCGCTTATCACGGCTGATGCTGATGAGCGGAATGCCAAGCTGTTTGACGACAGGCAGTAGCATACGGATTTCGTCAGACTCGCCCGAGTTTGAGATGGCAATCAGCACATCCCCCTTAACAAGCATCCCCAAATCACCATGCCCCGCTTCCCCCGGATGCATAAAAAACGCCGGCGTCCCCGTGGATGCAAAAGTCGCCGCAATCTTACGCCCGATATGGCCTGACTTACCCATACCTGTCACCACCACACGACCTGAGCACGCCAAAATCACTTGGCAAGCTTGGGTAAATCGCTCATCCAGCTCGCCAATCAATAAATCTAGGGCTTTTTGTTCGGTGCGAATGGCATTGATACCATCTTGGATAAAATCCGTCATCACAGGGGCTGTATCTGTCATAATTGCTTGATATTCATTCAATTAAAAACTGTATGATAGCATATTTTGCGTGTAGATTGATGGCTATTTTGGCAAATTTTCGTCCTGATAACCAAATTTTACATTTGCTCAAAAATCAAAAAAAAACTTGCAAACAGATTTTTGAATCCATTTGCAAGTTAATGTAAAACCGTGTGACAATCAAGTCAGCGATTACAAGTCAGCGTTTATCAGCTTTCGTAATCTTCATCGTCAAATTTGGCGTCCGCTTTGGCATCAAAGCCTTGACGATTAAAACTGCGTGTGTCATTATTTTCAAATGACTTACCATCAAAGCCACGCTCTTCAAAGCCTTGACGGTCAAAGCCTTGGCGTTCAAAGCCCATGCCTGCTGATGGTGTACGCTCAAAGCCTGATTGCATACCACCCATACCGCCTTGATAACCCATACCGCTACGCTCAAAGCCTTGGCGTTCAAAGCCTGACTGCGGTGTACGAGTAAAGCCACCTTGTGGACGACTACCGCCTTGATAACCCATACCGCTACGCTCAAAGCCTTGGCGTTCAAAGCCGCCGCCTTGATAAGTACCGCTGGTCATCACACCAATATTACCCCCTTGATAACCACCCGATACCGGTGCAGAACCCCCTTCGGTGCGTGGGTTGCGTGTTGGTACGACGGTTGAAATGGCGTGCTTATACACCATTTGGCTAACGGTATTTTTTAGCAATACGACATATTGGTCAAATGATTCGATTTGACCTTGTAGCTTGATGCCATTGACCAAAAAAATCGAAACAGGAATACGGTCTTTACGCAAAGCGTTCAAAAATGGGTCTTGCAAGGTTTGTCCTTTTGACATACGACTCTCCACATAAAATAGCTCATGCAATGCAAAAGGCTGTGCCTACAGTTGGTGCGATTGCAAGAATTGCTTTTGTACTTGTTCTATGCTATCAAATGAAGCTATTGTAACATTGGTTATAGTTGGATTATCCATCAAGGCAAGTTGTTTTAGCCAAGTGTATTGGCGTTTTGCTAATTGCCTTGTTGCATATAATGCCTTATTTTTCATATCTTGACAAGATAAATCCCATAAGTTAATCGGGGTTTTTGTCGATTTTTTTGGAAAATTGGCTGAAATTTCAGCGATGATTTGTTCATCTGTCAATTTTGCAAAATTTGATTGATAATACTGATGTATCGTCGGGTGATTGACCACGCACTCGTGGCGAATACGACACAGATGCTCAAACACCTGACGATAACCGACACAGCGCATCGATGGCATATCCGCATCCAGCGTCGGATACTTATTAATCAGCGCAATCACTTCATCCACAAAGCCATCCGCCCACATGATATCCAGTCTGCGACCGATACGCTCATGCAGCCATGCACGATCAGGGGTGACGATGATGCCGTGCCAGTGCCATTTTGGGTCGTGGCTTAGAGCTACTTTTGGGGTATTTTGCCAATGGCTCATTGGCTTACCGGTTTGTAGTAGCACTTCGAGCGCACGGGTGATGCGCTGGGTGTCAGATGGCTTTAGCTTTTGGCAGATGATGGGGTCGTGCGTTTGTAGATAAGCATAAAGCGCGTCGATGCCTTCATCATTTAGCCACTGACTCACCTTTTCACGAACCGACTGGTCGGTTTCTGGTACGCTAGAAATGCCATCAAACAGTGCCATGTAGTACATCATCGTCCCACCGACCAGTAGCGGAATCTTGCCACGCTGATGAATCTCATCAATCAGTCGCTCCACATCCGCCACAAAATTCGCCACGCTATAAGTCTCGGTCGGTGCGATGATATCCACCAGATGATGGGGAAATTTGGCAAGCTCATCAGCGGTCGGCTTGGCGGTGCCGATGTCCATACCTTGATAAATCAGCGCACTATCCACCGATATCAGCTCAAATCGCCCTGTCTGATATAGTTCAAATGCCAAATCCGTCTTACCACTGGCAGTCGGCGACATCAGACAGACGACGCTATTAGGGCTTAGCATCTGATAAGGCGGTAAAGCAGACTGCACCATCATGCGCCCTTGTGTTGATTGCGATGGTCGGTGATGGTCACTTGGCGTGTGTCATCATCAAGTCGTGTCAGATGGATGGTGACATCAGGCGGCGGCAAGATGCTATCTGCACGGCTCGCCCACTCGATGATGACAAGGCTGTTAGGCTCATCAAAATATTCAAAAAACCCAATAAAATCAAGCTCTTCAGGGTCATTAAGACGGTATAAATCCGCATGATAGACAGGCTTGACACCTGCTTTGGTCATGAGTTGATAAGGCTCAACGAGCGTATAAGTCGGGCTTTTGACCGCACCGGTATGCCCTAGCGCCTGTAGCCAATAGCGTGTCAAGGTTGTCTTGCCTGCGCCCAAATCCCCCGACAGCCACACACTGCCTGCGATGTCCATCATCGCAAGCTCATCGGCAAGCTTTTGGGTATCTGCTTCGTTTGCTAAAATGCGCTGCATGGTTATTTGACCTGAAGGCTGACTTGTGGATTATAAAACTTCTCGCCACGCACAAGCTTATCATACATCTGCGGGTCGCTCCACTCGGCTCTCACTTGCTCGCTAAATTCAAAGTCAGCCAGCTCAAGCTTGCCCATTTGTTCATTGACGATATCTTCGGCAAAGCACTGCGCATAGCCCGTCGCCGTCTCATGGACGATGACCGAATACACCGAAACATCCGCTTCGCCATTTTGCATTTGGGTTTGTTTTAAAATTTCATTGACCCAAAAGAAAATCACACGGCTAAACTGCTCAGCCGACGGCGAGACAGGTAGGCTCACCCAGCGTGCGCTAAAGTCTTTGCAAGCCTCAATATAGCTTGGATCATCTTTATCCCAAAAAGTGATGGCATGATCAAAGCTGTCGATGATGTCTTTGATATTACCCTTTAATAACCCAAAATCATAGACCATCTGCCCATGATCCAATCGATGCGCTTCTAAAATCAGCTCGACTTGATAGCTATGCCCATGAATGGAGCGTTTGCAGCGATCCGATGAGCAGTTACGGACGATGTGAGCATTTTCGAATTTAAACAGTTTGCGAATACGCATGGCGTGCCTTTTTATTAGATGAATTTTGTATGATGAATTATTTTTATTATAGCATAAAAAGTGGGTTAAAGATGACAAACGCACTTAAGTTGCCCCAAGTGCGTGTTTGATTCATCCTAGGATTTCACCGATTATACGGCAAATTCTAGCAAGCGATCGCCATCTTTATCCATGATACGAGTTGGCAGGCCCATTTGGTTTAGTAGATTGATAAATGGGCGAGCGTCAAGCTCTTCGACATTGACCATCGTGCCGACATTCCACTCACCAGTGGCAATCAAAATCGCCGCTGCAACCGGTGGCACGCCTGCGGTATAAGAGATACCCTGACTACCAACTTCGCTATACGCTTCTTCGTGATCGGCGATGTTATAAATAAAAATCTCGCCATCCACGCCGTCTTTTTTGCCTTTGACCTTGTTGCCGATACAGGTTTTGCCCTTATAATTTGGCGCAAGGCTCGATGGATCAGGCAGTACAGCTTTGACCACTTTTAATGGCACAACTTCAAGCCCTTCGGCGGTTTTGACAGGTTGCTCTGATAATAGGCCTAAGTTTTTTAGCACGCCAAAGACATTCATATAATGCTCGCCAAAGCCCATCCAAAAACGGATATTTGGCACATTTAGGTTCTTGTGCAATGAATGCAGCTCATCATGCCCTGATAGGTAGCTGTTTTGGACGCCGACTACAGGTAGGTCATCGGTACGCTTGACTTCAAACATCTGATTGGTCTGCCAAGCACGATTTTGCCAAGAATAAACGACGCCGGTAAATTCCCGAAAATTAATCTCAGGGTCAAAATTGGTGGCAAAATACTTACCATGACTGCCTGCATTGATATCAATAATATCAATATCTGTTACAGTATCTGTATCAAAATACTCAACACCCAAACGAGCATAAGCATTCACCACACCCGGGTCAAAGCCCACACCTAAGATCGCTGTCGCCCCTGCTTGTTTAAAGGCATCACGCTTTTTCCATTCGTAGTTCTCATACCACGGTGGCGCTTCGCAAATCTTGGTCGGATCTTCATAAATCGCCGTATCCAGATAATGCGTACCCGTCTGGATACACGCATCCATCACGCTCATATTGACAAATGGTGAGCCGACATTGATGACGATTTGGATGTCTGCATCACGGATAAGCTGCGCCACCGCATCGCTATCTAGTGCATCCAGTGCGTGCGTGTGCAATACCGCATCCCGCTTAAAACTGCCCTTTTCGGCGACGCTCGTTGCAATGGTATCGCATTTTTCTTTGGTGCGTGATGCGATATGAATTTCGCCAAACACATCATTTGCCATCGCACATTTGTGCGCCACGACCTGCGCCACACCGCCAGCACCAATAATCAAAACATTCGGTTGAGTCATGATAAATCCTCCTTTATGCCTAAAAAGATAAGCAAAATCAATATTATGCATGAATTAAAAAGGAAGACTTCAAGGAAAATCCATGCACCCAAAATCCATCAATACCTATGCAAACTCATAAGCTTGACAAAGCATAAAATAATAACGAGTATTTGGCGAATTTTCAACCGTTTGATGATGATTTTATGCCAAATATGGATAATTTTTATGACAAGCTGTTTTTTGGCAGTGTAATCACGATGCTGTGAATGAAACCAGTTCACGCAACCGCTGATAAACTATCAAATCAGTTGGATCGCTTGAGTTTTGGTATTTGACTTTAAATAAATGGCAAAGCGCCAGCACTGAGCGAGACTCAGCTTGAAATAATGTTAATTCTCGACCAAATGGCATCGTCCGAAACGGACTCATCGCCAAAATCACTTCAACAAAGCGTTCTTGGATAAAAGTACGCATCGCCGCTTGATTGCCATCATAGTCTGTCATGGCTCGCAAAGCCTGCCCAAACTCAGTTTCATCTTCTTCGACTAAGCGATAAAACCCATTCGCCAACTGATGCCATGCCTGCCAATAGGATTTTTTGGCAACAATATAATTGCAAAATGCAGAGCTGTAATTGGTTGTTACCAAATTTGTTAAATTAATATTAACATTCAATCGATCCAAAACTTGCTGTGATAACGCCAAAAGTCCAGAGTGTGCTTGATCGCCTTGATAAAATAAATTTTGATGGTAGGCAAGTGCACCATGCCCTACCGATGACAAAAACACATCCACACTATTACCATTTGCATCGATGGCATGGTGTTGAATCAACTGATGCAAATCCTTGCCAAGCACGCCTGTTTTTTCAAAAAACTTCGGTGACAAAAAGCCATAATAAGTATCATCATCAAGGTCATGCGTGTTCAAAAACTGCAAAATCGGATAAAATTCATACCACTGTTTTGGACCGTGCGTATTATTCAATGGGATAAAATCAGGGTCGAGCGACTATTTGGTCGCATCATTATAAAAAATCTGATAGATTTCAACTTTTGGTGTATTCATAAGCTATTCTGCATTTATGACAAGCTGTTTTTATAATCCTCATAATCA
The DNA here is from genome assembly GCF_945873075.1 of uncultured Moraxella sp. Classification (GTDB taxonomy): domain Bacteria; phylum Pseudomonadota; class Gammaproteobacteria; order Pseudomonadales; family Moraxellaceae; genus Moraxella. The sequence continues at coordinate 14,211 of NZ_CAMCBS010000016.1, read as the reverse complement.
AACTGTCGCTGTACGACGACTTCACCGCTTTGACGGATGATGACAATCGACGGCATATCCACGCCATTAAACCAGTTTTTCTTAACCATCGTATAGGCAGCAGCATTGCCAAAGGCGACTTTATCACCGATTTGCAGGGGTTTATTCAGCGTATAATCCCCAAAAATATCCCCCGCTAGGCATGATTTGCCATAGATGCGCACCGCCGTCTCATCGGCTGTCACGCCATCAAAATCACCACCTTTGATGTCATACGCCGTATCATTGACATAGGCAAGTGGTGATGACTGACGATAGATGAGCAAATCTAACATATGTGCTTCAATCGATGCATCCACCACCGCCAAAGGCTTGCCATTGTGCAGTGTATCAAGAACGCTTGTCACCAGCACTGCTCCTTGATGGACTGACGCTTCGCCCGGCTCTAGATAAATCTGCACGCCGTATTTATCGCTAAATTCTTTGAGACGATTGCAAAATTTTTCTAAGGGATAATCAGGGTCGATAAAGTGAATACCGCCACCAAAGCTAATCCACTCTAGACGGTGAAACAGCTTGTCAAATCGCCCTTCGATATCCGCAAGGCTTTGGCTAAATGCTTCAAAATCAGCATTTTCGCAGTTATTATGAATCATCACACCGCTGATGCTATCCGCCACCGCCATGATAGCATCGACATCATGCTCACCAAGTCGGCTAAAGGGTCTGGCAGGGTCGGCGATGATGAATGATGAATTGCTCGTTTGTGGATTAAGACGCAGACCCACAGGGATGTTTTTGGCGGCAGCTTTTTTGCCAAAGCGTACCAATTGATTAAATGAATTAAAAATAATCTTATCGGCATACTCGAGCACTTCATCAATCTCATGCTCACTATACGCCACACTATAAGCGTGCGTTTCGCCGCCAAAGCATTCTTTACCTAGACGGACTTCTTTGAGCGATGACGATGTCGTGCCGTGCAGATAGGGCTTCATCGCATCAAACACGCCCCAAGTAGCAAAGCATTTGAGTGCAAGCAATGCCTTCGCACCGCTGTCTTGGCACAGCTTGTCGGTGATGATAAGATTGTCAATAATCGCTCGTTCATCGAGTAGGTAGTATGGTGTGGGAATCTTGGCAAGTGCTTGTTTTTGCTCTGCTGTCAGACGCTCAAAAAACTGTGACATAACAAAATCCTGTTTGATGTTTTTAATTGACTAAGAAATTTTGGGAATAAATGATGGTTATTTTAGCAAAATTTTGGGTGGGAACAAACCGCTTTTGCCACTTGCTCATGCACCATCAAACACAATCAGAAACCAACGCAAGCCGACCAAGTACCTGCCGATAAGCCATTGCTTTTTTCTCAAGGCTCATCGGATATGCCCGTGATGATGACGGCAGGCGGTACAAGGTGATGGCTTTACCATTTATCATCAAATCCACCGATTGTCCGACTTTTGGTAATGCTTGATTGGGATTTAAATAACGATCACATAAAATTTGCGTAGCTTTTTCGCCTGTGGTGATGATGCTTGTGCAATTGGGTAATTTATCCAAAATACCCGCAACATCCATCGGTGTGATGACTTCTAAGAATTTATCCGATGCGTTATTTTGTAGGCGTTTGACTTGATAAGCGGTATCGCTGATGGCGATGCCTGTACGGTTAAGAAACTGCTCAATTTTATCTTGATAAAAGCTTTTGTCCGTTGTATTGATAAATTTATCTTTATTATCAAAAAATACCAAGCCCATAATCCGCCAAAAATCATTATTAAAATTGGGATAATAAAATGGCATTTTCCAGCGCATCTGTGGCGGTGGGAAACTGCCCAAAATCAGCACTTTGGCATTAGGTGGGGTAAATGGGGCAAGTGGGTGGGTTTCGATGGTCATATCGCTTGGTCAAAAGCTTGGGTTAGCAAGACAAATCCTTGTGCTTTGCTGGCTTTTTTATCAAAAGTCATGACAGGTAAAGCATCGTGCTCTGATGACTTTAAGGCAATGAGTAAATCAGATAAATCAAAGGTATTTTGCCGAGCGTTTTGTAGGCATGCTTTGAGTTTTTGTGAATGCTCAAAATTAAGCATGGGCAATTCCATCAAAGCAAGTAATGCCTCAATAATCTGCACACGCTCCAAACGATAGCTAAATCCCAACACCCAATTAATTTCTATAACCACCAATAAAGACACAAAAGCCTGCCGATTGTCTTTTTCAAGATGGGTTAATAATTGAGCCACTGTCAAATATTGGGACATATCATCTTGGGTCAAAAATCTCACCAATACATTGGTATCTAATGAAATCATAGCACTTTAATTTCCATTTGATTGTGCCGAAAAATACTGAGCAATACCTGCATTCATTTCATCTAGTGTTAATGGTTTTTTGATGTGCGGTGCTAACAGCCCACCAACACGAGCAACCGTATCGCTAATATTGTTTGTGATTTCAGATTGCCCAAGTAATTCAATTTTAATCTGCACTTGCACGCCATCATCAAGATGATATTTATCCAAGCACCATTGTGGCACAGTAATAACACCCTGTTCTATCGGTAAATTAAGCGTAATACAATGAGCTTGTAACATAGCTATCTCCATTTTATCACCTATGATTTTATTGTAGCACAATTAGGGCGTATTGATGTTTCAATTTGGGTAAAATTAGCATTATTTAGCTTTTAATTTACCATTATTTTTACTTCACCATCAACTCTTTTAACGCAAGCATCGTATCACGCACTTTCATCGCTTCTTCAAATTTTAGCTCTCGGGAGAGTGCTTGCATTTGTTTTTCTAGGCGAGCGATTTCTTTGGCAAGTAATTTGGGCGAATGCAAAATACTTTCGTCCACACCTTGCAGTGCTTCAGACAGCACAATGCGCACCACTTCGGTATTTTCATCATCACCTGTATCAATCTTATCAGTGATTTGGCGAGTGGCGGATTTTGGGATGATGCCATGCTCGGTATTGTAGGCGATTTGCTTAGCACGGCGGCGTTCGGTTTCTTCCATCGCTCGTTGCATACTCGGCGTGATGCTATCAGCATATAGGATTGCCTTGCCATTGACATGGCGAGCGGCACGCCCAATGGTCTGAATGAGCGAACGCTCCGAACGCAAAAAGCCTTCTTTGTCCGCATCAAAAATCGCCACCAAGCTCACTTCAGGCATATCCAGCCCCTCACGCAGCAGGTTAATCCCCACCAGTACATCATGCACACCTGTGCGCAGCTCGTGGATGATTTTCATCCGCTCGACGGTATCAATATCCGAATGTAGATAGGCGACCTTAATGCCGTATTCTTTAAGATAACTGGTCAAATCTTCCGCCATGCGTTTGGTCAGTACGGTAATCAGCACTCGTTCATCCACCGCCTTACGCAGGTTAATCTCACCCAGCACATCATCCACTTGTGTCAGTACAGGGCGTATTTCTAGCACAGGGTCAACCAGTCCTGTGGGACGCACCACTTGCTCGACGATTTGTTCGGATTTTTCAAGCTCGTACTGGGCAGGCGTGGCGGACACATAGATGGTCGATGGGGCAATACGCTCCCATTCTTCAAACTTCATCGGGCGGTTGTCCATCGCACTAGGCAGGCGAAAACCATACTGCACCAGCGTCTCTTTGCGACTTCTATCACCCTTATACATCGCCCCAATCTGCGGTACGGTGACATGACTTTCGTCAATAAATAGCAGTGCGTCAGGCGGGATATAGTCAAACAAAGTCGGCGGTGCTTCACCAGCCGGTCTGCCTGATAGATGACGAGAATAGTTCTCAATACCATTACAATAGCCAAGCTGCTGAATCATCTCAAGGTCATACTGCGTCCGCTCTTTGATACGCTGTGCCTCTATCAGCTTATCATTGGCACGAAAATATTCCAACCGCTCGGCAAGCTCAGCTTTGATGGTCTCGGATGCTTCCATGAGCTTGTCTTTGGGCGTGACATAGTGCGATTTTGGATAAATGGTAATGCGTGGCACGGACTTGATTGCCTTGCCTGTCAAGGGGTCAAACCATGAAATTTTTTCCACTTCATCGTCAAACATCGCAATACGCACCGCCAACGACTCACTTTCAGCAGGATAAATATCCAAAGTCTCACCACGAATGCGATAAGTACCTCGCCCAAAGTCCAGCTCATTACGCTCGTATTGTAGTTCCACCAGTCGCTTGATGATGGCATTGCGATCCACACGATCACCCACCACGATGTGCAGCAGCATTTTTAGATAGCTTTCGGGGTCGCCCAAGCCATAAATGGCAGACACCGATGCAATGATAATCGCATCACGACGCTCAAGCAGTGCTCGCGTGGCGGATAGTCGCATCTGGTCAATGTGGTCATTGATGGCACTGTCTTTTTCAATAAATGTATCGCTCGCAGGCACATAAGCTTCGGGCTGATAATAGTCATAATAGCTGACAAAATACTCTACGGCATTGTGCGGAAAAAACGCCTTAAACTCGCCATACAGCTGTGCTGCCAAAGTCTTATTATGCGCCATGATAATCGCAGGTCGTCCGCACTCGGCGATGACCTTTGCCATCGTATAGGTCTTGCCAGAGCCTGTCACGCCAAGCAGTAGTTGCCCTGTCATGCCTGACTCCACGCCCTTGACAAGGCTAGCAATGGCGGTCGGCTGGTCGCCTGATGGCTCAAATTCTGTCACCATATCAAAGGCTTGGCTACTAATTTGTGTGCCTGACGCATTGACACCTGTTAGCTGGGCCTCATCTTGCAGTTGTTTGGCAAGTTGATTGGTCTGAATGTCGGCTCGGGTGGTTGGTTGTCGCATGGTTTTTTTTCTGATGAGATGAGTGAATTATGGTGAATTATGGGGATAAAAGGCGGATTTTAAAACCCCAAAGATGACAAAACTCATAAAAAAAGAGAACGCACTGCATTCTCTTTTTGTCTTAAGCCAAGCTTACCAAATCAAGCTACTTGCCGTGTTTTGGCTGATAAAGCCATCAGGGATTTGACCGTTTGCCGACTGCCAACGAGCAAAAGCCTTGCGAGTATTAGCACCTGCCACGCCATCGACACCGCCTGTGTCATAGCCCAGTTCGGTCAGTTTGCGCTGCAAAGTTTGTACCTGCGTGCGAGATAATGGCTGTTCGTTTCGTGGCCATGACTGCACGATACCGCTACCGCCCGCCATACGCTTGGCAAGTAGTGCTACACCAAGTGCATAGCTTGATGAGTTATTATACACCTTGATAACATCAAAGTTTTTGGTTAAAAGCAGCGCTGGGCCATTTTTGCCTGCAGGTAGCCACAGTTCAGCTTCATGATTACCGCCAAAGCTTTCGCCACCGACGGCACTTAGCCCTGCACTTTTCCATGCATCTAGGCTACGCTTACCGCTATTGAGTAGCGTATAATCAAAGCCTGACGGTAGTCGCACTTCATAAAATGGCGCAAGACCACGCACCCAGCCGGCATTGCCCAGATAGCTTGCTGTTGAGCTTAGTGCATCGGCAGAGTTCCAAGGGTCTTTGTGCCCATCACCATTACCATCAACACCTTCGCTAAGCCATGTCGTTGGGATAAACTGCGTATGCCCCATACCGCCTGCCCATGAGCCTTTTAGCTGAGATAGGTATACATCGCCACGATCTGCCATAGTCGCCATAGCAAGCAACTGGTTTTCGGCAAATTCACGGCGACGACCATCATAAGCCAAGCTTGATAACGCATTCACCAAATCCATCGAACCTGTCGCCGCACCAAATGACGACTCCATGCCCCAAATCGCGGTCGTGATTTCTTTTGATGTACCATACATATTCTCTGCCGATGCAAGCACACTATAATTTTCACTCAGCTTTGATTTACCTTGACTGATACGAGTTGATGAAGCTGCCGACTCGACATATTCCCACGGCATTTTGGTAAATTCCGCTTGGCTGCGGTCAAGGTCAATGACTCGTTGATTTAGACTGGCATTTGCCATCATGCGATTGAGCGTTGCCGAGCCTACACCTTTGGCGGATGCACGGCTAAGAAAATCATTGCGCCACTCATCAAAACTAGCGTAATAGGCTTGGCTTGGCTTTTGGGTGCTCGGCTGAGTAGGTTGTACGACAACTTGACGAGTTTCTTGGACAATGACAGGTTTTGGCGTATCGGCTTGCACGACTTTGATTGGCGTACGTTGTGTCGATGGTTGCGAAGCACAAGATGCCAAAATCAATACTACACTTGCACTCAAGGCACTGCGATAAAAAGTTTGAAAAGTCATAAGTAATACCAGTTAAAATTTCCTTTGCACTTTAGCAAGAAACAAGCAAAAAGTCGATGATTAAATTTTTATGATTTGTTATCGATGCGAAAAATTGTCATCATGGCGCTATACATCCTTGTATTGCTAAAAATAAATAATAAGCAATATCATTTACAAAACACACCACAAACCCATCCAAAGCAACCGTAAACTCACATAATTGCAAAACGCATTTTTGGTTTAATAGTCACATCAACAGAATAGACAAGATTTATCAATAGTTGATACTATCTATTTGATTTTGTTAATTTTAATTTTTTTGGAGACTTTCCATGTAAAAAAACTCATTCTTGCAGCAACTTTATCAGCATTTACCATGACTGCGATGGCAGCACCGCAAACACAGCAACCAGTCAAGCCAAAAACTGAACAGACCGCCAAAAAGCAAGTCAAAAAAACGACAACTAAAAAACAAGTGAATAAGCAAGCTACAAAACAGACCAAAAAAGCGCTACCAGAGAAAGCAACTAAGCCTGCACAAAAGCAAGCTATGAAAAAAGTGCAAAAACAAAAGTAAACCAAATCATAGCAATAAAAAATCCCTTAAAGTTAGATTAAGGGATTTTTTATTGCTATGATTAAATAACTATCACCTATGAAGCAGGCACAATGGTCACTTCGATGGTAAAATCAAGCACATCAGGCTTGGTGCTGATGGCGTCATACTCAACTCGAATCACATGACGCCCACTATCAATCACACGATAAGTACCATTAGCAAAATCAAAATATCTTGGCATGATCAAGCTTGGCTTCATACTATCATTGGTGACACTCACCGATACCGAATCACCAATTTTTGGATAAATAAAATAATCGCACGAACGCTCTGAGATGCTCTCTTGGCGTACAGTCTGAGTGCTATCAACACGCTTTTGGATCAGCCTTGGGCAGACATCGACAGAGTTGCGCGTCGCAAGACTACGATCAGCACTTGGTGCAGCTACTACTTTTGCATTGATAGCATCATCGTGATGCACTGATTGGTCTGTCATCACCCGGCCATCACAAGCAACAAGCGCTGTCATGGTCAGCATCATTCCCAAGTATCGTAAGTAGTATCGTAAATACAGGCTGTTGTACTTTAAATTTTGCAAAACCATTTCCCATTGTGATTCAAGTAACAAACCTGCCTAGTTTGCTGACATGCCGAAAGAAGCTTAGCTGCTTTTTGCCAATCTGTTTTACAATTATAGCACAGTTCTTACAAAAGTAAACAAAAGCCCCAATGCACACCCATTCATCGATGATTGGCCCATTGGGGCTGATGCTAAATTTGCCCCAATGAGTTATTTAGCCAAAAAGCTGGTTGCACACGCATTGATGGTCTTGGCTACCGCTGATGCGACTACTTGGGTGCGAGCTGCAGGGCTAACTGCCGCTTGAGCCACTTCGGTGATGGTGACGCTTTGTGGTGCTTTTTCGCTGACACAGCCACAGATGTTATTTTCTAGTGCGGTTTTTTGGTCGCTGGTTAGCACCAAAGTTGCTGTCTTGTAGATGGTTTGGTTGTTTAGCTCGGTACGGCATTTGGCATCAACCGCTTGTTGAAAAATCGCCATGCCAACATTGGTCGCTGTGCCTACGCCGATTGCCGCTGCATCACCTGCAGTCGTTGTTGCACCTGTTGTGCCTGTGCTGGTTGCACAGCCTGTCATCGCAACCGCTGCCAAAATCGCTGCACCAAAAATCTTTTTCATAACTATATCCTAAAAAAAAATAACGGCAAACCGCCAAAAACTGTATCAAATTTTTCTGCACAAGCTGTCGCATCCGCACAGTTTGCAGGATTGCCATATTAAATAGATTGGTGATAAAACTCAATAGTCCACTACGAACACGATACGCAAAACCACCAATCGCCACAAAAATTTACATCCGTTTACAATTGACAAGCCAATCAGCATCGATGGGATAATTAGTCAATCACATCACAAAATGTCGCCGACAGCACACCTGCCAAATCATCGGGGGCAATGCCAATATCACAGCCACGACGACCGCCACTGATGTAGATTTTGTCAAATGCGGTGGCTGATATATGGATGATGGTTTTTAGGCGTTTTTTCTGCGCAATTGGGCTAATGCCACCGACGATATAGCCTGTGATGCGTTCGGCATCTTTTGGGTCTGCCATTTGTAGCTTTTTGACCTTGAATGCAGTTGCGACTTTTTTGAGATTTAATTTATGATTAACCGGCAAAATCGCCACAAAATAGGTCGCACCATCAGTCACAAGCAAAGTCTTGAACACTTCATCTACGCTTAAGCCCAATGCTTCGGCGGCTTCAAGCCCAAAATCTTGGCGTGTACTATCGTGCTCGTACTCATGCACACTATGTGGAATTTTTTGTTTTTTTAATAAATTAATCGCAGGGGTCATTGCTTTATCCTTGTTATCCTTATCAAAAAAGTTATCAAGCTAGTCAAAAAAACCACAAACACGATGCTTTGTTTGTGGTTTAATCAGGTTAAGCAATCGGCTTAAGCGGTGGCACAACATCGGCATTTTGGGCACGATGGCGTAGATAGTGATCCATCAGCACAATCGCTAGCATCGCTTCGGCAATCGGTGTTGCTCGCACACCCACACAAGGATCATGGCGACCTTTGGTGATGACATCAACCGCTTCGCCTTGTAGGTTGATGGTCTTGCCTGCGGTGGTGATACTAGCAGTGGGCTTGAGTGCAATGGCAACTTTGATCGTCTGACCGCTTGAGATACCGCCCAGAATACCCCCTGCATGATTGGCGGTAAAGCCATCAGGGGTCAGCTCATCACGGCTGTCATGACCAAACTGTTCAGCAACGGCAAAGCCATCGCCAATCTCAACCCCCTTGACCGCATTGATACTCATCATCGCATGGGCAATGTCAGCATCTAGTCGATCAAAGACAGGCTCACCAAGACCTACAGGGACATTTTCGGCAAAAATCTCAAGACGAGCACCGCAGCTTGTCCCTTGTTCACGCAATGAAGTCACTAGCGCTTCAAAGCGTGGCACAGCATCTACATCGCCACAAAAAAATGGGTTATTTGGCACTTCACTCCAGTCAAGCTTATTCGCCTTTTCGGTGCCGATTTGGGTGACATGACCACGGATGACGATGCCTAATTTTTCTGCCAAATATTTTTTGGCAATCGCCCCTGCCGCCACACGCATCGCCGTCTCACGAGCCGATGAGCGACCGCCGCCACGATAATCACGAAAGCCATATTTCATCGTATAGGCATAGTCGGCATGATTGGGGCGAAAAGTATTGGCGATATTGCCGTAGTCTTTGGATTTTTGGTCGGTATTGCGGATTAGCAGTCCAATCGGCGTACCTGTGGTTTTACCTTCAAACACCCCTGAGATGATTTCGACTTCATCAGGTTCTTTACGCTGAGTGGCGAACTTGGATGTGCCGGGCTTTCGGCGGTCAAGCTCGATTTGCAAATCTTCTGCCGACAGCGACAGCCCCGGTGGGACACCATCGACGATTGCCATCAAGCCCACACCATGCGACTCGCCACAGGTGGTGACGGTGAATACTTGTCCGATACTATTGCCTGCCATGATTAGCCCTGCCCTTTGACACGCTCAACTTGACGAGCAAAATCTTCACGATATTCGAGCAGCTCTTCACAGCTGATGGCAAATACACCACTGCCACCTTTTTCGAAGGTTAGCCATTCAAACTGAATCTCAGGATAAGCTTGACGCAATGCCCATTCACTGTCGCCGACTTCACAAACCAGTAAGCCATCACGAGTCAGATAATCAGACGCATCATGCAAGATTTGGTGCACCAAATCCAAGCCGTCTTGACCTGCTGCCAACGCGTGCTCAGGCTCGTGCAAAAATTCAGGTGGCAACTCTGCCATCACCGCTGCATCGACATAAGGCGGGTTGGTGACAATCAGCTCATATTGATTCTCAGCAGGGATTTTGGCGAACAAATCCGACTCAAGCAGATTCACCTGATGTTCAAGCTCATGGTGCTCAACATTCGTCCATGCCACTTCTAGGGCATCTTTATCAATATCAGTCGCATCTACATTGGCATCAGGGAAAGCCTTGGCAAGCGCAATGGCGATACAGCCTGAACCTGTGCACAAATCCAAAATACGCTCAGGGGCAGCAAGCTGTTTTTCTTCTAAACCATGGTCAAAAAACTTATTCTTGCGTGCATCATCGACATCAAAATACGGATAAAACTGCTGATTAATCAGCTCAGCAATCGGCGAGCGTGGAATCAGCACACGCTCATCGACATAAAACGGCAAACCACAGAAATATGCCAAATTAATCAAATAACTGAGTGGCTTACGCTGAATGATACGCTCAGATAGCAGCGTTAGGACTTCTTGTTTTTCGCTTGGCGTGAGCTTGCAGTCCAAGATTTGCTCATCAGCCGACCACTCAAGTGACAATGAATGTAGCACAATCGCCGCCGCTTCAGCAAATTCATCCGTCGTACCCTGCGCCACCACCACATCATATTGGCGAAGCTTAGTCACCACAAAACGGATAAAATCACGAATCGTCACCAGCGACTGCTCTGCTTCACTAAGCTCAGCGTACAACGCCGCAATGTCCGCCTGTGTCAGCTCGCCATTTTCGCTCATGGTGTATTCAAATTCATGCTCAGACAGCTCATCTGCACTAAATTCATTCAAATCAGACATAACAACCCTTATCGTGTGCCATCGCACAAATCTCGTTAAAAAATTGTTTTATTATAAAGAAATTCCTGCCAATTTACCACCAAATTATCTTGGCAATCTACCAATTTTGACATTTACCAAAATCCCACGCCAATCAGCAAGCAAGATAATGCGGTTAATTGGCGTCAATCATTGGTTAATGATTGGTTTTGGGATAAAAAGTTGTTAAACTATCGTGGTTAAACCCATCACAGTTAAACGATGAACAACTTTTTTTGGAAATCCAATGACACACACGATTGATTATTGCTTGCCTGATGGCATGAGCGCCGAGACTTTTTTGGCGGAATATTGGCAAAAAAAACCGCTACTAATTAAGCAAGGCTTGCCTGCACTGGCAGGGATGTTTGAGCCTGAAGATGTACTTGGGCTTGCGCTCGAAGATGGCGTATCAGCACGCTTGATTAGCCAAGATGACACCAATCCCGACCAATGGTCGCTCAAGCAATCACCGCTTAGCGAGCAGGACATTGACCAAGCGCCGACGCTGTGGACGATTTTGGTACAGAATTTGGAACAATGGTCGCCTGAGCTTGGTGAGATGTGGTCGCATTTTGATTTTATCCCAAAATGGCAACAAGATGACATCATGGTCTCGGTCGCACCACAAGGTGGCTCGGTCGGTGCACATTATGATGAATATGATGTGTTTTTGGCTCAAGGCTTTGGCGAGCGTCGTTGGCTACTTGGCAAAATGTGCGATGCCAATACGCCATTTGTCCCCGACCAGCCGATTCGCCTACTCGATGATATGGGCGAGATTATTTTTGATGAAGTGCTAGAAGCTGGTGATGTGCTGTATGTACCGCCGGGGCTAAGCCATCATGGTATCGCCCAAAATGACTGCTTGACTTTTTCATTTGGGTTTCGCCGTCCAAATCTAGTGCAAATCATTGATGAAGTCGCCGATGTCGCCACCAATCACAGCAAGCTGTTTCGTGTGCTGACACTGCCACAAGCCAAGCAAGATGATGCGTTTGAATTAAGCCATGACAGCATTACTGCGATGAAGCAGACGCTGGTTGATTTTATCAATTCACCGCTTGGCGATGAAGTCGTGCGTGATGCTATCGCCGAATTGGTTAGCAAGCGTCAATATGAACTGCTTGCCTTTGAAGATGAACTTAGCCCCACTGAGCTAAAATCACGCCTAAGCGATGGCGAGTGCCTAGCGCTCAACCCTGCGTGTCGCTTTGTTCATGTGGCAAATCAGTGGTATATCAATGGCGAATGCATCTGCCTAAGCAATAGCGAAACCAAGCTACTAGCAACGATGGTCGCAGGCGATGCACTCTCTATCGATGATATCAAGGCGGATAATTTGGCGACACTTGCGCAGTGGCTCAATGATAATTGGTTGATTATGTTGTAAGATTTATAAAAGTGTGGATAATTGCGCATTAGCACACTTAGCCTTTCAACGACTTGCCACAATAAGTATTGTTTGATTTACAAATGCTTATTGTGGATGATTTTGGATGATATTGCTCGGTTTATGGAATTAACCAAACCTAAAGCAATCAAACCCAAAACCATCGCTGAGGTGCTTGCTTATGACAAGTACACCCTCGCGTGGAGGGTGACGAAGGGGGGGGGTCGTCAGCTTTGCCAACAAAAGGTTTCAACACATACTCTCGCATGGAGGGTGACTCCAATTCACCCAACTGTCCTTGTAGTTGTTGGTTGTTTCAACACACACTCTCGCACGGAGAGTGACGTCAAATAACAAAATGGAGAAGAATGTACAGGCAAGTTTCAACACACGCTCCCGCATGGGGAGCGACTTGCCATTGGGCGGTGTGCGGGCGTTATCGTGGTGTTTCAACACACGCTCCCGCATGGGGAGCGACCAGTATCACACAGGTATTTGGCTGATACCCATTGTGTTTCAACACACGCTCCCGCATGGGGAGCGACGGAAAACTCTACATGGCGAAAAAGCTGATACCGTTGTTTCAACACACGCTCCCGCATGGGGAGCGACATTGGATAAAACCTTTCCAATTCTCCTTACGGTGTTTCAACACACGCTCCCGCATGGGGAGCGACTAACTGCCGATTGGTATTCGCCTAGCTCGTCATCAGTTTCAACACACGCTCCCGCATGGGGAGCGACTACAATAATGTATACATAAAGTACATACATTTATTAGTTTCAACACACGCTCCCGCATGGGGAGCGACTATACGTACTAACTATTACAATGCCCAAAATTTTAGTTTCAACACACGCTCCCGCATGGGGAGCGACTACTGGATTGTGTTGTAGGCGATAGCATAATCCATGTTTCAACACACGCTCCCGCATGGGGAGCGACCCCTTGTAATTAAAGGCTTTTTTGATTGTTACTGTTTCAACACACGCTCCCGCATGGGGAGCGACATGGCTAAGAGCAGAAAAGACAAGCTCAAGCAAAAAGTTTCAACACACGCTCCCGCATGGGGAGCGACTGCAAAAAATCAAGCCAAATAAGCTATCGGCAGGCGTTTCAACACACGCTCCCGCATGGGGAGCGACTGTCGCTGTCATGGTCAAAGAATTGGCTGATATGCTGTTTCAACACACGCTCCCGCATGGGGAGCGACCTGTTTGTTCAATCGTAGTACGGGCAAGGCTAGAGTTTCAACACACGCTCCCGCATGGGGAGCGACCAAAAAACCGCCACTACCGCATCACAGGTGATTATGTTTCAACACACGCTCCCGCATGGGGAGCGACCGTAGTAGCAAAGATAGGTTTTATCGATTTTTTGTTTCAACACACGCTCCCGCATGGGGAGCGACCGGTTGCGTGACTGCGTTCGGATAGTACCGTCTTTGTTTCAACACACGCTCCCGCATGGGGAGCGACATGACTTGCTAGAAGATACCAAGATTAACTATCTTGTTTCAACACACGCTCCCGCATGGGGAGCGACTTACGATTAAACGCCTTATGACATCGTTAGCCTTGTTTCAACACACGCTCCCGCATGGGGAGCGACGTTCGTGGTTTGTTGGTGTAGCGTGAAATACGCCAGGTTTCAACACACGCTCCCGCATGGGGAGCGACACGAACTACTTGAAAAACTTTACGGCGTGGAGTTTGTTTCAACACACGCTCCCGCATGGGGAGCGACTACGGCTTGGCGCTTGCCCTGCGTGCAGAATTGGAGTTTCAACACACGCTCCCGCATGGGGAGCGACGATAAAGCTGACAAAAACGGTGA